>NZ_JBIVKZ010000010.1:0-356235 GCF_044751025.1 Streptomyces sp. NPDC088747
TGCAGGGGGGACCCTGTGGGAGAGTAGGACGCCGCCGAACTTATTTTGGAGAAAACCCCTGTACCGGGAAACGGTACGGGGGTTTTCTGCGTTTAGGGTCCGCTTCGTTTTAGTGTTGCGGTATGCGCTACGAATTGATCATCTTCGACAACGACGGCGTTCTCGTGGACAGCGAGCCGATCTCCAACAACCTTCTGGCCGCTTATCTCACCGAGCTGGGGCATCCCACCTCGTACGAGGAGTCCCTTCGCGATTACATGGGCGCCGCCATGCACCGCGTGCACGACCTGGTCAGGGAGCGGAGCGGGCAGCTGCTGCCGGCGGACTTCGACGACGTTTTCCACTCTCGGGTGTTCGCCGCGTTCGAGCGGGAGTTGGAGCCGGTTCCCGGTGCCGTGCAGGTGCTGGAGAAGCTTGCCGCGGACAGGGTGCCGTACTGCGTGGCCTCTTCCGGGAGTCATGAGCGGATTCGGGTGGGGCACCGGAAGACCGGGCTCGACCGGTGGTTCGACGAGGGGCGGGTCTTCAGTTCGCAGGATGTGGGGCGGGGGAAGCCGGCGCCGGATCTGTTTCTGTACGCGGCCGAGCGGATGGGCGTGGCACCGGAGAAGTGTGTCGTGGTGGAGGACAGCCCGCTGGGAGTGCGGGCCGCCGTCGCGGCCGGGATGGATGTGTACGGGTTCACCGCCATGACGCCGGCCGACAGGCTCGTGGGGGCGACTCGGCTCTTCTCCGACCTGAATGAGCTGGCTGACCTGCTTGTTTGATGAGGTTCGGGTGCGAATCGGGCTGGAGTCGGCGGTCCTCCGTGAGGGTCGGCCGCGCCGGAACCGAGAGTTGAGCGAAATTCATCTTCGGTTGGATCTACCCACGGGTAGACCGGGGCCCTACGCTCGCCGCCATGACAGATGTGCTGCGGCGCGGTCGGGCCTCGCTGGCGTTCAGCTTCTTCGCCCAGGGCGTCGCCTTCGCGCTGCTCGTGACGCGCATCCCCGCGATCCAGGACCGCTACGGGATCTCCGACGCGCTGCTGCCCGCGTTCCTCGCCGCGGTGCCGGTCCTCGCCGGGGTCGGGAGCGTTGCCACCGAGCAGTTGGTCAAGCGAATACCGCCCAGCCGCGTGCTGAGGTGGTCGCAGCCCGTCGTGCTCCTTGCCCTGCTGGGGGTCGCGGCCGGTGACCATGTGGCCGAAGTGGCGGTCGCGCTCGGCGTGTTCGGGCTCGCGGTCGGTGCGCTCGACGCCTCGATGAACATGCTCGGGGTGAGCCTTCAGCGGACGTACGGGCGCAGCATCATGCTCGGGTTCCACGCGGTGTACAGCCTGGGCGGGATCGTGGGGGCCTCGCTCGCGTGGGCGGGGGCGCACTGGCATCTGTCGTTGTTCGTGTCGTATCTGCCGGTCGTGGTGGTGCTGTTGCCGGCGGTCCTGGTCGGGAGCCGGTGGTACGTCGACAACGGCGGCGGGGCCGTCGGCGCTGGTGCCTCCGGGGTGAAGGAGGCCGGTGATGCCGCCGGTGGGAAAGAGACGGGTGAGGCTGGGCCCGTCGTCTTCAAGTTGCTGCTGCCGCTGTGTCTGGTGATGACCTTCGCGTACATCGGGGACTCGACGGTCTCCAACTGGAGCGCGAAGTACCTCCAGGACGTCCTGGGCAGTTCGGAGCAGCTCGCGACCGTGCCGTACAACGTGTACATGGTCACGACGCTGGTGGGGCGGGCGATCGGCGACTTCGGGGTGCGGCGGTTCGGGGCCGTGGCGGTCGTGCGGGTGGGGGCGGTGGTCGCGGCGCTGGGGTTCGGGGCCGTGGCGGCGGCGCCCGGCGCGTGGGTGGGGATGCTCGGGTTCACCCTGCTGGGGCTGGGGCTGTGTGTGATCGTGCCGCAGACCTTCGCGGCTGCCGGGCGGCTCTTCCCCGGGGCTTCGGACACGGCCATCGCGCGGCTCAACATCTTCAACTACGTCGGTTTCCTGGTCGGTTCGCCCCTGGTCGGGGCGCTGGGGGACCTGTGGAACTACCGCGTGGCCATGCTCGTACCCATGGTGCTGGTCCTGCTGACCCTGAGGTACGCCCGGTCGTTCGATGTTGAACCGGACCGATACGGTGGCGGGCATGAGCGGCCGCGCACAGCTGATGTGGGACGAGGCAGTAACGGGCTATGACTTCGGTCCGGATCATCCGATGGATCCGGTCCGGCTGGTGTTGACGAGAAAGCTCGTCGACGCGTTCGGGCTGGATCGTGACGTCGAGGTGGTCGCGGCGAAGCCGGCCGGGGACTCGACGTTGCGGCTCGTGCATCGGGAGGACTACGTGGACGCGGTCAAGGCCGCTTCCGTGGATCCGGAGGCCGCCGACCCCTCGTACGGGCTCGGGACCGCCGACGATCCGGCCTTCGCGGGGATGCACGAGGTGTCCGCGATGATCGCCGGGCAGTCGGTGGGCGCGGCGGAGGCGGTGTGGCGCGGGGACGCGCTGCACGCGGTGAACTTCGCGGGCGGGCTGCACCACGCGATGCCGGGGAGCGCGTCGGGGTTCTGCATCTACAACGACGCGGCGCTGGCCATCGCGCGGCTGCTGGAGCTCGGGGCCGAGCGGGTCGCGTACGTCGACGTGGACGTGCATCACGGGGACGGGGTGCAGGCCGCGTTCTGGGACGACCCGAGGGTTCTGACCATCTCGCTGCACGAGCATCCGCGGACGTTGTTCCCGCAGACCGGGTGGCCGGAGGAGACGGGGGCCGACCGGGCGGAGGGCGGCGCCGTCAACGTCGCGCTGCCCGCCGGGACCGGGGACGCGGGATGGCTGCGGGCCTTTCACTCCGTGGTGCCCGAGCTGATCGCGGACTTCCGGCCGCAGGTCCTGGTCTCTCAGCACGGCGCCGACACCCATTTCGAGGATCCGCTCGCGCATCTCGCGGTGTCGCTGGACGCGCAGCGGGCTGTGCAGGTGGCCTGTCACGAGTTGGCGCACGAGCACGCCGAGGGGCGCTGGGTCGCGCTGGGCGGGGGCGGGTACGCGGTGGTCGACGTGGTGCCGCGGTCCTGGACGCATCTGGTCGGTATCGCGGCGGGGCGGGCTGTGGAGCCCGAGACGGTGATTCCTGAGGGGTGGCGGCAGGAGGTGTTCGCTCGGACGCGGCAGTTGGCGCCGGGGCGGATGACCGATGGGCGGTGGCCTGTGTCCTGGAAGGACTGGGAGGCTGGGTACGACCCTGCGGATCGGCTTGATCAGGCGGTGCTGGCTACTCGGCGGGCGGTGT
The DNA here is from genome assembly GCF_044751025.1 of Streptomyces sp. NPDC088747. NCBI lineage: Bacteria > Bacillati > Actinomycetota > Actinomycetes > Kitasatosporales > Streptomycetaceae > Streptomyces > Streptomyces sp. NPDC088747. The sequence continues at coordinate 3,256 of NZ_JBIVKZ010000010.1, forward strand.
TTCCGTTGCGGGGGTTGTTGCCGTAGGGGGTGGCCCCGGCAGAGGTGTCCCCGGCAAAGAGTGGCCCCCGGCCACGGCTGGCCTCCGCCAAGGGAGGCCCGCCCAGGGGGCCCGCTGAGATGGTCGGGTCAGCTCGGGGTCAGCTCGGGTCGGGCTTGGAGTTTTTCGCCCCCTCCGCCCCTTCCCGTCCCGTTTCTGGGGGCTGCGCCCCCAGGCCCCCGCTTTCGCGCTTCGCGCTTGTCCTCAAACGCCGGACGGGCTGTATGGAAGGTCCCCCCCGTTACGCCAACTGTGCGGGCTTTTCGGGATTTTCGGGGTGAAGCCGCGGCAAATGCGTCAGCATCGCTGGCGTGTTGAGCACCGGAGCTATGCGTGCACATCTGCTGGCCGCGCGGTTGGCCGGGGCGGTGGCCACCTCGCGGGAGGAGAGCCTGCGCAGTTATCGGCTGTTCGCCGCTCGTGATCCCCGTGTGCTGCTCGGCCTCGACCCCGAACGGACGTGGCGGCAGCGGGACTTGATCGAGCTGATGGCGGCCAAGTGTGGGGTTTCCGCCGACCCGTCGCACACTTCAGGGCATGATGTGATCGATCCTGAGCGAACCCTGGCGGCCCTCGATGCCTTCGCCGCCCGGCTCGGGAAGGCGGCCCGTGACCGCGAAACGGTGCTTCTGGGCACCGGTCACCCGCATCGGCTGATTGGCTTCTACGTCGCTCTCGCGGACGCTCTGTCGTCGGCGGGATGTGACGTTCTCACCTCCGCGCAGGGTCACTGTGTCGACATAACGACCCGGTTCGGTCTACGCACGTACAACCTTGACTACGTACAAGGTGTCGCGCTGGTGCGCGAACCCGGGGTGCGAGCCCCCGGTAGTGCGACCGGCGCGCACACCCACTCACCACTCCCGGTTCGTACCGTTCTGGCCGCCGCGGCGGAGGACGGGGGACCGCTTCCCGGGCTGGTGATCGGAGACCACGGATGGGTCTGCGGGGCAGGTCAGCTGGGGTTCGAGGCGATGGGGCTCGCGGATACGGACGATCCCGCGCTCTTCGTCGGGGAGGCAGAGGGGCGGGTGTCCGTCGTCGTTCCGCTTGATGACGCTGTGCGGTCTGATTACTACCGACCGCTTACTCGCTATGTACTCAATCGAGCGTGTCTGTCACAGTAGGCGGCCGATCGCAGCTCCTCTTCCCCACTCGCATCACCCGCCCCTAATCTGGGGAGTGAGCACGCAACGACGAAGTGTCACCGGAAGGGGAAGCCGGTGACCGTCGAGTGCGGAAGGTTCAGGTGTGTCATGGCTGCAGCTGGCGAGAGGCCTCTGAACGAGGTTCAGTTCCTTACCGTGGCGGAAGTCGCCTCGGTGATGCGAGTGTCGAAGATGACCGTGTACCGCTTGGTGCACAGCGGTCATCTGCCGGCGATCCGGGTGGGGAGGTCCTTCCGGGTGCCGGAGCAAGCTGTTCACGAGTACCTCCGCGAGAGCTATGTGGGGGTGGAAACGGCCTGACGGCGGTCCGGGAGCCCTCCGGCGCGGTCCCTGATGGTCCAGGAGGCCATCCAGGATCATCAGGGCTTCGCCCGGAGATCTCCCGGATCCCCTCGATTACGACCTCAGCGCTCGGACGGGTAGGCTGGCCCCTCATAGTCGTGTGGGCCCATGCAGCCCAGCAGCGAGTAAAGAGAAGTGAGCGAGGGTAGTCGTGGGCTCTGTTATCAAGAAGCGGCGCAAGCGGATGGCGAAGAAGAAGCACCGCAAGCTGCTCAAGCGCACTCGCGTTCAGCGTCGCAACAAGAAGTAAGCGACGCCGCCAGAAGCGCGCACTGTGGCCCCCCACCAGCCGGTGGGGGGCCACAGGCATATCCGGCCCCGTATCTCCGACGCGGATTCCTGTGCGCCGAATGGCCCGGTCCGATCGCACGTAGGTGGATGCCGGCCTCCCGTGCGTCGGGCAGTCGTCACGGGGCCACACCGACCCGCTAAGTTGGCGGCACATGGGGAACACGACAGGGTACGAGCAGAGCTACATCCGCATTCTGGAAGGAAGGCGCTGATCTTGGGGAAGGTCGTGCTCGTGACCGGAGTTGCCCGTCGGCTGGGCGGCCGGTTCGTGCGGCGGATCCAGCATGACCCGGAAGTGGACCGGGTGATCGCCGTGGACGCGGTCCCGCCCGAGCACCATCTGGGCGGCGCCGACTTCATCCAGGCCGACATCCGGCACCCGACCATCGCGCGCGTGCTCGCCGAGACGAACGCCGACACGGTCGTGCACATGGACGTGACGGGCACCGCGCTGGCCAGCGGCAGCCGGACTTCGGTCAAGGAGACCAACGTCATCGGCACCATGCAGCTCCTGGGCGCCTGCCAGAAGTCCCCCACCGTCAAGCGGCTCGTCGTGAAGTCCAGTACGAACGTGTACGGATCCGCGCCGCGCGATCCGGCCGTGTTCACCGAGACCACCCCGCCGAAGTCGCTGCCCAGCGGCGGCTTCGCGAAGGACACGGTGGAGGTCGAGGGGTACGTACGGGGATTCGCGCGCCGACGGCCCGACGTGGCCGTGTGCGTCCTGCGGTTCGCGAACATCCTGGGCCCGAGCGCCGATTCGCCGCTCGCCTCGTACTTCTCGCTGCCGGTGCTGCCGACCGTGTTCGGCTACGACCCGCGGCTCCAGTTCGTGCACGAGGACGACGTGATCGACGTACTGCGGATCGCCTCGCACGAGCCGGCCCGCGGGACGCTCAACAGCGGCACGTTCAACATCGCGGGCGACGGCGTCCTGTTGCTCTCCCAGTGCTCGCGGCGCCTCGGCCGTCCCACGCTGCCGCTGCTGCTGCCCGCGCTGTCCTGGGCGGGCACGGCGGTGCGTACGCTGGGCGTCACGGACTTCTCGCCGGAGCAGTTGCGGCTGCTCACCCACGGCAGGGTCGTGGCGACGAAGCAGATGCGCGAGACGCTCGGATTCCGGCCGAGATTCACGACGGCGGAGACCTTCGCGGACTTCGTCCGCGGCCGGGGGCCAGGACTGCTGCCCCCTGATGCCGTCGCGGGAGCCGTCGACCGGATCGCCTCGCTTTCCTTCCTGGGTGACGGCCGACCCCCCAAGCAGAGCGCCAACTGAGGAGCGCATCAACGATGGCGGATGCCAAGGTCATTCCGTTCGACGACGACCGGTCGCGCGGGGGTGCGGCGCAGCGCTCCGCGCGCCGCCGCACCGCGGGAAGCCGGCGTACGGGCGAGCCCGCGGTGGTACGAGAGGTCCAGCCCCTGCCGGGTCCGGCCCCGCGGCGGGATGATGTTCCCGTGACGCGTGAGGAACAACTGCCCCAGGAGCCGCGGGAGAGCGGCGGTCTGGAACGGCGTATCGCCGGGGGCCTGGCCTTCCTGCGCAGGCGGCTGACGGGGGACTACGAGGTCGACGACTTCGGTTACGACGCCGAACTCACCGACCAGGTACTGGTGTCGCTGGTCCGCCCGGTCTACGAGAAGTACTTCCGCGTAGAGGTCAAGGGCATCGAGAACATCCCGTCCGAGGGCGGGGCGCTGATCGTCGCCAACCACTCCGGGACGCTGCCGCTGGACGGCCTGATGATGCAGGTCGCCGTCCACGACAACCACCCGGAGAACCGCCACCTCCGCCTCCTGGCGGCCGACCTGGTGTTCATGCTGCCGGTGGTCAACGAGCTCGCCCGCAAGGCCGGGCACACGCTGGCATGTGCCGAGGACGCCGAACGGCTGCTGGAGCGCGGCGAACTGGTCGGTGTGATGCCCGAGGGTTTCAAGGGCATCGGCAAGCCCTTCGGTGAGCGCTACAAGCTCCAGCGCTTCGGCCGCGGCGGCTTCGTCTCCACGGCGCTGCGCCAGGGCACCCCGATCATTCCGTGCTCGATCGTCGGCGCGGAGGAGATCTATCCGATGATCGGCAACGCGAAGACCCTGGCGCGTGTCCTGGGCTTCCCGTACTTCCCGATCACTCCGACCTTCCCGTGGCTGGGCCCGCTCGGCATGGTGCCGCTTCCCACGAAGTGGACCATCCAGTTCGGCGAGCCGATCCGCACGGACGGCTATCCGCCGGAGGCGGCGGAGGACCCGATGCTGATGTTCAACCTGACGGACCAGGTCAGGGAGCAGATCCAGCACACCCTCTACAAGCTGCTGGTGCAGCGGCGGTCGGTGTTCTTCTGACGCCGGGCCCCTTCAAGGCTGGTCACTTGCCTGTACGTCGGTGGGGGCGCCCTTCCTGAGAAGGGCGCCCCCACCGACGTACTGCCGTACGGGTGCTAGCCGACGTCCTCGCTGTCGATGCCCAGTCCGGGGAGCAGGCCCGGGAGGAGCGGTGGCAGGGTGACGTCCGGTTCGCCGGTGGACGGGGTGCTCCTGCCGGTGGACGGGGAGGCGGAGCCCGTGTCGTCCTTGGGCGGGTCCAGCAGGCCTCCCGTGTTGCCGCCGAGGAGGCCCTCGTCCTGGGTGCCGGAGGTGGACGGCTTGGGTTTGCCGCTGCTCTGGCTGCTGCTGGAAGCGCTGCCGCCGCTGGTGGCGCTGGGCGCCGGGCGGTCGGTGTCGGGGGACGACTGGGATTCCTCGCTGGAGCCGCGGTGGCGGCCCGTGCCCTCCTGCGTGGGCGGCTGCGGCAGCAGCGAGCGCAGGGGGTCGACCTCCTGGTCTATGGCGTCGAAGACCGAGGAGACCTGGTCTCTGACGTCGCCCAGCTGCGCGGGCAGCCGGTCGCGCAGGGCGCCCCAGACCTCGCGGTGGGACTGCGAGAAGGCGGACAGGGCCTGGATGGGGCCCAGTGAGCCGTCCCGTTCGTACGCCTCGTGCAGCAGGCGGTGGCCTTCGGTCGCGTCGTGCCGCATGCCCGACAGGGCGCGACGGATCTCGCCGAGGGACTCGTGGTCGAGTACACCTGAGCGGTCGCGCTCCATCAGCCGGCGGGCCTCGCTGAGCCGGGTCGAGGCCTGGTCGAGGTAGAGCTCGCCCCGGTCGCTCTCTCCGTGGGCGAGGCCGAGCTTGATGTCCTCCATGCCGCGCTTCAGCCCGTAGAGCGAGTCACCGGGGAGGGCGTCGGAGCTGGCGGCGGCCACGCCGCCGAAGGCTCCTGCCGCCACACCGACGGTGAGGCCGCCGGCGGCGAGCCCCTTCGACAGCCGGGAACGTGGCCGCAGCTTGCCGAGACCGGTCGCCCGATGCGCGCCCCGGCCCCGGTGGGACCGCTGCTCGGGCACCGAGGTGCCCGGACCTCCGGCCGCGGTGCCTTCCAGCAGCATGGCCTCCATCGCGGCGACGAGCTGGGCTCGCTGCACGACTTTGACCTCGGGGTCCAGCTCCGGTTTGGGCAGCTCGCCGAGACCGGTGACCAGGGCCAGCAGGCCCTGATCGGTCTGTTCCGCAGCGGCGTGGGACGGTGCCGATCCATCGGGCTGATCGGCCGCCGTGCCCTGGTCGCAGGGCTCGTCCAGGGCCAGGGCGAAGGCGTTCGCCCGCCGGTGTGCCGATACGTTCGCGATCACTGGCGGCACCTCCTCTCATCATGACGGTCGACTCCCCAGGGGGTCCTGAGGGTTGCACCCCCTGACCACGTCCACACGATCGAGTGATCGATGGTGGCCGGGGAGTGACCACAGGGAGCCTGTATCCCGCACAACGAGCGTCGCGGCACTTGGGTTACGGACGACGGATGATCGGACCGCAAAGTCAACAGACTTTTACGGAAGGTGAGTTGAGCGTCGCTGAGCGTGTGGGATCACTATGGCGGTTGGCGGGGCGTACGGGGCTCAGCGGGCGTCTTCCGGGAGGAGCCGCGCCAGGGTGCGGACCGCCCGGTACTGGAGGGTCTTGATCGCGCCCTCGTTCTTGCCCATCACGCGAGCGGTCTCGGCGACCGAGAGCCCCTGGAGGAAGCGCAGGGTCACGCATTCCTGTTGCTGGGGGTTGAGCCTCTTCACGGCGTCCAGCAGGGCCGCGTTCGACAGGGACTCCAGGACGGAGTCCTCGGGGCTCCGCTCGACCTCGTTGGCGTCGAGCATCTCGCCGGTGGTCACCTCCAGCCGGAAGCGGCTGGACTTGAAGTGGTCGGCGACCAGGTTGCGGGCGATGGTCACCAGCCAGGCGCCGAAGTCGCGGCCCTGCCAGGTGAAGGTTCCGATGCGGCGCAGGGCGCGCAGGAACGTCTCGCTGGTGAGGTCTTCCGCGGTCGCCTTTCCGCCGACGCGGTAATAGATGTAGCGGTACACGGTGTCGCTGTACTGGTCGTAGAGCCGGCCGAAGGCATCGGCCTCGCCCGCTTGGGCGCGCTCCACGAGTTCCATCATCCGGGCGCTGTCGCTGTCTGCGGCCGGGCGGCGTGCGGTGGTGGCCGAGCTCGAGCGGCCCCGTCTGCCGACCGCCGCGCTTCCGTCGGCCAGGGCGTAACAAGGGCCGACGGGCGCGGGGCCGGCGAAGGCGGGGACGGCGTACGCGGTGGGGACGAAGCCGCGCAAGCGGTCCAGAACCGTTGCGCGCAGCGTAGCCAGGCCCGAGGCGTCAACCCCGACGTGTGAGTACACGGGACTCCCAGAGGCAGAGCTTCCATCACGTTCAGTGCGGAACCGTTCACCCGTCGTAGCGAAAGAGGGGTGGCGGTTTGCGTCTGAGGAGAATAACGCTTCGTACAGGCAGCACTACACCGAGTTGCTCAAATCACCGATTGCGTCGCTTCTGTTACCTATTGGCGCCGGTTCAAGTGTCGGACAGTGACCGTTTGTTGATCGTTTCGGTCCGTGTTCCGTTTGAGTGCGGGGCGTGTTGTGGCCGTCCGCGGTTGACGGGACTGGCGAGGGCGTTGTGGGGGTAGAACGTGGGATTGCCCCGCGGCGCGTCATGGGGACCCCTGCGCACCCGTGTGCGCCCGGTTGTTCGGGCAACCGGGTCGGGCGGGGGTCGATGACGGGAAAGAGCCGGGGTCAGCGGCGGCGGCGGTGCAGGGCGATGGCGGCTACCGTGCCGCCCGCCACCGCGCCCACTCCTGCGGCGGCCGGGATGCCGACCTTGGCCGCCTTGCGGCCCGTCCGGTAGTCGCGCAGGCGCCATTCCAGGTCGCGGGCGTGCCTGCGGAGCTTGCTGTCCGGGTTGATCGCGTAGGGGTGGCCGACCAGGGAGAGCATGGGGATGTCGTTGTGCGAGTCGCTGTAGGCGGCGCAGCGGGAGAGGTCCAGGCCCTCCGCGGCGGCCAGTGCGCGCACCGCCTCCGCCTTGGCGGGGCCGTGCAGGGGTTCGCCGACCAGTTTGCCCGTGTAGACGCCGTTCACCGACTCGGCGACCGTGCCCAGCGCGCCGGTCAGGCCGAGGCGGCGGGCGATCACCGTGGCGATCTCGACCGGGGCGGCGGTGACCAGCCACACCTTCTGGCCGGCGTCGAGGTGGGCCTCGGCCAGTGCGCGGGTGCCCGGCCAGATCCGCTCGGCCATGTACTCGTCGTAGATCTCCTCGCCGATGGACATCAGCTCGGCGACGCGGTGGCCCTTGACGATCGACAGTGCCGAGTCGCGGGCCTCCTGCATGTGCTCCGGATCCTCGACGCCCGCGAGCCTGAACCACGCCTGCTGCCAGGCGAACCGGGCGAGGTCGCGCGTCTCGAAGAACTTCCGCTTGTGCAGTCCGCGGCCGAAGTGGAAGATCGCGGCGCCCTGCATCACGGTGTTGTCGAGGTCGAAGAACGCGGCGGCCTTGTCGTCGCCGAGCACCGGGAAGTCCGGCACCTCGACGGGGACGCCAGGCGCGGTCTGCGCGAATTCCTCCAGCTCCTGGGAGGTTTTGCGCGCTGCCTCCGCCGAGGCCTCGCCTGCCAACACGCTCCGCGCGGTGGCGGAGCGCCTACGGGGAGTGAGCCATCCGAGAGCGGCCATGTCGTGAGCATAGCCAGTTTGTTCGGTGGTTCCGGAGTCGCGAGGATTCGAGGCTGTGAACTCTCCGCGACCGAGCCGTTAAAGAAACGATCCGGGCGGTGTGTCGCGGCGGCCCGGCGGCGTGCCGGTGTCCTTGGCCGGGTGGGTCCCGCCGGGCGTGGGGCGCGTGAGAATGGCCGTATGAGTTCCATGTTCCGGCGCGACGGGCGCCGTACGGAGAAGGCGGCGGCCGCGGTGTCCGGCCGGCCGCGGCTGGTCACTCTCGTCAGGAAGCCGGGGTGTCATCTGTGTGATGACGCACAGGAAGTGGTCGAGCGGGTCTGCGGTGAGCTGGGGGTGGACTGGGAGCTGAAGGACATCAGCACGGACGAGGAACTGCACCGTGCCTACTGGGAACAGATCCCGGTCGTGCTGGTGGACGGGGCCCAGCACACGTTCTGGCGGGTGAACGAGGAGCGCCTGCGCAAGGCCCTCGGCTAGCCGGGATTGGCCGATCGTGGCTCGATCGTGGCCTGACTGAGTAGTCCGGCTGGTCCGGAAAGTCGCCTAGGATCGACGGCGACTGGTCTCGGGGGCGGGATGCGTTGAGGAGAGTGTGCGGTTTTGCCCCCTTCAGGCGAGGAACGAAACTGTCCGCGCGCCGGTTCCATACCTGTGCGCGGGGCGTGCGTGACCCCGGTCACGTTGGCCGGGCAAATCGGACACCATCTTTGTGCACGCGTTCACAAAGACATAGCCTGCATTCGACGGGGCGGTCTAGGTACGTGTGACCGCCTGAAGCCCCGCGCTACCCGCAGGAGCACCGTGGCAACTGGCCGAACTCACCGACCGGCGACCCGCAGCCGAGGGATTCCCGAGGCCACCGTCGCCCGTCTTCCGCTGTACCTCCGAGCCCTCACCGCACTGTCCGAGCGCTCGGTACCCACGGTCTCCTCCGAGGAGCTCGCGGCCGCCGCGGGAGTCAACTCCGCGAAGCTGCGCAAGGACTTCTCCTACCTCGGCTCCTACGGGACGCGTGGTGTGGGGTACGACGTCGAGTATCTCGTGTACCAGATCTCCCGCGAACTGGGCCTCACCCAGGACTGGCCGGTCGTGATCGTCGGTATCGGAAACCTCGGCGCGGCGCTGGCCAACTACGGCGGATTCGCCTCCCGCGGGTTCCGGGTCGCGGCGCTGATCGACGCCGATCCCGAGATGTCGGGCAAGCAGGTCGCCGGGATCGCCGTGCAGCACAGCGACGGCCTGGAGAAGATCATCGACGACAACGGCGTCTCCATCGGGGTCATCACCACCCCGCCGGGCGTCGCCCAGGCGGTCTGCGACCGGCTCGTGGCCGCCGGTGTCACCTCCATCCTGAACTTCGCGCCGACCGTCCTGACCGTTCCGGACGGTGTCGACGTGCGCAAGGTCGACCTCTCCATCGAGCTGCAGATCCTCGCCTTCCACGAGCAGCGCAAGGCGGGCGAGGAGGCCGAGGCGCAGGCCGCGGCCGCCGTGCTGCCGGCCGCGCAGGACAGCAGCGGCAAAGGGCCTGACGGGGATGTCCCCGCCGTGATGCCGGCATGAGTCTCCTGGTCGTCGGGCTGAGTCACCGCAGCGCTCCGGTCAGTGTCCTGGAGCGGGCCGCGCTGTCCGCGGACGCGCAGGTCAAGCTGTTGCAGGACACCCTCGCCGCCGAGCCGGCCAGCGAGGCCGCGGTGCTCGCCACCTGCAACCGGATCGAGCTGTACGCCGACGTGGACAAGTTCCACGCGGGCGTCGCCGAGCTCTCCACGCTGCTCGCCCAGCACAGCGGGGTCGGTCTGGAGGAGCTCACTCCTTACTTGTACGTGCACTACGAGGACCGTGCCGTCCACCATCTGTTCTCGGTGGCGTGCGGGCTCGACTCGATGGTCGTGGGCGAGGGCCAGATCCTCGGCCAGATCAAGGACGCGCTGGCCACCGGGCAGGAACTGCACACCGCGGGCCGCCTGCTGAACGACCTGTTCCAGCAGGCCCTGCGGGTCGGCAAGCGCGCCCACTCCGAGACCGGCATCGACCGCGCGGGCCAGTCCCTGGTCACCTTCGGCCTGGAGCAGCTCGCGTACGGCGCCCCGGCCGACGTCTGGCTGAAGGGCAAGCGGGCCCTGGTCCTCGGGGCCGGCTCGATGTCCTCGCTGGCCGCCGCGACGCTCGCGCGCGCCGGGGTCGCCGAGGTCGTCGTCGCCAACCGCACGCTGGACCGTGCCGAGCGTCTCGCCAGGATCCTCACCGACAGCGACGAAACGGACGTGGTGGCCCGCGCGGTACCGATCGATTCGGTGCCCTTCGAGCTGACACGTGCCGACATCGCCGTCTCCTGCACGGGCGCGACCGGGCTCGTGCTGTCCGCCGATTCCGTGGTCGCCGCGGTCGCCGGGCGCACCGCGGAGCCCGTGGCCCGCGGCGGGGAGGCCGGCCGCCGTTCCGTGCCGGGCGGATCCGGTCGTACGACCGCCTCGGCCGCCGTACGGGAGGACCTGCCGCCGACGAGCGTGGGGACCGACGACGGCTGCCCGCTCGACCTGTCCGCCGTGCAGACCACCGCCGGGTTCTCCGTGCTGGGCGAGGCCGCTGTGGCCGGTATGGGCGCGGCCGAGCTGGAACAGCACGCCGCCTGGGTGGACAAGGGCGACGAGGCCGGCCGGGCGGCTTCCGCGACCGGCCAGCGTACGGCGGGGGTCGCCGGCACCGGCGCCGCGCCGGACCTCGACGCGGGCTTCACCGCGCTGCTCGATCCGGAGGCCGACTCCGACGCCATCCTGGCGCTCGCCGCGTTGGCCGCCACCGTCGGCCGGGTGCCCGAGCGGCGCAGGCCCGAGCCCGTCGCCGAGGCACCCCGGCCCGCTCCCGTGCTCGCGCTCCTCGACCTGGCGATGCCGCGTGACATCGACGCGGCCGTGCACCGGCTGCTCGGGGTGCGGCTCGTCGACATCGAGTCGCTCGCCGACGCGTCCGCGGACGCGCCGATGGCCGCCGACGTCGACCAGGTGAAACGGATCGTCTCCGAAGAGGTGGCCGCCTTCGGCGCCGCCCTGCGGGCCGCGCACATCACCCCCACCGTCGTGGCGCTGCGGACCATGGCCGCCGAGGTCGTCGCGACCGAGATCGCGCGCCTGGACGGACGGCTGCCCGGCCTCGACGACCGGCAGCGCGGAGAGATCACCCAGACCGTGCGACGCGTGGTGGACAAGCTGCTGCACGCGCCGACCGTACGGGTCAAGCAACTGGCCGCCGAACCCGGCGGTGCCGGGTACGCGGACGCGTTGCGGACCCTGTTCGACCTGGACCCCGAGACGGTCGCCTCCGTCTCGCGGGCCGAGGAGAACGACAGCAGCACCGAAAACGCCCAGCACGTCGAGAACACAGAGAACGCCGAGAACCGAGGGCGAGCATGAGTGAGCAGGCATTGAGGCTGGGGACGAGGCGAAGCAAACTCGCCCTGGCCCAGTCCGGGCAGGTGGCGGACGCCGTGAGCCAGGTGACCGGACGGCCGGTCGAGCTGGTGGAGATCACGACGTACGGCGACACCTCCCGCGAGAACCTCGCGCAGATCGGCGGCACGGGGGTGTTCGTGACCGCGCTGCGCGACGCGCTCCTCGCCAAGGACGTCGACTTCGCCGTGCACTCCCTCAAGGATCTGCCGACCGGACAGCCCGACGAGCTGGCGCTGGCCGCCGTACCGCTGCGCGAGGACCCGCGTGACGTGCTGGTCGCCCGCGACGGGCGCACCTTCGCGGAGCTGCCCGACGGGGCGCGGATCGGCACCGGTTCGCCGCGCCGGATGGCCCAGTTGAACGCGTACGCGCGCAATCACGGGACGACGATCGAGACGGTCGCGATCCGCGGGAACGTCGACACGCGGATCGGGTACGTGCGCAAGGGCGAGCTCGACGCCGTCGTGCTCGCCGCCGCCGGCCTCAGCCGCCTCGGGCGGCTCGCAGACGTGACGGACTTCCTGTCCGTCGACACTGTTTTGCCCGCCCCCGGCCAGGGGGCACTGGCGATCGAGTGTGCCGCGGACAACGCGGACCTCGTCGCAGCGCTCGGTGAACTCGACGACCCGCTCAGCCGGGCCGCCGTGACCGCCGAACGGTCCCTGCTCGCCGCCCTGGAGGCCGGCTGCAGCGCACCTGTGGGTGCGTTCGCCGACCTGCTGGCCGACGGGCAGATTGTCAAGGAAATGCGCCTGCGCGGCGTCGTCGGCACGACCGACGGCTCGACGCTGGTGCAGTTGTCCACCACCGGTCCCGTGCCCGAGACGTACGACCAAGCAATGGCGCTCGGCCGTGAACTCGCTGCCGAGATGCTTGCCAAGGGCGCGGCCGGTCTGATGGGGGAGCGAGCACAGTGAGCCCCACCAACCTTCCCGCCGGTCCGGAACACGGGCACGTCACCTTCCTCGGTGCCGGACCCGGGGATCCGGGACTACTGACACTGCGCGCCGTAGAGGCGCTGGCGAACGCGGATGTCCTCGTCGCCGAGCACGAGGTGCTCGACGTCGTCCGCGCACACGCCAGACCAGGCGTCGCCGTACTGAACACGGATACCGACACCGGCCCGGCCGGTAACGCGTCGCCCATGGGCACGGCTTCGTCCGTGGGCGCGCGCTCGGGTACAGGCACGCCTCAGCTGACGGTTGTTGACGGTTCGTCAACAACCGTTGGTGACCCCCTGTTGAGGGACGCTGCCAATCTTGTCATGACGGCCGCACGGGGCGGCAAGCGGGTCGTGCGTGCGGTGTCCGGGGACCCCGGACTAGATACGTACGCCGCCGAGGAAATGCTCGCCTGCGCCGCCGCGGGTGTGCCGTTCGAGGTGGTTCCCGGTGTCGCCGCCGCCGTCGGGGTGCCCGCTTACGCGGGTGTGCCGCTGCGGGACGCGCAGGGCGCGGATGTGCGGTTCGTCGACGCGCGGACCGCCTCGGACCGGTGCTGGACCGAGGTCGGCGCGTCCGACGGGACGGTCGTCGTCTCCTCGACGCTCGACTCCGTGGGCGCCGCGGCCGGTGAGCTGGTGGCCGCGGGCCGCAAGCCGGACACGCCGATGACCGTCACCGTCGCGGGCACGACGACCCGGCAGCGGACCTGGGGCGCCACGCTCGGCACGATCGCGCAGACGCTGAAGCAGGCGAAGGTTCTCCCCTCCCCGGAGGGGCACCGTCCGGTGATAGCCGTGGTCGGTGAGCGTTCCGCCGCCGCCCAGCGCGACCAGTTGTCGTGGTTCGAGTCCAAGCCGCTGTTCGGCTGGAAGGTTCTCGTGCCGCGTACGAAGGAGCAGGCGGTGTCGCTCTCCGACCAGTTGCGGTCGTACGGGGCCGTGCCGCACGAGGTGCCGACGATCGCCGTCGAGCCGCCGCGGACGCCTCAGCAGATGGAGCGGGCGGTCAAGGGTCTGGTCACCGGCCGCTACGAGTGGATCGCCTTCACCTCGGTCAACGCGGTGAAGGCGGTGCGGGAGAAGTTCGAGGAGTACGGGCTCGACGCGCGCGCGTTCGCCGGGATCAAGGTGGCGGCGGTGGGTGAGCAGACGGCCAAGGCGCTGGTCGCCTTCGGCGTGAAGCCGGATCTGGTGCCGAGCGGTGAGCAGTCCGCGGCCGGACTGCTGGAGGACTGGCCGCCGTACGACCCGGTGTTCGACCCGATCGACCGGGTGTTCCTGCCGCGGGCGGACATCGCGACCGAGACGCTCGTCGCCGGGCTGATCGAGCTGGGCTGGGAGGTCGACGACGTCACGGCCTACCGGACTGTGCGGGCGTCGCCGCCTCCGGTGGAGACGCGGGAGGCGATCAAGGGGGGCGGGTTCGATGCCGTGCTCTTCACGTCGTCGTCCACGGTGCGGAACCTGGTGGGTATCGCGGGCAAGCCGCACAACGTGACGGTGATCGCCTGCATCGGGCCCGCTACGGCCAAGACGGCCGAGGAGCATGGGCTGCGGGTCGATGTGATGGCGCCGGAGCCGTCCGTGCACAAGCTGGCGGAGGCGTTGGCGGACTTCGGGCTGCGGAGGCGGGCTGCGGCGGCTGAGGCGGGGGATCCTGTTACTCGGCCCAGTGAGCGGCGGCCGGGGTCTCGGCGGCGGCGTACGACTACGTAGGTACGGGTTCTTGATTGGTGGGGGTGACTCCCGTGGCTTTGGGGCTGCGGGGGTCGCTTCTGTTTGGTGGGTGGCGCCGGGGTTGGTGGGTGGGTCGGGGCCGGGGGCCGGTACATCCGCCCGTCGCCGCCGGATCAGACGTCCGGTTCAGAGGGGCGGGTCCGGTGACGCGGGCGTACGCGACGGGCATGTGATGTACCGGCCCCCGGCCCCTCCCGTCGGTGGGCGGCTTTCCCTATCAGTTCCGGCCCGGGAATCTTCAGCCCGTCCGGCGTTTGAGGACGAGCGCGAAGCGCGAAAGGGGGGTCTGGGGGCGCAGCCCCCAGGTACGGGATGGGTAGGGGCGGAGGGGGCGAGGAAAGGGCTGGGGCCGGAAGGCCGCTTGCCGGGGTGGGGGCCGACGCGGCGTCGGTAAAGGGGGGGTGGGGGTGGGCGTAGCGTAGGTGTATGACGACGTATGGATCCTTTCCGGGTGCGCGGCCGCGGCGTCTGCGGACCACCCCCGTGATGCGGCGGATGGTCGCCGAGACCCGGCTGCACCCCGCTGACCTCATCCTCCCGGCCTTCGTGCGCGAGGGCATCCACGAGCCGGTGCCGATCGCGGCGATGCCGGGCGTCGTGCAGCACACCCGGGACAGCCTGAAGAAGGCGGCCGCGGACGCGGTGGCGGCCGGGATCTCCGGGATCATGCTCTACGGGGTGCCGGAGGAGTCGAAGAAGGACGCCGTCGGCACCGCGGGTACCGATCCGGACGGGATCCTCCAGGTCGCCCTGCGCGATGTGCGCGCCGAGGTCGGCGACGAGTTGCTGGTGATGTCCGACCTGTGTCTGGACGAGACCACCGACCACGGCCACTGCGGGGTGCTGGACGCCGAGGGGCGGGTGGACAACGACGCCACCCTTGAGCGGTACGCCGAGATGGCACAGGTGCAGGCCGACGCGGGCGCGCACGTGCTCGGGCCGAGCGGGATGATGGACGGCCAGATCGGCGTCGTCCGTGACGCGCTCGACCAGATCGGGCGGGAGGACGTCGCCCTCCTCGCCTACACCGCCAAGTACTCCTCCGCTTTCTACGGGCCCTTCCGGGAAGCCGTCGGCTCCTCGCTCAAGGGCGACCGCAAGACGTACCAGCAGGACCCGGCGAACTTCCGTGAGTCCATGCGGGAGCTGGCGCTCGACCTCGAAGAGGGCGCCGACATGGTGATGGTGAAGCCGGCGGGGCCCTATCTGGACATCCTCGCCAAGGTCGCGGACGCCGTGGACGTGCCGGTGGCCGCCTACCAGATCTCCGGCGAGTACTCGATGATCGAGGCCGCCGCCGAGAAGGGCTGGATCGACCGAGACAAGGCGATCCTGGAGACGCTGACCGGCATCAAGCGGGCCGGTGCGCGGAACATCCTCACCTACTGGGCGACCGAGGTCGCGCAGCTGCTTCGCTGAGTCGCGGCAGCAGCTGCGTTCCCGGGTCGCCCCTCGCCTTCGTCGCCTGCCTTGCGGTTCTCAGGAGCGGGGTGTCGGGGTGGACGTGAGCATGGGCAGGGAGTTCAGGTGCTGCTCCGGGACGTCGAAGGCCTCCGTCAGGTCCAGCAGGTGCGGGGCGAGCCGGGTGGTCAGCTCGTGGGCGGTTTCCGGGATCGAGCGGAGCTGGTCGGCGGTGAGTGCCCGCTCGATCAGGAGCGGGCCGCTGAGCCGCTTCACGTGTCCCAGCAGGAACAGCGCGCACAGGTCGTCCAGGACGGCGCGGGCGGACGGGTCGGGCACCGCGGCGCGGGCTGAGAGGAAGGCGTCGGCGGCCTGTCCGATCGCGTACGTCTCCACCAGTTCCAGGGCGGCGGCGGAGGCGTTGTTCCAGCGGCCGAGTGCGTCGCCGCCGTCTCCGCGCCGGAGGTCGCGGCGGGCGGCCCGGTGGGACTGCCGTTCGGCGGCGGTGACCGCGCGGCGGAGGAAGGCGGGGTCCGTCAGGCTCTCCTGGCCGGTGGCTTCGCCGGGGTCGGGAGCCAGGTCGTGGCCGAAGATCATCTCGGCGCCCGCCTTGCACCAGACGGCGAGGTTGTCGCCCTCGGCGGTGATCGCCCCCTCGACGTTCGCCGGGTACTCCGCCAGCCCGTTCACCGGGAACAGGCCCCGGGCGCCGCAGCGTTCGCGGCTCTCGACGGTGATGTCCCTTGCCCGCCAGGTGATCCAGCCCTTGGCCACCGCCACCAGCCGTTCCGTCGCCGCGCGTTCCTCGGGCGGGTGGGTGATCCAGCGGTCCGTGACCGTGCGGTGCAGGAAGGTCATGGCGTAGGCGGACGCCACCTGTTCGAGGAGGCGGGCGTGGTGGGTGCGGTGGGCGGCCAGCGGGACGCGCTGCCCGGCGACCGGGCCGGAAATCCGCCGCAGGTAGGCGTACCGGACAGCGGTCGTCAGCGCCGCCCGGCAGCCGCCGAGCGTGCTCGCGCTCATGCAGAGCTTGCCCGCCGTAACCCTGCTGATGGCGTGGAGGAATCGTTTGCGCGGGCTGCCGACGGAGCTCGCGAGGGTGCCGTCCGGCAGCAGCTTTCCGTGGCTGCCCTGAATGAGCGCGGTCCGGGGCAGCCGTACGTTGTCGAACGTGGTGACGCAGTGGTCCACCGGGCTGCCGATTCGTTCCGGCAGCATGGTCACGGTCACTCCCGGCAGCGTGCCGCGGCGGTCGGTCAGCGGGGTGAGGAAGAGGAACACGCCCAGGTCCCGGACGTCCAGGTCGTGCGTCATGAGCAGGCGCGCTGCGACCACCGCGGTCTTCGGGCCGCCTGCGGGGCTGGTGTTGGGCATGTACTTCGCCGCGCCCTCGTGCGGGGTGTGGAGTACGAACTCGTCGCGCTCACGGTCGTAGCGGGCCACGGTCTCCACCGCGGGCGCGTCGTTGCCGTGATCCCGCTCCGTGCACAGGAAGGTGCCGGTGCGGGCCATGGACACGAACTCGGTCAGGTCGCGCGGGGCGGACACGTCGTCGTCGAGCAGGCTGCCGAGGAAGAGGTTGTAGTGGATGCCGGCCACCGTCGCGGTGGCACCGTCGACCACCGCGGCCCACTCGTGCAGGGCGGCCAGCCTGCGCGGGTCGTCCGCCAACTGCTCGGCGGGAAGGGGCAGTCCGTCGTCGAGCGCGCGCAGCCGGTCGTACGCGAGCTGCCACCGCTCCTCCACGTAGGCCTGCGGACGGTAGCGGAAAAGGTCGGCGGAGATGGCCTCACGCCAGTGTGCGTGGACTTTCGCGCCGTCGGGGCCGTCCTCGAAGAGGGCCGCGGTGAGCATGCCGGCGAGTGATGCGGTGCCGGTGCCGGTGCCGGTGGTGCCGGTGGTGGTGGTGGCGGCACGGGTGTCGCTGTTGATCGTCACACGCCGTTCAACGATCAAGGAATGGCGGTGGAAACGATCTTCTGGTTGCTGTTGCGTTAATCCGTCGTGACGAGTCGTGGTGCGCTTGGCCGTCCGGGTCCGGGTCCGGGTCCGGTTCCGGGGATGGGGGACGGTCGAGTCCGCTGGGAGTTACGTTGTTGTACGGCGAATTACGTGACTCTCCAGGGAGAGGCTCCATGTCCGGTGACGCGCTCGGCCAGGATCCCGACGAGCTGAGGAAGCGGATCGACAGCACCAGGGCGCACCCCGCGCGCGTCTACGACGTCTTCCTCGGGGGCAAGGACAACTACCCCGTCGACCGAGCCGCCGCCGCGGCGGCCCTCGCGGCCAATCCGCGCGGTTACCTCGACGTCCGGCACAACCGCGACTTCCTGCGGCGGGCCGTGAGCACGCTGGCCCAGGAGGAGGGCATCCGCCAGTTCCTGGACATCGGCACCGGGCTGCCGACGCAGGAGAACGTCCATCAGATCGCCCAGCGGATCATCCCGGACTCGCGGGTCGTGTACGTCGACAACGATCCCGTCGTCCTCGCCCACGCGCGTGCCCTGCTCACCAGCGGGCCCGAGGGGCTGACGGACTACATCGACGCGGATCTGAAGCAGCCCGCGCGGATCCTCGAAGTCGCTGCCAAAACGCTGGACTTCGAGCGGCCCGTCGCCCTCGAACTCGTGGCGATCCTGCACTTCGTCGAGGACGCGGAGGCCTACCCGATCGTGCGCGAACTCGTCGACGCGCTGCCCTCCGGGAGCCGGCTCGTCCTCAGTCACCTCACCGAGGACCTCAACCCGGAGAGCATCCGCGCGGTCCAACGGACGTACACCGAGCGCGGTTTCACCTTCGTGCTGCGGTCCAGGGCCGAGGTCGAGCGCTTCTTCACCGAGAGCGGCCTCGAACTGGACGAGCCTGGTGTCGTCCCCGCCCACCACTGGCGTCCCGACGGCGCGGCTCCGCCCCCGGAGTCGGCCGATCCCGGCTACCTCGACACCCTCGACGACATCGAGAAGGTCCGTTACCGCGACATCAACGATGTCACCGACGCGGACATCAACGTGTACGCGGCGACGGGTGTGAAGCGCTAGGCGGGGGCAACGGCCGTCCCGCCGTGGGCGTCAGTCCCACCAGAAGGACCACACCTTCTGGTCGAGGACCTCCTGCGCCGCGTACGCCCGCAGGGTTTCGTGGTTGCCCTGGGTGATGTTGTCCGGGCAGAAGGCGAAGTGTTCGGCGGCGACCGCCTCCGCCTCTGCCGTGGTGGTGGGCGGGGCGGCCACCGACAGGACGAGCTGGTCGAAGGTGAGGGCGACCACCCGTATGCCGAAGCGGTCCTCCCAGGAGCGGAGCACTGCGCACAGGCGGGCCACGTCACCCTCGTGGTTCAGGGGTCCCGCCCAGCCGATCGCCGCCGGGATGTCCGCGCTGCGGCGGGCCGGGACGAGGGCGATGCGCGGGTCCTTGAGCCAGGAGCCGCTGTCCGCGAAGGAGTCGGCGATCTCGGCGGCGCGGGCGTCCGGGTCGGTGTCCGCCGTGGTGGCGGGGGCGAGGCCCGGCCACTCGGGGCCGTAGGGCGCGACTGTCTCCTCGTAGGTGGCGGGCTCGCCGAAGAGTTCGACGACGGTCGCCATGGCCGGATGGTCCTCGGCGGGGCCGAGTTCCTCCGCCGCGTACTCCTCCCAGAACTCGGCCAGTACCTCCTCGGCGTCGTGATCGCCGGGATAGGACATCTCGTCGGGCATCAACTGCCAGTCGGCCGGGCCGCCTTGCTCGCCGCCGGCGTCCACGAGGAGGGGGAGCAGGCCGGAGGTCCGTCCGGTGGGCGCCAGGGCCGACCAGGCACCGGGAGCCGCCGGTCCCTCGGCGTGCCAGAGGAGTGGCTCGGGCCGGGTGCCGTCGTCGGCGGTGTCGGCCGGCTCGGCCGCGTCGACCAGTCTCCCTGGCGGGAGTTCGAGCCCGAGCTCGCGGCCGCCCGGGTCGGCCGCCAGCTTCGGCAGGGGGTTGGGGAGTGTCGCCATGGCAGTGACTCTAGAGCCGGCCACTGACAATGCCACCGGCAACCCTCGCGGCGCTAACTCCCGCTGGCCGAGGGCCCCTTCGTCTGCCCGTACGGCACGGGCCAGCCGGTGAAGGCGTCCAGCAGGATCCGGTCGCCGACGGGCCGGTCCAGCTTCACCGTCACCTGCTTGGCGCGCAGGTCGGAGGTGCAGATGCCGTCCCTCGTCCCGGCGACCGAGGCGGACAGCACCACACTGCCGTCCGTCTCCAGCGCGCCCACGACGGGACCGTCGTCGCAGGAGCCGTGGTGGGCGTGGACGGTGACCGACCGGCCGCCGTCGGCGACTTCGGCCAGTCGGTCGAGCGGCCTCAGCTCGGCGTCGGACCCGGCGGGGGACGGCTTGATCGGCGGCTGGGGGAGCTTGGAGGGGGTGACGGCGACCCGCCTGAGCGGGGTGTCGTAGCCGTCGATCGTGAACAGCCAGGCGGGGACCGTCGCCGTGCCGCGGCTGGTGGCCAGCTTCATCCGGCCGGGCTTGGCCCCGGTCACCGTCAGCCGCGGTCCGTCGTTGCCGCCGCCGGCCAGCGTGTCGTACGCCTCGCGTGCGTCCATCAGCGGCAGTTCGAGCGAGCCGCCGCTGTCCCAGGTCACCTGCCCGGCCTCGCTTCCGCCGCCGAGGGGGAGTTCGCCGCGCAGGACGAGGTTCTCGGTCAGGTACGCGCGTTTGTCGTCCCCGTCGCGGAACGCGCCCTCGGGGAGCTGGACCGACTCGCCGAGGGGGTGGTAGCCCCGGCGCCACACCTCCGCGGCCTTTGAGCCGTCCCAGGCGTCGGCGACCGCGCGGGCACGGGCGTTGTCCGGTCGTGTCGCCGAGCCGGCGCTTTCGTCGCCGCAGCCCGCGACGGCACCGGCCGTCGCGGTGAACAGGGCGAGCACGACGAGCAGTTGGGCGGTGCGCGGCGCTGTCCGCATGGGTCCCCCAGGGCATGACGGTGGCGGGTGGAATCCGTACCGCTCCTCTGACGCACCGGGGCCGGTGGACGTTCGGTCCCGGAGGGGGGTCTGTCAACCGGGGCTCCGGTGCCGGTCGTTGCGGATACGGTGATTGCCGAGGACCGGTGAGAGGCCGTATCGCATGGCCGGTCACACGGTCGATCACGGTCGTTGGGGCGACATCGGGGGGACGGGATGGCCGACGGGGGGATTGTCGACGGCGGGACGGTCGACGGGGCGGTGCTCGCGCAGCTGCACTTCGGGCGTGAGGACGCCGAGCGGGACGTGACGGAGGGGCTGCTGTTACGCGGCGGGTTCCTGCCCAACGCCGCCTATCGCGCGGCGGTGACCGGGCGGAAGATGCTCATCATCGGCCGCAAGGGCTCCGGGAAGAGCGCCATCTGCATGCAGTTGATGGCGGACGGCGTCCAGCACGCCGGTAAGGCGCTGGTCACTCCGGACGAGGCGGCGGGGGAGGAGATCCGCCGGTTCGAGTTGCAGGGGCTGCCCGGAGACTCCGCCAAGGCGCTGATCTGGCGGTACGTGTTCGCCGTACACGCGGCCCGCTGCCTGGTTGCGCACGTCAGGGACGCGCACGGCCGCAGGCCCGACTCGGTGAAGGCGCTGGCGCGGTTCCTGAAGCAGAACGGCGAACTGGCGGGCGACCGGCTGGGCGACCGCCTCGCGCACGGCGCGCGGGGCCTGCAGACCTCGCTGTCCCTGGAGGCGTTCGGCGTCAAGGCGAGCATGGACACGGCTCAGTTGCCGCCGTCGGAGGGCGCGCGTGCCTCCCGGCAACTGGAGGTCGTCGAACAGGGCGTGGCCCGCGCCCTCACCGACCTGCGCTGCGACGGCGGCCACGGGCCGCTGCTCCTCATGGTCGACCAGCTGGAGCTGGTGTGGTCGGCCGAGCCGGACAGCAACTCGATGGTGATCGGGCTGCTGCTGGCCGCCAAGCACGCCGCGGGACTCTACGGGCGGGCCGTCCGGTTCCTGCTGTTCCTGCGCGCGGACATCTACGACTCGCTGTCGTTCGGGGAGGGCGACAAGTTCCACGGCGACGAACTGCGGATCGTCTGGACGGAACAGGCGCTGCGTGACCTCGCCCTCGCCCGCGCGCGTGCCTCCGCGGGGGCGGAGCTGACCGCGGAGCGGCTGTGGCGGGAGATCTTCCCGCCCGCCGTCGGCGGCGAGGAGACCGCCACCTACCTCTTCAGCCGCTGTCTGCCCCGGCCCAGGGACGCCATCCAGTTCCTCAACCTCTGCCAGGAGACGGCCTCGCTCATCCACGGCCGTGACCGCATCACGGAGGCGGACGTCCTCCAGGCGGGCCGCCAGTTCTCCGCCTGGAAGCTCAAGGACCTGACCCTTGAGTACCTGGTCGCGCACCCCTTCCTGAAGCACCTCTTCCCGCTGTTCCAGAACACGGGGTACGTGGTGACGCGCGCCGCGCTCGGCAGCCGCTTCGAGGCCGCCGCCGAGTCACTGCACGGGCTGTTCCCTGCGTACGCCGACGCGCTGACGCTCTCCGGTGTCATCGACATCCTGTACGGGGTCGGCTTCCTCGGGGTGCGGCGCGGGAACGACGTGGTGTTCGCCGGCGAGGACGACCTGCCGGTGCAGCCGCACGAGACGGAGTTCCACGTCCACCGGTGCTTCCGCGCGGCGCTCGGCGCCACCAGTGCCATGGACCTCCGCCGCTACGAGCCGGTCCTCGCGGGCGACCGCATCGTCCAGGGCAACACCGGCAACGCGGTCGGAGTGATCACCAGCCTCAACCGCGACGACCGGCTCCTCCAGGCGCTCAGCGGCTCCTGCCACTCCATCCTCGCCCAGGTCGGCCGGGCGGTCGGGCTGACGCATGACGCCCGCGAGGAGATCACGCAGCAGATCAACCGCGTACTCGACGACGTCAACAGCCGCTCCCGGGGGCCCGGTTCCCCCGACGCCGACGACCATCTCCTCACCACCGCCCACTACTTCACCAGCCTCGCCGCCCAACTCCTGGCCAGCGGACTCGACGACACCACCGGCGCCGGAGGTGTCGCCCACCGCATCGAGAACGAGGCCCGGCGACTACGACTGCTGGCGGGCGGCTCGTACGGCAGCTCCGGCAGCTCGGGGGGCCACTGACCAGCGGCGGCGACCGGGAGGATCGGGGGGACACGTGACGGGGGCGACGGGGGAGGGAACCGGTGCAGGGCGTACTGCTCGCTGAGCGGTTCCGGATCAGGGACCGGCTGGGCGCCGGCGGCATGGGCCAGGTCTGGTCCGCGCAGGACGAGCGGATGCGGCGGGACGTGGCCGTCAAGATCGTCCATCCGCAGTTCGGCATGGACGAGGCGGAGACGCAGGCCCGGTTCCAGCGCGAGGTGCAGTTGGCGGGGCGGCTCTCCCACCAGAACATCGTGACCGTTCACGACTGGGGCGAGGTGCCGGTCGACGGGCGTCACACCCTCTACCTCGTGATGGAACTCGTCCCCGGCGTGCCCCTCCACAAGCGATTCAGGGAGTCCCTGGCCCCCTGGCCGCTCGCCGTGGGCTGGGCCGCGCAGATCAGCCGGGCGCTGGACGCAGCGCACGGCCGGGGTGTCGTCCACCGTGACATCAAGCCCGCCAACGTGCTGCTCACTCCCGAGGGGACGGTCAAGGTCCTCGACTTCGGGGTCGCGAAGTTCATGGGCGAGACCATCGGCGCGCGCGACCTCACGGTGACCGGCGCGCCGCTGGGCTCCCCGGCGTACATGTCCCCGGAACAGGCCGAGGGGCTCCGGGACCTCGACCACCGCAGTGACCTGTACTCCCTCGGCTGTCTCCTCTACCACGCGGTGACCGGCCGCCCGCCGTTCGCGAGCACCACCCAGTGGGCGGTGCTCCGGATGCAGATGGAGGACACCCCGCCGGCGCCGGACACCCTCGTCGACGGCCTCCCGGGCGGCCTGAACGACCTCATCCTGAGCCTGCTCGCCAAGCGCCCCGCCGACCGGCCGCCGGACGCCGCCGCCGTCTTCGACGCGCTGTGCACCGTACTGGTCGACCACGCGGTCACGCTGCCCGGCGGGGACATCCTGGACGCCGCCCGGCTGGGACAGGGCGAAGCGCTCTCGGGGCGGTTGCTGGACAAGGCGTGGGGGCTCTGGCGGTCGACGGAAAGGCAGAGCGCGGTGAGGTGGGCGGAGGCGCGGGACAGCGCGGACCGCGTACGGGCGGAGGCGCTGGCCGCGGCCGAGCGGCTGGCCACCGAGGGGGCCGAGACGCTCACCGCCGCTCAGGAGGAGGCCGCATGGCTCCGCCGGGAGGCAGAGGAACTCCTAGGCTCGGCGCGTCGGGAGATCAACCAGCAGCTTGAGCGGACCCGTGAAGAGAACATGGAGTTGCTCGCATCCACGAGCGCGCTTGTGGAGGATGCCAAGTTCGAGGCCGTGCGCATGGCCGAGGAGGCCGAGGCTGGGGCCGAGCGGATGCGCGACGCGGCGCGGCGCGAGGCCGTCCAGCAGATCGAGGAGGCGGCCGCGACCGCCGGGGAACTGCTCGCAAAGGCCGAGGCGGATGCGGACGAGCTGCGTACGACGGCCCAGACGGACGCTGACAAGGTGCGCGACGAGGCCATCGAGCGCGCCACGGCGCTGCGCCGCCATGCCGAGGACACTCTGGAGCACATCAGCGTGGGGGCCGACAAGATCCGGTCCGCGGCGGAGGCCGACGCGGGTCGGCTGCGGGCCGAGGCGCGCGACGCCGCCGAGCGGCTGATCGCCAACGCGGTCGCCGAGAGCGAGCGGATCCGTGGCGAGGACGGGCGGGCCGCCGACGGGCCGTTCGAGGCGGCGCCCAGGACCGCCGCCGAGCGACTGGCCGCCAGGGCGTTCGACGACGCCGAAAAGCATGCGGGCCCGGTCAGGCCCCAGGCCGGGAAGTCCCCGCCATTCGGTTTCCAGTTGGTACGGCGCGGCTACGTCCGCGACCAAGTGGACAAACGTATCCCCCAGCTCGTGGCCGACCGTGACAGCGCCCTGGCCCGGGTCGCCGTTCTGGAAGGCCGAGCCAAGGAGAAACTGGCGGCGCAGAGCACGGAACTTCCCATCCCAGTGGAGGCTGCGTGGCGTCAGGCCGCAGACATCATCGCCGCTGCCTACGCTCGAGCCGACCTCGCCCAGGCCCGATTGCCCAGGACGCCGCCGCAGGCCGACAGCTTCGAACTGGCGCGGCGTGGTTACGACCGCGAGCAGGTGGATGAACGTGTTGCCCTGCTCGTGGCCGACCGTGACAGCGCCCTGGCCCGGGCTGCCGTTCTGGAAGGGCTTATCGCGGGGCGGCCTTGGGATCCGCCACAGCCATGACCACAGGAAAGCGCCGGAAGAGCGACCGCGAGGTCGGTCTCCCGGCGCCGCCCCTCACCCCGTCAGAGCCGGTCCGGCGTCCGGATCCCCAGCAGGGCCATGCCGTTGTGCAGGGTGCGGGCCGTGAGGTCCACCAGGAACAGGCGGTTCTCGACGACCTCGGGGGCGTTGTCCGGGGAGAGCACCTGGCACTGGTCGTAGAACGTCGTGAGGTGCGAGGCGAGCTGGTAGAGGTAGGCCGCCAGCTTGTGCGGGGCGTACTCCTTCGCCGCCTCGGTGACCTCCTCGCCGAACCGGTCCAGGTGCAGGCCCAACGCCCGCTCCGCGGGGGCCAGTTCCAGCTCCGGGTGGGCGCCGGGCCGGGCGTCGCCCGCCTTGCGGAGGATCGACTGGATACGGGCGTACGCGTACTGGAGGTAGACGGACGTGTCGCCGTTCAGCGACACCATCTGGTCCAGGTCGAACTTGTAGTCGCGGACGGCGGACGTGGAAAGGTCCGCGTACTTCACGGCGCCGACCCCGACGTACCGGCCGTTCTCGACGATCTCCCGCTCGCTCAGGCCGACCTTCTCGGCCTTCTCGCGGACGACGGCGGTGGCCCGCTGGACGGCCTCGTCGAGGAGGTCCTCCAGCTTCACCGTCTCGCCCTCACGGGTCTTGAACGGCTTGCCGTCCTTGCCCAGCACCGTGCCGAAGGCGAGCTGGAACGCCGTCACGTCCTCGCCGAGCCAGCCGGCCCGCCGGGCGGTCTCGAAGACCATCCGGAAGTGCAGCGACTGCCGGGCGTCGACCACGTAGAGCAGCGTGCTCGCCTTGAGGTTGAAGACGCGGTCCCTGATCGCCGACAGGTCGGTGGCCGCGTAGCCGTAGCCGCCGTCGGACTTGCGGACGATCAGCGGGACGCGGTTGCCGTCGGGGCCCTTGATGTCGTCGAAGAACACGCACAGCGCGCCGTCCGAGATCTCCGCGACGCCGGACTCCTCCAGCAGGCGGCACGTCTCGTCCAGCATGTCGTTGTAGCCCGACTCGCCGACGATGTCCGCGTCCCGGATCTCCATGTCCAGCTTCTCGAAGACCGAGAAGAAGTAGATCTTCGACTCGTCCACGAACTTCTGCCACGCGGCCAGCGTCTTCGGCTCACCCGCCTGGAGGTCGACCACCCGGCGCCGGGCCCGCGTCTTGAACTCCTCGTCGGAGTCGAAGAGCCTGCGGGCGGTCTTGTAGAGGCGGTCGAGGTTCGACATGGCCTCCTCGCCGGTGACTTCGGCGTCCTTGTGGTCCAACTCGCCCGGGTGCTCGTCCAGATACTGGATGAGCATGCCGAACTGGGTTCCCCAGTCGCCGATGTGGTGCCGCCGCACGACCGTCTCGCCGGTGAACTCCAGGAGCTGGACCACCGCGTCGCCGATCACCGCCGACCGCAGGTGGCCGACGTGCATCTCCTTCGCCACGTTCGGCTGGGCGTAGTCGATGACCGTCGTGCCCGGGTGCTCGGCGAAGGGCACCCCGAGACGGGCCGCGTCCGCGTACCGCGCGGCCAGCGTCCGGGTGATCGCCCCGTCGCTGATCGTGATGTTCAGGAAGCCGGGCCCCGACACCTCGATGTCCTGGATCACGTCACCCGACTCGACCCGCGCCACGACCTGCGTCGCCAGCTCCCGCGGATTGGCCTTCGCCTTCTTGGCGAGCGCCAGGATGCCGTTGGCCTGGAAGTCGGCCCGGTCGCTTCGTCGCAGCAGCGGGTCCGCGGCACCGGCCTCCGGCAGTGCTGCCGTGAGGGCGTCCGCGAGGCGCTGGTGGACGGAAGCGGTGAGGGACGTGACCGAGGCCATGGAGTGGCTGCCGTTCTGCTCGGGTTCCGGTGGTGTGGCCTGCGTACAGATCGGTTCCGCGGGCAGATCCCGAAGAATCCGGTCCGCGGGGATCCGAGTACAGGAAACCCAGTATCCCACGTGGTGAAAAGCCGTTTTCGCGGTTCCGGTCCGAGCTGGGAGAATGGGCACCTCAGCCGTCCGATCACGACGGCTGCTCCCGAAGGAACTCCAGAAAAAGAGGACGTGCCGATCGTGGCTCAGAGCACCGAGACCACCGACTGGGTCTCCCGTTACGCGGATGAGGTCATCGAGGAGTCGGAGCGTCGGGCCCCGAGCAAATCGACCTCACCCGGGACCGCCCCGGTCGTGGTCGTCGCCTCCGGGCTCTCGCCCTCAGGACCGATCCACCTCGGGAACCTCCGGGAGGTCATGACACCGCACCTCGTCGCCGACGAGATCCGGCGCCGGGGCCACGTCGTACGCCACCTGATCTCCTGGGACGACTACGACCGCTACCGCAAGGTCCCGGCCGGCGTCCCCGGCGTCGACGAGTCCTGGGCCCAGCACATCGGCAAGCCGCTGACCTCCGTACCGGCCCCCAAGGGCTCCGAACACCCCAACTGGGCCGAGCACTTCAAGGCCGCGATGATCACGTCGCTCGCCGAACTCGGCGTGGAGTACGACGGGATCAGCCAGACCGAGCAGTACACCTCGGGCGTCTACCGCGACCAGGTGCTGTTCGCCATGAAGCACCGCGGCGACATCGACGCCATCCTGGAGCAGTACCGCACCAAGAAGGCCCCGGCCAAGCAGAAGCAGCAGAAGCCGCTCGACGAGGCCGAGATCGAGGCCGCCGAGGGCTCCGGCGCCGCCGCCGAGGACGACGGCAGCTCGGACGCCGGCTACTTCCCGTACAAGCCCTACTGCGGCCGGTGCGAGAAGGACCTGACGACCGTCACGGCCTACGACGACGACAGCACCGAGCTGACCTACACCTGCTCGGCGTGCGGATTCTCCGAGACCGTCCGGCTGAACGAATTCAACCGCGGCAAGCTGGTCTGGAAGGTCGACTGGCCCATGCGCTGGGCCTACGAGGGCGTCGTCTTCGAGCCGAGCGGCGTCGACCACTCCTCCCCCGGCTCCAGCTTCCAGGTCGGCGGCCAGATCGTGGGACTCTTCGGCGGCAAGCAGCCGATCGGCCCCATGTACGCCTTCGTCGGCATCAGCGGCATGGCCAAGATGTCCAGCAGCAAGGGCGGCGTGCCCACCCCGGCCGACGCACTCCAGATCATGGAGCCGCAACTGCTGCGCTGGCTCTACGCCCGCCGCCGCCCCAACCAGTCCTTCAAGATCGCCTTCGACCAGGAGATCCAGCGGCTCTACGACGAGTGGGACAAGCTCGAGGGCAAGGTCGCCGACGGTTCGGCGCTCCCGGCGGACGCCGCCGCCCACTCCCGGGCCGTCGGCACCGCCGCCGGTGAACTGCCCCGGACACCCCGCCCGATGCCGTACCGCACCCTCGCCTCCGTCGCCGACATCACCGCGGGCGCCGAGGACCAGACCCTGCGGATCCTGAGCGAACTCGACCCCGGCAACCCGCTCGGCTCCCTGGACGAGGTGCGGCCCCGGCTCGACCGGGCCGAGACCTGGACCAACACCCAGGTCCCCGCCGAGGAGCGCACCGTCGTCCGCGAGGAGCCCGACACCGAGCTCCTGAAGTCCCTCGACGACCAGGGCCGCGAGTCGCTGCGCCTGCTCCTCGACGGACTCGACGCCAACTGGTCCCTCGACGGCCTGACCAACCTCGTCTACGGCGTCCCCAAGGTCCAGGCCGGCTTCCCCGCCGACGCCACCGCCAAGGAACTGCCGCCCGAGATCAAGGTCGCCCAGCGCACCTTCTTCGCCCGCCTCTACCACCTGCTGGTGAGCCGTGACACCGGCCCGCGCCTGCCCACGCTGCTGCTGGCGGTGGGCCAGGACCGGGTGCGGAAGCTCCTCGGCGAGTAGACCCGGCGCGGTACGGCGGTACGACGACGACGGGGCGCCCGGTGCTCGATGGCACCGGGCGCCCCGTCGTCGTAGAAACAAGGCCCTCCGCGCGGAACCCAGGACGACCACGACCGCTTACGCGATGTGCTCTTCCTGGAGATCCGCCGTGTGGCGGTTGGTGAAGCGCTTGACCAGCCGGTCGGCCTCGCGCTGCGGGAGCGTGGTGCCGTACGTCGCCTCCACGTCACCCCTGAACTGGCCCGACGTCGGATAGCTGCCGTCTATCGACTTCTTGAAGACCAGGTAGTAGTCCTCCTCGGTCGGCTCCGTGCCGCCGCCCGCGCCCATCTCACGGGTACGGCCCGGACCGGACGGGATCGGGAAGGTACCGGTGTCCTCCGGAGAGGGCTCCGGGTCGGGGACCGGCTCCTCGTACTGCTGCTGCGGGAACGTCGGCTGTTCGAACCGCTGCAACTCCTCGAACTGCTGCCGCTCCTCGAACCGCTGACGGGCCTGGAACCGCTGCTGTTCCTCGAACTGCTCGGCCTGCTGCTGCTCCGCGTACCACTGGTTGTACGCGACCTCGGGGTCGTACGTCGGGTCGTAGCCGCCCTGGTACGCGACGGCCTGCGGGTCCCGCGCGTGCAGCCACTGACTCTGCGGCTCGGCGTGGTCCTCCGGCTGCTCGGGGGGTTCGAGGGACTCGGGTCCGTCGGGAACGGGAAGCTGTTCGCGGGCGGGTGCCGCGTCGTTCCGCAGGACCGGTGCCGCGGGTTCGGGCTCGCGGGCCACCTCCAGCTGCGGCGCCGGGGGCAGGAGCGCGGGCTCGATACCGGCCGCCGCCAGGCCCGCGGGGGCCGTCTGGGCGAGCGGGACGCCGTACTTCGCGAGCCGCAGCGGCATCAGGGACTCCACCGGGGCCTTGCGGCGCCAGGCGCGGCCGTAGCGGGAACGCATCCGGGCCTGGTAGACGAGCCGCTCCTGCTCCAGCTTGATGACCTGCTCGTAGGAGCGCAGCTCCCACAGCTTCATCCGGCGCCACAGCAGGAAGGTGGGGAGCGGGGACAGCATCCAGCGGGTGAGGCGGACGCCCTCCATGTGCTTGTCGGCCGTGATGTCGGCGATCCGGCCGATCGCGTGCCGGGCCGCCTCGACGGAGACCACGAACAGGATCGGGATCACGGCGTGCATGCCGACGCCCAGCGGGTCCGGCCAGGCCGCCGCGCCGTTGAACGCGATCGTCGCCATGGTCAGCAGCCACGCCGTCTGGCGCAGCAGCGGGAAGGGGATCCTGATCCAGGTCAGGAGGAGGTCGAGGGCGAGCAGGACGCAGATGCCCGCGTCGATGCCGATCGGGAACACATAGCTGAAGTTCCCGAAGCCCTTCTCGATCGCGAGCTCGCGGACAGCCGCGTACGAACCGGCGAAGCCGATGCCCGCGATGACAACCGCACCGGCGACGACCACGCCGATGAGAATGCGGTGCGTGCGTGTGAGCTGAATGGGCGCGGACACCCGTACTCCCCTCCCCTTACTTGTCGTTGCGCGCAACAGGGTGGCACATGTGTGCGGCGCACGGGCGCACGGTACGGCACGAGCCCGGTCCCCGTAGGGGCCGGGCTCCCGCAAACGGCCTGGTGGCACTACGAGTTACGCCACAGAGCCGGATCCGCGTACGTCCGGAACGGATCCGGCCGGATCGGGTCTCCGCCGGGGTTACCGCCGGTCCGGATCAGCTCTTGGTCGCCGACTCGGACGGGGACGCGGACGACGAGGCGCTCTTCGAGGCCGACTTCGACGCGGACTTCGAGGGGGACGCGCTCGATCCGGCGCCGCCGCTCTCGTTCGCCGCGGTCACCGAAGCCACCGCCTCCTTCGCCGCCTTCTGCGCCGACTTCAGCAGGGTCGCGGCGGACGGCGCCTTCTCGCCCGCCAGACCCGCGCCGTTGTAGTCGACCGTGACGACGACGTTCTCGACGCGGGCCACGACCGTCTGCTGCTTGAAGGCGCCTTCCTTCTTCTTCAGGTCGTAACTCACCGCCGTCGCCTCATCGCCCGTGCCGGACACCGGGGCCGACTTCGTGTTCTTCGCGCCCGAGACCGCCTTGGCGCCACCGACCTGCTTCTCGAAGTACGCGTGCGCCTGGTCCTCGCCGGCGCCGCGCCCGTCCGACTCGAAGCGCAGCAGGGCCACGTTCAGCCAGCGGTACTGCGAGCCCTTCACACCGTTGCTGTCGAGACTCGTCCAGTAGCAGTTGCCGCGCGAGGAGACCTCACCCGTCGTGCCCTTCTTGCCGGACTTGCCCGCCTCCGGGACGAGTTCGCCCAGCGTCTTCTTCGACAGCACCGAGCAGGACTCGGGCAACGTCTCGTACGCGGCCACCTGTACGGCGTTCGCGGAAGCACTCTCCGACGCCTGCGCGTCCGGGCTCGCACCGGAGCTGCTGTCCTTGTCGCCGGACGCGGCGCCGGAGCCGGATCCGGAGTCCGAGTCCGAGGAACAGCCTGCGGCGACAAGCATCACCGGGACGGCGGCTGCGCTGACAAGGATGCGGGTGAGTCGCGGTACTCGGCCTACTCGCTTTACTGGTCGGTGCATGGTTCCTTCACTCGTGGCGCTCGTGGTACGGCCGCACATGGAAGGTGCGGCCGGTCGGGTCCGAGGGGCCACGGTACGCGGTGAGACAGGGCAGTGGTCCCGCTTCGCGGGCTTTGCGCAACCGCCCGGAACCCCCCTCGGGACCCGCTAACCGTTGAGCGTGTCCGCCAGCTTCGCGGCCAGATTCCGCGCCCTGTCCTGCATTTCCTTGCTGTCCGGCACCTCGCCCGTGACCGTCGGCTGCTCGTCGTACTCGATCGTCACGATCACGTTGGACGTGCGGAACACCACAGTCACCGTGCGCTGCTGGGCCGTCGAGGTGGCCGGGCTGAGGGTGTCGTCCAGGTACGCCTGGTCGCCCAGACCGTCGAGGACGCGGGGTTGGAGAGAGGTCGGAGTCGCGTCCGCGGAGGGAGAGGAAGAGGAGGCGTCGGAGGAAGAGGAGGAGGCCGACGCCGAGCCGGACGGGGTCGAGGAGGGGGAGGAGCCGCCGTTGGCGGAGGAGGAGGCCGAGGGGGAGCCGGACGGGGACGCGGAATCGCCGGCGTCCGGGCTCTCCGAGTCCTCCGGGGTCGCGGAGGCGGACGGCTCGGGCAGATCCGCCGCGGTCTCCTTGATCGTGTAGAGGTCCGTGGCCCTGCTGTCGTCGCTCACCGCGTTGTCGTAACTGACCACGCGCTCGAAATCGACGAGGAGGTGGTCGGTGGCGCTGTCGGACTCCACCTTCCAGCGGCAGCCGACCCGGCGGTCGGTGTCGTACGTGAGCGTCGGCGTCCCCTCGTACGCCGTGCCGCGCCTCTCCTCGTCGGCGATCTGCCTGATGCCGGGCAGCAGGGAGTCGAGGGTGCCGTGGTCGATGGCGGCGCAGGCCTCGGGGAGCGTGCGGTACCTGCCGGGCTGGGCCACGGCGGCCTTCGTACCGGAGTCGCCCGGCTTCGAGTCGTCCGTGGCGCCGTCGCCGTCCGAACCGCCCGTGCAGCCGGCCAGCAGTGCCGCGAGGAGTGCGGTGACGCCGGTTACATACGCCTTCCGCTGCACGGTCAGGCTCCTCTCGACCCTTCCCGACGGCCTGGGGCCCGGGATGTCCTGTGGTTATTCGGTTGCCGCGTGGGGGCGGCCCCTGGAGACAATGTGTATCGCACGCACTGCCGTGAACGCCGGTCCGTTGTCCGTTACGTAGACCTTGGCGACGGTTTTTGCGTTCTGATACTTCTGTTTGTTTTCGGGGGAAAGAGAACGATATGTCGTACGTAGAGGTACCGGGCGCCAAGGTTCCCATCCGCATGTGGACCGACCCTGCGTCGGTCGAGGACGTGGCCCTGCGTCAGCTCCAGAACGTGGCGACCCTGCCGTGGATCAAGGGCCTCGCCGTCATGCCCGACGTCCACTACGGCAAGGGCGCGACCGTCGGCTCCGTCATCGCCATGCGCGACGCGGTGTGCCCGGCGGCGGTCGGGGTCGACATCGGCTGCGGGATGTCCGCCGTCAGGACGTCGCTCACCGCCAACGACCTGCCGGGGGACCTTTCCCGACTTCGCTCGAAGGTCGAGGAGGCCATTCCGGTGGGGCGGGGGATGCACGAGTCGGCCGTCCAGCCGGGACGGTTCCACGGGCTGGCCACCGCGGGGTGGGACGACTTCTGGGGGCGGTTCGACGGGGTCGCGGAGGCGGTTAAGTTCCGTCTGGAGCGTGCCACCAAGCAGATGGGGACCCTTGGTGGGGGCAATCACTTCGTTGAGGTGTGCGTTGACACATCCGATGCGGTGTGGCTCATGCTCCACTCCGGTTCCAGGAACATCGGTAAGGAACTCGCCGAGTTCCATATAGGTGTCGCCCAGAGCCTTCCGCACAATCAGGGACTGGTCGACCGCGACCTCGCGGTGTTCGTCTCGGACACCCCGCAGATGGCCGCGTACAGGAACGACCTCTTCTGGGCGCAGGAATACGCGAAGCACAACCGCACGCTGATGATGGCGCTCCTCAAGGACGTGGTCCGCAAGGAGTTCAAGAAGGCGAAGCCGACTTTCGAGCCGGAGATCAGTGCACATCACAACTATGTTTCCGAGGAGCGCTACGGCGGGATGGACCTGCTGGTGACCCGTAAGGGCGCCATTCGCGCGGGCGCCGGGGAGTACGGAATCATTCCGGGCTCGATGGGCACGGGTTCGTACATCGTGAAGGGTCTCGGTAACGAGAAGGCGTTCAACTCGGCGTCTCACGGGGCGGGTCGGCGTATGAGCCGTAACGCTGCGAAGCGCCGTTTCTCGACGAAGGACCTGGAGGAGCAGACACGGGGTGTCGAGTGCCGCAAGGACTCGGGCGTCGTGGACGAGATTCCGGGGGCCTACAAGCCGATCGAGCAGGTGATGGAGCAGCAGAGCGACCTGGTGGAGGTCGTCGCGAAGCTGAAGCAGGTTGTCTGCGTGAAGGGCTAGGCGTAAAGGCTTGGCGTGGAGCCCAGAGGTGAATCCATCGGCCGGGACGGCAGTTCCGGCCGAGGGATTTCTTGTGCCTCGGGGACTTCAGTGGAGTTGCTTTTCGAAGAGGGTGACTGTGTACGGGTCGCCGAGGCCTGTTGTGACGTGGTGTCGGCCTGTGGGGGTGTAGCCCGCGGACTCGTAGTACGTGTGCAGGCGGGTGTTGGTGGTGAGGCAGTCGAGGCGGGCCAGGGGGCGGCCGGTGGCGGTGATGCGGGCTTCCGCCGCGGCGAGGAGGTGGCGGCCGGTGCCGGGCGGGGCCGTGGCGCGGTCGGTCATCAGGCGGTGGATGTAGGCGGCGGTGGGGGGTTGGGGGCCCCAGGCCGCCGGGTCCTCCCACCAGAGTTCCCAGGCGCCGACCGGGTGGTCGCCCAGGTGGGCCAGCCAGATCTCGGCCTGTTCGAGAGCGGCGCGGAAGTGGGCCTCCGTCATCTCGCCCGGTGTCCACTGGTCGATTCCCCGGGACACCTGCCAGGTGGCCGCCGCGTCGCGCAGGCGGACCAGGGTGGGGAGGTCGGCCTCCGTCGCCCGACGGAAGGTCGGGGGCGGGGGGTTGGGCGGCGGGGCCTCGTTGCCTGCGGGCGCGGTCTCAGCATGGAGTGCGGAAGGTATGTCTCTGGTCACAACTCGCCAGCGTAGGGAGGGAGTTCGCTACTTCGCGTGCATGACCGCGTAGATCATGACGAACGCCACGATGTGGATGCCGAAGAGGAAGTACGCCAGGTACCACCAGACGTAGCGTTCGTCCTTCGTCTCCTGGGTCAGCCGGCGCTGCTCCCGGTCCCGTTCGTCCGCGGCGTCCTCCGGCATCCCGTCCGGCATCACAACTCCCGGTGGACCTTCGCGTTCGACGCCTGGGCGCGCGGGCGGACGACGAGGAGGTCGATGTTGACGTGGCTGGGGCGGGTGACCGCCCAGGTGATCGTGTCGGCGACGTCCTCCGCGGTGAGGGGCTGGGCCACGCCCGCGTAGACCTTGGCGGCCTTCTCCTCGTCGCCCCCGAAGCGGGTCAGCGCGAACTCGTCCGTCTTGACCATGCCGGGCGCGACCTCGATGACACGGACCGGGGTGCCGACGATCTCCAGCCGGAGGGTCTCGGCGAGGACGTGTTCGGCGTGCTTGGCCGCGACGTAGCCGCCGCCGCCCTCGTACGTGCTGAAGCCGGCCGTCGAGGAGAGGACGACCACCGTTCCGTCGCCGCTCGCCGTCAGGGCGGGCAGCAGGGCCTGGGTGACGTTCAGCGTGCCGATGACGTTCGTCTCGTACATCTGGCGCCAGTCGGCCGGGTCGCCCGTCGCGACGGGATCGGCGCCCAGCGCGCCGCCGGCGTTGTTCACCAGGACGCCGATCGTCTTGAAGGCGCCGGCGAACTCGTCCACCGCCGCGCGGTCGGTGACGTCGAGGGTGTACGCCGTCGCCTGGTGGCCCGTCGCCGTCAGCTCCTCCGCGAGGGCCTCGATACGGTCCTTGCGGCGGGCGGTCAGGACGACGCGGTAGCCCGCGGCCGCCAGTTGCCGGGCCGTCGCGGCGCCGATGCCGCTGCTGGCGCCGGTGACGACGGCGATACGGGACGCGGCGGCGGGGCTCATACGGGTGCTCCTCGGGGCGGTGGCGGTGGCGCTGGCGCCGGCTGTGGCGGTGCGATGTCGTGCGGGGCGGGCGGCCGGCGTGTCCGGGCTGCTCGTGCGCCCGTGCACCTCGCCAGGATAGGCGGGGTGGGTGCGGGGGCGGTCGCTGACCTGGTCCATGGCGGGGGCGCCGCTTTCGCTGCGCGGATCGCGGGCTGCCGGGTGGACAACCCTTCAGTTTCCCCGTGGCCCGTACATGATCAGCGCCATGCCCACGAGGCAGACCAACGCGCCCGTGACGTCCCAGCGGTCCGGTTTGTAGCCGTCCGCCACCATCCCCCAGGCGATGGACCCCGCTACGAAGACGCCGCCGTACGCCGCGAGTACGCGTCCGAACTCGGCGTCCGGCTGGAGCGTGGCCACGAAGCCGTACACGCCGAGTGCCATCACGCCCGCGCCGATCCACAGCCAGCCGCGGTGTTCGCGTACGCCCTGCCAGACCAGCCAGGCGCCGCCGATCTCGAAAAGGGCGGCCAGGGCGAAGAGGGCGGCGGAGCGGGCGACGAACATGCGGTCACTTTCGCATGGCGGGTCGTGGCGTCCGTTCCGGCGTCCGGCGTCCGGCGTGTGGCGTCTTGGTGCTCGCCGGGTTCGTCGCCCGCGGGGGCGTGGGGGTCACCCTTGGACGCCTACCGGTGGTGGGGGGTCGGGGCCGTGCCGGTACATCCGCCCGTCGCCGGACGGGCACTTGGGTCGGTGGGATGGCCGGGCCTCGTGGTGACCACGTACGCGACGGGCATGTGATGTACCGGCACGGCCCCTTCCGTGGTCTCGCGGGTGCGGGCGGTCCGTACGCCGCTTACCGCAGACCCCGGGCGTAACCCGTGGGTGACACCCCCACCGTCGCGGTGAAGTCGCGGACGAGGTGGGCCTGGTCGGCGTAGCCGAGTTCGGCCGCCAGGGTCGCCCAGTCCGGTGGGCCGGAGGCTTCCGCGTGCTCCAGGGCTTCGTGGATGCGGTAGCGCAGGATGATCCACTTCGGGCCGACCCCGACGTACGCGGCGAAGAGGCGTTGCAGGGCCCGTACGGTCATGCCCTGGGCCTGGGCGAAGTCGCCGACGTGGCGGATGGTGCGGTCGGTGCGGATGCGGTCGACGAGGGTCATCGCGAGGTCGGACCGGGGGTCGGGACGGGGGTCGAGGGTCAGGAGGAAGGCGTCGAGGGCGGTCACTCGGGCGTCCTCGTCGTCGGGGGCGAGGATCGAGGTGACGATCGGGGTGAGGATCGTCGCCGAAATGCTCTCCGGGGATGCCGGATGCCGCACACCCGTCCCCTTCCCTCCAGTTTCTGGGTGAAGAGGCCGAGTCCGACGCCGGCGACCTCGCCGAAGGGTTCCCGTCCCTCGAACCGCTGGAAGACGACGTTCACGGACGGGTGCGGGACCACGTGGGAGGCGTATGGCTGGGGCAGGTCCCAGTCGATCAGCCAGTAGTGCTCCAGGTAGGGGCGCAGGGGCGGTGCGGGCTCGCGGCGGCGGAAGTGGACCCGGGAGAGGAGCTCGGCGGGGTCGACGATGCCTCGGGTGTCACGGCGTGGGGCGGCCATGCCCGGATGGTAGGGCGGGGCACCGACAGCCGTGGGGGCGAGGAAACCGGGGGGTGGGAATAGTGCGGTGGCCGGTCTCGTTTGCGGGTATAGTTGAATCGTAAACAACCTGCGGAGGGTGAGCGACCATGCAGTTCGGGATCTTCAGCGTCGGCGATGTGACACCGGACCCGACGATGGGACGGACGCCGACCGAGCACGAGCGCATCAAGGCCATGGTCGCCATCGCGCGCAAGGCCGAGGAGGTCGGCCTGGACGTCTTCGCGACCGGTGAGCACCACAACCCGCCGTTCGTGCCGTCGTCCCCCACCACGATGCTCGGCTATGTCGCGGCGAAGACCGAGAAGCTGATCCTCTCCACCTCGACCACGCTGATCACCACCAACGACCCGGTGAAGATCGCCGAGGACTTCGCGATGCTCCAGCACCTCGCGGACGGCCGGGTCGACCTGATGATGGGCCGCGGCAACACCGGCCCGGTCTACCCGTGGTTCGGCAAGGACATCCGCGAGGGCATCAACCTCGCCATCGAGAACTACGCGCTGCTGCACCGGCTGTGGCGCGAGGACGTGGTGACCTGGGAGGGCAAGTTCCGTACGCCCCTCCAGTCCTTCACCGCCACCCCGCGCCCGCTGGACGGCGTGCCGCCGTTCGTCTGGCACGGCTCCATCCGTTCGCCGGAGATCGCCGAGCAGGCCGCGTACTACGGCGACGGCTTCTTCCACAACAACATCTTCTGGCCCGCCGACCACACGAAGAGGATGGTCGAGCTCTACCGCGAGCGGTACGCGCACTACGGGCACGGCACCGCCGAGCAGGCGATCGTCGGCCTCGGCGGCCAGGTGTTCATGCGGCACAACTCGCAGGAGGCGGTACGGGAGTTCAGGCCGTACTTCGACAACGCGCCGGTCTACGGGCACGGGCCGTCCCTGGAGGACTTCACCGACCAGACGCCGCTGACCGTCGGGTCGCCGCAGCAGGTGATCGAGAAGACGCTGGCCTTCCGGGAGTACGCCGGTGACTACCAGCGCCAGTTGTTCCTGGTGGACCACGCGGGGCTGCCGCTGAAAACCGTCCTGGAGCAGCTCGACATGCTGGGCGAGGAGGTCGTGCCGGTGCTGCGCGAGGAGTTCGCGAAGGGCCGTCCGGCCGGGGTGCCGGACGCGCCGACCCACCGGTCCCTGCTGGCCGCGCGGAAGGACTCACCGGAAGGGGTGACCGTCGCATGAAGCGCCGTACGAAGCTCGTCGTCGTCTCGGCGGGGCTGAGCGTCCCGTCCTCCACGCGGCTGCTGGCCGACCGGCTGGCCGTCGCCACCGCCCGGGGCGCCGACGCCGACGTCCAGGTCGTCGAACTGCGCGACCTGGCCGTCGAGATCGCCCACAACTTCACCAACGGTTTCCCCGGCCCGGCGCTTGCCTCCGCGATCGAGGCGGTGACCGCGGCGGACGGACTCGTCGTCGTCACACCGGTCTTCTCCGCCTCCTACAGCGGGCTCTTCAAGTCCTTCTTCGACGTGCTGAGCGTCAGTGACCAGGACGCGCTCGCCGGAAAGCCGGTCCTCATCGCGGCCACCGGCGGCTCCGCCCGGCACTCGCTCGTCCTGGAGCACGCGCTCCGCCCCCTCTTCTCCTACCTGCGGGCCGTGGTCGTACCCACCGCGGTCTACGCGGCCTCGGAGGACTGGGGAGCCGAAGGGCTGGCCGCGCGTGTCGAGCGGGCCGCGGGGGAGCTGGCGGGCCTGATGGCCGGGGCCGCGTTCGTACGCGGGGAGGCCGCGGGGCCGGCTGCGGCCTCCGCGGGGCCGTCCGCGGCACCCGCCGCCAGCGGCGGCTTCGAAGTGGTCCCGTTCGCGCAGCAGCTCGCCGCGCTGCGGCCGTAACCACGTGGCCTCAAGGCCGCTGACTCAGGCCGCCCCCGTAGCCCGTCCTCGCTTCGGCCGATTCGGTCATGAGCGGGGCGGCCTGCCGGTCTCGGGCGGCGTCCTGGGCAACTGGTCCGCGCGGGGTGCACTGGCGCGTGATCTCCCACACGTGGCTAGGCTCGCCCGTATGGCTGACTTCTTGCAGGTGTCCACCGCGACGGAGACTCGCGAGCAGGCGGTGGAGCTGGCTCGGTCCGTGGTTGTCGAGCGGCTTGCCGCTGGGGCTCAGATCGTGGGGCCGGTGGTCTCCGCGTTCTGGCATGAGGGGGAGTTCGGGACCGGAGAGGAATGGCAGCTTCTCCTGAAGACCCACGCCGACCGGTACGCGGAGCTGGAGGCTCATCTCTTGGCGCACCACCCGTGGAAGAACCCGGAGGTGTCCGCCGTGCGCATCGTCGCCGGGTCGGACGCGTATCTGCGATGGGTGGCAACGGCGGCTGCGCCGCTCCCCGCCGAGTAGGGCTTCAGATCCTGGCTTTCTCCAGTACTTCGGCAACCGCTGGAAAGGTGCTGTGATCGCCGAGTCGTCGGAGTACGGGAGACAGGCGCTCCCTGGGGCGAACGGATGCCACTCCGGCGGCCAGATCCACTGCCCGCCCGAGGGTGGCAGCGGCCTGTTCCGCTTCTCCGGCGCTCAGATATGAGTCAGCCAGCCACGACAGGTACAGGCTCTTGTCCCGCGCGTGGGTGTCGTCGTACCGGGCGAGCGCGTCTTCCAGGACGGGGACCGCGCGCAGTGGGCGCCGCAGCTCCGTCCAGCACCGGCCGCTCATGATCCGCAGTTCGTTCCGGTCGACCCATGCCGCCCAGTCGGGCTGTGGAGCCGCGTTGGTGTCGACGTCGTCGAGGGCGGATTCCGCGGCGCCGAGAGCGCGTTCGGTCTCCGGGGCGTTTCCGGCGACCGCATGAGCCCACGCCAGGCGCTCCTGGAGCAGCGCGCGCACTGCTGGAGCAGCGTCAGGGCCTGCGGTGGCGCAGGAGCGGGAGGCTGTCTCCAAGCCGGCCGTCCGGTTCCCGCTGACCGCCTGGTAGGCGAGGAACGCGAGTGCGTTACTGGCCAGGGCTGTGTCCCCGGCCTCTACTCCGGCTGTGCGGCTGTCCTTGTACAAACTGGTCGCGTCCGCGTGCCTGCCCCCGTCGAAGGCGGCCCATCCGGCTTGCTGCGCCTGCTCGGCGAGGACGGAGAGCAGTGCTTGCCGAGTGCGCTCGGTGTAGGTGCAGTCGCGTAGCAGAGCCTTCGTCGCCTGGTATTCGCCGAGGTAGACCCGGTAGGTGTCCCCGCCGCCGAGCACGTCGTCCAGGCGCCTCAGGCGTGCTGTGCGCTCGCGTAGCCGTTCGGGGAGGTCGCGACCCACTTGTCGGCCGGTCAAGGGGCGGGCAAGGTCGGGCAGGCTGACTGTCAGTCCGACTCCGGCTGATGCCTTGAGGAGCTCCCTGCGCCGCACTTCGTCTCCGTCTCCGTCGGCCGCGGTGGCATCGGCAGACGTGGTGGGTGTCCGACGCGGCGGGACCGATGTTTCCCACGCACGTGGAGCGAGACCTAGCGCGCTGCCGGAGATCCGCAGAGCGTCGGCGATCCGTGTGATCTTCTCGAAGGTGGTCACGCTGCCCTCACCGCGCGCCAAGGCTCCGACACGTTCCGGCTTTATGCCGCATTCAGTCGCGATCTTCGAGTAGCTGATCCCGACATCACGGCGTGCGAGCCGGAACACCGTGCCGAAGTCGTGGGCGGCGATCGCGGCCCTCATATCCGAGCGGTCCAGAAGATCGCGCGGCAGCGCGGCCAGCGGTTCGTAACCAGTCATGTAGAAGCCCCGTCGCGCCTGTGCTGGTGACAGTGTGTCGCGTGGCGTGACTCTCAGCCTACCCATGATGGGGATACCCGTGGGCGGGAAGCCAGGTGCCTTGCCAGGCCGGACAGTTGAGGCGTTCAGACCCCGCGACCGCGTGACCGCTCCGGGGGCGTGACCACCTGAAAGAGCAGGTCGACATGGACCACGCCATCGCCCATCGCTTCGCCCTCCTGTTGCGGCTTCGTTCGCCCGCATCCCGCTCACGCCGACATCGGTCACGGCGGGCTCTCCGCACGGCGGTGACGCCGTGACCGATGGCGTGACTCGACCGAAGGTGGGATCGCTGGCGGTGGACAAGCGGACGGGCGAGGTCGCCGAGGTCATGGGGTACGAGGGCCCGTACGTACAACTCCGGCCTCTTCGGGGAGGCAAGGAGTGGGACGTTCCCCCTGAGGAACTGCGGGACGCCGACCCGTCTGAGGCGCTGAGCGCCAAGGTGGCCGTAGCCAACGGAAGGTGGAGGAAGTGAGTGCGCGCGCGGTCGTGCGTCATGAGATCTGGACGCTGGAGCCGGACCGTGAGCCCGACGCGGAGCCGACGACGTACGCGATGCAGTGCGCGGTGTGCGAGGCCACCTCGGCAGCCGGCGTGGACTTCGGTGACCCACAGGACTGGGTGCTGGCCCACTGCGGTCGGAACCCGTCCCACCACTCGTACCGGGAGATCATCACTCGGCCATGGCGGACTTGGCGGCGGCCCTGACGCGGGACTCCCACCACGTCGGGCGGTTTCTGGCCTCCGACGCAGCGGGGCCGCATGGTTCCGTATCGCCCCGGCGGCGCTGCCGGTTCGGTACTGGCACTGATAGGGCGGTGAGAGCCGGGTAAGAAGCAGGCCCCGGTGGCTGTTCGGCAGGTGGTGCGGGGGGTGGGGGAGGCAGACTGAGGGGGTGCCCCAGAATGTGCTGCTTGCCGAGGACGACCGGGCCATTCGTCATGCGCTGGAGAGGGCGCTGACGCTGGAGGGGTACGAGGTGACGGCCGTCGCCGACGGGGTGGCGGCCCTGGCGCAGGCCCATCGGACGCCCCCCGACGTGCTGGTTCTCGATGTGATGATGCCCGGCATCGACGGGTTGCAGGTCTGCCGGGTGCTGCGTGCGGAGGGGAACCGGACGCCGATCCTGATGCTCACCGCGCTGGTGGAGACCGCCGACCGTATCGCGGGGCTGGACGCGGGGGCCGACGACTACGTGGTCAAGCCGTTCGACGTCGAGGAGGTCTTCGCGCGGCTGCGGGCGCTGCTGCGCCGTACGGGCGGCGGGGATCTCGCCGACGGCGGTGCGGAGGGGGCGGCGCGGGCCCTGCCCGGCCTGCCCGTTCCGCCGGGGCAGGTCGTCGTGGCCGGGCTGCGCATGGACACCCACGCCCGGCGGGTGTGGCGCGGGGAGCGCGAGGTGGAGCTCACGCGGACCGAGTTCGAGCTGCTCGAACTGCTCGCCCGCAACGCGGGCATCGTGCTCGACCACGCCACGATCTACGACCGGATCTGGGGCTACGACTTCGGCCCCGGGTCGAAGAAC
The DNA here is from genome assembly GCF_044751025.1 of Streptomyces sp. NPDC088747. Classification (NCBI taxonomy): domain Bacteria; kingdom Bacillati; phylum Actinomycetota; class Actinomycetes; order Kitasatosporales; family Streptomycetaceae; genus Streptomyces; species Streptomyces sp. NPDC088747. The sequence continues at coordinate 45,298 of NZ_JBIVKZ010000010.1, forward strand.
CTCGCCGTGTACGTGGGATATCTGCGGCGCAAGCTGGAGCAGCCGGGGGCGCCGGGGCTGATCCACACGGTGCGGGGTGTGGGGTACGTGCTGAGGGAGGACTGAGTGCCTCCGCGGCTCCCCGGACGGCTCTCTCGGGTCCGGTTCCGGCGGCTCTCCTCGCTGCGGGCCACCTTCACGCTGTCCTTCGCGGCGGTGGCCGCCGTCGTCACCGTCCTGGTCGGGTTCCTGAGCTACGACGCCGCCGCCCGGCTGGTACGCGTGGACCAGCAGACCGTCTTCGCCGGAGTGGTGCAGGACCTGCGGGACGAGGTGCGTCAGCGCGAGCTGGGCCCGGACGACTTCACGTCCACCGATCCCGGCCACCGGGGGGCGCTCGAAAGGATCGTGCGGCCCAGCCGTACGGACGTGCAGGTGCTCGGGCCGGGCGGCGCGGTGGCTGGTACCGGGCACCCCGCGCTGCCCGTCGTCGCCGCCGACCGGCAGGTCTCGGACGCCCCGGCCGCGGGCACCTTCGCCGAGCGCAAGGAGGTCGAGGTTGGCGACAGCCGCTTCCGGGTGGCGACCGTCGCGCTCGGCGGCGGGCGGGGGGCCGTCCAGGTCGCCCAGGAGTTCAGCGACACCGAGGACCTGCTGAACGAGCTCCAGCAGCGGACCGTCCTGCTCGTCGCGGCCGTCGTCGTCGCTTCGGGGCTGTTCGGGTGGTGGCTGGCCCGCCGGATCACCCGGCGGCTGGTGCGGCTCGCGGGCGCCGCCGAGGACGTGGCGCGCACCGGGCGGCTCGGGATCCAGGTGCCGGTCGCGGGGTACGACGAGGTGGCCAGGCTCGGGCGTTCCTTCGACCGGATGCTCGGCCGGCTCGCCCAGTCCGAGGAGGACCAGCGGCGGCTGGTCCAGGACGCGGGACACGAGCTCCGTACGCCGCTGACCTCGCTGCGTACGAACATCTCCATGCTCCGGCGCATCGACGAACTGCCGCCCGCCGCGCGCGAGGAACTCGTCGCCGACCTGGCTCTGGAGTCGCGTGAACTGACCGACCTCGTCAACGAGTTGGTGGCGCTGGCGGCGGGGCGGTCCGACACCGAGCCGGTGCGGCGGGTCGATCTGGGGGAGCTCGCCGAGGATGTCGCCGTCGTCGCCCGGCGGCGCAGCGGGCGTGACATCGTCGTCCGGCTGAGCGGGGACACCGACATCGACGGACGGCCCACCGCGTTGCAGCGGGCCGTGTCCAACCTGGTGGAGAACGCGGTCAAGTTCGACCGGGGCGGGTCCGCGGCGATCGAGGTCGCCGTGACCGGCGCCGCGCCGGACGGCCACCCCGGCGCTGTCCGCGTCGAGGTGCTCGACCGGGGCCCCGGGATCGACGCCGGCGACCTGGAGCGCGTCTTCGACCGCTTCTACCGGGCCCCGGACGCCCGCAGCCTGCCCGGCTCCGGGCTCGGCCTCTCCATCGTCCGCGAGGTCGCCGTGGGCCACGGCGGAGCCCCCTTCGCCCGGCTGCGGGCCGGGGGAGGCCTGGTCATCGGGTTCACGGTGGGGGACGCGGAGGATCCGGTGAGCGAGGGGGTCCGCTAGCGGGAGGGGGTCCGCCAGCGGGGACCGAGGGCGAGGGCGAAGGCGAGGGCGAGGGCGGTCGCTGGGCGTGCGCGCTGTGCGTCCCGCCGTGTGCTGCCCCGCGCTGTGCGTCCCGCCGTGTGCTGCAGCGTTGTGCATCCCGCCGTGTGCTGCACCGCGCTGTGCGGCCCCCGTGCGGCCTGGCTGTGCGTCCCCGGGTGGACGACGGCGCGACGCCGGAACCGACCGACCGACCGGCCGCCCGACGGAGACGGCGACCTTGTCGCCGTCGTGCGGCCTCGCTGTGCGCCCCCCCTGCGCGGATCCCCCCGTCCGTCGTCGGGTGTCGCCCGGCTGACCTGCTCCTTTGACAGGACCGCGATGGGCCTCCATCATCATTCCACTAATCAAGTAGTGAAAGGGTGGAGGAGGGAGTGGAGTTTCGCATCGACAGGCGGGGCGGCGTTCCCGCCTACCAGCAGATCGTGTTGCAGACGAAGCAGGCGCTGCGGCTGGGTGTGCTGGTGCCGGGGGACCGGCTGCCGACGGCCAAGGAGGTCGCGGCGAGCTGCGCGGTCAATCCGAACACGACGCTGAAGGCGTACCGCGAGCTGGAGCGCGAGGGGCTCGTCGAGCCGCGCCCCGGTCAGGGCACCTTCGTACGCCGGTCGCTGGCCAGCCCGCAGGCGGGCGCGGACTCGCCGCTGCGCGGGGCCCTGGAGGAGTGGATGGACCAGGCGCGCGAGGCGGGCCTGGAGCGGGAGGACGTGGCGGCACTCGTCGCCTCGGTGCTGGAGGACCGGTATCCGCCGAGCGCGGTGACCGGGGGGAACCCAGAAGTCTCAAGGAGCGGGGAACACAGGTGAGCGACGCGATGACACACGCGGTGAGCGCGATAGAGGCGTACGGCGTGGGCAAGAAGTACCGGCGGGGCTGGGCCCTGCGGGACTGTTCGTTCCGGCTGCCGGCCGGCCGGATCTGCGGCCTGGTCGGCCCCAACGGAGCGGGCAAGACCACGTTCCTCGGCATCGCCGCGAACCTGCTCGACCCGACCTCGGGCTCGCTACGGGTGTTCGGGGAGGCCCCGGAGTCGGCGGAGGCCGGCCGGCGCACCGCGTTCCTGGCGCAGGAGAAGCCGCTCTTCCGGCGGTTCACCGTCGCCGACACCCTGCGTCTGGGCCGTGAGCTCAACCCCGGCTGGGACCAGAAGGCCGCCGAGGGGATCGTCCGCGCGGGCAACGTCCCCCTGGAGGCGAAGATCGGCACCCTGTCCGGCGGGCAGCGCACCCGGGTGGCCTTCGCCCTCGCCTTCGGCAAGCGGCCCGACCTGCTGCTCCTGGACGAGCCGATGTCCGACCTGGACCCGCTGGTGCGCCACGAGATGATGGGCACCCTGCTGGCCGAGGCAGCCGAGCACGGGACGACGGTGCTGATGTCCACGCACATGATCACCGAGCTGGAGAACGTCTGCGACTTCCTGGTGGTCATAGCCGAGGGCGGTCTGCGGCTCGCCGGTGACGTGGACGAACTCCTCGCCGCGCACACCCTGCTCACCGGGGTCCACGACGGTCCCGGCGTCCCCGAGTCGCTGGCCCGCCACACCGTCGTCGAGTCACGCACCAGCGGACGGCAGGTCAGGGCGCTGGTGCGCCCCGACGGGCCCCTCGGCGGCTCCTGGGAGGCCGACGCCCCGACCCTGGAGGAGCTGCTCCTCGGCTACCTGCGCTCCCCGCAGGCCCCGCCCCTGATCACCGCGACCGCCCAGGCCGGCGACCGTGCCGCCGCGAAGGCGGTGGCGGCATGAGTACGTTGACCAGTACCAGGATCCCGGCCGGTACCGAGCCGGTACGCCGCGGCCCTCGTCTCAGCGGGCTGAACTGGCTGGTCTGGCACCAGCACCGCGCCGCCTTCTGGACCCTCATCGCCCTCACCGTCCTCGCCGTCGGCTGGATGACGTACCAGCGCGGGCAGTTGACGGACCAGCTCGACTCCATCGCCGGGTGGCCCCACCCGAAGGCGGACGACTGGGACATGAAGGTCGACAGCGGTTGGCTGACCTGGACCGGAGCCGCCCTCGGCTTCGTCCCCGTCGTGGTCGGCGTCTTCCTCGGCGCGCCGCTGGTCGCCGGAGACCTGGAGAACGGCACCGCGAAACTCGTCGCCTCCCAGTCGGTGAGCCGGGTCCGCTGGCTCGCCACCAAGCTGGGGATCACCGCTCTCGTGGTCGTCCCGCTCACCGTCGTGCTGTCCCTGGTGTTCAACTGGTGGTGGCAGCCGGTCAAGGGCAGGACGACCATCCTCGACTGGACCTCCGGCACCGGATTCGACACCACCGGGCCCGTGCCGGTGGCGCTCACCCTGTTCACCCTGGTCGGCGGGGTCGCGATCGGCATGCTGCTGCGCCGGACCCTGCTGTCCATGGTCGTCACCCTCGGTTTCGCCGTTGCCGTGCAGCTGGTCTGGTCGTACATCCGGCTGGACCTCGCCGACATCGTCACGGTGACCACCAGGAACGGGGTCGGCGAGAACGACTTCCCCCGCCTGCCCGGCAGCGCCTACGCGGTAGATCAGTCCTATCTCACCGCGAACGGCGACCTCATCGGCTGGGGGAGCTGCGCCGAGGCGACGCAGAAGGCGACCGACGCCTGTCTGAAGGACAAGCAGGTCATCGGCTGGTCGGTCGACTACATCCCCTTCTCGGAGATGTCGTCCATGCAGTGGTTCGGCGCCTCCGTCCTGTTCGCCCTGACCGCCGCCACCATGGTGTTCATCCTCTTCTGGGGCCGCAGGCGTCTCCTCTGACCCCGGTGCCGCGCACGCCGTAGCCACACCACCGCCCCCGGGCGCACGTCTAGCCGACGTGCACCCGGGGGCGGCGCGCGCGGTCGGGCTCCGCCTCGCGCAGCACCTCGCGGGTCACCGGGGCCACCTCGCCCTGGCCGAAGAGGAAGAAGCGCAGGAAGTTGGTGAAGGGGCTGCCCTCGGTCCACTCGAAGTAGATGTCGGGGGTCCGGCCCGTGGTGTCGCGGACGTGCAGGAGGAGGGCCGCGAGGGCGTTGGGGATCGAGGAGGACTCCAGGGTCAGGACGCGGTAGCGGCCGTGCATGACCTCGCCGCGTACGTTCAGACCCGCCTCGAACTCGGAGGCGTCCAGGACGGTGACCTCGACGAAGACGAAGTCCTCCTGGACCGGCACGTCGTTGTCGGCGCGGATCTGCTCGATCTTCTCGCGGTACTCGGTGCGGTCGCGGTTGTCGGGCTCGTTGGCGATGAAGCGGGCCCGGCGGCTCGCGATGTCCCGGACGAACCGTTCCGCCATCGGGTCCATGGTCACGCTGGTCACGCGCAGTTCGAAGGAGCGCGCGAGGCGGGACAGCAGCGAGACGAGGATGATCCCCGCGATGAAACAGGCGCCGATCTTGACGCCGTCGGGGCGCTCGATGACGTTCACGACGGTCGTGTAGAGGAACACCGCCGAGATGACGGCGAAGCCGGCCGTCCAGTTGCGCTGGCGGGCCTTGCGCGCGGCGATGGTGACGGCGACGGCGGCGGAGCTGATGAGGACGAGGACACCGGTGGCGTACGCGCCGCCCTGGGCGTCCACGTCCGCGTCGAAGATCCAGGTGACCAGGAATGCGATCAGGATGAAGACGATCACCATGGGGCGGACGGCGCGTGCCCAGTGCGGGGCCATGCCGTAGCGGGGGAGGTAGCGGGGCATCAGGTTGAGCAGCCCCGCCATCGCGGAGGCGCCGGCGAACCAGAGGATCGCGATGGTCGAGACGTCGTAGACCGTGCCGAAGGCGTTGCCGAGGTACTCGTGCGCCAGGTAGGCGAGCGCGCGGCCGTTGGCGTCGCCGCCCGACTCGAACTCCCGCTCCGGGATCAGCAGTGTGGTGATGAAGCTGGTCGCGATCAGGAACACGCTCATGATCACGGCGGCGACGGTGAGCAGCTTCTTCGTGCCGCGGATCCGGCCGGCCGGCTTCTCCTCGGTGTCGTCGGTTCCGCCCTCCACGTGCGGCATCACGGCCACGCCGGTCTCGAAGCCGGACAGGCCGAGGGCCAGTTTCGGGAAGACCAGCAGGGCCACGCCGATCATCGCGAAGACGTTGCCGTGCTCGGCGGTCAGGGCGGTGGACCAGTCGGTGATCACATGGCCTTCCGTGATCACGTGCCAGAGTCCCGCGACGGTGACCACCACGTTGAGCGCCAGGTAGATCCCCACCAGGACGACCGCGACGCCGATCGCCTCCAGGAAGCCCTTGAGGAACACCGCGCCGAGCAGCGCGACGAGGACGAGGGTGATCAGCATCTGCTTGTCGTGCAGGGTCCCGGTCAGGTGCGGGTTCTCCACCAGGTGGGTGGCGGCGTCGGCGGCCGACAGGGTGATGGTGATCAGGAAGTCGGTGGCGGCGAAGCCGAGCAGGGTGAGGACGAACAGCTTGCCCTTCCAGAACGTCAGCAGCCGCTCCAGCATCGCGATCGACCCCTGGCCGTGCGGGCTCTCCTCGGCCACCCGACGGTAGACGGGCAGTGCGCCCGCAAGAGTGACGACGACGAGCACGACGGTGGCCACCGGGGACAGCAGTCCCGCGGCCAGCGCCGCGATGCCCGGCTGGTAGCCCAGCGTGGAGAAGTAGTCGACGCCGGTCAGGCACATCACCCGCCACCAGGGCCTGCCCTCCTGCGCGGGGACGGCCTGGGCGTGCGGTCCCTGCGGGGTCCTGGCCATGTCGGAGAGGCCCTGGAGCATCCACGTGCGCAGGCGGCCGGTGCGCGGGCGGCTCGTGGCCATCGGCGTGCTCCTGACGTGCTGCCGGGCGAGGGGCTGCGGACGTACGCCGACCACTGGGCCCGGCGTACGCAACCAGTGATCCACAGGCCGGGGGGCTCGCGCATGTCGAGCGGAACGCCGGCGCACCGCTCGTGGGGCGGGTCCGGCATCCCCGCGGGCGGCGCCGGGGGGTCTTCGGGACACCGACGTGGGCACCCTGACCGTCGCCGTCGCCGTCGCCGTCGCCGTCGCCGTCCGGTGGCCGCCGTCCGCCGTCCGGTGGCCGGGCCCGGTGGTCCGGTGGCCGCCTCTCCGCCTCTCCGCCTCTCCGCTCCCCGCCTCCCCGCCTCTCCGGCGGTCCGGCGGTCCGGCGGCCGGGCCGGCCACCGGAGGTCAGGCGTCCGCCTCTCCGACGCTCAGGGGCCGGACCGGCAGTACCCACGCTGCGTGGGCGCCGGGGCGGGACAATGGGGGTCATGGCCGCACCCCGTTCCGAGTTCGCCACTCTTCTGCACGCCTGGCGCGACCGGCTCTCCCCGGCCGACGCCGGTTTCCCCGCGACGACAGGCCGCCGCGCGCCGGGACTGCGCCGTGAGGAGCTCGCCCGGCTGGCCGGACTCTCGGTGGACTACGTGCTGCGGCTGGAGCAGGGGCGCGCCAGGAACCCGTCCGCGCAGGTGGTCGGCGCCCTCGCGCGGGCCCTCCAGCTCTCCCGCGCCGAGCGCGACCGGCTGTACCGCGGTGCCGGGCTGCTGCCGCCGCGGGACGGCAGGGTCAGCGGCCATGTGCCCGCGGGGATCCAGCGGCTCGCCGCGCGGCTGGGCGATGTTCCGGTCGGGGTGTTCAGCGCCGACTGGGCCCTGGTGTGGTGGAACGGCACGTGGAGCGCCCTGCACGGCGACCCGGCCCGGCTCCCGGCGGACGAGCGGAACCTCGCCCGCGCGCTCTTCGGCCGCGGCGCCGCCCACGCGGCGCTGCTTCCGCACCGGTCGGAGGGCGGGCAGGACGCCTTCGAGGCGTCGATCGTCGCCGATCTCAGGGACGCCGTCTCGCGCTGTCCCGGGGACGACCGGCTCGACCGTCTGGTGCGGGAGCTGCGGGCCGGATCGGAGGACTTCGCCCGGCACTGGGCCAGGCCGACCGAGGCCGGCCGGCACACCAGCGAGCTCAAGACGTTCCAGCATCCGGAGGCAGGCGAGATCACGCTCGACTGCGACGTCCTGATCGTGCCGGGCGCCGACCTGCGCATGGTCACCTACACGGCGGCGGCCGGCAGCAGCGACGCGGGAAAGCTGGACCTCCTGCGTGTCACAGGTGGCCGCACCGCCTCCGCGCGTCCCTGACGCCGGCCCCGGATTCCCGCACGGGAGAAGCCGGACGACCTCTACGGGAGAGACCGCACGACCTCTACGGGAGGGAACGTCCGACTTCTACGAGAGAGGTCAGAGGACCCCGCTGCTCGTGATCTCCACGGTGGTGCTCGGCGTGCCGCTGCGGCTGCCGTAGCCCTCGATCTTCTTGACGAGGTCGAGGCCCTCGGTGACCTCGCCGAAGACGACGTGCTTGCCGTCCAGCCAGTCCGTCACGATCGTCGTGATGAAGAACTGCGAGCCGTTGGTGTTGGGCCCCGCGTTGGCCATCGACAGCAGGCCGGGCTTGGTGTGCTTGAGCTTGAAGTTCTCGTCGGCGAACTTCTCGCCGTAGATGCTCTTGCCGCCGGTGCCGTCGCCCCGGGTGAAGTCACCGCCCTGGAGCATGAACTGGGGGATGATCCGGTGGAACTTGGAACCCGCGTAGCCGTAGCCGTTCTCGCCGGTCGCCAGCGCGCGGAAGTTCTCCACGGTCTTGGGGACCACGTCGTCGTACAGATCGAAGACGATCCGTCCGGCGGCCTCGCCGCCGATGCTGATGTCGAAGTAAACCTTTGTCGTCATACGGCCAGTCTGGCATCCCCGCCCGCGGCGGACGCGCATGGCCCTGTTCCAGCCCCGACATCCTGAACACGGCCGGTGCCGTCTCCCGGCCGATCTCCCCGTAAGGGACGCGTCAAGGCCGTGCCCCGGCCCGTATGGGACCCGTCAACGGAGGACGAAACCGGCCCAGGAGGAGCTTTTCTCTACTGGTCCGCTCAATCACGAACCTCATCTCTAGGAGCTCACGATGGCCGACGTGGCCTTCGTCGTCACCACGATCGCGGTGTTCGCGCTGGTGGCCCTCGTCGCCAAGGGGGTGACGAAGCTGTGACCGCCGAGAACATCGTCGGCCTGGTCGTGGCCGTCGCCCTGCTGGGCTATCTCGTTCTTGCCCTCGTCTTCCCCGAGAGGTTCTGAGCACTGACATGGGACCCGTCCTCGCCGGCGTGCTCCAGCTCGTCGCTCTCATAGCGGCGCTGGCACTCGCCTACCGTCCCCTCGGCGACCACATGGCCCGGGTCTACTCCTCCGACAGGCACCTGCGCGTCGAGAAGTGGATCTACAAGGGCATCGGTGCCGACCCGAACACCGAGATGCGCTGGCCCGCGTACCTGCGCGGCGTCCTCGCCTTCTCGGCCGCCGGTGTCCTCTTCCTCTACCTCCTCCAGCGCGTCCAGGGCGTCCTGCCCGGCTCGCTCGGCTTCTCCTCCATCGACCCGGACCAGGCGTTCAACACCGCCGCGTCCTTCGTGTCGAACACCAACTGGCAGTCGTACTACGGCGAGCAGGCCATGGGCCACGTCGTGCAGACCGGCGGCCTCGCGGTGCAGAACTTCGTCTCGGCCGCCGTCGGCATCGCCGTCGCGGTGGCGCTCGTACGGGGCTTCGCGCGCTCCCGTACCGGTGAACTCGGCAATTTCTGGGCCGACCTGGTGCGCGGTGTCGTACGCATCCTGGTGCCCATCGCGGTGATCTCCGCGGTCGTCCTGGTGGCGTGCGGCGCGATCCAGAACTTCGCCGGCATCCACGCGGTCGGCCAGTTCACCGGCGGCTCGCAGGAGTGGAACGGCGGCGCGGTCGCCTCCCAGGAGGCCATCAAGGAGCTGGGCACCAACGGCGGCGGCTACTTCAACGCCAACTCGGCCCACCCCTTCGAGAACCCCACCCCGTTCTCCAACCTGTTCGAGATCTTCCTCATCCTGCTGATCCCGTTCGCGCTCACCCGGACCTTCGGCAGGATGGTCGGCTCTCTCCGGCAGGGCTACGCGATCCTCGCCACGATGGTCACCATCTGGATCGGCTTCACGGCCCTCATGATGTGGACCGAGTTCGCCCACCACGGCCCGGCGTTCGACATCGCGGGCGGTGCGATGGAGGGCAAGGAGACCCGGTTCGGCGTCGGCGGCTCGTCGATCTTCGCGGTGGCGACCACGCTCACCTCGACCGGCGCGGTGAACTCCTTCCACTCCTCGTTCACCGGCCTCGGCGGCGGCATCACCATGCTGGGCATGCAGCTCGGCGAGATCGCGCCCGGTGGTACCGGATCCGGGCTCTACGGCATGCTGATCATGGCGATCATCGCGGTGTTCCTCGCCGGTCTGATGGTCGGCCGCACCCCCGAGTACCTGGGCAAGAAGATCGGCACCCGGCAGATCAAGTTCGCCGCCTGCTACATCCTCGTCACCCCGGCGCTGGTGCTCGTGTTCACCGCCGCCGCGATGGCGCTGCCCACGCCCGGCAACTCGATGACCAACAGCGGGGCGCACGGCTTCTCCGAGATCCTGTACGCCTACACCTCGGCCGCCAACAACAACGGCTCGGCCTTCGCCGGTCTGAACGCCGACACGCAGTGGTTCAACAGCACCCTGGGTCTGTGCATGCTCCTGGGCCGCTTCCTGCCGATGGTGTTCGTGCTGGCACTGGCCGGCTCGCTCGCCGAGCAGAAGCCCGTCCCAGCCACCGCGGGCACCCTGCGCACCGAGAAGCCGCTGTTCACGGGCCTCCTGGTCGGCGCGATCCTGATCATCACCGGTCTGACCTACTTCCCGGCGCTCGCGCTGGGTCCGCTCGCCGAGGGGCTGGCGTCATGAGCACCCGGACCGGGAAAACGCACATAGAGCAAATAGAAGAGGGCTCGATGTCCACAGCCACTCCGACCCGGGCGCCGCACAGCGATGTGCCGACCGGCCACAAGGACGACAGCAAGGTCGGCGCGGGTCTCTTCGACCCGAGGCAACTGCTCAGGTCGCTGCCGGACGCCTTCCGCAAGCTCGACCCGCGCGTCATGGTCAAGTCGCCCGTGATGTTCGTGGTCCTCGTCGGCTCGGTGCTGACGACGGTCTTCTCGTTCAAGGACCCCGGCGACTGGTTCGGCTGGGCGATCAGCGCCTGGCTGTGGCTGACCGTCGTCTTCGCCAACCTGGCGGAGGCGGTGGCCGAGGGCCGCGGCAAGGCGCAGGCGGACACCCTGCGCAGGGCCAGGACCGACACCGTCGCCCGGCGTCTGAACGGCTCCGTGGAGGAGCCGGTGCCCGGCACCGAGCTGCGCGTGGGCGACCTGGTCGTCTGCGAGGCGGGCGACATCATCCCCGGCGACGGTGACGTCGTCGAGGGGGTCGCGAGCGTCGACGAGTCGGCCATCACCGGTGAGTCGGCCCCCGTCATCCGCGAGTCCGGCGGCGACCGCTCGGCCGTCACCGGCGGTACGAAGGTCCTCTCCGACCGGATCGTCGTCAAGATCACGACGAAGCCCGGCGAGACCTTCATCGACCGCATGATCGCCCTGGTCGAGGGCGCCGCCCGGCAGAAGACGCCCAACGAGATCGCGCTGAACATCCTGCTCGCGTCCCTCACCATCGTCTTCCTGCTGGCGGTGGCCACCCTGCCGCCGTTCGCGGACTACGCGGGCACGCACCTCACCATGGTCGTCCTGGTCGCCCTCCTGGTCTGTCTGATCCCGACCACGATCGGCGCCCTGCTCTCCGCGATCGGCATCGCGGGCATGGACCGGCTGGTGCAGAGGAACGTACTGGCCATGTCCGGCAGGGCGGTCGAGGCCGCCGGTGACGTCTCCACCCTTCTCCTCGACAAGACCGGCACCATCACCCTCGGCAACCGCCAGGCCGCGGAGTTCGTGCCGGTGACCGGCACCGCCGACGCCGAGCTGGCCGACGCCGCCCAGCTCTCCTCGCTGGCCGACGAGACGCCCGAGGGCCGCTCCGTCGTCGTACTGGCGAAGGAGAGGTACGGGCTGCGCGAGCGGCACCAGGGCGAGCTGGCCGGCGCCGAGTGGATCGCCTTCACCGCACAGACCCGGATGTCGGGTGTGGACGTGGACGGGCGCAGGATCCGCAAGGGCGCGGCCGGTTCGGTCGTCGCCTGGGTGCGGGAGCGGGGCGGCGTGATCTCCGCCGACGCCGGCGCCCTCGCCGACCGGATCTCCGAGGCGGGCGGCACACCGCTGCTGGTGGCCGTCGAGGACACCGGGGGCGCCCGGGTGCTGGGCGTCATCCACCTCAAGGACGTCGTCAAGGAAGGCATGCGCGAGCGGTTCGAGGAACTGCGCCGCATGGGCATCAAGACCGTCATGATCACGGGCGACAACCCGCTGACGGCCAAGGCGATCGCGGACGAGGCGGGTGTCGACGACTTCCTCGCGGAGGCGACCCCCGAGGACAAGATGGCGCTCATCAAGCGCGAGCAGGCGGGCGGCAAGCTCGTCGCGATGACCGGTGACGGTACGAACGACGCCCCGGCGCTGGCGCAGGCCGACGTGGGCGTGGCCATGAACACCGGTACATCGGCCGCCAAGGAGGCCGGGAACATGGTGGACCTGGACTCCAACCCCACCAAGCTCATCGAGATCGTCGAGATCGGCAAGCAACTGCTGATCACCCGGGGCGCGTTGACGACGTTCTCCATCGCCAACGACGTGGCGAAGTACTTCGCGATCATCCCGGCGCTGTTCGCGGCGGTCTACCCGGGCCTGGACAAGCTCAACATCATGCACCTGTCCTCGCCCGACTCCGCGATCCTCTCCGCGGTCATTTTCAACGCGCTGATCATCATCGCGCTGGTCCCGCTCGCCCTGCGGGGTGTGCGGTACCGGCCGCTGAGCGCCGACAGGCTGCTGCGGCGGAACCTGGGCATCTACGGCCTCGGCGGTCTGATCGCCCCGTTCATCGGCATCAAGGTCATCGACCTGCTCATCTCCCTGATCCCCGGGCTGTAAATCCCTGAAAGCGTGCTGATCACAATGAACAACTCGGTCACCAACACAGCCCGGTTGCTCTGGGCCGGCCTGCGGGCGCTGCTGGTGCTCACCCTGGTGACGGGTGTCGTCTACCCGCTCGCCGTCACGGGGGTCGCCCAGGGCCTGTTCAACGACAGGGCCAACGGCTCGGAGGTCGAGGCGGACGGCAGGGTGGTCGGCTCCTCGCTCATCGGCCAGGCCTACAACCTGCCGCTGAAGAAGGGCCAGGAGACCCCGGAGCCCGACCTCAAGTGGTTCCAGGGCCGCCCGCAGAACGGCCTCGGCACCAACAGCGTCAACACCCGGTACAGCCTGATCCTGTCCGGCGCCACCAACCGCTCCGGCGACAACCAGGACCTCATCGACTGGGTGACCGCCGCCAAGAAGGCCGTCGTCAAGGACAACTCGGTGCCGGGCTACCCGGTCAGGGCCGCGGACGTGCCCGCCGACGCGGTGACGTCCTCCGGCTCGGGCCTGGACCCGGCGATCTCCCCGGAGTACGCCGACATCCAGGTGCACCGCGTCGCGGAGAGGAACGGTCTCCCCGTCGCCGAGGTGCGAAAGCTCGTCGAGCAGAACACCGACGGCCGCACCCTCGGCTTCATCGGCGACCCCACCGTCAACGTCCTCGAACTCAACATCGCCCTCAAGGGACTTGTGGCGGACAACTGACGGACCCGGCGCCGCTCCCCGAAAACCGGTGGAGCGGCGCCGCCGTGCGCCACTACCGTGCTGCCGGACCGAGTGAGTCGTCGCCCAGTCAAGGACGCCCGTTGTACACCCTTTGAGACCTCCCGAGCGCTGAATCGTCGCGCGGCGCACCTGTGCGCCGCGCTTCTTCCTGCTGCGGATTTCTCACTGGAACCGGTGTATTTCTGTGCTCAGAACCTGGCTGGTCGTGCCCACCTGCCTGCCGCTCGTCCGCCGCCGTTGTCACACCTGCGCGTCCGGGCGCTTCCGGGCGAACGGCAAGTTCCGTGTCAACGCCCACCACAAACTCATCGACGTCTGGCTCCTCGTCCTGTGCACCGGCTGCGGGGACACGGCGAAGCTCACGGTGCTGGAACGGATGAACGTCCGCTCCGTACGGCCCGCTCTGCTGGACCGGCTGCACGGCAACGACCGCGTCCTGGCAGCGGAGTTGCTCCAGGACCCGGTCGTGCGGCGGCGTAACCGCGTCGCCCTCGACTGGGAGGGCGCCTGGCGTCTCGACACCGGCGGACCCGATCACCAGGACAGCGAGGTGATCGACATACGGGTCCGCTTCGCGGCGCCGATACCCGTCCGGCCGGTGCGTCTGATCGCCGAGGGCTGCGGGCTCACCCGGGCCGAGGCCGAGCGGCTGGCCGCGCTGGGGAGACTCGTCTCCTCGGTCCGGCTGAACGGCAGGCTCTCCGGCGACTTCACCTTCACGCTCAAGCCCTGAACCCTTTCCGGGGCCAGGGGCCAGGGGCCTGTCAGGCGGGATCCGGTCCCGCCGGACAGGCCCTGTCAGGTCGCGGCGGCGGGGGCGGGGACCGCGGCGGGGGCGGGGACCTTCTTCCGGCCGCGGCGGAGGAAGGGGCGCTCGATGGCGTAGTAGGAGATCATGGCGGCCACGACGGTGAGGGCTGCGGTGGCCGGGAGTTGCCAGGTGTCGACGCCCAGCAGGCCCAGCAGGCGGGCTATGGGGTAGTGCCAGAGATACATGCCGTAGCTGAGGTTGCGGCCCGTCCAGGACAGGGGGGCCAGCGAGAGGACCCGGGACAGGGTTCCGCGCGGGCGTAGTTCCAGGCCCGCGACCAGGGTGGCGGAGACGACCGCGACGGCCAGGAAACCGACGGTGTACCAGACCGGCGTCCACCAGCCCGAGGTGCCGGTGATCGGCACCTGCCAGGCGACCAGGGCCAGCGCGCCCAGCGCGGGCCAGGCCAGCCGGCCCGCCCAGAGCCTGAACCGCTCAAGGCGCGGGTCACCGGCGGGCAGCCGGGCCAGCACCACGGCCACCAGGGCGCCAGCGAGCAGCTGGTCGGCGCGGGTGTCGGTGCCGTTGTAGACGCGGTGCGCCGCGTCCGGGGCCCACAGGCTGAAGCGCCACAGCACCGGCAGCACGCAGAGCACCGCCGTGGCGATCAATACCGTACGGGCGCGCAGCCGGCGCAGCAGCAGGATCATTACGGGCGGCCAGATCAGGTAGAACTGCTCCTCCACCCCCAGCGACCAGGTGTGCGCGAGCGGCCCCGTCACGTCCGAGTACACGCCGGGCTGTACGGCCCGCACGATGTTCACCACGAACGTCGCCGCGAGCCCGACCGCCAGCAGCGAGCCGTCGAAGCCCCGCAACGACGTGGTGAGCGCCAGCACCGCGACCACCGCGCACAGGGCGAACAGCGCCGGTACCAGTCGCCGCCAGCGCCGCCGGTAGAACGCGGAGAGACCGACGGTTCCGGTACGGGCGTACTCGGCGAGCAGCAGCCGGGTGATCACGAAGCCGCTGATGGTGAAGAAGACGTCGACGCCCACCGAGCCGCCCGGCAGCAGGCCGGGTCTCACGTGGTAGACGAGCACCATGGCCACGGCCAGGGTGCGCAGCCCGTCGAGGCCGTTCACCCGCCCGGCACGCTGCACCGCGGACGGGAAGCCCCGGCCCGCGGTGGGTCCGTCGCCCGCCGCGGGCTCCGTACTCGCCGGACTCGCGGTGTTCGCTGCCGCACTCGTCGTACTCGTCGTACTCGTCATGAAAAGGATCGCTCTTCACCTGCCGCCCGTCTCGGAACAACTGCGTGTGCCCTGCATTGACGTCGGGAAACCCTCAGGGAGGCCCTGGCTCCGGCAGCACCAGCCGGAACGTGCATCCCGCACCGGGCGCGGTGTCCAGCTCCAGCCGGCCCCCGTGCCCTTGGGCGATGGCCGCGGCGATGGACAGCCCGAGGCCGCTTCCTCCCTGGTTGCGGGCATGGTCGTGGGCATGGTCATGGGCGCGGGAGCGGGAGCGGTCCACGCGGTAGAAGCGCTCGAAGACGCGCTGGGCCTCTTCGGGGGTCAGGCCAGGACCGGCGTCGGTGATCTCCAGGATTCCCACGGCGGTGCCCGGGGCCAGCGGCGGGGAGGCCCCGACGCGTCCCGGCCGGTCGGCGCCGCCGGTGTCCGGGGCGACCAGGGCGGTGCCGACGCGGACGTGGACGGGGGTGCCCGGGAGAGTGTGGGTGCGGGCGTTGGACAGCAGGTTCTCGACGACCTGCCGCAACCGGTGCGGGTCACCGAGGGCCTCCACCAGCTCCAGTTCCCCTTCCTCCGCTTCCCCCGCTTCCTCCGCCGCCTCGCCCCGCTTCGGCGTCCGCAGCGGGCCCAGGTCGATCCGGCGCCCGGCGTCCCCGAGCGCGGCGGCGCTCACCGCGTCGGCGGCCAGGGACAGCAGGTCGACGGGTTCACAGCCGTACGACGGCTCCTGGTCGAGTTTGGCGAGGAGTTGCAGGTCGTCGACGAGGAGGCCCATGCGTTCGGCGTTCTGGGCGATGAGCCGGTTCGCCTCGCGGCGGCCGGCGGCGGACCGCTGTTCGTGGCGGAGCGCCAGTTCGGCGAAGCCCTGGATCGCGGTGAGCGGTGTCCGCAGCTCGTGTCCGGCGTCGGCGACGAAGCGGCGCAGCCGGGCCTCGGAGGTCTCGCGCTCACGCAGGGCGCCCTGGAGCCGTTCGAGCATGGTGTTGAGGACGCGGCCAAGACGCCCGGTCTCGGTGCCCGCGCCGGTATCGGGCAGCCGCAGGTCGAGGTCGCCGTCGGAGATGTCCTGGGCCGTGCGCTCCATGCGAGTGAGGGGGAGCAGCCCGAGGCGGACGACCCAGCGGCCCAGGAGTACGACGCCGGTGGCGGTGAGGGCGAGCAGGGCGCCGTCCACGTAGAGGATCTTGGAGGTGGCTCCGTCGATGGTCGCGAGGGGCAGCGCGACGACCGCCCTCATGTCGTTCGGGCCGTCGCGCAGCACGATCCGCCAGCGCCCGCCGCCCGAGGCGGCCGGCACCGTGGCGGGTACGCCCGTGGTCAGTCCGAGGCCGTCGAGGGTGGACGCCGGCTCGGGCCCGGTCGCCTGCTGCTGGTCGCCGAGCGAGGCGCTCAGGAGGCGGCCGTCGGCGTCGTAGAAGTAGACGCGGAAGTCGGAGGGCAGCGCACCGGGAGTGGTGAACCTGCTCGGGAACCCGTCGTCGCTCGCCGCGTCCTGGAACGCCTTCCTGGGCGTGTTGAAGTGCGCGAGCTGTTCGTCGAGGCCGTCCATCAGCCAGGACCGCAGCACGACGAAGCCGACGGCCTCGGCGGCCAGTACCGCGGTGGTGGCGACGACGGCGAGACCGAGGACGAGCCGGCCGCGCAGGGAGACGGGACGTTTCACCGCTCGGCGGCCTCGGTGGCGTCGGCGGTCTCGGTGGTCCCCGGAGCCCGGTCGCGGGGCAGCCGCAGTGAGTACCCGACGCCGCGCACGGTGTGGATCAGCGGCGGCTCGACGCAGTCGATCTTCTTGCGCAGGTACTTCACGTACGTCTCGACGATCCGCACGTCACCGGCGAAGTCGTAGCCCCACACGTGCTGCACGATCTGCGCCCTGGTCAGCACCCGGTTGGCGTTCGCCATCAGGTAGGCGAGCAGCTGGAACTCGGTGGGCGACAGCGGTACGTAACGCTCCGCGCGGTGCACCTCGTACGCCCGCTCGTCGAGCCGCAGGTCGGCGAAGAGCAGGATGCTCCCGTCGTCCCCGTCCGGCTCGCCCGGGGGCGGCTCCCCGGCGTCGGTGCGGCGCAGGATCGCCTGGATCCGCAGCAGCACCTCGTCGAGGCTGAAGGGCTTGGTGACGTAGTCGTCGCCGCCCGCGCGCAGTCCGTCGATACGGTCGGACAGGTCGGTGCGCGCGGTCAGGAACAGCACGGGCGTCTTCTTGCCGCCCGCCCGCATCGCCCGGGTCACCTCGAAGCCGTCCAGGTCCGGCAGCATCACGTCCAGCAGCACCAGGTCGGGGCCGAACCGCTCGGTCTCCAGCAGCGCGGCGCCGCCCGACTCCACGCTGCTCACCGCGTAGCCGCTGAGCCGCAGCGTGGACTCCAGCAGGGCGCGGATGCTCGGCTCGTCCTCGACGACGAGGAGCCTGTGGGGCGCAGGGGGCTCGCGATGCTCGGCCATGACGCCGACTCTGCCCCCGCTTCATGAGCGTCGGCTGGGGGAAAGCTGGGGGTCGGCTGAGAGCCGACCGTGCCTCGTGCCTCGTGCCTCGTGCCTCGTACGTCGAGCCGGGCGTGAGGGGAGGCATTCGCCGGGGAGCTTCGGGATCCCGGTGGACGGGGGCTTCGGTCAGCGGGGTCCGGGGTCCGGTTCGCCGGTGATGCCGTCCGCCCCGTCGGACCGGATGTCCGTGTCCGGCGCCGACGGCACCAGGTTCTCCACCGACCACAGGTCGTCGAGGTCGTCGAGGCTCAGCTCCGCCCGCGACTCCGGGGTCGCGTCGAGTCCGGCCAGGAACTCCAGAGGGGTCTGCGGACGGTCGTCGGGTGAGCGGGCGAGGGTGCGGCGGAGCAGGTGGCGGAGTTCCTCGGAGGCGGGCAGGGCGTCCACGGAGACGTCCCTGTTCACGATCTCGAAGAGCATGTGATAGTCCGACGACTCGTTCCACGGCAGTGCTCCGGCCAGGCACTGGTACATGAGGATCCCCAGCGTGTAGAGATCCGTCCGGATGTCCGTGTGAGTGCCCCGTGCCTGCTCGGGAGCCATGTAGCCCGGTGTGCCGACCACCATTCCCGCGACGGTCACCGACGTGACGTCCTCCAGCGGCCTGGCGATGCCCAGGTCGATGATCACGGCGCCGCGCGCGGGATGCAGCAGCACGTTGCTCGGTTTGAGGTCGATGCGCGAGATGCCCATGTCGTCGATGAAGGCGAGGGCCTCGCCCAGTTGCCTGCCGATCCGCGCGACCAGTCCCACGGGCAGCGCGCCCCGCTGACTCAGCACGTCGCCCAGGGAGGGCCCCTCCACCAGCTCCATGATCAGTGCCGGCTCGGTGTCCGCGCTGCCCAGCGCGTCGAGGGTGCGGACGATCTGCGGATGGTTCAGCTGCCGGCTCACCTGCGCCTCGCGCTGGAACCGCGCCAGCATCTGCTCGTCGTGGCGCGCCGCGTGGTGCAGCACCTTGATGGCCACGGCCTGCCCGGTCAGCAGGTCCCGCCCCCGGTAGACCGCGCCCATGCCGCCCTGGCCGAGGAGGCTGCTCATCTCGTACCGCTCGGCCAGTACGGCGACCGCGGGCGTCCCGGACTCGACGGACGGCGGGGCCGCGCGCGCCGCGGGCTCCGGCTGTCCGTACTGCGGTGACTGCCACTGCGGTGTCCCACCGGGCTGGGGGAAGCCGTAGCCGGTCGACGGAGGGGGCGCCTGGTCGCCCGGGACGCCCACGGTCGAGCCGTACGGGCCCGGCCCCGGCAGCGGGGAGACGATCCCGAGGTCGGCCCGTTCGCTCTCGCTGCTGTGCACGAACCCGGCGAGCTGGCGTTTGTAGGCGTCCGACAGCTTGTAGTAGGCGAGCGCCGACTCCGCGCCGCCGTACCGGGTGGCGTCCGGCCGGCCAGGCTCGCTCACCACGTCCAGCATTCCGGCCCGCACCAGATGTCGTACGAGCCGTTCGACCGCGGGCGGTGCCATGCGCAGCAGCGGATCGATCCCCTGGGGGCCGGTGACATCGGTGGAGGTGAAGGGTCTGCCCTCGCTGCGCAGCGCCCAGTCGACCACGTGGTAGCCGCCGAGCCGCCGCCGGTCGTCGTCGATCACCACCCGCGCGGGGCCGTCGGGATCGCCCGAGGCGACCGCCTCGGACACGACCGCTTCGAGCCGTGCGTAGAAGTCGATCCGTGCCCAGTCGGCCTCGCCCACGCTCAGCGAGGGGCGGCCGTCCTCCCACACCACCAGCGAGTTGAACTCCTGGAGCAGCCGCCGCGGCACGCCGCGCGCCTTGAAGCTGAGATATCCGATGAACCGGACCAGCCGCGCCTCGTCCAGGGACGCCGGCGGGATGCGGTACGAGGTCTCGGGCGGGTATCCGGCGTACGTGCCCGGAGCACCGTTCGGTGTGATGGTGGCCGGCGCGGGAGGACCCCAGTCGGGCTGGGACACCGGCTCCCGGCCCGCCTCCACCAGGCCCCTCACCAGCCGCTCGGGCGCGTCCCACAGACAGGGCACGTACATCCGCCAGCCGAAGACGCTCTCGTACACGCCGTTGCCGCGGTCGGCGTCCTGGATGGCGCGGTCGTGCAGATCGGGACCGGCGACGACGATGAAGTGTGCGCCGCGCGCGGTGAGTACGTTCTTGATCCGGCCCAACAGCCCCTCGAATAGGGCGATCGCGTCGTCCTTGTTGTCGGTCAGCTTGTCGACCTCGTCCAGGACGACGACCGGATGCACCCGCAGCCGCGCGGCCTCCTGCCGCCGCCAGCGACGTAACAGCCGCCGCGAGACCGGCTGTTGACGGGTCCGGCCCTCACTGCCGTTGAGCAGGTGGACGATCCGGACGAGGTCGTGCTCGACGTCGGTCTCGGAGTACGCGAGGAACGCGGCCTCGGTGGCCTGCGAACGGGTCCGGCGGCTGCTGAAGTTCATGGTGGGCACCAGCCGGTGCTGCGGTGCGAGCCCCAGGCTGGTGCCGCGCTCCGTGCTGTCCGACTGGGTCTGGGTGAACGACAGCGACGTACGTGAGTAGGCCAGCAGCAACGACCGCTGCACCTCGCGCGGCAGCCGCGCCAGCAGGTCGCGGTCGTCCAGGGACTCGAAGATGCGCCGCACGACGGCGAACAGCAGCTGATCGGTCGTCATGGAGCGTGCCACGTTGAGGTGGACGACCAGCATGACGTCCCGGGTGCCCTGGGCGGCCGTGGCCTCGGCCAGCGCCCGCAGCACCAGGGTGGACTTGCCGACCCCGCGGAAGCCGCTCACCAGGAAGGCGCCGCCGTGCGAGTAGGTCAGCCGCTCCTTCAGCGCCTCGACCAGCGTCTCGTGCCCCAGCGCGGGGATGGCCCTGTCACCGGCGGGCAACGGCTCATGGATGTACCGGAACTGCCGGTGCAGCGGCATGTGCAGCACAACATCGTCCCCCTGAACGTGCTTTGCCCAGGGATAAAGAGTAGGGCGCCGCGCCCGCCTGGAGAGGTCAGGCGAGCAGAAAGCCCCCGTCGACCGGCAGGGTGACGCCGTACGCCGCTCCTCCCGAGGCCGCTCTACAGCCCGACGTCCCTGCGGCTCATGTCGTCCAGGGACTCGCGGCGTACCAGGACGCGTGCGATGCCCTCGGAGACCGCGACGACCGGGGGCCGTCCGACGAGGTTGTAACCGGAGGCCATGGACAGGTGGTAGGCCCCGGCGGCCGGGACCGCGAGCAGGTCGCCGGGGTGTACGTCGCCCGGGAGGGCCACCTCGTCCGCGAGGATGTCGCCCGCCTCGCAGTGCCGGCCCACGACGGTGACCAGGCGTGGCGCGGCGGCGGGCCGGCGGCCGATGAGCCGGGGCGCGTACCGGACGCCGTACAGCGCGGGCCGCGGGTTGTCGCTCATCCCGCCGTCGACGGCGACGAAGACGTGGTTCCCGGTGCGCTTGACCGAGAGCACCCGGTAGACGGCGACCCCGGCGGGACCGGCGATGGCCCGGCCGGGCTCCAAGGTCAGTCGGGGGACGGGCAGTTGGGCGCGGGCGCAGCCGTCCACCAGCTCGGCGCGGACCCGCCCGGCCAGGACACCGACGTCGAGGCTGTCCTCGCCGGGCCGGTAGGCGATGGCGTGCCCGCCCCCGATGTCGAGCTGCGGCAGGGTGACGCCGTGCTGGTCCCGGACCCGGGCCAGCAGCCCGGTCATGCGGCGCACGGCCGCGACGTACGGCTCGAAGGAGGCGACCTGCGAGCCGATGTGGCAGTGCAGGCCGACCAGTTCGAGGTGCGGCTGCCCGAGTATCCGGGCCACCGCGTGCTGCGCCGAGCCGTCCGTGATCGACAGGCCGAACTTCTGGTCCTCGGTGCCGGTACGGATCTTGGCGTGGCCGCCGGCCGCGATGCCGGGCACCACCCGCACCATGACCTTCTGCCGGGTGCCCTCGGGCGTGATCGCGGCCAGCCGTGCGATCTCCGAGGTGCTGTCGACGACGATGCGCCCGACTCCCAGGCGCAGCGCGGTGCGCAGGTCCTCGGGGCTCTTGGCGTTGCCGTGCAGCACGATCCGCTCGGGCGGGAATCCGGTGGTGACGGCGAGTGCCAGCTCCCCGGCCGAGCACACGTCCAGGCCGAGGCCCTCCTCGCGGACCCACCGCGCCATCGCCCGGCACAGGAACGCCTTCGCCGCGTACACGATGTCGGCCTCGGGGAACGCCGTGCGGTACGTACGGCAGCGGTCCCTGACCTCTCGCTCGTCCAGCACGTACACAGGGGTGCCGAAGCGGTCGGCCGCCTCGGTGAGGGAGACACCGCCGACGGAGACGTCCCCGTCGGGTCCGGGGCGGGCGGAGCGGGGCCAGACGGACAGACCGTCGTGGGTGTCGGGGGCGGCGGCGCCCGCCTCGCGGCCGGGACCTCCCCGGAGAACGGTTATGGACATGACGTCTCCTCAGCCGATCAGCAGGTTCAGATACGGAACGGCGACGGTGTCCATGTCCGTCGTCCCGGACGGTGTGGAGGCGGATGGCGCCGGGGCCGAGAACTGCGGGTCGACGGTGACGACGGTGACGCCCAGGGGCGCGGCGAGCGACCGCAGCGCGCGTTCGGAGAGCCTGACGCAGGCCTGTTCCGTGCCGAGGGTGGCGGCGAGCCTCGCCGCCGAGGTGAATCCGACGGCCGTACGGCCGCCGGGGGGAGTGCGGAAGAACCGGGCCGTACAGCCCGCGGGCCCCGACCGGACAGGTACGAAGAGGAGTCCGGCCGGGGTGCGTTCGGAAGGCTCGGGGTCCTCGGAACGGTCCACTGGAGACATCGTGCAGCTCCTTGACGAAGACGACGCGCGCCGCGCGGCCGACGCGGATGTTCCGCCTCGTCGGCCCGGCGCTTCGCTGAAAGCTATGCCCGGGTGAGGGGGTACGGCCGGTCCCGCTGACGCAGGCTTGACGGCCGGGGCGGCTGCCGTAACGCGATGCTTACGGGGATGCCGCCGAGCCGGGTTCGACCGGGCGTACGCCTGGCGCCACCGCCCCGGAGGCCGGACACTGGTGCCGCCAAGTGCGACATGCCACACGCCACGGGGGAGGCGGCATGACGGAGCCGGGTGGAACGCCGGAGGCGTCTTCGGTGCCGGGGGAGCGTGTGGAACCCCAGGTGACGGCTCCCGGGCAGGGCGTCGAACCCGTGGGCGCCGCGTCCGGCCGCCGCACCGAGCTGGACGCGATCCGCATCCTCGTCGTCGTCGGGCTCGTCTTCTTCCACTCGGCGCTGGTGTTCGCGACGGACAGCGACTTCTACGTCAGGAACCGCGACACCACCGAGGTGATCCTGGTCATCGCCGGGTTCGGTGTGGTGTGGGCGATGCCGATGCTGTTCTTCGTCGCGGGTCTCGGCTCCTGGCACTCGCTGCGCCGCCGCGGCCCCGGCGGCTTCGCCAGGGAACGCCTGCTGCGGCTGGGCGTCCCGCTGCTGTTCGCGACGGCGGCCCTGCTGCCGCTCCCGCAGTGGCTGCGGGAGCGCGCCGCGGACCCCGGTTACCACGAGTCCTACGTCCGCTTCCTGCCCCGCTTCTTCGACGTCCACCTCGACCTGGCGTCCTTCCCCTTCGTCGTACAGGGCGAGTACTTCGAGACGGGCCACCTGTGGTTCGTGGTGCTGCTGATCACGTTCTCGCTGCTGCTCGCGCCGCTGGCCCGCTGGATCCCGGCGGCACCCGCGCACCGGCTCGGCGACGCGTTCGCGCGGGCCTGCGAGCGGCGCGGGGTGGTGCTGCTGCTCCCGGCGCTGCCGCTCGTGACGCTGAGCGCGCTGGTCGGACTGGAGGAGGACTACGGGGGCTGGGGCCGGTGGGCGTACCTGCTGTTCTTCCTCTACGGCTACGCGGTGGCCGGCGACGACCGGCTGCGCGCGGCGATGCGCCGGGACGCGATGCCGGGAGCGGTGCTGGGTCCGCTGCTCTTCGCCGCCTGCGCGCCCGGTTTCATGACGGCGGACGACGCCTTCACCGACCCGACGGCCCTCGCGACCGTCACGCGCGCGCTGTTCGGCGCGGCGGGCTGGTGCTGGATCGTGGGCATCGTCGGGCTGCTGGACCGGCGCGCGAGGCCCGCGACCCGGCCGGCCGGGGACAGCGGACGAAGCCGGCTGTTCCTCTACCTGGGCGTCGGCGCACTGCCGCTGTACGTCCTCCACCAGCCGGTCGTCGTGGCCGTCGCGTACGGCGTGGTCGGCATGGACGCCTCGATCCCGGTCAAGTACGCCCTGACCGTGGCGGCTTCACTGCTGCTGACGCTGACCGCGTACGAACTGCTGGTACGGCGAACCGGGTTGACCCGCTTCCTGTTCGGGATGCGCGGCTCCTGACGCCCGTGGTCACTCGACAGGCTGAAGCCTCCCGGTTTCCCCGCGAAGCGGCCACCCGGGTGCCAGGCTGGCTCTCCATTCCAGGGGGAGAACGCATGCATCAGCAGCCACACCGCTACGTCGAGAAGCGCGGCGCCAACCACGGCCTGCACGTGTTCCTGACGATCATCAGTTGCGGCCTGTGGGCGATCACGGGATGGCCGATCGCCGCAGCCATGGGCCGCAAGACGGTCACGACGGGCTACGCGCCACCACAACAGCCGTTCCCCCCGCAACAACCGTTCCCACCGCAGCAGTCGTACGGCTATCCGCCCCAACAGGGCTACCCGCCCCCGCAGTACGGCCCCCCGCCGGGGGAGACACCTCCCTACGGCCGACAGCCGGGCCAGTAACCGCCCATGGGCCTTCCGCGTCCGGCAAGCTCCCGTAGCCTGCCCACCACTCGCTGACGAACCCCACCGCCAGCGGCCCGCACAGCGTGGCTACGGCCAGCCGTGCAGGGAGACTTCGGGTGTGGCCGAGGCCAGATACCGGCGGAGGGCGCCCGCGCTGGACTTCACGAAGGGGGCCGGGACGGCGCCGAGGTCGGTCCAGCGGACCTGGGCGTGCTTGAGGGGTTCGCGGTTCTCGGGTTCGCCGTCCCACTCGTGCGCGGCGAAGACGACGGTGAGATAGCCGTTGGGCGCCTCGACACCCCACGCCCCGTGGACGACGTGCACGACCCGCAACGCGTCCGCCTTCACCGTCATCCCCGTCTCCTCGTACAACTCCCGCACCGCGGTCCCGGTGATCGACTCCCCGGGCTCACTCTTGCCGACCGGCAGATCCCACATCCCCCGCCCGAACTTGGCGTTCTCCCCACGCTGGAGAAGGACGACACGGTTGCCGACCCGGTCATGGACGATGACGGCGGCGACCAGCACGGTCATGGAGGCGACGGCGGGCGCGAGGGCCTTCGGCCGATCAGCGGGAACTGGCTGAGCCACTCTGGTCCTTTCGTCGGCCGGGCCGGGCGGCACGCACCCAGTGAAGCATCAGGCGGCTTCCTGGTGGTGGTGGGTGGTGGCCTCGGTGGTGGTGTGTGGCGTGGAGGTGCGGCGGCAGTCGCGGCAGGACGTGGGGTCCGGTGCGCGGAAGGCGCGTTCGCAGCCGTCGCAGGTCTGCCAGGGGTGCGGGGTGGGGGCGGGCGGTGTGGTGGGCGGCGGGGGTGGTGTCGGGAGGGGGACTTCGGCCAGGCGGTACGCGAGGACGCGTGCCGGGCGGGAGCGGAAGGTCTCGGGAAGACCGGCGGTGAGCAGGCCGGTGATCTCCTCGGGGCCGAGCCCCCGGGCGAGCCACGCGGTGACGGCCGGGGCCAGTTCGGCGACCTCGCGGCGGGAGAGGACCAGTCTGCGGTCGAGGATCCGGAGGGAGGCGAGGACGACGACGGCCTGGGGGTCGGCGTCGTCGAGTCCCAGCGGGGGAGGGGGCGACGGGTGTGCGGGGGCCGGTGCGGGGGTCGCCGGTGCCGGGGCCGCCGTGAGGGGCGCGCTGGGGCCGGGGGTGTTCCTGGCCGCGAAGTTCCGCGTCCGCAGCGGTCGTTCGGGTGGCGGAGTGGGCTCGCTCCGGCCGCGCGGTACGTCGTGGAAGTACGTCCGGGTACGGACCCGGCCGTCAGAGCCGCGTTCTCGCCGCCGCTCCAGGTATCCGGCCGCCTCCAACTCCCGTAGCGCACGCGAGATCAGGATCTCGCCCTCGTCGAAGTGGGCGCAGAGCGCGGCGATGCTGATGATCGAGCCGTCGGGCAGCGAGAGGATGTACGCCGCGACCCCGACGGTGACCGCGCTGCCGCGCCGCTGCGCGAGGGCGTTGGCGATCACGGTGAAGTTGGCCGTGAGACGGGTGCGGACGTGGATCACACCGGAGGTCGGAGCTCCGGTGTCGGCGCGTGAGGGCGCGTTAGACTGCGGATCAGCCATCGGGAAGCGTCTTCTTCCTGAGCGGTCAGGCCCTCGTTCAGGATTGCCGTCCTGGCGGGGGCCGTCGTTTGTGTGGAGTTGTCGTCGGGAACGTAACCTCCCCCGACCACTCTCCGCAACCGGGTCACCCCTGAGGGTGAACGGGTGGGTGGGGGAGGGTAGTTGGTTCTTTCCCCATACGGTCCTTGGGGGAGAGTCGTGGCCCGCCGTCCCCCCGCGTACGAGGGTTCGGCGGGACGGAAGCGCAGTCCAGGACCGAACCCCGGCGGACTCAGCCCCGGTGGCGGCCGTTCTTCAACTCGCCTATGAACGCCGCCCAGGGGCCCGCCGCGAAGGCGATCGCCGGACCGTCGGGGGCTTTGCTGTCACGGACGGGGACGGTGCCGGGGGCTCCGGTTGCCACCTCGACGCAGTTGCCGCCCTCCTGATTGCTGTGACTGCTCCTGCGCCAGGCGGCGCCGTTCAGTTCGGGACGGGATGTTCGCGCCACGGTCGTTGCCCTCCATCACTGATCGGATCATGTCGAGCGACATGAGCGGGGGCAGGGCTGCCGCCCGGAGCCGATCGTAAAACAGCCGGAAGCGCTCGACCTCGGCCGGTTCCTCCACGAGTTGGCCGTAGTGGGCGCCCTCTGTGTAGGCGACCTCGCTGCCGTCCGCCAGCTCCAGGATGGTCAGCGAGCCGCCCATCACGTCGTGCTCACCCTGCTCGAACGGCAACACCTGCACTGTGATGTGACGGTCGGAGGCGGTAGCCAGCACATGCGCCAACTGGCCTCGCATGACGGCCCATCCGCCGACCGGCCGCCGTAGCACGGCCTCATCCAGTACGACCCACAGCGCAGGCCGGTCGGCTGCGGTCAGCCGATCCTGCCGACCGAGCCGCGCCGACACCCGCTCCTCCAGGTGTTCCTCGCCCTGGAGGGAAAGTCCGACGCTGAGTACGGCCCGCGCGTACTCCTCCGTCTGTAGGAGGCCGGGCACGAGGTGAGCCCCGTACTCGCGAATGGAGACGGCCCTCTCCGAGTGGGCCATGAACGCGCGCGACCAGTCGGGGAACGCCTCCCGGTAGACGTACGGCCACAGGTCCACCAACAGCCCGTCCGCGCGCAGGACTTCGTCGAGGACGCGGGCCAGTTCAAGGGTCGGCTTCGCCCCCGAGCACCGCTCGATCTGGGTGATCCGGGAGGCGACCACGTGGGTCTTGGCGCCGAGCTCCGCCTGGGTCAGCCCGGCCGCCGTACGGAGTCTCCGAACCCGCGAGCCGAAGAGGGCCGCCATGGACGACTCCGGGTCGATTTCCTTGGCCAAGGCGCCACTTCCCTTCCTTACGGTCCGCGCCGTAAGGCTCGATCCCCTGTTGAGCGTAGGCCCGTTTGACGACCCTTGTGTACGGAACGTCACGACTCGCGCACGCTGCGGCTCGTGCTCGCGGCTACGAAAGGGATGCGATGGACGGCACTGCGTCGAAGGAACCCGCGGCGACCGAGAGCCCCGTGTTCGCCATGCGGTTCACGTCGTCACCGCGGGGCGCCCGGCTCGCCCGGCATCTGACGGAGTGCCGCATGGCGGAGTGGGGCTACCCGCGGGCGTCGGACACGTCCGCCACGGTCTCGCTCCTGGTCGCCGAACTGGCCGCGAACGCGGTACAGCACGGCCGCGTACCCGGCCGGGACTTCCACCTACGGCTCACCCTGGACGTACGAACCCGGCTGATCCGTATCGAGGTCGACGACGCGTCCACCCGACGGCCCCGCTTCGGCTCGGAGACCGTCGCCGGCCCGGAGGACGAGTCCGGGCGGGGCCTGCTCCTGGTAGCGGTGCTCGCCACGCGCTGGGGAACCCTGCCGCGTACGCCCGTCGGGAAGACGGTGTGGGCGGAGGTGGCGGGGGACCCGCCGCAGGCCCCGTGAAATCCGGCCCGCTGCGGCTACGACCAGTCGTGCAGCGAGGTCCGGGTGATGGCCTCTAGCCGCGGACCGCCGCCAGGCACTGGTCGTACAGGTCCAGGATGTCGCCCTGGCCGTCGGTCTCGACCCATGTCGTGGTGGCGGCGTCGAAGCAGGCGAACGCGGTCGCGGCGATGGCGCGGGCCCGCACGTGGGCCGTCTCCGAGGTTTTCAGCCTGGCTTCGAGCAGGGGGAGAAGTTCCTCCTGGCAGCGCACGCGCTTGCCCAGGTAGGCCGCGCGCAGCGAATCGGTTCGGTGTACCAGGCGGAAGCGCTCCAGCGCGTCCTCGGGGCTCGTGTGAAGGGAGAGCGCGGCCTTGAGGGCGGCGCGCAACGCCTCCCAGACGTCCGCGTCGGCTGGCTGCTCGCGGATGGTTTCCGCCATGAGGGCCACGAACTCGTCCTGGCTGCCGCCGACGAGGTCTTCCTTGGTGCCGAAGTACCGGAAGAGGGTGCGCTGGGAGACGCCGGCCTCGCGGGCGATCTGCGCGATGGTCGTGGCCTCGTACCCCTGCTCGCTGAACAGGCGCAACGCCGTTCGCAGGATCTCCTGGGCGGCCAGCTGCCGCGTCCGGTCCCACAGCGTGGGTGCGGACGCCCCCTCGCCCTGCGTTCCCCGCGTGCCCTGCCTGCCCTGTGTTCCCGGCGTCATGCCACCACCTTAACCCGGTCTGCCAGGCTGGCGTTCGGCAGACACTTGGCAGTCGCTGCCAAGTAGACGTACGCTGCCAAGGGACGGATCATCAGCGAGGAGAACAGCCATGACAGCGAAAACAGCACTCATCACCGGCGGAACCAGCGGAATCGGCAAGGCCACCGCGGAACTGCTCCACTCGCGGGGCTACCGCGTCATGGTCACCGGGCTCGAAAGCCTTGAGAATCCCGAAAATCCCGAGAGCCTCGATGGCATCGGGCTTCCTCCGGGCGTCATCGCCATCCGGGCCGACGCCGCGTCACTCACCGACATCGACCGGGCCGTCGAGCAGGCCCGCAAGCAC
The DNA here is from genome assembly GCF_044751025.1 of Streptomyces sp. NPDC088747. NCBI lineage: Bacteria > Bacillati > Actinomycetota > Actinomycetes > Kitasatosporales > Streptomycetaceae > Streptomyces > Streptomyces sp. NPDC088747. The sequence goes on from NZ_JBIVKZ010000010.1 coordinate 74,198, forward strand.
CTGGGCTCGCTCGACCTGCTCCACCTCAACGCGGGCATCTCCCGTCCCGGCCCGATCGAGTCCACCGACGAGACCGCCTTCGACTCCCTGTTCGACGTCAACGTCAAGGGCAGCTTCTTCACCCTGCAAAAGGCGCTCCCCCTGCTGAACGAGGGCGCGTCCGTGGTGTTCACGGTCGGGGCGGGCGAGGGGTTGGGAGCCGCCATGACCGCCGCCAAGGGCGCTCTCCTGCCCCTCGTGCGCGCGCTGGCGATCGAACTCGCTCCCCGCCGTATCCGAGTCAACGCGGTGAGCCCCGGTCTGATCGACACCCCCGCCTACGCCAAGCTGGGCATCTCCCCGGACACGATCGCCGCCTGGGGCGCGGACGTGCCGCTGGGCCGAGTCGGCACCGCGGACGACGTCGCCGAGGCGGTCGCCTTCCTCGCCTCCGACAGCGCCCGCTACATCACGGGCGACAACCTGCTCGTCTCCGGCGGCCTCGGCGTACACGCGTAACGGGCTCCAAGTCAGGTTCGACGAGTTCCGAGCCCAGGTCAGCCGGTGCCGTTGCTCCGCGTCCACCAAGCGAGTACTCCGCCCAGGACGAGCAGCGAGCACATCGCCGCGTTGGTCCACCGGTAGGAGACGAGGATCGCCGCGAACTCGCGGATCGTCGCGTTGGGCCAGAAATAGGCGGCGGTGGGCGACCCCACCACCTGGCCCCTGATCCGCATCTGCCGTGCGGTGAGGGCGGCGCGGAAGGCGTGGTAGTTGTTCGTGACGATCACGCAGCGGTAGTCCGGCTTCGCCTTCTCCATGATCGCCTTGCTGTACCGGAGGTTCTCCTCCGTGGTCGTCGAGCGGTCCTCGCGCTCGATCAGGTCGGCGGGAAACCCCTGGGCCGTCAGATAGTCGGCCATCGCATGGGATTCCGGCAGGTCCTCGTCCGGTCCCTGGCCCCCGGAGGTGATGAGCACCGGGGCGCTGCCACGTCGGGCGAGCCGCGCGTGGACCGCCTGCGCCCGCTTGAGGCGGCTGGCCAGCAGGGGCGGCACGGTGGAGCCGCCGACCAGGCCCGAGCCGAGCACGACCACGTAGTCCGCTCCGCGGCGCACCCGCAACCGCCCGTAGAGGAACGCGTAGCAGACGAAGCAGAGGAAGAGGAAGGAGACGTAGAGGGCGATGCCTCCGACGGTCGCCGCCACGCCGGTCAGTACGGGGGTCCTCACGACAAAGGCCGTGATCAGCAGTGCGATCACGGCGAGGATGGCCAACGCGGCCAGCAGCGAAAGGAGGTTGGAAGGGCTCCTGCCCTCCTTGCGCACCATCTGGAGGCCGTTGAGGAACAGGAAACACGTCAGTACGAGGACGGCCAGTGATCCCAGGCCCACGAGCGACCAGGCGACGACAAGGCCCGAAGTCGAGTCCGACCGGGCCAGTTGGAGCGTCCAGGCCGCCAGCGCGCAGAGTACGGCGAGCCCGAGGAGCACGGCGTTGCCGAATCTGCGGCGCTCCCGCAGCACGCGTACACAGAAGACGCCGAAGAGGAGTGCGGCGGGGGCGTAGGCCAGCATCCGCACAGGGTAGACGTCCCGAACCACGGTCCCGGAGCGAGCCCGGGCCGCCCGACTGGGGTATCGGGGGCCAGGCCGTGCTCAGGCTGCCTAGGTCGGCAGGGCAGGCAACGGACTCCGCCTTCGAGTCCTCGCCCGGACTCCTGCTCCGCCGTGTGTTCGCGTCGCCGGGTGACCGCGTGAGGGGCGGCTCCTAGAAATAGTGCTTTCGGCCGCCGACCGCGCGCCCGCTCGCGCCGAGGATCCACAGGACCGCGCCGACGACGACGAGTACTCCGCCGACGGTTGTCAGGATGCCGACACCGAGCAGCAGGCCGAGTATGAGGAGAATGACGCCCAGGGCAATCATGTCGGTTCCAATCTTTACGTCAGCTGGATTCTTGCTTGTGCTGCCTCCGGGTGCCCCGCTCTCAGTCGTCCATGCGTGCCGCTCCCGACCTGGGCGTCGAGTGATGGTCGAGTGACGGTCGAGTGACGTAGGACGGCGGGTGTCAGCGCAGCCACTGCTCCTGGTCGGCGGGGCGGTACAGGGTGATCGCCTTGGGGATCTTGTCGAGGACCAGGCGCCGGTAGGTGGCGTCCGTGACCTCTCCGTCGTACGCGAAGTGCGGTTCGCCCCGCAGGACCTCCAGGTCGAGCCGGCGTACCTGGGCGGTCGTCAGCACCCGGGAGTTGTGCAGGGTGCCGGTCAGGACGGCGAGGAGCAGCCGGGTGCGGGCCAGCGGGGTGCCGGCCTCCACGGCGCGGACGTCGAGCAGGCCGTCGTCGAGCTGGGTGCGGTAGGTCGGGGCGAAACCGGCCGGGTGATATATCCCGTTGCCCGCGAAGAGCAGCCAGATCCTGCGGGGGCGGCCGTTGATGACGACCGAGAGCGGGCTGCCGGTGGCCAGGACCTTGGCGAGGCCCACGGCCAGCGCCGGCCACTTCCCGATGCGCTTCTCCAGCCGCTCCCTGGCGTGCACCAGCTCGGAGTACACCCCGATGCTGAAGGTGTTGAGGAAGAACTGCTGGCCGGGCCCCTCCTCGGGGTCAGCGGAACCGGCGGGGGAGGCGTTCGGCGCGCCCTCCTCGGGGCGGGTCCCCGGGCCCTCGGGGGACGAGGCCCGGCCAACGTCGGCGGTGACCGCGTCGCCCGCCTGTATCGCGCGGACCACGTCCTCCATGGTCTGGTTGCCGAGGTCAACGGCGAAGTGGTTGAACGTGCCGCCGGGGAAGACGGCCAGCGGCACCCGGTGGCGGGCGGCGGTCGTACTGCCCGCGTTGACGGTCCCGTCGCCGCCGCACACCCCCAGCGCCCCGCCTTCCGCGACCGCGCGCTGAGCCGCCTCGTCGAGGAGGCTCAGCAGGTCGTCGCCGGGCTCCAGGACGGTTATCGAGGCGCGGGGCAGCATGGTGCCCAGGGTCTCGGCGGTGTCCTTGCTCCAGGAGATCCCGGAGGCCGGGTTGACCAGCAGATGCAGGCCCTTGCCGTCGGCCAGCGCGGGGGCCGGTCTGCGCGGGGGCGCGGCGGCCGCCGCGGCCTCCGGTTTCACCGGCCACCAACGGCAGGTGAGCAGTGCCGCGCCCACTCCGACGACCATCCCCGCCGCGGCCCGGCCCCGGTGGGTGACGCCTCCGCTGCCGCGGACGTAGGCCAGCCCCGCGGCGAAGGGCAGGACGGCGAGGCCGTGCCGGGGCGACTCCAGGGCGACCCCCGAGGCGAAGGCGGCGGCCGCCGCCATCGGGCTCGACGGGAGGGACGCGGTGTCCGGCCGGGGGAAGAGCCCGGGGAACGCGTCGAGGACCGGGCGGGCGCTGCGGGCGGCCGGTTTGCCCAGCGTGTGATTGATCACCGCGACGATCGCCACCGCGCCGACGCCCCGCAGCGCGGCCCGGCGGGCGGTCCTGCCGTCCGACACCCCGAGCACGGCCGCGGCAGCCAGCCATATCGCGTCGTGCGAGGCCGCCCTGCGCAGCAGCTGCGTCGGGGAGTTCCCCTGCGCGGGGCGCGCCAGGGCGAGGGACGCGGCCAGCCGGCTTCCCACTTCCGATGTCTTCCACAGCCGCCCAGGTCGCTTCATACGCTCGCTACACCTCTGCACCTAGAAAAATCCGCCGCGCGCGACCGGACCGGAGCGCCGACTCACCCTAACGGCGCCCACCCCACCCGTCGACGAACCCGTTCGGCCCCGGCGACCCGGCCTCGCCGTCCCCCCTGGCCCCGGCCGCCTCCCACCGCTCCCGCCCCATGAAAAAGGCGAGGCCCGAAGACCCCGCCCACCACGGAAAGTGATACCTCAGCTCACGGCCACACCAGGCAGTACGGCTGATGCCCCGCCTCATGCAACCGATGGCTGAAGTCCTGCCACTCGTGCAGCAGTTGGTACACGTTGAACGCGTCCCGCGGGCCCCCGCGGTCCGGGACCGTCGACCAGATGAACGCGGCCGCGCCGACGGCTTCCTCGCCTATGCCCCGGAGGGGGTCGACGACGGTCATGGGGAGTTTGACGACGGCGTAGTCGGGGTGGAGGACGACGAGTTCGAGCGGGGGCACCTTGTTGAGGGGGACGCCCTCTATGCCGGTGAGGACCATGGCTGCCATGGTCTCCGGCTTGATCTTGGTGAACATGCCGTTCATCCCGAGCTCGTCGCCGCCGAGTTCCTCGGGGCGCATCGAGATCGGGACGCGGGCCGCCGTCGCACCGTCGGGCGCGCCGAAGTATTTGTACGTCACCCCCACCCGGCCACCATTCCCGCTCCCTGCGCCCAGTCGTTCGATCCTGCGGGCGGCACGCTCGGGTTCCTGGCCGGCTCTGGCCCCGGCCGCCTCCTCCGCCTCGCGTCGGTGCTTTCCCCCGCGGGCACGCCGAGGACCGAGGTCGTCGGTCCCCTCGCCCAGTCCGCCACCGCGATGCATATCTCCACCCGACTGCTTTTCTAAGGCGCGCGACCCCCGTCACGCAACCCGATCATCGTGACAGTGACCTCCCCCACGGCCGCACGCCGAAACGTGCGCTGAAACACCTGTCCGCAGGATCTTCGCCCGCTGAACACCATCGTTCATTGGAGCTGTCCGTACCAGGCCCCAGTTTCGCAGATGCCCGAAGGCCGCCGCCCGTTTGTCGTACCGAGCGTCGGCCCGCCGTCCGTGCGATGGCTGGGATCTTCCGTACGTGAATCGGGGCTCCCGCGTTCACGCCGTCGCGTCCCGTGTGCCTGTGGCGTGCCCGTGGCGCCCGTCCCGCGTGCCCGCGGCGGCCGGAAGCCGCTGGCCTACCCTGAGTAGGTCACTAGCCCCCCGGAGTCGGAGACGTCGCAGGTCATGACCGAACTGCCTTATCCCTATGAAGCCCCAGCATCGCAGTCTCTATTCGACCGTGCGGCCGTCGTCACGCCAGGTGGCGTGAATTCTCCTGTACGCGCGTTCCGAGCCGTGGGCGGTACGCCCCGGTTCATGGTGTCCGGTAACGGTCCCTACCTGACGGACGCCGACGGGAGGGAGTACGTCGATCTCGTCTGCTCCTGGGGGCCGATGATTCTCGGGCATTCTCAGCCCGACGTCATCGCCGCCATCCAGGACGCGGTCTCGCGGGGCACGTCCTTCGGCACGCCCGGTGAGGGCGAGGTCACGCTGGCCGAGGAGATCGTCGCCCGCGTCGAGCCCGTCGAGCAGGTCCGGCTGGTCTCCAGCGGCACCGAGGCGACCATGTCCGCCATCCGGCTCGCGCGCGGGTTCACCCGGCGGGCCAAGGTCATCAAGTTCGCCGGGTGTTACCACGGTCACGTCGACTCGCTGCTCGCCGCGGCCGGGAGCGGGGTGGCCACCTTCGCGCTGCCCGACACCCCCGGCGTCACCGGTGCCCAGGCCGGCGACACCATCGTCCTGCCCTACAACGACCTCGAGGCCGTGCAGGCCGCCTTCCACGCGCACCCTGGCGAGATCGCCTGCGTGATCACCGAGGCCTCGCCCGGGAACATGGGCGTCGTGCCGCCGAGGCCCGGCTTCAACCAGGGCCTCAAGGACGCCTGCGCCAAGAACGGCGCCCTGTTCATCTCCGACGAGGTGATGACGGGGTTCCGTACCAGCAGGGCCGGCTGGTACGGCATCGACGGGGTCAGGCCCGACCTGATGACCTTCGGCAAGGTCATGGGCGGCGGCTTCCCGGCCGCGGCCTTCGGCGGTCGCGCCGACGTCATGGGCCACCTGGCGCCCGCGGGGCCGGTGTACCAGGCGGGCACCCTTTCGGGGAACCCGGTCGCCACCGCCGCCGGGCTCGCGCAGCTGCGGCTGCTCGACGACGCCGCGTACGAGAAGGTCGACGCGGTCAGCGCGCAGATCCGCGGTCTCGTCACGGAGGCGCTCAGTAAAGAAGGTGTGACCCACCGGCTGCAGAACGCCTCCAACATGTTCTCCGTCTTCTTCACGGGACGTGAGGTGCGCGACTACGAGGACGCGAAGGCGCAGGAGTCCTTCCGGTTCACCGCCTTCTTCCAGTCGATGCTGGCGCAGGGCGTGTACCTGCCGCCCTCGTCGTTCGAGTCCTGGTTCGTCTCCACCGCCCACGACGACCGGGCGATTCAGCGGATCGCCGACGCCCTTCCGGCGGCGGCACGGGCAGCAGCGGAGGCCACGGCATGAGCGAGCGCAACGAGGACATCACCGTCGTACACGTGATGCGGCACGGGGAGGTCGCCAACCCGGACGGCGTCCTCTACGGGCGGCTGGCCGGGTACCACCTCTCCGACCTCGGGCGGCAGATGGCCGACCGGGTCGCCGAGCACCTCGCGTCGCGGGACGTCACCCATGTCGTCTCCTCGCCGCTGGAGCGGGCGCAGGAGACCGCGACGCCCATCGCCAAGTCGCACGGACTCGACCTGGCGACCGACGGCCGGCTTCTGGAGGCGGAGAACGTCTTCCAGGGCAAGACCTTCGGCGTGGGCGACGGCGCGCTGCGGCGCCCCGAGAACTGGAAGCACCTCGTCAATCCCTTCCGGCCGTCCTGGGGCGAGCCGTACGTGGACCAGGTCGTCCGCATGATGGGGGCGCTGGACGCCGCGAAGGACGCGGCCCGTGGGCACGAGGCGGTCTGTGTCTCGCACCAGCTGCCGATCTGGATCGTGCGCTCGTACGTGGAGCGCCGCCGGCTGTGGCACGACCCGCGCAAGCGGCAGTGCACGCTGGCCTCCCTGACGACCTTCACCTACCGCGGTGACAAGATCGTCTCCGTCGGCTACACCGAGCCCGCCCGCGATCTCGTACCCGCCCATCTCCTCGCGGGTGCCAAGCCGGTGAAGGGCAAGGACAAGGCGTTCGGCGCATAGCCGGGCAAGGTGTACGCGTCGTCACTTAGCGTGTGGATTACCGTCATCTGAGCGTATCTTCGTAAAAACAGCTGAATATGCGCGAGTTTGTCGGAACCCCCGTCTTCCTCGCGCCCTCTCATGAGATGTCGGCCCGAGCCGACCGAGAAGGCGCGAGGGAGCGGAGACGCGATGCGGGACATCAGTCGCAGGGGAATGATCGGTTTCGGAGCGGGCGCCGCGGCCGGGCTGGGACTCGCGGCCTGTGGTTCCGCGGGACAGCAGAGCGCGGGGCACGGGGACGGCCCCCAGGGCGGGGGACGGCCGGGCGCTCCCGAGCATCCCGGCGCTCCCGAACACCCCCTCGGTGACGGCTCCACCGCGTTCACCGGAAGGCAGCCCGGCCGGATCGCGGAACCGGTGCCGCTCGAACCCGGCGAGACCCCGCCGCAGTTCGTGGTCTTCTCCTGGGACGGCGCCGGAGAGGTCGGGACCGGTCTCTTCTCCCGCTTCCTCGAACTCGCCAGGGACCACGACGCCCACATGACGTTCTTCCTCTCCGGGCTGTACCTGCTGCCGGAGTCGAAGAAGCGCCTGTACTCGCCGCCCAACAACCCCCGGGGCGCCTCGGACATCGGTTATCTCACCGACGACCACATCAGGACCACGCTGAAACTCCTGAGGCAGGCCTGGCTGGAGGGCCACGAGATCGGCACGCACTTCAACGGCCACTTCTGCTCCGGCCGCGGCACCGTCGCCAACTGGACGCCCGCGCAGTGGCGCAGCGAGATCGACCAGGCGAAGGCCTTCGTCAAGGAGTGGCGGACCAACAGCGGCTGGACCGACCTGCCCGCGCTGCCCTTCGACTACGACAAGGAACTCATCGGCGGCCGCACCCCCTGTCTGCTGGGCCAGGGGAACCTGCTGCCCACCGTCAGGGAGCTCGGCTGGCGCTACGACGCCTCCTCGTCCGGCGGCCTCCAGGTCTGGCCGCGCAAGCGCCAGGGGCTGTGGGACCTGCCGCTCCAGGCGATGCCCTTCCCGGGACGCGGCTTCGAGGTGCTGTCGATGGACTACAACATCCTCGCCAACCAGTCGGTCAACTCGACCAACGCCCCCGCCTACCGCCACCCGGCCTGGCGCACCCAGGCGACCGAGTCCTACATCGCCGGATTCAAGCGGGCGTACGAGACGAACCGGGCACCCTTCTTCGTCGGCAACCACTTCGAGGAGTGGAACGGCGGCATCTACATGGACGCCGTCGAGAACGCCTTCAAGCACATCGCGCGCGAGAAGGAGAAGGGCGCGGACGTACGGCTCGTCTCCTTCCGCGAGTTCGTGGACTGGGTGGACGTGCAGAAGCCCGAGGTGGTGGCGGGGCTCCAGTCGCTGGACGTGGGGCAGGAGCCGGCCGGCGGCTGGAAGGCATTCCTCGGCGGCGCGGGCGCGGGCACCCGCACGGGCACGGGGACCGGTGCGGGCACGGGGACGGAACGGGGGCCGGGGGAGGCCGCCTGATATGCGGGTTTCCGCCCGCAAGGGGGGTGCGCAAGATCCCCGGAACGGACATGCGAAACTTTTCACATGAGTGCTGCCTGCCGCGCCGACCAGCGTTCGAACCGCACCCGTAGTCGCACCGCACTGCTGACCGCCGGAGCCGCCGTCGCGGCCCTCGCCCTGTCCGCGTGCGGTTCCGGGGGGACGTCCGGCGGCTCGGGCAACACCAACTTCGTCGCGGGCAAGAACGGCATCGCCACCGTCGCCAAGGGCGAACGGACCGACGCGCCCGACCTCTCCGGCAAGACCGTCGACGGCGAGCAGCTCGACGTCGCCGACTACAAGGGCAAGGTCGTCGTCCTCAACGTGTGGGGATCCTGGTGCCCGCCGTGCCGCGCCGAGGCACCCAACTTCGTCAAGGTCGCCAAGGACACCGCGGACCAGGGCGTGCAGTTCGTCGGCATCAACACCCGCGACCCCAGCACCGCCCCGGCCAAGGCGTTCGAGGAGGAGCAGGGGGTCACGTACCCGAGCCTGTACGACCCCACGGGCAAGCTGATGCTCCGCTTCAAGAAGGGCACGCTGAACCCGCAGGCGATCCCGTCGACGCTCATCATCGACCGGGACGGCAAGATCGCGGCCCGCACCCTTCAGGCCCTCAGTGAAGACAAGCTGCGCGAGATGCTCGCTCCCGTCCTCGCGGAGAAGTGACCTGCCGTGTCCCTCCTCGCCGCGTCCACCGACCTCGCGTCCTCCGCGCACCTCGCCACCACCCTCGCCGCGCCGACCGGCACGAACCAGACCGTCTACGACGGCGCGCTGCTGCTCGCCCTGCCGATCGCCGTACTCGGCGGGCTCATCTCCTTCTTCTCGCCCTGCGTGCTGCCGCTCGTGCCCGGCTACCTCTCCTACGTCACGGGGGTCAGCGGCACCGATCTGGCAGAGGCCAGACGGGGGCGGATGGTGGTCGGGGCGAGCCTGTTCGTGCTCGGCTTCACCGTCGTGTTCGTGTCCGGCGGGGCGCTGTTCGGCTACTTCGGCTCGACGCTGTACGAGCACCAGGGCACGCTGTCCAAGGTGCTCGGCGTCCTCATGGTCCTCATGGGCGTCTTCTTCATGGGGATGATGCCCTGGCTCACCCAGCGCGAGTTCCGTTTCCACAGGCGGCCGGTGACCGGACTGCTCGGCGCGCCGCTCCTCGGTGCCCTCTTCGGGATCGGCTGGACCCCGTGCATCGGGCCCACGCTCTCCTCCGTACAGGCCCTGTCGATGGAGCAGGCGAGCGCGGGCCGAGGCGCCATACTGACCGTCGCGTACTGCGCCGGTCTCGGAGTGCCCTTCGTCCTCGCCGCGGTCGCCTTCCGCAAGGCGCTCGGCGCCTTCGGCTGGGTCAAGGCCCACTACGCGTGGGTGATGCGCATCGGCGGCGGCATGATGATCGTGACCGGCCTCCTGCTGCTGACCGGCGCGTGGGACAGCCTCGTTCAGCAGATGCAGGTCTGGTCCGAAGGCTTCACGGTAGGGATCTGATCGATGAGCACGACTGACACCGGCAAGACGGCGGACACCGGCAGGACGGCGACCGACAGCGGCGAAGAGACGGCGGACCCCGCGCCCGTGCCCGCCAGCCGGCACGTCGGGGTGAGCGCCGACGGTGAACTCGGCGCGGCCGGATCCCAGCTCTCCACCGCCCCCGTCGACACCGTCGTACCCGGCTCCTTCGGCGGCGTGCGCAAGCCCGGCGTGGCGGGCCGGCTGGCCTGGACCGGGCGCGAGGTCTTCGGCTGGACCCGCTGGTTCTGGCGGCAGCTGACCTCCATGCGGGTCGCGCTGCTCCTGCTCTTCCTGCTGTCGCTGGGGGCGATCCCCGGCTCGCTGATCCCGCAGTCCGGGACCGACGCGGCGAAGGTGCAGGACTTCAAGGACGCGCACAGCGTGCTGGGGCCCGTCTACGACCGGCTCGGCCTGTTCCACGTCTACAGCTCGGTGTGGTTCTCGGCGATCTACATCCTGCTCTTCGTCTCCCTCATCGGCTGCATCGTGCCGCGCACCTGGCAGTTCGTCGGGCAGCTCCGCGGCCGTCCGCCGGGCGCGCCCAGGCGGCTCGACCGGCTGCCGGCGTACGCGACCTGGCGCACCGAGGCGGAGCCGGAGCAGGTCCGCGAGGCAGCCCTCACGGTGCTGCGCAAGCGGCGGTTCCGGGCGCACGTCGCCGGGGACGCCGTCGCCGCCGAGAAGGGCTATCTGCGCGAGACCGGCAACCTGCTCTTCCACATCGCGCTGGTCGTGATGCTGGTCGCCTTCGCCTGGGGCCAGCTCTTCAAGTCCGAGGGCAACAAACTGGTCGTCGAGGGCGACGGCTTCTCCAACACGCTGCTGTCCTACGACGACTTCAAGTCCGGCAACCTCTTCTCCACCGACAACCTCACGCCGTTCAGCTTCGACCTGAAGAGCTTCACCGGCACCTACGAGGAGTCGGGCCCCAACAAGGGCACCCCGCGTACCTACCAGGCCGACATCACCTACAGCGTGGGCGCCGACGGCAAGGAGAAGCGGACCACGGTCAAGGTCAACGAGCCGCTGGAGATCGGCGACTCGAAGGTCTACCTGGTCAGCCACGGCTACGCGCCCGTCGTCACCGTCCGGGACGGCAGGGGCAAGGTCGTCTACTCCGAGCCCGTGCCGATGCTGCCGCTCGACTCGAACGTCACCTCGCAGGGCGCGATCAAGGTGATGGACGGCTACCGGAACGCGAAGGGCGGCAAGGAGCAGCTCGGCTTCGCCGCCTTCTTCGTGCCGACCTTCGCGGGCGCCGGCGCGGGCGACATGTTCTCCCAGTTCCCCGCGCTGAAGGACCCGGTGCTCGCGCTGTCCGGGTACCACGGCAGCCTGGGGGTCGACTCGGGGCTTCCGCAGAACGTGTACCAGCTGGACACCTCCGAGATGAAGCAGTTCAAGGACGCGAAGGGCGAGATCCTCAAGTCGAGGCTGGCGCCCGGCGAGACCATGACGCTGCCGAACGGCGCCGGCTCGATCACCTTCGAGAAGGACATCAAGGAGTGGGCCGGCTTCCAGGTCACCCAGCAGCCCGGCAGCGACTGGGCGCTGGTCGGGGCCTTCACCGCGATCTTCGGGCTCGCCGGGTCGCTCTTCATCCAGCGCCGCCGGGTCTGGGTGCGGGCCGTCAGGGGCGCCGACGGCGTCACCGTCGTCGAGATGGCGGGCCTGGGCCGCAGCGAGTCCACGAAACTTCCCGAGGAACTCGGCGACCTGGCCGCGCTCGTGCACGAACGGGCGCCCACGGCGCCCGGCAAGCCCGACGAAGTCGAGAAGCCCGACGACGCCGAACCCGACGCCGAGGCACACCCCGACGCCGAACCCTCCGTATCTGCCGCATCTGCCGCCGAAGGGGCTGAGAAGCAGTGAATCCCGCTGCCGCAACCGATCTCGCCGCCACCGCCACCAACCTGGCCGCGACCACCAACGAACACCTCGCCAACGTCAGCAACACGCTGATCTACTCGTCGATGGCCGTCTACACCCTGGCCTTCTTCACGTACATCGCCGAGTGGATCTTCGGCAGCCGCAGCAAGGTGGCCCGTACGGCCGCCGCGCTGACCTCGCCGCAGAAGGCGGCGGCTCCCGCGGTCACGGTCAAGAAGGCGGGCGGTACCGCGGTCCTGGAGCGGCCGCAGGTCGTCACCCGGTCCGCCTCCGGCACGCGTGACGTGCCCGACGGGCCCGGGGCGCACGGCGGGGACGTGCAGGGCGACCTCTACGGCCGTATCGCCGTCTCCCTCACCGTCGTCGCCTGGGCCGTCGAGGCGGCCGGTGTCGTCTCGCGCGCGCTGTCGGTGCAGCGGGCGCCGTGGGGCAACATGTACGAGTTCAACATCACCTTCTCCACCGTCGCCGTGACGGTGTACCTGGTGATGCTGGCGCTGAAGAAGAACATCCGCTGGCTCGGACTTCCGCTGGTCACCTCGGTCCTGCTCGACCTCGGCCTGGCCGTCACCGTCCTCTACACCGCGAGTGACCAGCTGGTTCCCGCGCTCCACTCGTACTGGCTCTACATCCACGTCTCGACCGCGATCCTGTGCGGCGCCGTCTTCTACGTGGCCGCGGTCGGCACCCTGATGTACCTCTTCAAGGACAGCTACGAGAACAAGCTGGCGAGCGGAGGCAAGCCGGGTCGGTTCGCGACCTCCGTCATGGAGCGGCTGCCCGCCTCGGCCTCCCTCGACAAGTTCTCCTACCGGGTGAACGCCGCCGTCTTCCCGCTGTGGACCTTCACGATCATCGCGGGCGCGATCTGGGCCGGCGACGCGTGGGGCCGCTACTGGGGCTGGGACCCCAAGGAGACCTGGGCGTTCATCACCTGGGTCGCCTACGCCTGCTATCTGCACGCGCGTGCCACGGCCGGCTGGAAGGGCCGCAAGGCCGCGTACATCGCGCTGATCGCCTTCGCCTGCTTCCTCTTCAACTACTACGGGGTCAACATCTTCGTCACCGGCAAGCACTCCTACGCCGGGGTCTGAACCCGGCGCAGACCGGCGAAGGCCGGTTCCCGCGACGCGAGTCGGGGGAACCGGCCTTCGGCGTTCCGGGCGGGCGGCGGTGCGGACGCCGCCCGCGGGTCAGAACTGGTTCTCGCCGCCGTCGACGTACAGGTTGGCTCCGAGGATGAAACTGCTCTGCCCGGAGGCGAGGAAGACCACCGCGTCGGCGACCTCGCTCGCGCGGCCCGCCCGGCCCAGCGGGACGCCCGCGGTGAACTGCGACTTGGTGACGGGTGTCTCCTGCGCCGCGACCGCGCCGTCGAGTCCCGGGGTGTCGATGGTGCCCGGGGAGATCGCGTTGACCCGGACGCCCCGGTCCTTGAGCTCGTTGGCCCAGGTCCGGGCGAAGGAGCGGATCGCCGCCTTGGAGGCCGCGTACGTGCCGAACGCCGTGACCCCGTCGTCGGCGCGCACCGAGGAGTTGAGGATCACCGACGCGCCCTCGTTGAGCAGCGGGAGCGCCTTCTGCACCGTGAACAGCGTGCCGCGGACGTTGACGTCGAAGGTCTGGTCGAAGTGCTCCTCGGTGACCTGCTCCAGCGTCGCGAACGACCCGGCGCCGGCGTTGGCGAACAGCACGTCCAGGCCCCGGCCGCGGGCGCGGACCGCGTCGTAGAGCCGGTCGAGGTCGGCCAGGTTCGCGATGTCGCCGGCCACAGCGGTCGCCGACGCCTGCCCGATGGTCTCGACGGCCGCGTCCAGCTCGGTCTTGCGCCGGCCGGTGATGAACACGTGCGCGCCCTCGGCCGCCAGCCGCACCGCGGTGGCCAGACCGATCCCGCTGCTGCCGCCGGTGACGACGGCGGTCCTGCCTTCGAACTGTCCCATGCGAACTACCTCCACAAAGTTCCGTACCGATCGGTACTGAAAGGGAACGTAGCACATCTGTATCGACCGGTACGGAAGGAGTAGGATCGCTCGCATGGAGACGAGTCGACGGGCGCCGATCGGCCGGCCGAGAGGGTTCGACGCCGAGGAAGCCCTCGAACAGGCGATGCGGGTCTTCTGGGAACAGGGCTACGAGGGCGCGAGCCTCGCCGACCTGACCAGCGCCATGGGCATCACCCGCACGAGCATGTACGCGGCCTTCGGCAACAAGGAGGAGCTGTTCCGCAAGGCCCTGGAGCGCTACACGCGGGTCCCCGCCTCGTACGGTGCCCGTGCCCTGCGGGAACCGACCGCCCGGGAGGTGGCCACCGCGTTCCTCGACGGCTCGGTCCGGGCCACCACCCGCCCCGGCTGCCCCAGCGGATGCCTCGGCGTCCAGGGCGCCCTCGCCGCCGGTGAGCCGGGACGCAACGCCCGCGAGACCCTCGTCGCCTGGCGCGAGGACGCCGTCATCGACCTCAGAGACCGGTTCCGGCGAGCCGTCGACGAAGGCGACCTGCCCCCCGGCACCGACGCCGCACTGCTCGCCCGCTACCTCATGACCGTGGCGAACGGCATCGCCGTCCAGGCCGCGGGCGGCGCCGGCCGCGACGACCTCCAGCTCGTCGCCGACATGGCGCTGCGGAGCTGGCCGTCAGCGTGACGGACCCGGCGGACTACTGGGCCGGAGGCAGGCACTCCTTCGGCGGCGGGGTCCTCTCCGGCCAGGCGATCTCCACGAAGCGGGCCTTGCCCTCCGGGGTCAGTTCCACGATCGGTACGGCCTTGTCGTAGGGGTTGCCGTGCACGTCCAGGCAGATCCAGCCGCTCGCGCCGTTCACCTTCTGCGAACCCTTCGTCAGGGTCCACTGGTTGGCGACGTCCGCGATGGGCGGCACCGTGGCGCCGTCGGCGGTGGCCTCGCGGATGCCCTGGACGGCGAGCGTCATGGCGTCGTACGCGATGATCGTCTGGCCGTCCTCAAGGGAGACCTCGCCGATGGGGCCGACGGGCTTGCGCTCACTGTCGGCGAGCAGTGCGTCGAGCACCTTCGCGTCGGCGGCGCTGCCGCCGCTCTTCGGCGCGTCCTTCGCGAGCCAGGCGTCCGGGTGGGCGAGCGCGGTGTACCGCACGGAGACGCGGTGGGTGAGGGCGGTGCGGTCCAGGGCCTTGTCGCCGGTGAGGTACGAACCCTCGTCGCCGGTGAGCAGGGTGAAGGCGCGGTCCTGGCAGCCGCGGTCGCCCAACGCGTTGATGAACTGCCGCAGTTGGGTGTGCCGGCCGGCGAACAGGATGGTGTCGGTGGCGGGCGCGGTGTCGCAGACGAGATGGGTGATCTGCCGGAAGGTGTTGGCGGTCGTGCCCTCCTCGCTGCGGTCGTCGGGCGGCGTGAACGGCTGCGGCTGGTACGGCGAGCCCTTGAGCAGCTTCGCGAACGACTCCTGGAGCGTGCGCGAGTAGGGGTCGCCCGGCTTGTCGTACACCAGGAGCGCCTTGCCGGGAGAGACGTCGGCGAAGGAGGCGAGGGCACGGGCCTCGTCGGTGTTGGTGGGCGAGACCCGGGCGAGCCCGGGGTAAGGGTCCTTGCCGTCCTGCCCGTTGGCGAGGTCGTCGGCCGTGATGGAGGAGCCGATCACCGGGATGCCGAGGCGGGTGAGCTCCCTGACGGCCTTCTTGTTGTTCTCGGTGCTCAGTCCGACGCCGGTCACCGCGCGCAGCCGGTCGGGTCCGTTCACCATCGACGCCAGCCGGCCGACCGTGTGCCGCCACTGTTCGCCGGTGGCACCGGGGTTGGCCAGTACGAGCCGGATCTTGGGGGTCTGGTCGTTGGAGTGGTGGTTGGCCCGGTACTGGGCGAGGTAGGCGCCCTGGAGCTCGTGCAGCGCGTCCCCGAGGTTGTCCTCGTCGGTCGCCGTGAAGGGTTCGAGCAGGGCGACGGTGACGTAAGCGCCCTTCTTCAGGCTCCTGTTCTCCGTGTCGATCGCCTTCACGGCCTCGGTGAACTGGGAGCGGTCCCAGTCGTAGGAGGTCGCGGAGACGCCCACGCACTCGTCGCTGCCCTCGGGGCGCTCGACCCCGGGCGCGCACGAACGGTCCTCCTTCGCGAGCGTCGTACCGGCCCAGACGCCGAGGGCGACGAGCGCCGCCGCCAGCGCCAGGGCGATGATCCGCCGGAACTTGATCTCCCAGACGTCCTCGCGCAGCCACACCCACAAGCGCGCCATCACCGGCCCCCGTCCTGTCTCATGAGCGGGTCTCGTCCTCGTCGCCCGGGATGCGGAAGGGCCGGCCGGCGAGAGCGTCCGCCGGCCAGTCCCTGGAGGCCCGCCACAGCAGGGCGTTGCCCGCGGGCCGCAGATTGGACAGCTGCTCCAGCTCGAACCGCAGCCGGTCGGTCACCTGTGTGTCCGGCAGCACCAGCGGGTCGGTCGACTGCCAGACGGAGTGCAGGAGCCGTCGTACCCGCAGGTGCAGTACGGGGTCCACACCGGTCGGCGGGGTCTGCGCGGCGTCCGTGCGGCCGAGCGCGACGGACGTGCGGTGGTCGTGGCCGTCGAAGTCGCGGCCGTCCGGATCATGGGCGTGGTAGTAGGGCGCGGAGGCGATGAAGACCAGCGCCGACAGCCAGGTGCGGGTGTCCGCCCGGTGGAAGGTGTCGCGGAGGTAGGCGACCGCCGGATCCGCGTTCCCCAGGGCGAGTTCGTGGTGCAGCCGGTACTGGGCCCGGCCGGGGTCGTCGCCGCCGGGCGGGTCGGTGTAGTGGTCGATGAGGGTGCGGTGCGTGGCCCGCCACTCCTCGTGGCCGGGGTCGCGGTGGTGCAGTCGCAGCAGCAGGAGCGCCCGCAGGAACGAGTCGCCGACGAACTGGTCCGCGGCGCCGGGCCAGCCCTCCTCGGCGAGCCGCGCCTCCAGCTCCAGTACGCCCGACGCGCCGAAGTCGTCCGGCAGCCGGGCCTGCGCCAGTGCGCGCGCCGAGTCGGGGTCGTGCGCGGCGGCGAGCACGGTCAGTTCGTCCAGCCGGCCGCCTGGCACCAGCCGGTCCAGGAGCTCCTGGTAGGCGACCCGCCCGTCGCGGTCCTCCAGCAGTGCCACGTCGGCGGTGAGCAGCGCGCCGAGGGTGGCGGCCCCGGGCAGGTTCTGCCGGGCCGAGGCGGCGAGCACGGCGATACCGAGCGGGCTGCCGCCGGTCAACCGGTGCGTGGCGTGCGGGAGTTGCGGGGGCACCGGCAGGTCGAGGCAGCTGGCGCCCACGATGTGCAGGGTGTCGTCCGGGGACAGCGGCGGCAGCGACACGAGGAGCGCGCGCGAGGACGGCGAGGTGTCCGGCGTCCAGTCGCAGCGCCTGGCCACGTCGGGCAGGGTGCGGCGGACGGCGTTGCGGAGCGCCGGATGGCCGTACCCGCGCAGGGAGGCGAAGAAGACGACCTGGTCGGCGATGCCCTCGGCGCGGTCCCGCAGCACCGACTCCATGAGCCCCAGCCCCGCGGGCTCCTGCACGTTGTCGACGAGGACGACCGGACGCCCGAGCCGGTGCGAGCGCTGAAGGGCCCCTGTGTACGCGTCGTCGAGGTCCGCCAGCAGCGCTCGTACGAGATAACGCTCGGCGTGCGTACGGGAGTTGCCGCCCGCCCTGAAGTGCCGGGAGAGCAGGATGAGCCCCAGCTTCGGGTTGCCGCCCGCGTTCGGGTAGTCGCGGTACCAGGTGGCCGCCCGGCGCAGCCGGTTGTGGGTGGGGGAGACGCCCTCCGAGAACGCCTCAAGGGTGGCCTCGATGATCGGCTCAAGCACCGGACCCGTACCGGACATGGAGGCGACCAGCTTGGCGACGACCTTGTTCACCCAGCGGTTCGCGAAGCCGGAGAGCCAGGAGCCGGACTCGTTCAGCAGCAGGATCCGCTCGGCCTCCTGCCGGATGCGCGGCAGGTCGCGGTCGCTCCAGCCGCTCGCCGCGACGGCCAGCAGCCCGGCGGCGAGCCGCGGGAAGCTGATCCGCTTGGCGCCCGTCACCGGCTCCGCGAGCTGCTCGGCGACGGTGGTGAGCGCCTGCGCGACCGGTGACCAGGACTCCGCGGGCCGCTCGGGCGGCGGCGCCGCGAACTGCCCGTCCTCGCCGTCGACCAGCGCGACCGGGGTGTGCCCCTTGCACGCCTCGCGCAGCTCGGTCAGCAGCGTGCTCTTGCCCAGCCCACGGCCGCCCGCGAACACCACGAAGGGCAGATCCCTCGGATGCTCGTACGGCGTCGAGCGGTGCTGGTAAGGACGCAGGCCGACGAGCCGTGGAGCGAGACCGGGCGGATCCGTGTCGAACAGCGCCCCCCGGCCGTGCAGCCCTGTGTGCACCGCATCTCCCCCCGGCGCGGTCCGATCCGATGTGCTGCTGTGAGGTGTATCAACACCAGTGTAAGAAGGGGGACTTGATTCGAGATAGGGCGCCTGGCGACCGTTGGGTTACGAAAGTTGGCCTTCTGTCAGTTGACTGTGATCGAGTCGAGCTTCTCTCGCAGGTAGACATGAGAGTCCACCGGCGGGTACGCGACCCGGCCCACCGGCGTCGGTACGGACTCGACGAGGGTGCCCGGGGTGCACTCGCCGAAGTAGACCAGCGACATCAGCTCCTCGGCGGGTGCGTCGGCGGACGGTGGCAGCACCCGGTGCCGGCCCGAGCGCCACCGGTCACCCGTCCAACGGGCCATCAGATCGCCGATGTTGACGGTGAACGCGGCCGGGTCGAAGGGCGCGTCCTCCCAGCCGCCCTCGTCCGTGAAGACCTGGAGGCCGCCCCTGCCCGCCTGCCGGTCGAGGATCGTGACGGTCCCGAAGTCGGTGTGCGGTCCGATACGGAACTGGCCCGGCTCGGGCTCGCCCAACACGTCCGTACCCGGATACCAGTTGATGTTGAAGCCGTACGTCGGGTGGTCCATGTGCCGGGTGAAGAAGTCCGGTCGCAGGCCGAGAGCCTCGCCCAGCAGGGCCAGCAGGTGGTTCTCCAGCTCGGCCATCCGCGCCAGGTACTCCTCGCAGAGCGCACGCAGTTCCGGCACCTCGGCGGGCCAGACGTTGGGCGCGTACCACTCCGCGTTGGTCTCCGGGTCCTCGAACTCCTCGTGCGTCGCGAAGGTCAGCGACTCCTTGAGGTCCGGCGGGGTCTCCGTACCCTCCGAGTAGCCGTTCGCCTCGGCGCCGGGACCGAGCCAGCCGCGACCGCCGACCCTGGCGGCGTACGGCTCCTTCGACGCCGCGGGGAGGGTGAAGAAGGCGCGGGCGGCCACGCGGATGGCGTCGCGCAGCGCGGGGTCCACGCCGTGCCCGGTGACGAGCAGGAACCCGGCCGTACGGAGGGCGCTGTCGACGGTCCTGGCGATCCCGGCGCGCGTGTCCGGGTCGCCGGAGAGCCAGGGGCGCAGGTCGATGGTGGGGACGCGGGGAGCCGCGGAG
This sequence comes from Streptomyces sp. NPDC088747, assembly GCF_044751025.1. Lineage (NCBI taxonomy): Bacteria > Bacillati > Actinomycetota > Actinomycetes > Kitasatosporales > Streptomycetaceae > Streptomyces > Streptomyces sp. NPDC088747. The sequence goes on from NZ_JBIVKZ010000010.1 coordinate 93,393, forward strand.
GCGGGCTCGGACTTGGGGTCAGACACCGATGTCCTCGTTCCACAGGTCGGGATGGTCCTTGATGAAGCCGCGCATCAGGGCGGTGCACCCGGGGTCGTCCAGTTCCACGATCTCCACGCCGTGCTCCGCGAGCCAGTCCTGCCCGCCCCGGAAGGTGGCCGACTCGCCGACGACGACCCGGGAGATGCCGAACTGCCTCACCAGACCGCTGCAGTACCAGCAGGGGGAGAGGGTGGTCACCATCGTCGTACCGCGGTACGAGCGCTGCCGTCCGGCGGCGCGGAAGGCCGCCGTCTCCGCGTGCATGGACGGGTCGCCGTCCTGCACGCGGAGGTTGTGGCCGCGGCCGAGGAGCGTGCCGTCCGCGCCGTACAGCGCGGCTCCGATGGGGATGCCGCCCTGGGCCAGCCCGGCGCGGGCCTCGGCGAGGGCGGTGGTGAGCCAGGCACGGGCCCGCGCCCGGTCCAGAGGGCTGTTCGTGTCCATGGGGGATTCCTACCCGTGTGGCGGCTGCTATCCGTACCCCCACCCGGACGGCTGTCCGTACCCCGCACGGGCCGCCTCGTGGGCGCCGCACGGGCGCCGCGTGGGTCAGCGTGCCCGGGGTGACCGGCCGCCCGCTCGCGCGTACTGCCGGGCCAGGGCGCGGAAGGACTCCTTCGGCTCCCAGTGCCAGTCGGACGCCGGGTCGGCGGGCCGGTCCCTGACCGGCTTCACGATGCCGTAGCTCGCCATGTCCAGGTCGTGGAGCGGGTCGTGGGCGAGGTGCGGGGCGTCCGGGGTGACGAAGGTGAACGCCATCGCGGAGTACAGGCCCATCGACTCGAACACCGACAGCACGCCCGTCAGATACGCGGCCTGGGCGCGCTCGCTGCGCACAAGCCCGCCCTTGATCTCGGGCGGGTCCTTCGCGTAGTCGACGACGTCCCACCCCATGCCGCCCGCCTGCGGTGCCCCCTCGAAGGTGCAGCAGCCGAACTCCATGACGGCCACCGGCTTTCCGAAGCGTTGGAAGCGGGCGAGGTCGCGGACGTACTCCGCGCGGCTGCCGAAGTACGAGTAGTAGTCGATGCCGACGAGGTCGAAGAGGTCCCAGTCGACCTCGTCGTCCTGGGCGGCGGCGTAGGTCAGCCGCCCGCGGAAGACGGACCTGCCGACGGCCGCCGCCTTCGCGGTGAAGCGGTTCAGGCGGCGGGCCATCAGCACCGGGTCGAAGTCGCCGTTCACCAGGTTCTCGATCCGCTCCACCGCGTTGTCGCCGGGCACGATGCCGGGGACGAAGAGCCAGAACTCGCAGCCGACGCTGAGGTGCACCCCGGCCCCCTGCCGCCGCAGCCGCTCGGCGAACCGGCCCGTCTCCGCGGGGTGTTCGAGGATCTCCCTCTCCGGCACGTCACCGAGGGTGGGTTCGAGCCAGACGTTCAGTCCCCGCTCCGCCGCCTCGGCCGCCGTCGCGGTGAGCCGTTCCACGCCGGCGCCGGTGACCTTCACGGAGTCGGCGTGCAGCCGGCGGCTGATCGCCCGCATGTCACCGCGCATACGTTCCGTGCTCCACGCCGTCCCCGGTGTCTCGCCCTCGGCGACCTCGTACACGACACCGCGGTGACGCAGGCCGTCCCGGGGCCTGTCACCGCCACCGCCACCGCCCCCCGCCGATGCCGATGCCGATGCCGATGACGGGGCCGGGGCCGGGGCGGTGGTTGAAGCCGAGGCCCGCCCCGCCGTCGCCGGCAGCGCCGCCGCACCTCCGACTCCCGCCGCCAGCCCCAGAAACCGTGCCCGGCTGATCCCCTGCATCGTGCCTCCCGTGTCGTCGTCCCGGCCCAGTCTGGGAAACGGCCACGGGGCCTGGCGTCCGCCGATGGTCTACGGATGGCCGCCGGTGGTCTACACGACGGAGCCGAAGGTGTGACCCCGGCCGGAAAGGGACCCGGGGTTCCTTCACGGGCCATCGCCATACTGGATTCTGTATGCCATCCTGAGGCGATGACTGCGATGACTGCGATGACCTATGGCGACGACGAGACGATCAGGGACATCCTCACCAGCGCCGGCGATGTCTGGGCTGTGGTCGGGCTGTCCGGCAACCCCGAACGGGCCGCCCACCGCGTGGCCGAGAAGCTGCGGCGCATCGGCAAGAAGGTCGTGCCCGTGCACCCCAAGGCCGAGACGGTGCACGGCGAACAGGGCTACGCCTCCCTCGCGGAGATCCCCTTCGCCGTGGACGTGGTGAACGTCTTCGTCAACTCAGCCCTGGCCGGCGGCATCGCCGACCAGGCCGTGACGCTCGGCGCCAAGGCGGTCTGGTTCCAGCTCGGCGTCATCGACGTGGCCGCCTACGACCGGACCCGTGGGGCGGGGCTGCGGATGGTGATGGACCGCTCCGCGGGACGGGAGATCACCCGGCTGGGGCTGATCTGATCGACGGCACCGACGACCGCCGCCCGCGCGCCGTCAGGCGTCGGCTCGGACGTCGGCTCGGACGTCGGCCCAGACCTCGGCTCAGACCTCGTCGTCGCGCTCGCGCCGCTTCAGTTCCTCCTCGCGGCGCTGGAGGTCGGCCTCCCACTTCCGCATGAGCGCGTCGTCGTCCTCGCCGGCCCCGGCCTTCTTGCCGTCCTGGCCGTCCTGGCCGTTCCCGCTGTCCTTGAGGGACTTGAGGAACTCGGGGTTGTCGTCGGGCGCGACGAACGCCGTGCGCTGGTCGCGGCGCCACCCGGCGGACGCCGTGCCGTCGGCGGCGGTCCTGCGCGGCCTGCCCGCCACCAGCCAGGCGACGGGGCCGACCAGTACCTCGCCGAAGAGCAGGATGATGATCACCCACACCACCTTCGGCAGGCCCCGCACCTCTTTCTCCGGCGTGTTCAGGCAGTCGATGAAGGCGTAGATCCACAGAGCCAGGACCAGCAGGAAGGGCAGATACCTGAGCATGGGCGGACGATCCCCCAGAGAGCGGCGGTGGGGCGGCTGAGGGCCCCGGTGACGGGCACAGGTTAGCGGGTGGCCGATACTGGGACACATGGCTTACGACGATCTTCGCTCCCTGTTGCGGGCCCTGGAGCGCGAGGGCGACCTCAAGCGCATCAAGGCCGAGGTGGACCCGTACCTGGAAGTCGGGGAGATCGTCGACCGGGTGCAGAAGGCCCAGGGTCCGGCGCTCCTCTTCGAGAACGTGCGCGGATCGGCGATGCCGCTCGCGATGAACGTCTTCGGGACCGACCGGCGACTGCTGAAGGCCCTCGGCCTCAAGTCGTACGGCGAGATCTCCGAGAAGATCGGCGGGCTGCTGAAGCCCGAACTGCCGCAGGGGTTCATCGGAGTGCGCGAGGCCTTCGGGAAGCTCGGCGCCATGACCCACGTACCGCCGCGCAAGGTCAAGGACGCGCCGGTGCAGGAGGTCGTGCTCCGGGGCGAGGACGTGGACCTCGACCAGCTCCCGGCGCTGTTCACCTGGCCGCAGGACGGCGGGTCCTTCTTCAACCTCGGCCTCACCCACACCAAGGACCCCGAGTCCGGCATCCGCAACCTCGGTCTGTACCGCCTCCAGCGCCACGACAAGCGCACCATCGGCATGCACTGGCAGATCCACAAGGACAGCCGCAACCACTACCAGGTGGCCGCCCGCAAGGGCGAGCGGCTGCCGGTCGCCATCGCCTTCGGCTGCCCGCCCGCGGTGACGTACGCCTCGACCGCGCCGCTGCCCGGTGACATCGACGAGTACCTCTTCGCCGGGTTCATCCAGGGCAAGCGGATCGAGATGGTGGACTGCAAGACGGTGCCGTTGCAGGTGCCGGCGAACGCCGAGGTCGTCCTCGAAGGGTGGCTGGAGCCGGGCGAGATGCTCCCGGAGGGGCCGTTCGGCGACCACACCGGGTTCTACACGCCGCAGGAGCCGTTCCCGGCGCTGACCATCGACTGCGTGACGATGCGCGAGCGGCCGCTGATCCAGTCGATCGTCGTGGGCCGCCCGCCGACCGAGGACGGGCCGCTGGGCCGGGCGACGGAGCGGTTCTTCCTCCCGCTCCTGAAGATCATCATTCCGGACATCGTGGACTACCACCTGCCCGAGGCGGGGGGCTTCCACAACTGCGCGATCGTCGCGATCGACAAGAAGTACCCCAAGCACGCCCAGAAGGTGATGCACGCGGTGTGGGGGGCGCACATGATGTCCCTCACCAAGCTGATCGTCGTCGTCGACTCCGACTGCGACGTCCACGACCTGCACGAGGTCGCCTGGCGGGCCCTCGGCAACACCGACTACTCCCGTGACCTCACCGTCGTGGAAGGCCCGGTCGACCACCTCGACCACGCCTCCTACCAGCAGTTCTGGGGCGGCAAGGCGGGCATCGACGCGACGCGCAAGTGGCCCGAGGAGGGCTACACCCGGGACGGGGGCTGGCCTGAGATGGTTCTCTCCGACCCGGAGACGGCGGCGACCGTCGACCGCCGCTGGAAGGAGTACGGGCTGTGAGGTCCGACAACAGTGTGAGGGAGTACCGCCGGTGAGTTCCGCCTCCGCCGCCCTGCCGCAGCCGGGCCGCACCAAGGCGTTCCTGCGCCTCGTCATGATCGAGCACTCGGTCTTCGCGCTGCCCTTCGCCTACATCGCCGCGCTGACCGCGATGTTCCAGTGGGACGGCAACATCCACTGGGGCCGGCTGCTGCTCGTCACCGTCGCGATGGTCGGCCTGCGCACGTTCGCCATGGCCGCGAACCGGATCATCGACCGCGAGATCGACGCCCGCAATCCGCGCACCGCCCACCGCGAGCTGGTCACCGGCGCGATGAGCGTGAAGCACGCCTGGACCGGCGCGCTGGTCGCCCTCGTCTTCTTCCTCGGCGCCGCCGCCCTGCTCAACCCGCTGTGCCTGGCCCTCGCGCCCATCGCGGTCATCCCGATGGTCGTGTATCCGTACGGCAAGCGGTTCACGAACTTCCCGCAGGCCATCCTGGGTCTCGCCCAGGCGATGGGCCCGATCGGCGGCTGGCTGGCGATCACCGGCGAGTGGTCGTGGGACGCGGTGATCCTGGGGCTCGCCGTCGGCATCTGGATCGGCGGCTTCGACCTGATCTACGCCTGCCAGGACGTCGAGACGGACCGCGAGGTCGGCGTGATGTCGGTGCCGGCGCGCTTCGGCATCCCCGCCGCGATCCAGGGCGCGCGCGTCTGCCACGCCGTCACCACGGGCCTGCTTGTCTGGTACGCCCTCGCCACCGACGCCGGCACGTTCTTCTGGGCCGGCCTGGTGATCGTCGCGGGCGCGTTCCTCTACGAGCACTCCATCGTCAAGCCGCACGACCTGTCCCGCCTGAACCGCGCCTTCTTCAGCGTCAACGGCTTCATCGGCATCGCGCTCTTCGCGTGCGCCCTGCTCGATCTCCTCGTCCGCGGCCTCACGGTCTGAAACCGCGCGGTCGCCGGATAGGCTCGACACCATGAACCCAGGACAGACGCAGCGACGGCCTTGGATCGTGGGGGTGTCGGGCGCGTCCGGTACCCCGTACGCCGCCGCCGTGCTGCGTGCGCTTCTGGAGGCCGGGGAGAGCGTGGACCTGGTGGTCTCCCGGGCCTCCCGGCTCACCCTGCTCGACGAGACGGGGCTCTCCTTCCGGGACGCCCACTGGCGGCAGGACCTGAGCGACTGGCTGGCCAGGGGCGCGGACGGCAAGCCGGTCGCCTTCGACGTGGGCATCGACGACGTACGGCACTGGAGCGCGGGCGACCTGGCGGCGGGGCCGTCGTCGGGCTCGTACCCCACCAAGGGCATGCTCATCGTGCCCGCCTCCACCGCCTGTGTGGCCGGAGTCGCCCTCGGGCTCTCCAAGGACCTGTTGCAGCGGGCCGCGAGCGTCACGCTCAAGGAGCGCCGCAGGCTGGTCGTCGCCGTGCGTGAGACGCCGCTCAGCGGGCAGACCCTGCGGCAGCTCGTCGCGCTGGACGACGCGGGCGCGACGGTGCTGCCGGCCTCGCCGGGGTTCTACGCCGGGGGCACGCACATCCAGGACCTGGTGGACTTCGTCGCCGGTCGGGTGCTCGACGCGGCGGGCGTCCGGCACCGGCTGTACCGGCGGTGGGAGGGCGAACTCGGCGGGGGTTCGCGCACCGACTGAGCACCGAGCAGGACGCATTTCATCACTTTCGGGAACATTTCAGCGGAAGGCTATCGATCGCATGGACGCGGTGGACAGGCAGCTCATCCAGGCCCTGAGAGAGAACGGCCGGGCTTCCTACGCGGAACTGGGGCGCCTCGTCGGTCTGTCGGGACCCAGCGTCACCGACCGCATCAACCGGCTGGAAACGGCCGGTGTCATCACCGGCTACCGCGCCACCGTCGACTCGGCCTCGCTCGGGCTCGGCGTGATCGCGCTGATCGGCATCTCGCTCTCCGACGCGGCCGACCACGAGGACGTGGCACGCCGGATGCGGGACCTCGGCGAGATCGAGGACTGCTGGTTCATCGCGGGCGACGACTCCTACATGCTGAAGGTGCGCGCCAGCGACGTGGACGGCCTGGAGAAGACCATCCGGCGGCTGTCGGGAACGAAGGGCGTCTCCAGGACCCGTACGACCATCGTGCTCTCCACGAAGTGGGAGAACCGGGTGGGTGAGCTGCCCGAAGAGGAGTAGGGCGCGGGGCGTACGGTTGACAGGGTTCGTCAAAAGGGAGAGGTGCACACGCATGGATGTCGGGCTCAAGCGCGAGCTGGAGGACAAGGTCCGGGCCGGTGAGCGGCTGACCCGCGAGGACGGCATCGCGCTGTACGAGTCGGACGACCTCGCCTGGCTCGGCGGTCTCGCCCACGAGGTGCGGACGAGGAAGAACGGCGACGTCGTCCACTTCAACGTCAACCGCCACCTCAACATGACCAACGTGTGCACCGCGTCCTGCGCGTACTGCTCCTTCCAGCGCAAGCCGGGCGAGAAGGACGCGTACACGATGCGCATCGAGGAGGCCGTCCGCCTCGCCAAGGCGATGGAGGGCGAGAACCTCACCGAGCTGCACATCGTCAACGGCCTGCACCCGAACCTGCCGTGGCGCTACTACCCGCGCTCCCTCAGCGAACTGAAGAAGGCCCTCCCGGAGGTCTCCTTGAAGGCCTTCACGGCCACGGAGATCCACCACTTCGAGACGATCTCCGGGCTCAGCGCGAGCGAGATCCTCGACGAGCTCATCGACGCCGGTCTCGAGTCCCTCACCGGCGGCGGCGCGGAGATCTTCGACTGGGAGGTCCGCCAGCACATCGTGGACCACCGCACCCACTGGGAGGACTGGTCGCGCATCCACCGCCTCGCGCACGCGAAGGGCCTCAAGACCCCCTCCACGATGCTGTACGGCCACATCGAGGAGCCCCGCCACCGGGTGGACCACGTGCTGCGACTGCGCGAACTCCAGGACGAGACCGGCGGTTTCCAGGTCTTCATCCCGCTGCGCTACCAGCACGACTTCGTGGACGTGAAGGACGGCAAGGTTCGCAACCGCCTCCAGGCGCGTACGCAGATGGCGACCGGCGCCGAGGCCCTGAAGACCTTCGCCGTCTCCCGGCTGCTCTTCGACAACGTCCCGCACGTCAAGGTCTTCTGGGTGATGCACGGCGTCCAGACCGCGCAGCTCGCCCTCCAGCACGGCGCCGACGACATGGACGGCTCGGTCGTCGAGTACAAGATCACGCACGACGCCGACAACTACGGCACCCCGAACAAGCTGACCCGCGAGGACCTTCTCGACCTGATCCGGGACGCCGGCTTCCGCCCGGTCGAGCGGAACACGCGGTACGAGATCATCCGCGAGTACGACGGTCCGGACCCGGCGCGCCGTGAGTCCCCCCAGCCGATGCGGGTCTGAGCGAGAGCGCACGATGGCACTGACTTTTGAACTGGACCCGCCCCTGGGTCCGGAGCTCCGTGACGGCGTGCTCGGCCTGTGGGCGGACGTGTCCAACGCGGGCGGCTCCGTCGGGTTCGTGCCGCCGGTCGGGGTCGAGGACGTGCGGCCCGAGTGGCTCAAGCACCTCACGGCGATCGCCGAGGGCCGCACCCGGCTGCTGGTGGGGTACGACGAGGACGGCGCCGTGGCCGCGACCGCGTTCTTCAGCTTCAACACGCACCGGCTGATGCCGCACTGGGTGTGGCTCTACACGGTGATGGTCCATCCCCGGCACCAGGGCAAGGGGTACGGGCGCGAGCTGCTGGCCGCCGCCGAGAAGACCGCCGCCGGCTTCGAGGGGATCGAGGCCATACGCCTCACCTGCCGGGGTGGCGAGGGCCTCGAACGGTTCTACGGCTCGTGCGGCTACCGGGAGGTCGGCCGGGTGCCGGGCGCGATCCGGGTCGCGCCGGGCGACGACCGGGACGACATCACGATGCTGCTGACTCTGGGGGCCGCCGCTTCCGGCCCCGCTCCCGCTTCCGGCCCCGCCTCCGTCGCTTGAGGGGCGCCTGCAAGATCCCTGTCCGGCCGTGCTTCACTGGACGGTGCCCTTTGGGATGTTCCAAACGGATTCGGATCGGAAGAGTGGATTGACATGGGCCGCTACACGCTGATGCGTCTTGGAGTCTTCGCGGGCTGCCTCCTGGTCGTCTGGGGCCTCGTCTCCCTCGGTTTCGCCCCGCGCGGCTTCGGTGACTCCAACTACATGTGGATCGTGCTGCTCGCCCTGCTGATCTCCGGCCCGATCAGCTTCGTCGTCCTGCGCAAGGAGCGCGACCGTGCCTCGGCGCAGGTCGTCGCGCGGGTCGACCGTGTCAAGGCCAACCTGGAGCAGAACCGCAGCCAGGAGGACACCGTGGACGACGCGGCCCGCGGCGGCGCGCAGGGCCAGACCTCCTAGAGCCCGTACGACGGGCACGGCGTCCCGTCACCGCGCGTCCCCGCCGGTCCTCGTGCGTCCTCGCCGGTCCCCGCCGGGTCGCGGACCGGCAAACCGTACGCTTGCCCGTATGGGTGCTGCGAAGAACAGACGGATGCCTCGCGCGGTACGTGAACAGCAGATGCTGGACGCGGCCGTTCGGACCTTCGGGCAGTTGGGCTACCGGGCCGCCTCGATGGACGAGATCGCCGAACTGGCGGGCGTGTCCAAGCCGTTGGTCTATCTGTACCTGAACTCGAAGGAAGAGCTCTTCACCGCCTGCATCCGACGCGAGGCCGAGGCGCTCAGTGGCGCCGTCATGGCGGGGGTGCGGCCGGAGCTGCCCGCCGACCGCCAACTCTGGGACGGACTACGGGCGTTCTTCACGCACACCGGACAACACCCCGACGGCTGGTCCGTGCTGCACCTCCAGGCGCGTACGCACGGCGAGCCGTTCGCCGCCGAGGCCGACGCGATGCGCAGGGAACTCGTCGCGTTCGTCACGCGGTTGATCCTCGTCGCCGCCCGCGAGGCGCACAGCGACCCGTCCCTGCCCGAGGGCGAGGTCGCCGGGCTCGCCGAGGCCCTGGTCGGCGCCGCCGAGTCGCTCGCGGCCTGGGCCAACGCCACACCGGGTGTCTCGGCGAAGCAGGCCGCGACGACGATGATGAACTTCGCCTGGGCGGGCCTCGGCGGCCTGATGGAGGGCCGGCCCTGGTCACCACCCGGCCAGGAACTCCACGAGTCGCAGGAGCTTCAGGAGTCCAGGTAGCCCCACGCCCGCGCCATCGGCCGCAGGCCCTCCGGGATCTCCCCGGGCTCCGGCAGCGGCCGCCCCGGCTGGACGCTGCCGCTCCTGATCTTGTCCGTCCAGTCGCCGATGCCCTTGGTGAAGGCGCCGTGGTCGTGCCGCCCGTACTGCGTCATCGCCGGCTCCCAGGGCAGGCCCAGACGTTCGCAGAGGGCGCGGGTGGACGCCTCGGGATCGGCGGTCAGGTCCTCGTAGCGCAGGGTGTGGCCGGGCAGGTGCGCCCTCGCCTGTTCCAGGGTCCGCATGTACTCGCGGGTGTGCCGTACCGCCTCCGCCATCGGCCGCTCCGCGGGGTCGCCCTCGTGCCAGGAACGGGCGATGGAGTACGGGTGCCGGAGCAGGAACACGAACCGCGCGTCCGGCCAGCAGGTGGAGAGCCGGTTCCAGACGAACACGTTGCTCGGGGTCTTCTCGACGAGGAACTCCTTCCCGCTGAGGGCGAGTTCGCGGTGCAGCAGCCGGTCCCACTGGAGGTGCTCGACATCGGCGAGGTTGTGGCCCGCCGCCTCCATCGCCTGGTGGGCGGGCTCGGTGGTGAAGCGGACCGTGATGCGGCGGAAGTGGGTCTCGTGCGGGGAGTGCAGCTGCGAGTGGCTGTTGAGCAGCACGCGCAGGAGTGTCGAGCCCGAGCGCGGCGCGGAGAGCACGAACACCGGGGCACGCAGCAGCCGGTCGGTCTCGGGGCGGGCGGGGGGCCGGGCACTGGCGGCGACCGGTCCGGTCGGCGGCCGGTCGGCCGCGGTCCTGGGCACGGCCTTCGGTTCGGTTCGGGGGAGGGGCCCGCGCGCACGGGTGACGCGCAGGCCGGTACAGCTCTCGAACGCGGACTTCGCCGTCCGCCTGAGGGAGTTGTTCCAGGTCATATGTGGATTACCTCTTCCGGGAGGGCGGTTGTCGGCGGGGAGACGTCCGCCCCGGCCGGTCCACGGCATCCGTGTGGACGGTGATCTCCACGCCCGTACCGGCGAGGGCGTGGGGCAGGGTGTGCAGAACCGTGGCGGACAGACCGATCAGGGTTTCGGCCACCGGACCCCTCAACAGCTCGATCTCCAGCGGGAGTTCGGGGCGTACGACGTCCAGCTCGGCGTACTCGGCGATGAGCCGCAGCATGTCCGGGTCCTCGCGGCGGTGCGCGAAGTAGCGCTCGGCGTTCAGCTCGTCGGCGAGGCGGACGATCTCCCGGAGGTACCGCTCGGGGTCGGTCGGACCGCTCTCGGCGAGCGAGGTGCCGATCAGGTCGACACCGGGACGGACCTGCGGCGGCCCGTAGCGCTGCCGTGCCCAGCCGTAGGTGTTGCGCGAGGTGACGGCGCCGGGCGGCAGCCGGAGGGACTCCGGCCGGCAGGAGAAGACCTCGACCCGCCGCCCGTGTCCGGGGGCCGGCGGGCGGGCGACACGGGCCGCCGCCGGGTTCGCCGTGCCGTCGTCCAGCAACACCAGGTCCCGCGCCCTGGACAGGGACAGCAGCCGCCTGACGATCCCCGAGGGCGGGCCGCCGGTCACCAGCCGCCCCGCCCCGGTCAGCCGGGGCCCGAGCGCGGCAACGGCCCGCGGCAGGCCCGCCGGCACCCCGCGGAGGTCGTACAACCCGGCCCCGATGCCCTCCCCGCGCGCCAACTCCGCCATCGCCCCGAGTTGTCGTCGCGTGACGGGGTCGCGGGGCAGCAGGACCCCCACCTCGCACCGCCCCGGATCCGGCGCACCGCCACGCTCACCCAGCGCCCACTCAAGGAGGCCGAGAAACTGGGCGGGACTCTCGACGAGCGCGAGGGTACGCGTCATGGTCTTCCCTCGGGGTTGGGGATCACGGGCTGGGGGGCGGGGGGCGGGCGCCGGGGTGCCGGGTGGCGAACCGCGGGGTCCGGGGTGCCGGGGCTGCGGATTGCGATCTCCGGGTCCGGGGCGGCGGGGCTGCTGGGGTGGGGAGCGCCGGGTCCGGGGCGACGGGGCTGCCGGATGGCGAGCCACGGGGTCCGGGGTGCCGGGGCTGCGGGTTGCGAACCACGGGGTCCGGGGTGACGGGGCTGCCGGGTCGCGAACTCCGGGTCCGGTGCGACAGGACCGCCGGGTGGCGAGCCACGGGGTCCGGGGTCCGGGGTGCCGGGGCTGCCGGGTCGCGAAGTCCGGGTCCGGCGCGACAGCGCTGCCGCGGCGGGGAGCGGAAGGTGCTCACGGGGTGCCGCCGGGGGTGCGGGTCAGGTCTGGCCCCAGCGGCGCAGCGCCGGGGCGACCCGCTGGTAGCCCATGCGGTAGAGCCGCTTGGCGCCGCGCCGGGTGACACCGCGGACGGCCGCCTTGAGCGCGCCGTCACCGGCTCCGGGCCCGCCGAGCAGCGGCCTGCCCTTCTCGTCGAAGCCGTTGCGCTCCAGCAGGCCGCTCAGGTAGATCCCGGCCCGCTGGGGCGAGTAGTAGGGCCGCAGCGGCGGCAGCGGACCCGCGGCGCGCAGCGCGGCGATCCGGGCGCGCGTGGCGGCGTACGGATCGCTCTTGCCGATGCCCTGCGCCGCCGCCCACGCCGGGTCCACCCGCGGCAGCGCGCCCGAGTCGAGCTCGTCCCAGGAGGCGAGGCAGCCCGACTCCACGAAGTAGTGGTTGCCGTGCGCCTCGCGGACCCCGAAGTCGGTGAGGATCGCGGTGGGGATGTTCCGGTGCATCGACTCCAGCGCGGCCGTGGAGCTGACCGTCACCAACAGGTCCGTACGGTCGAGGACTTCGCCCATGTTCCCGTAGACGAGCTGGAGGTTGTGCGGGGCCGGCCGGGCCAGGTCCCCGACGAGTTCCTGGTACGGGTTGGCCTCGACGTGGGTCGTGCGCTCGCCCGGCAGGCTGCGCAGCTTCATCAGCACGAGGCGTTCGGGGTGCCGTCGGGCATGCGCGGCGGCGCGTTCGAGGAGCGTGAGCCGCTCCTCCCGGCTCCTGGGCACCGAGGGCTGCACGGCGAAGGTGAGCGTGAAGGGGCGGTCGGGGGAGGGCACGTACGGGTCGCCGCCGAGGAAGGGCAGCGCGGACTCGACGACCGACTCCGGGTCGACGCCCACGTTGGCGAACACGTCGCGGAACCGCTGCCTGTCGTAGGCGCTGTTGGCGAGGACGACATCGGCGCCGGCGCGGGTGAGCAGGCCGTCGACCATCTTCTCGTAGACGACTCCGACATAGCCGGTGACGGTGACGGGCCGGGTGGCGCGCGCCTGCCAGGCGAGGCCCAGGCTGTGGACGAGGGCGAGCGCCGTGCCGCCGACGATCGCCAGGACCACGATGTCGGCGCTCGCGAACTCCTCGTCGTCGACCAGCTCGGCCGGGGTGACGTCACGCCGGCTGTCCGGCCGGATGCCGATCTCGGCGAGCTGCCGCTCGGTCGGGGTGGCCCGGGTGCGCAGGAAGTACGCGTCGAGGGCGTGCTCGGGAGCGATCTGTCGTGCGACGGAGGCGCCCCACTTCCAGCGGGTGTCCGAATCGGCGAGGACGACGATACGTCTGGGGGTGGGGGGCATGGCTCGGGAGCCTTCCTGGCGTGGTTCCAGCTGGTGAACCGAGGCTAGGAAGGGCGTCTGAGCGTGGAATGAGCGAGGGCTTGAAAAGACCTTGGGGTTGCTGGGGGTTTACTGTGAATGTCCCCCAGAGGTCAGGCGAGGGCCGGCCGTACCTCGCCGGTGAGATGCGGCGTGGGTTTCCCCTCCGCCTGCGCGCCACGGAGTTCGAAACGGCCGTCCCCGGCCGCGTAGGTCACCGTCGCCGGGAGGAGCACGGGCGCCTTGAACTCCGCCCGGACGGTGAGGGGTTCACTGTCGGCGGGGCGTTCAGCGAGGCAGCGGGCGACGGTCCACATGCCGTGGGCGATGGGCCGCGCGTAGCCGAACAGGCGGGCCGTGAGCGGATACAGGTGGATGGGGTTGCGGTCCCCGGACACGGCCCCGTACCGCCGCCCGACGTCCTTGGCGAGCCGCCACTCGGCGAGCGCGGGGAGGGGCGCCGCGGAGTACGCGGACGGCGTGGAGTGTGAGTCCGGCGTGGGCGGCGTGGGCGGTGCGGGCGGTGCGGCCCCGCCGGTCTTCCGGTGGTTCAGGGCCGTGTCCCGGGAGTTCAGGGCCGTCTCCTGAAAGTCCGGGACCATCTCCCGGGAGTCCGGGACCGTATTCCGGGAGTCCGACGCAGCCTTCCGGGAGTCCGAGGCCGTCTCCCGGGAGTCCGAGGCAGCCTTCCCGGCGTCCAGGGCAGCCTTCCCGGAGTCCGGGGCAGCCTTCCCGGCGTCCAGGGCGGTCCTCGCGGCGTCCAGGGCAGCCTTCCCGGACTCCGGGGCAGCCTTCCCGGACTCCGGGGCAGCCTCCCCGGAGTCCAGGGCGGTCCCCCCGGAGTCCGGGGCAGCGGCCGCGCCCGTCGTGGTGTGCCGCGCGAGATACGTACTCCGTGACTCCCAGACGAGCCCGCCCCCGAGCCGTGCCTCGGTCACCACGGTCGCCTCCGTACCGCGCCGGTGCGGCGCCAACCCCTCGACGTACACGCTGAGTTCGTACTCCCCGGTGGCCGGCAGCGCGCACCGCCGGGTGATCTCCACCGACGTGTGCACCAGCCCGAGCACCGGCAGTGGGAAGGCCCGCCCCGCCATGAGCCGCATCGTCAGCGGGAAGGCCAGCACCTGCGGATACGTGACCGGCATCGCCTCCGCCCCGGTCGCGAACCCGCACACCCGCTCGTACGCGGCCAGCCGCGCCAGATCCACCCGGACCCCCGGCACGGTGAGCCGGACATCGGGCACGACGGCGTCCGGCCGGGGCCGCTTGAACGGCGAGAGGAGAGCGGCGCGGGCGAGGAGAAGATGCACGGGAGCTCCTTTTCAGCCCGTCCGGGACTCTTCACCCCGTCCGGGACCCTTCAGCCCGTCCGGCGTCTGAGGACGAGGCCGTTCAGGCCAAAGCGGGGGCCTGGGGGCGGCAGCCCCCGGATACGGGACGGGCAGGGGCGGAGGGGGCGAGAAAACCGGGACAGAACCAGGTCCCGCCACCGACGGACGATCACTTGCGGCGAAGTAAGGTTACCCCGGGTAAGCCCATGTCGGGGCTCGGACCGGCAAAACCGCGCCCGGCAGGGCGCCGCTCACCTCACCCGCCCCCGAAGTACCCGCGGTAACTCGCACGCCGCCCTCCCTCCAGCCCCACAAACCCCACACGCGGGCCCCGTACGATCCCCACCTCGACCGGTTTCAAACGTCCCCGCACCATCCTTTGAACCCCGAACTCCCCAGCCACGTATGAGGATTCGAGCCCCGCAACACGTCCCGGCCCCCGGCCGACAAGGAGCCACCCCGTGTCCAGCCAGTACTCCTCCGAACCACCGCAGCTGGAGCCCGAGATCAAGCGGCTGGACGGGGTCGTGCGCGAGGTGGCCACCCCGCCGCTGGTCGCCCCGGTGACCCACGGCTCCCTCGCGGACATACCGTTCGACAACGGGACCGCCGCCCCGCAGGAGGTGGTCCTCAGCCGCAAGGGCCCGGACGGGGAGTGGACGGACGTGACCGCGGCCGAGTTCGCGGCGCAGGTGCTGGCGGTGGCCAAAGGGCTGATCGCGGAGGGACTCCTCCCCGGCGACCGCCTCGCCATCATGGCGCGCACGACCTACGAGTGGACGCTGCTGGACTTCGCCGCCTGGGCCGCCGGCCTGGTCACCGTCCCCGTCTACCCCACCTCCTCGGTCTTCCAGGTCCGCTGGATCCTCCAGGACTCCGGGGCCGTCGCGCTCGCCACCGAGTCCGTGGCGCAGGCCGCCGCCCTCGGCCCGGAACGCGACCGCATCCCCGACCTGCGGCACATGTGGGTCTTCGAGAAGGGGCACGTGGAGCGGCTGGCCGAGCTCGGCCGGGACGTGCCGGACTCGGAAGTGGCCGTACGGCGCGGAGTGCTGGGCCCCGACACGCTCGCCACCCTCATCTACACCTCGGGCACCACCGGCCGCCCCAAGGGCTGCGCGATCACCCACGGGAACTTCTTCGCCGAGGTCGACAACGCGGTCGAACTGCTCTACCCGATCTTCCGGGCCCGCACCCAGGACGCGGCCTCCATGCTCCTCTTCCTCCCCCTCTCCCACGTCTTCGGCCGGATGGTCGCGGTCGCCTGCCTGCGCGCCCGCGTGAAGCTGGGCCACTCGCCGAGCCTCCAGACCCAGGACCTGCTCGCCGACCTGGCCTCCTTCAGACCGACGGTCCTGCTGGCCATCCCGTACGTCCTGGAGAAGGTCTTCAACACGGGCCGCGCCACGGCCGAGAAGCTGGGCCGCGGCTCCTCCTTCGACCGGGCGGCGCGCATCGCGCAGCGCTACGGCGAAGCGCTGGAGGCCCGCCAGCACGGCACCGGCTCGGGACCGGGCCGCGGCCTGCGCACCGCCCGCGCGCTCTACGACCCGCTGGTCTACCGCCGTATCCGCAACGCCCTCGGCGGCCGGGTCCGCTACGCGATCTGCGGCGGCTCCCCGCTCGGCCGCCGCCTCGCCGCCTTCTACGCCGGCGCGGGCATCGAGATCTACGAGGGGTACGGCCTGACGGAGTCCACCGCGGCCGCCACGGTCACGCCCCCGGACAAGCCCCGGCTGGGCACGGTGGGCCGGCCCCTGCCGGGCACCCGGGTACGGATAGCCGCCGACGGGGAGATCCTGCTCAGCGGCGGGCAGATCTTCCGCGGCTACTGGGATCCGCACGCGGGCGGTGTGGTCGACGCGGCCCCGGACGGCTGGTTCGCCACCGGCGACATCGGTGAACTGGACGACGGCGGCTATCTGTCCATCACCGGCCGCAAGAAGGAGATCCTGATCACCGCGGGCGGCAAGAACGTCGCCCCGGCGCCCATGGAGGACTGGCTCCGCGCCCACCCGCTCATCGCCCAGTGCATGGTCCTGGGCGACCACCGCCCCTTCGTCACCGCGCTCGTCACGCTCGACCCCGACGGCATCAACCACTGGCGTCAGATGAACGGCAAGCACGCGGTCCCCGCCGAGCTGCTCGTCGACGACGGGGAACTGCTCAGCGTCCTCCAGCGCGCGGTCGACGAGGCCAACAAGCTCGTCTCGCGCCCCGAGTCCATCCGCCGCTTCGCCGTCCTCCCGGGCGCCCTCACGGAGCAGGCGGGCCACCTGACGCCCACCATGAAGCTGAAGCGCGAGGACATCGCCCGCGACTTCGCCAAGGAGATCGAGGGCCTGTACGCGGAGTACGAGAAGTAGGCGGGGCGGCCCCGTTCGACAGGGCGGAGGCCGGCGGAGCAAAGGCAGGAGCCCCGCGGCAGGCTGGCGCGGGGCTCCTTGGGTGGTGCTAATCGATCCTGTTCAAAGCACTGGGCTCATGGAGCCGCAGGCTTAGAGCGGGGTTACGTTCTCCGCCTGCGGGCCCTTCGGACCCTGCGTCACGTCGAAGGAGACCGACTGGTTCTCCTCGAGTGAACGGAAACCGTTGGCGTTGATCGCGGAGTAGTGGACGAAGACGTCCGGTCCTCCGCCTTCCTGGGCGATGAAACCAAAGCCCTTTTCGGCGTTGAACCACTTCACGGTTCCGGTAGCCATAAGCCCTCCTTGGGCCCAAAGGGTTGCCCTGCTCCAGAACCTGCAAGGTGTAAACATCTGCGTGTAAACAACTGCATTCATCTGAAAACGACGAGAGCCCGCGGTCACATGCTCCGCAGGCTCTGTACTGCAAGGGAAACCAAACTGCAACTTGCGGCGAGCTTAGCCACCAGGACAGCCGAAAGCAATAGAGGGCAAGATCACGTCACCCGGAGGTTTGACCAGCCTGTCGCCTGGGTTGACGTCGCGGTGGACCAGTACCTGTCACAGGGGTTGACACAAGGGGTCCGGGCAGTTTCCGGAACCACTCGGGGACCCGAAGCCTGCACCGTACCCCACTGGGGCTAGCCTCGCGATGTGGACAATTCTCGCAACCGGCCGCGCGTCGGCCACATCCAGTTCCTGAACTGCCTGCCCCTGTACTGGGGGCTCGCGAGAACAGGCACGCTCCTCGACTTCGAGCTCACCAAGGACACCCCCGAGAAGCTCAGCGAGAAGCTCGTGCAGGGCGACCTCGACATCGGGCCCATCACGCTCGTCGAGTTCCTCAAGCACGCCGACGACCTCGTCGCCTTCCCGGACATCGCCGTCGGCTGCGACGGCCCGGTGATGTCCTGCGTGATCGTCTCCCAGGTCCCCCTCGACCAGCTCGACGGCGCCCGCGTCGCCCTCGGCTCGACCTCCCGTACGTCCGTGCGCCTGGCGCAACTGCTCCTCGCCGAGCAGGTCGGCGTCCAGCCGTCGTACTACAGCTGCCCGCCCGACCTCCCGCTGATGATGCAGGAGGCCGACGCCGCCGTACTCATCGGTGACGCGGCCCTGCGCGCCAACCTCAGCGAGGGCCCGAAACTCGGCCTTGAGGTGCACGACCTCGGCGCCATGTGGAAGGAGTGGACGGGCCTGCCGTTCGTCTTCGCCGTCTGGGCCGCCCGCCGCGACTACCTGGAGCGCGAGCCCGTCGTCACCCGCAAGGTCCACGAGGCGTTCCTCGCCTCCCGGGACCTCTCGCTGGACGAGGTCGGCAAGGTCGCCGAGCAGGCGGCGCGCTGGGAGGCCTTCGACGAGAAGGTCCTGGAGCGGTACTTCACGACCCTCGACTTCCGCTTCGGCGACCCGCAGCTCGCGGCCGTACGGGAGTTCGCCCGCCGGGTCGGCGACACCACCGGGTTCCCGTCCGACGTGAACGTACGGCTGCTGGAGCCCTGAGGCCCCCGGGGCTCGCGGCACTACTCTGCTGGCAGCAGTGAGTACGGGGGAGGGATGGGTGCCATGCAGCCGCTCGGAGTCGACGAACCCACCGTCGTCGGGCCCTACCGGCTGCTCGGCCGGCTGGGGTCCGGCGGCATGGGCCGGGTGTATCTGGGCCGCAGCGCGGGCGGGCGGACGGTCGCGGTCAAGATCGTGCACCCGCACTTCGCGCTCGACGAGGAGTTCCGCGCCCGCTTCCGCCGCGAGGTGGAGTCCGCCCGGCGGGTCGGCGGCGCGTGGACGGCCCCGGTCCTGGACGCGGACCCGGAGGCCCCGGTGCCGTGGGTCGCGACGGGCTACGCGGCGGGCCCGTCACTCGCCGCCGCCATCGCCGACAGCGGCGCGCTTCCGCTCCATTCCGTACGAGTCCTGGGCGCGGGCCTCGGCGAGGCGCTCTCGGCGGTGCACGCGCTTGGCCTCGTCCACCGCGACGTCAAGCCGTCCAACGTCCTGCTGACCCTCGACGGCCCCCTCCTCATCGACTTCGGCATCGCCCGCGCCACGGACGGCACGGCCTCCCTCACCTCCACGGGCGTCTCGGTCGGTTCGCCCGGCTACATGTCGCCCGAGCAGATCCTCGGCAGGCCGGTGGCGGGCCCCGCGGACGTCTTCTCGCTGGGCGCGGTGCTGGCCCACGCGGCGACCGGCGAGCCGCCGTTCCCCGGCGACTCCTCCGCGTCGCTCCTCTACAAGGTGGTGCACGAGGAACCCCGGCTCGGCTCCCTGGACGGCGACCTGCGCGAACTCGTCGCCCAGTGCCTGGCGAAGGACCCGGCCGCCCGTCCGACGCCGGACGCCGTGGCCCGACGGCTCGCCCCGGAGGGAGCGGCCCGGCTGGTCGCGGGAGGCTGGCTGCCGGGGCCGATGGTGGAACAGGTCAGCCGCGGCGCGGTACGGCTGCTGAACCTGGACACGGCGGAGACGGGAAGCCCACCGCCCTCCGGCCCGGTGGACTTCAGCAACCCCTCGGTGACCGCCCCCGACGCCCGCTCCTCCCCGGGGTTCGCCCCCGAGGCGCCGCCGGTGCCGGGGGTGTTCGGACCACCACCGGTGATGACGCCGAGCGGAGAGGGCTCCGCGCAGGAGGGACGTGCGGACTACGGCTCGGGCTACGGCTCGGGGCGGTACGGGGATCACGCGCCGGACGGTGGGCACGGGGGTTACCCGCCGGACGGGCGTGGGGTTCGGTTGCCGGATCAGTGGGGGAGTCAGGCGCCGGAGTCGCCGCGTGATGCGACGCCGTCGGGCTCCGACCGGCCCGGCAGGGTCTCGGTCAGCGTGGCCGCCACCTCCGCGACCGGGGTGAACGGCCGTGGCCGCAGGATGAGTTGCACGGTCGCCCTGGCGGTCGCGGGTGCGCTGGCGGCGGTGACGGTGGGCTCGGCGTTCCTGTTCGACCTGATGCCGGGCGGCGGCTCGTCGACCGAGTCGGGCGACTCCGCGGCGAGTCCGGGCCCCACCGAGTCGATCGACGCCCCCGGCGCCGGAGCGCGGTCGGTCCCCGCCGCCTACCTGGGCACCTGGGAGGGCGACGGCCTCGCCCTCGACGGCACCCTCCCCATGGGCGTCATCCGCGTCACCGTCCACCAGGCCGCCGTGGGCGAGGAGTTGGGCACCTTCCGCCAGACCGACCAGATCGGCGGCATCTGCGACGACGTACTCGTCCTGAAACGGATCACGTCCAAGCAGCTCATCGCCACCAGCGTCGCCGACGAGTCCAACCGCGACGTCTGCACCACCGGCGAACACGAGGTACGGCTGACTCCCGTCGGGGACGACCTCAAGTACGAGACGGACAACGCGGAGGCGGGGGATCCGGTGGCTCGGATGCACAAGGTCAAGTAGCGATGGGGGACTTGGAGCCGGCGCCGCAGCGCCGCTTGTCATGGGCGGCGTAGGCCGCGAAGAGCAGCGCCGAGCCGACGACAGTCGCGGCCAGGCCCACGAGTGAGACGTAGGGGTAACGGCCGCTGATCCAGCAGTGCTCGGTGAAGGAGGAGCAACTGCCCCCACCGCGGCTCCGCTTGGGTCTCCAGGTCTGCATGGCGATCGACACGACGAGGATCGCCGACGCCGCCCCCGGCAGTGCGAGGGCGATCCACGACAGGGAACGGACCTTGTCCCGCCGCCAGTTCACCCGGGACAGCGGAACCCCGAAGAGCGGCAGCGAGACGGGGAGCAGCAGCCCCGCGGTGACCGCGAACCCGTAGCCGCCGCCCGGCCAGCCGGGAGCCACCTCGTGCCACAGGTCGCCGGCCCAGACGAGAGGGCCCAGGGCCAGGGCCAGGACGCAGCCGACGGCGACGAGCAGGACGAGACAGGCGAAACCGGCGGCCCGGACCCGTCTTCCGGCACGCCCCGGTCGAGCGGGCCTTGGCCTGCCGCCCCCGGAACCGCCGTACCCGGCGGCCGGCGCCGCCGCCCGGCGCCGCTTCGGCTTCGTCGATCCGCCCATTTCTCCCGCTCCCAACGTCCTGCCGTCCCAGCGTCCTGCCGTCCCGCCGCCCCATGTCCCGCCGTACGGCGGTGAGCGTCACATCGGTGTGGTGACCGTGACGGGCTCTCCGCTGCCCAGGTGCAGCATGCCCTTCCCCGGGGCGATGGGGCCCCCGACCATGCTCCGTGTCGTACGGATGCCGATCAGATCGCCCGCGGAGGAGTCCTGCGGGGAGAGCAGGATTCCGCGGCGGGCCTTCTTCGCGTCGACCTGCCAGCCGGAGAACCCGTCGCAGATCTCCTCCTCGTCACCGGCGATGACGAGGGCGACACCGTCCTCGACGCCGCTCTGCAGGATCTTCTTGAAGATGTCCTCCGCGTCGCAGTCGTCCAGCACCTCGGCGTCGTCGACCAGGACGGCGATGGGCTGCTCCGGCGAAGCCGAGGCGATGGCCTCCTCAAGGTCGTCGTCCTCGATGTCGCGGCCGGTGAAGACCTTCAGGACGCCTTCCTGGCCCTCCAGTTCGCGCAGCGGCGACTGGCGCGGCGCGGCGAGCACCAGGCGCACGCCCTGTCCGAGATAGGAGCGGGCGAAGTTCAACAGCATCGTGCTGCGGCCGGACTTGGCGGGGCCGCCGATCACGAAGGCGGGAGTCCCCTCGGCGAGATCGGGTCCGAAGGCGGTGAGTTCGTCGCCGCCGACGCCCACCAGCGCCCACAGCGGGGAGGCGCTCGTCTCCGTGTCACGCATCGCCCACGCGTCGGCGAAGGAGATCCGGCTCGGCAGGACGTCGACCTTGAAGGGCCGCCGGGAACGCGGGACGGCCGCGTCACGGGCGGCGGCCTCCTCGCCGATGGAGACCAGCGCGGCGGCCTGGCCCTGCCCGGTCGTGTCCTCGGAGAGCAGCGCGAACTGCGTCTCCGTGGCCGTCTCGTTCCGGAAGGCCCGGCCCGGCGGGATCTCCTCGGGAATCTTGCGGGAGTTGATGTCCAGCATCGAGAAGTCGCCCCGGTCGGCGAGGCGCAGACCGTACTTGTCCTCGGTGAGCGAGCCGATCCGCCCGGACAGGATCTGCCGGTCGCCCGTGATCACCACGTGGATGCCGACGCTCGCGCCCTCCCGCATCATCGCCATCAGCTGGTCGGTCAGGTCACCGTGGTCGTACTCGCCGAGCGTGGGCAGCCAGCCCTCCCAGCGGTCGAGCAGCAGCATGATGTGCGGCAGCCGTTCGTCCTCGGCCGCGGCGGTCCGCTGCTCGCCGATGTCGGCGTACCCCTGGTCGGCGAACAGGTCCTGGCGGCGCGTGAGTTCACCCTTCAGGCGGGCGAAGAGCCGTACCACGCGCTCCAGTTGGTTGCGGCCCACGACCGCTCCGCAGTGCGGCAGCCGGGTCAGCGCGTTCAGGGCGCCGTTGCCGCAGTCGATCCCGTACAGGTGGACGTCGGCCACCGAGTGCGTACGGGCCAGCGAGCCGGCGATCGTCCGCAGCAGCTGCGAGCGGCCTGTCCGCGGCGCGCCGCCGACGAGCAGATGTCCGAAGGTGGCGAAGTCCACGGCCACCGGGCGGCGGTCCTGGGCGGCCGGCAGGTCCTCGACGCCGTACGGAGCGGCGGGCAGCGCGCCCGCGGCGCGGACGGGTCCGATCGCGTCCAGCAGGAGGGTCTCCTCCAGGGCGGGCAGCCAGGGGCTGTGCTGTGCCGGGATCCCCAGCGCCTGGTTGGCCTCCCGCACGGCGTCCACCAGGACCTTGAGGTCGGTGATCTCCTCCTCCTGGCGGGCCTCCGCCCTGGGCTTCACCAGCGCCGCCCGGCCCAGGTCCTCCCACTGGAGGGGGCCCGCCCACGGCGCGAGGGTCCGCGGATCGGCGGCTCCCGGGCGCCGTCCGCCGACGCGGCCGGACTGGAAGGGGATGAGGGAGGCGTGCCCCAGACGCACGTACGCGCGACCAGGCGTGCTCTTGGAGATGTGGCCGGCCTCGGGCGAGTCGATGACGTCGCTGGACTCGCTGCCGTCCGTCACGCGCAGCGCGATCCGCAGGTTGGTGTTGGCGCGGATCTCGGGCGAGACGACACCGCTGGGCCGCTGGGTGGCGAGCAGCAGGTGGATGCCGAGGGAGCGGCCCCGCTGGGCGATGTTGACCAGGCCGGTGACGAAGTCGGGCAGGTCGCGCACCATCGAGGCGAACTCGTCGATGACGATGAGGAGTCGGGGGACCGGCGGGTTCGAGGGGTCCCGGCGTACCAGGTCCTGGTAGTCCTCGATGTCCTTGGCGTCGGCGGCGGCGAGGATGTGCTCGCGCCGCTTCAGCTCCGCGCCGAGCGACTCGAGGGCCCGCTCGACGAGGTGGGCGTCGAGGTCGGTGACCATGCCCACCGTGTGCGGCAGCTTCACACAGTCCTTGAACGCCGAACCGCCCTTGTAGTCGACGAGGACGAAGGTCATGTTCTCAGGGGTGTTGGCGACGGCGAGCGCGGCCACGATGGTCTGGAGCAGCTCCGACTTTCCGGATCCGGTCGTACCGGCGATCAGGCCGTGCGGCCCGTCCCGCCGGATGTCGATGCCGAAGGGACCGTCGTACGACTCCCCGACGACGGCCATCGTCGACTGCCCGCCCATCCGCCAGCGGGCGGCGATCGCGTCCCGCGTCGGCGGCTCCAGCTGCAGGACGTCGAGCAGCCTGCTGGAGCCCGGCAGCGCGGAGTCCTCGGTCTCGCCGCTGATGTCACGCAGCGGGGAGAGCGAGCGGGCCAGCCGCACGCACCAGGCGGGGGAGACGAAGTCGGGCCGCACGCCGGTCATCCGGCGGTGACCGCTCTGCTCGACCCGCAACCGCAGTTCGAGCGTCTTCCCGGCGTCCTGCGCGGTCCGTTCGGCGGTCTGGTGCCAGGCGTGGAAGGACGGGAACCCGCCCGCGGCGGGCGGCGCCGGGGCCGTGAACCCGGCGGCCGCGGCGGAGGGTTCCTCGGCCCGCCGGGGCTCGGCGACGACCACGGCCTGGCATTCGCCGGGCAGGAAACGCTCCTCCTCGTCCAGGCAGATCGCGTACATGGCGACGGCCGGACCTTCCCGCAACAGCCGTACGACACCCGGCATCGACCGCAGCCGACGGGAGCCGTCCCATACGACGACGATGTCGGCGTCACTGAGGGAGGCGCCGGAACCGCCCGCCTCCTTGAGGGCCTTCTGGCGCGCGTCCAGCAACTGGGTGAGTTCGCCGACGCGGGCGCCGACGGTCTCGGAGTCCGTGCCGATCAGGACGTTGGCGTCCTGGCCGCCGGACGGGCGCGCGTGCGGCAGCCAGCGTGTCCAGTCCCAGCGGGTGTGCGCCTCGTTCTCCGTCAGCACGTAGAACTGCACGTCCAGCGGGCTGTGCAGGACCGCGGCCTGGGCGACGGCCCAACGCCCCAGCGCGTGGGCCGAGTCACCGGGTCCGGCGATGCCGATGACGCCGAGATCCCTGAGCGACAGGGACACCGGCGCGTCCTCGATGTCCCAGGTGACCTGGCGCTTGTGGTCGTCCTGTTCGGGGTCGTCGAGCACGACCACGGACGGGACCCGGCCGGTGCCGACCCGCATCACCAGGTGGTCGGCGTCGGTGCGGCGCCGCTCCCACAGCCGGGTGCGCGGGCCGGTGCCGAAGTTCAGCACGGAGGCGGGGTCGGGGATCGCCTGGCGCCGGTCGAGCCGCTCGGTGCGCAGCGCCTCCTGGGCGTCCTTCTCGATCCGCGCCTTGTGCTCCTTGTACTCCTTCAACTGCTTGGCGTGCGACTTGCGGCCGTGCTTCTTGTCCATGAAGTAGTTGCCGAAGAGCATGATCGGGCTCAGGCCGGCCATGATCAGGTAGTACCAGCGCTGGAAGATCATGGCCGCGACCACGGCGCCGACCAGCGGGAACAGCGCCATCAGCCAGGGCAGCGGGCGCGCTTCGAAGTCTCCGGGCGGTGAGGGCAGCCGGAAGTGGGTCTGCCGCTCGGCCGGGCGCAGCCGCGGGGGCCGGTTGTAGTCGAGACCGGCGCCGTCGTCGGACCACTTCAGGGCGGCGTTCGGCGGGGTGTAGCCGACGATCTCCAACAGGGTGTTGCCGAGGGCGAGTTGGGAGCCGAGCGGCCAGGAGTCGCCGTCGATCTTCTCGCCGTCGAGGCGGACGTCCTTCTTGTCCTCCTCGCTTCCGTGCAGGGCGATCCGGCAGGTTCCGTCGATTGCGATCGACAACGTGGCCGCCCGCGCGGGAAGTTCGGGATCATCGACGCGCAGGTGTGCGGCGGGGCCGCTGCCGATGTCGTACCGCCCGACCCCCAGCCGGTGCACGGCGCCGGCCGCGGGGCCGCCGGCCACCCGCAGCTCCACGACTCCGGTGGGCTCCCCGGTCGGACAGCCGGCCGGGTCGTGCAGGCTGACGACGGCTCCCTCGCGCAGCGGGGATCCGACGACGGTGGCGCCGGGGTCCAGGGCGTAGCCGTCGACGTAGGCCTGCGCCACCCCGCCGCCGGGGCCGCGTTGTGCCCCGATGGGAATGATCTGCGCACTGTCGCCCAGGCCGACGTGCCGGGCCAGCTCCTTGGTGATGTCACCGACCGTCGTCTCCGGATCGGCGTCGAGCACGACGTCGGCACTGGCGCCGCCGATGGGGTCCACGACGGTCAGACTCAAGCGCACGTTCGTCCTCCTCGCTGGGCAGAGGCCGCCCCCGGAACGCTGAACACAGTTGGAGCGACCTTAGCCGCCCCTTCCTTCCCCCCAGCAACGGGATATGCGCCCGCTCACCATCCTGTTACGGAAAGGCCATGTGTCCCCAACAGCCCCACCCGTAGGATCTTTGCTCATGCGGACGGCAGTCGGACGGCAGTCCGAGGGCGGTCCGACGGCGGGGCGATCCGCGCAACGCAGCCACGGGGGTGGACCCTGCGGCGATCTGAACGGGAGGGAGCCGTCATGGGCAAGAAGGACGCAGATCTCACTTACGCCGAGATGGAGAAGGAGGCCGGCAAGCTTCTGAAGGACATGGACCGTCTGCACACGGAACTCGACACCATCGACGACCGCATCAAGACGCTCGTGGACAACGGCGGCTACACGACCCAGAAGGGTTCGTCGGCCTTCGAGGAGTCCTTCAAGGACTTCACCAAGGGTGCGAAGAAGGCCATGGAGGGACTTGAGGGCATGTCCAAGTTCCTGACCGCGGCCAAGCAGGCCTACGAGGACCTGGACGACCAGCTCGCGAAGAGCGCCAAGGGCAGCTAGTCCGGACCGCGAGATCGCGGGCCGACCCGGGTGCGGCGGGGCGCGTTGGGCGTTCTGCCGCACCCGTGGTGTGGCCGCGCGTGTGAAGCAGCCGTACCCACCCGACCGTTGGACAGGAAGTCTGAACCCGTGGCGGACAGAACCCGGTACGACCTCGACATGATCAAGGACTGCTCGGACTCGCTGCACCGTATCCACCGGGAGTTCGAGGAGAACGGCAATCCCGCCGACGGCTACGGCGACGATCTCGGCAGCGACAAGCTGCGGGATGTCTTCGACGACTTCTCCGAGACGTGGCAGAAGAACCGCAAGAAGCTGATGAAGGACATCGAGAACCTCGCGAAGTACACGGGTAACGCGGCCAAGGCGTACGAGGACATCGACCACGAGCTCGCGCAGGCACTCCGGGACGCGAAGAAGAGCGACAAGAAGGGGAAGTAGCGGTGACACCCCGTCCAAAGGACTGGACGCCGATGTACGACTCCGATCCGGTGCCAGGTGATCCGGACGAGGTGGCACGGCTCGGCAAGAAGCTGCGCGGCATGGCCGACGAGATCGACAAACAGGCCCGCAACATCAAGGCGTTGGCGTCGGTGGACGGCTGGGACAGCGACGCGGGCCGCGCCTTCCACGAGATCGCGGGTGACA
Source organism: Streptomyces sp. NPDC088747 (assembly GCF_044751025.1). Taxonomy (NCBI): domain Bacteria; kingdom Bacillati; phylum Actinomycetota; class Actinomycetes; order Kitasatosporales; family Streptomycetaceae; genus Streptomyces; species Streptomyces sp. NPDC088747. Next base: position 120,167 of record NZ_JBIVKZ010000010.1, read on the forward strand.
CGGCGGGGCGTCTGAAGAAGGCGTACGACCGTTATGACGAGGCCGCGTCGGCGCTCGGGACGCGGGTCACGGAGGGCGAGTCGGAGGAGTACGCCGGTGAACTGCACCGGGCGCAGCGGCTTGCCGACAGGGGCCTGCAGGAATACCGCGACGCGGAGGTCGACCACAAGGCCGCGGGCAAGGTCCTGGACCCGCTCGCCGGGAAGGTCCTGACCGGCGACGACGCGGTGCGGCACAGCAAGCAGCAGAAGAAGTCCGACGATGCCGCGCAGCTGATGCTCGAAGCGCAGAAGAAGATCATGCGCGGCATCAGCATCCGCGACGAGGCGGCGAGGAAAGCCGCCAGGCGAATAAAGAACGTGATCCACCACGACGGGGTCAAGGATCCCGGCGGGATCATGGACTGGATCGCGGATCACGCGGACTGGTTCTCCACTGCTGCCACGATTCTGGCGGTTCTGGCTCTCGTGGCGGCTGTCGTCCTCACCGGCGGATGGGCCGCCGTGGCCCTGGTCGCCCTGGCCGCGGCGATGAGCGGAACAGCCCTGACGGGTCGCCTGTACGACGTCTTCGCCCGCGGTGGCAAGCTCGATCTGCTGAAAATCGGCCTCGACGTGCTGGGTATCATTCCCGGTCTCGGCGCGCTGAAGGGGCTCACCGCGGCGGCCAAGGGATCGCGTCTGCTCGTCGCTCAGAGAGGCATCTGGACAGGCTTCACCAACGGCCTCGCCGTGAAGAACTTCAACAAGGGCGTCGTCTGGGCCTCCAAGATCCTCACCAACAAGGGCGTCACCAAGGTGAAGCTCCCGGCGGGAGGCTTCGATCCGGAGCTGGTCACGCGGTACATCAAGGGCGCCGCACTGGGCAATGCGGTTGTGCACGGCGTCGTGAGACTGCGGCACTATGTCTCCGCGGACGACACACCGCATCAGGTGAGTCCCCCGCCCGGTGGCGTCAGGCCCACTCCCGCGCCGAACCCGAACCCCAGCCCTTCCGGTGGGCCGAAGTACCCGTCGCCGACACCGCAGCCCGCCCCGTCGCCGACGTCGTTCCACGCCGCTCTGGCACCCACCGGATAAGGAGAGCCCGTTCATGGGTGATTACCAAGCGCTCGAGTTCGGAAAGTTCGTCGACGACCAGGGCACAACGCATGAAATGGTCCCCTCGTCGGTGATCGCGGCTGTTCCCGCGGCCAGAGCGGCCGCCGAACAGTTCGGCAGGGAGGTGCGCTTCGACTTCCTGGACGACCGAGCCGTGCACTGGATGCTGTTCCAACGCCGCGAAGAGACCGGGAAGGCAGGTCTCCAGGGCTGCCTGTTCGCCATTCCGGTCTTCTTCCTCGGGGTCGGCGCCTGGCCCTTCTGGGATCTGGTCGCCTCTCAGAAGTCCCAGCAGTTCCAGATCGCCTTCTTCGTCGTGGACGGCCTGCTGCTCCTCGGCATTTCGGCACTGCTCTTCCGCTGGAGACTGCGCGATCTGCGCGACAAGTCCCTGCGCAACACACGCTGTCGGGCCCGGCTCTATCGCAAGATCGCCGGCATCGCCCGCCGAGGCGGTGCCGACATCCCGCGCCTCTACCCCTACTACGGGATGTACGCCACGTCCCGGAAGTTCTTCCCCGAGGCTCCTGACCGCCCCATTCCAGAGAAGGACCAGGCTCAGTGACGACCGAGGTCGAGCTGTCCGCGCTCATACCCACCCACCCCGCACCCGTCGCCCTGCACGCCGATGACGTCCATCTCCGCTGGGTGATGCCGGAGATCTTCCACGACCTCCCCATTCAGGAGTCGGACGACGACGAGGCCGTACGGCTGCTGGAGGAACTGGCGGAGAACGCGCTCCCCGGTGCGCCAGAGGAGGACAGGACGAGGTTCGCGGTCATGTGCGCCCTCGGTGTCGACGACCTTCTGGCCGTCGGAGCCGACTACGCGGCGATCTGCCTCACCGCCGTAGACGGCGCTCCCTGCTCCGCAACGCTGTTCGTCTCGCTTGTGGACAGTCCGGACATCGAGGGGGTGCCGGGTGTGGTCGCGGAGATCTCCTCCAGCCTGCGCCGAGTCGAGACCGGAGACGTCTCACGGATCGAACTGCCCTGCGGGCCGGCTGTGTCCTGCGTCGGCAGCCGGGAGTCGAAACTCACCGGTGAACTGACCGAGTCGGGCGAGACCCTCACGTTCCCGACCGGGTACATCCGTGTCTACGTCCCCCTCCCCAACGGCACCACCATGGTCATGGAGATGTCGACGCCCACGATGACCGGCTGGGACGTCTTCTCCACCATGTTCGGCAACACCGTGAGCAGCATCCGCCTCTTCAACGCCGACGGCACGCCGCTGATCACCTCCGGGACCGGAGCGTGACCACGACCGGGACGCCGCCCTCCGACTACCGCCTCCTCGTCCCCCGCGACTGGTTCCGCGTCGATCTCACGCACGACCGCTGGCGCCGTCAGCTGAAGACGTTCGTGGACAAGGAGGCCGCGGGAAGCGGGGTTCCCGCGGAGGTCGCGCGCGGTGTCTGGACGACCCTGCGCAACACCGCCGAAAGCGGTGTCGCCCAGGGCGCGTTGGAGTTCTTCCTCAAGACGGAGTCACCGGGCGAATCGGCCCTCCCCGCCTCCCTCCTGGTCGCACTGGCCCAGACCCCCCGCGGGCTGGCACCGGCACCGGGCGACCTGGCCGAGGCACTGGCTCAGCGCGGGGACGGGGACGCCGAGGTCGACGTAGTGGATCTACCGGCAGGCCAAACGGTCCGCGCCGTCACGGAGACGACCATGGACTTCCACGTGGAGATGCCCGGCGGAGTGGGCTACCTGCACCTGGCCTTCTCCACACCGCTGTACGGCACCGCGGGTCCGATGGGGGAGTTGTGCGGGGCGGTGGCGCGGTCGCTGCGGTGGGTCTGACCGCCCTCGACGGCCGTGGCAGGGCAGCCGCCCGGAAGTCGCGGCGCGTGCCTCATGCGGCCCGGCATCGGGCGGGGTGGCGCGGCGCGTGCCTCATGCGGCCCGGCATCGGGCGGGGTGGCGCGGGGCGTGCCTCATGCGGCCCGGCTCGGGGCGGGGTGGCGCGGGGCCGTCCCGGAGCCGAACAGCCGTGCCGCGGCGCGGCCTAGTCCCGGGCTGCGACGTCGGCCAGCCACAGACTCCTCGCGAAGGCGTCAGCCTCTTCGAGATGCGCGGCCAGCCAGCCGGGATCATCGGCCACGGTGCGCAGGGACAGATCGACCCCGAACTCCTCGGAGCGCCAGGCGAAGTTGAGCGACATCATCAGCGCGCCTTCGCGGGAGCCCCAGTACCGCAGGGATCGAAGCCCCTCTCCGAGCCGCTTCGTGGTGAACGGGTCCACCTCGACCGGACGCACTGGGCTCTCCTGGTCGGCCTGCACCGCCTCGCGGAGCTGAGCAGTCCGGTCGCCCTCGACAGGGACTGTGAGGGCGTAGAAGGCCAGCGGGACGCGGCGCGGATCGGGCGCGTACAGAAAGACCTGGTGGGCCGGGATCCGGCCGGGGATGCCCTCGGCCAGCATGTCCAGGAGCGTCGCCAGCGCGCGGATCTCGCGGCGTTTCGGGCGCTTCTCGCGCAGCCGCCAGAGCATGTCCGCACTCGTCCGCGCCCACTCCTGACGCTCGTCGACGCTGTCCCACCTCAGCGGCATGAGCAGCCACTCGGCGGGATCTGAATGCGTCTCCAGGAAGATCACTGTTAACTCGTCCCTCAGGAACGGGAAGCGCGTAGGAGGTCTGAATCGTTCGCCGTGGGTGTCATGTCCCTCGTGACGCGGGCCGTTCGGGCTCAGCGGTTGACGGACTGGATCTCCTGGACGACCACTTCCTGGTCGGCGCCGAAGGTGCCGTTCGGCAGTTGGGCCGGCTCCGGATTACCCGTGCCGGTCCAGGTGATCTCCCAGGTGACGGTGGCCCGGAGCGCGAACTTGCCCTTCCCTGACGACCGTAGGTATTTGATGCCGCACGACGGGGTCTCGTCGGCCTTCCCCCTGGCGTACGCCTCACCGATCGAGCCGTCGTCATTGATCCCGCACTCACCTGAGGCCGGGTAGGTCTCGGCGTCCTTCGTCCCAGGCTCCAGCTTGAGAGAGATGGGCCTGGCCGTCGTGGTGGCCTGGATGTTGAGGCCTCCCACGTTGATCTGCGCGGTGACATCGACGGCCTTGAACGTCGCTCCGTCCAGCCAGGCCCACGTGGGGAGATTCACCTTCGTGGTGTTCTCGGGCGCGAGAGTGACCTCTGTCTCCGGCAGTCGCAGCCTGTTGTAGGCCAGTTCGGCGAGCACGTTGGGGGTGACGGCATTGGGGACATCGGGGGTGTCACCGTTCACGACCCAGAACGGAGACTCGTTGCAGAGCTGCGCCGCAGGTTCCATCCAGCGGTCGGGGTCCTGCACGGCGACCCACCACGTTCCCTTGTCCGCCTCGTCGAGGTTGTAGTTCTTGTACTCGCCGTCCTTGTACGTCTCCCGGAACTGCCCGACAGCGGTCTTCGCGTAGCTGTGCTGGCCAGGAGTGTTGACGGTCTCGGTGTACATGTCCTCGACGTACTTCTGGAAGTCCGCGGCTGTGCGCGGCTCGTACCAGCAGGCGGGCGGATTCCAGTCGCCCACAGGGGTGACGTTCCCCTTGCCACCGCCGCTGCCGCCTGTGGAGCTGCCGCTGTAGCGGACCATCGACACGAGGTCGCTGCCGGACCGACCGCCACCGGTTTCAGCCGTGTCTCCGTTCGACTGGCCACCAGGACCCCATCCGGCCATTGCCGTGCCCGGTGTCAGCGCACACATCCCCGCCGCCGCGGCGACGACCAGCCACCTGTTCCGCCGCCTGGTCAGGGCGTGCATGTTTCGTTCCCCCGTTCCGATACGAGCTTGGTGGTCTGCCAGATGCCCTTCTCATCTCTGTCCAGGCGAGTGCTGTAGAGCACGTACGAGTTGTTGTCGGCGGCTGCCTTGTCGACCTTCTGCGTCTTTCGGTTCTTGTTGAACGCCTTGCTCTCGTCGGAGCAGTAGGTGAGCCCGGCCGACTTCCCGTCGAACACCTCAAGTTCGGGCGCGTAATAGCGCACCGCGCCGGTGAAGGTGGACCCGGAGTCGACGATCGTCTTCACCCAGTCCTGGCTGCCGGGCAGGGCCGTACCGGCCTGATAGAAGGAAAGCGCCTCGGACTTGGGGTCACCCTCGGTTACGGCGAAGGTGACCGCCGTCTGGGCGCGACCGGCGTCCGCGAGGATCGCGTCCTTCGTCGCGTCGCCGGTCTTCCAGCTCTCGAAGGTCTCCGTGATGTCGTCGGGCAGGGTCAGGTCGGGGCGGTCGGCGCTCACCGTCGCGCTCGCGCTGGGTGACGCCGAGGCGGTCGTGTCACCTGTGTCGGCACCCGCGATCTTGTCGTTGCCCTTCGTGTTGTCGTCCCCGCCGCCGCAGGCGGTCAGCAACAGGGCTGCCGTCGCGGCGAACGCGGCAGCAACGGGCAAAGAACGGCGCTTCACAGTGGGCTCCCCGTGAGACAGATGTGCAGTCGAGTCAATCCTGGACAGTGACGGTATCGGTGGGGCCGACGGTCTCGCCAGGTCGGACCGCCCTGAGGGGTAAGCCGATTGTGAATCTACCGGAGCAAATCGGTCGGACGATGTGTCCGGTTCGTGTTGCTCGGAGACGGGCTTGACTTCGCAGGAGCTATCGAACGCCGCGATTGGCGGATCCCACCTCGTAGGCTGACCCCCGAGTTGAACAGACGAGCATCCCTGTGCAGGGGAGGAGGAATGGACAAGGATTGCTCGGACTCGCTGCACCGTATCCACCGGGAGTTCGAGGAGAACGGCAATCCCGCCGACGGTTACGGCGACGATCTCGGCAGCGACAAGCTGCGGGATGTCTTCGACGACTTCTCCGAGACGTGGCAGAAGAACCGCAAGAAGCTGATGAAGGACATCGAGAACCTCGCGAAGTACACGGGTAACGCGGCCAAGGCGTACGAGGACATCGACCACCCGCATGACGACCGACCCGAGCTCTCCGCGTCGGTCCCGTCTCAGACCGTGCCGACGGTGCTCCGCCCCGACGACATCCACGTCCACTGGGTGATGCCCGAGGTCTGACAAGGCTCTTCCCGGCGCGGAGTCGCAGTAAGGGAAATCGCCTCGGGCCTGTGTCGGATCGAGTTGGGCGAGGTCTCCGAGATCGAGCCCCCCCTGCGGACTTGCCGTCTCGTGCCTCGGAACCCGTCGCGGGAAGGTTCCCGGTGAACTTACGGAGAGCGAGGAGAGGAAGGGCTCAGCGGTTGACGGACTGGATCTCCTGGACGGCCACTTCCTGGTCGGCGCCGAAGGTGCCGTTCGGAAGGTCTCCGCCCGCGCCGCCGGTTCCTGTCCAGGTGACTTCCCAGGTGACGGTTGCCTGGAGTTTGTACGTCCCGTCGCCCGAGGAGCGCAGGTACTTGATGCCGCACGGTGGTGTCCGGTCGGCCTTGCCCTTGGCGTAGGGCTCGCCGATCGAACCGTCCGTGTTGAACGCGCACTCGCCTGAGGCGGGGTAGGTCTCGGCGTCCACCGTGCCGGGCCTCAGTGTGAGTGAGACCGGCTTCGCGGTGGTGGTGGCCTGGATGTTCACACCGCCGGCATTCAGCGACGCGGTGACCGAGACCTCCTTGAACTTGTTCGCGTCGAGCCAGGCCCAGGTCGGGAGGTTCACCTTGGTGGTGTTCTCCGGGGCGAGCGTGACCTCGGTGTCGGGCACTCTGATGCGGTTGTAGGCGAGTTGAGCGAGAATCTCGGGGGTCACCGCGTTCTCCACTTCCGGCTTCTCGCCGTTCTCCACCCAGAAGGTGGCCGTGTCACAGGCGAAGGCGGCCGGATCCCCCGATTCCTCGCGCGCCTTGTCGCGGACCGCGCTCCACCACATTCCCTTGCCCGTCTCGGACTCGTTGAAGTCCTTGTACGGATTGCCGTTCTTGTAGTGGTCCTTGGCCAGGTTGTACGTCTCACCCACACCACTGGCGTGCGGGATGTCCCACTCGTTCTGGAACTCCTCCGCGAACTCCGCGGGCGTCCACTTCGGCTCGTACCAGCAGGCAGGAGGGGTCCAGTCGCTTGCGGGAGTGACGGTTCCCGTACTTTTCCCGGAGCCGTTCTTCGACTCGTCGAACTGGATGACGCTCGCGTAGATGCTCTGTCGGCCGGTGCCGCCGGAAGGGTCCGCGGGAACCTCTCCCGCGGTGCCTCCGTTGCCTCCGCCGCGTCCCCCTCCGGCGAACGCGGCCGGCACCGTGGCGGCCAACACCGCTGTTGACAGCGCCAATGCCGTGACGTGCCGACGCACTACTGGCACTGAGTCGCTCCCCGCTTCGAGATGAGGTCGGTCGTCTGCCAGATCCCCTTCGAGTTCTTCTGGAGGCGCGTGTTGTAGAAGACCACGTAGTCGTCAGGATCTGAGACGGCACCCGATGTCTCGCCGGTCTTGAGGTCCTTGTTGAACGACTTCGACTCGTCGGAGCAGTACGTCAGCGTCGCGGTATCGGCCTTCAGCGAAGTGATCTCGCGGTTGTAGTAGCGGACCTTGCCGGTCCAGGTGATTCCGTCGTCGAAGAAGCCCTGGACCCACACGGCCGCGTCCTTGGCGGCGTCGCCCGCCAGGTAGGTGCCGAACGACGGCTTCTGAAGGCTTCGGGTGTAGATGGCCTCGTCCATGGCGGAGACGGCCTGTGTGTTGTCGTACAGGATGGCGTCCTTGGTCGGGTCGCCGGTCTGCCCGCCTTCGAAGACGTTCGCCATGTCCTTGGCGAGTGTGATCTTCGGACGCCCCGCTGTCGCCGACGGGCTCACGCTCGGCGAAGCCGACGCCTCGGCACCGGCCTCGTCGGCACCGGCGATCTTGTCGCTGTCGCTGGATTTGTCGTTCCCGCTGCCGCATGAGGCCAGCAGCAGGGTCGCGGTCGCGGCGAACGCGACAGCAACGGGCAAAGAGCGGCGCTTCACAGTGGACTCCCCGTGAGACAAAGATGCAGTCAAGAGCGACCACGGTATCGGTGGGGCTGTTGGTCTCGCCATCCTGAACCTTCCCTCAGGTGCGAGTGATTGGTGACTTAGCGGGGTAAATCGGCCTTCCCCTGTGTCTTGATCGTGTCCACCCGTGCCGCGTCCGGTCGTGCGTGATCCGGAGCTCCCCGGAGCCGGATCCGGGCGTGGTTCTTCGCGGGAGTTATCGGAGCGGGTGGGCCTGGACCACCAGCGGGGCCACCGGTCCACGGGCCGCTGCCGTGACGGGTTCCCGGGGTTCCGGCACTTCCGTCAGGGGACCCAGATGGCGAGCGACCGCCCGAGTTCTTCCAAGTCGTCGCCGGCGGTCATGAGTCGGGCGACGTCGTCCGTGGCCGTCCACATGACCACGTCAGCGCCGTGCTCCTCGACCTGCCAGGCGTACCGGACGCAGGCCAGCAACCGCGGTGAGTCGTCCTGCTGGATGTATCGGAAGGTGGTCATGCCCTTGCCCAGTCGCTCGGACTTGAAGGGTTTGACGACCGGCGGTTCCACGGCTTCCGGATCGTCCGCCAGAGTGAGGGCGCGAAGGGTCTCCTCGCGTGGGCCCGCCGCGGGTCCGATCGACGCACAGACCGGGAGCGGCATGTCTGTGGGGTGATCGAGGTGCAGGAACAGCCAGTGCTCAGAGCCGAGCGGAGAAAGAGCCTCGGCACAGCTCGCCAGGGTGGTTCCGACGAAATCCACACCGTTCGGGCCCGGATCGAGCTCACGGTCCGCCCACAGGTCCTGAGCGCGATCGTGGCACCAGGTCTGGATGTCGTCCCATTCCTCGAAGGGCGCCGAAGGGCCGGCGCGTGGCGGGATGATGACCCATGGGTAGGCGTCGATGTACTCGATGTCGAGAATGGGCCAGAACTCACTCATCCACGCCTCCAGCCGAAGTTGGCCATAACGGCGTCGAACCATTCGACGAGCGCCTCCGCCAACTCATCGCGCGGGTGTCCTCCCCCGATCGTCGAGAAGGCGGCTACGAACCAGCGATCGGGGTCGTCCGGTACGGAGACGATGTACTCGACTCGGCGGGACGCAAGTTCGGTGCCTTCGCCCGGGTCGGCTTGGGCAACGTGTTCACGGCGCACGGCAAGAGCGCCGTCGATCTCCCCCGAGCTCAGGTCCGCTCCCTCCACCCCGTCGCGGGACAGCAACTGCACAGCCAGGTCGGTCGGCTCGGCCCCCTGGCCTCCTTCGGCTCGCGCGGGTAGCGGAGTCTCCGAGACGAGGATCGAGGCCCCCAGGCTGAAGTTGCCGCTCATGGGCTTCACCGGCAGATAGAGGTCCAGAGCCTTGGTCTGCTGTGCCTGGGCGACAGCGTTTCGGAAGCGCCGCTCCAGTTCTCGCTTGTAGGGGCCGATCTTGTCCGGTGGTGCGTCCTTGGGTATGCGGGTGTAGGCGTCGTTCAGGATGAGGCGGACGGCTTCCTCGGTGCCCTGGCGGAGGGGAATCTGGGCCCACTGGTCAGGGAGGAGCATGCGGTAGCCCGTGACCGGCGGAAGGGTTTCCTCGACCGGCCCGGTCGGTTCACCGAGCACGGCGATTGTCCTCCTTGCCGTCGAGGCGCCAGATCTGTCCGAAGCCGATCAGGCCCGCCGCGACAGCGATCCAAAGGATCCGCACGTCCTGGAACATGGCAAAAGCCAATGCGTAAAGGAGGTAGCAGCTCAACGCAATCCTCAGGAAAGTACGCTCGCCCGCCAACTCGGCCCAGTTCGCGGGACGTCGCGCCTGATGGATCAGGAGCGACGGAGTGAGCGCGCACAGAACCCACTCCCAGGTCGGCATGGGAAGTAGTTCCTCATCCAGGAGATCTCTGGACATCGGGCCTGCGAACAGGCGGAGGAGTGCCAGAACGAAGATCACCTTGGCGGCTGCGATGCCATACGCGAGACGCCGACTCCGCCGGGCGTCCTGGTCGACTTCCTCTGCTCGGGAGGTGTCGGTCATCAACGGGCTTCCTTCACCATTGCGATCCTACGGGCGCGGTCATGCCATCCTTCATCCTGCCGTATCCGCCGTCGGTGAGTGAGTCCGCACTCTTGTCGGCGGCGTCGAGTCCGGTTGCTACACCCCATGAACCCTGCATGGTGTTCTTGTGGCGCTCGGCCTGACGGGCGTTGTCCGCGAGCGCGGTGTTGTCGGGGTATTCATCGCGCAACTTCTTGATGTCCTTCATCTGGCGGCCGAGAGCCTTGTCACCGAGTGCGCCGACGCTCTCCTGCTTGGTGATCTGCGGCAACTCGGCATCGCGCACTTCGTCTGACGCCCTTTTGCCGAGTGTGCGGTTCTGAGCCTCCATGCGCAGGCGGCGGGCGCGGGCTGCTTCACGGTTCTTGCTCGATGTGCCGCCACGCCTCCGCTCGCTGCGGACCGCTGTTTTCCTCGCACCGGCATTGGCCTGCGCCGCTTGTGACTTGGCCTTGTCCTTCGCCAGACCGGCCGCGGTCTTGCGGGAACTTTCCTGGAGCGTCTTTATTGCCTTAGCGGCTTTTACGCCGTTGCGCGCCATTTTGAGTGCGCCGATGTCCATGATGACGTCGAACCAGGAGCCGTTCCCGGTGAGCGCCTGCCCGAGATGAATCAGAGCCACCGCGATCGTGAGCGCGAGGGCCAGAGGGCCGAGGAAGGGGAAGAACATCGCGGCGATGCCGACGATCGTCGCGGCCCAGCTCATCCAGTCGGCCATGCTGCTGAGCCAGTCGGCGTCGGCGACCCATCCCTTGACGTCGTTCCACCAGCTGTCCTTCATGTCGTCGTCGATGGAGGACCGGATCTTGCCCGCGAAGTGACCGGCTCGCTCGTCGTAGTCGCCGGTCGTCGTGTTGAGCCGCTTGCGTGCGTCCTCCAAGTCCTCCTTGGCGGACTTGAGCACGGGATCCTCGCTCGCAGAGCTGCCGTTCTGGCCTTCTTTGGCCTTCTTGTCGGCGGCCGTGTCGGCGGCCGGCTTGTCATTGGCCGTCGCTTCGTGAGAGTCGATCAGGCGTTGGGCGGTCTGGGCGTCCTGCAGCGCCTTGTCGGCCTTCTTCTGGAAGTCCTCGAGTTCGTTTGCCCAGCCGGACAGGTGCCCCTCGACCTCGCGGTACCGGTCCTCAGCCAAGTCCAGTTTGCGCCCCAGCCCGCGGGCGTTCTCAGCCAGTTCGTCGGCGTACTTGCCCTTGAGGTTGTCGGCGTCGGCCATCGCGGTGAGAGCCGCCGCCTGAGTTCGTAGGTACTCCGCGATCTTCTTCATGTGCTTCACTTCGTGGCGGATTCCATCGGGATCGCCCGGCACGGGATCGCTCTCGCGAAGTGGCTGCCAGTCCTTAGGCCTTACCATTTATCCCTCCCCTAAGCGCAGCCGTTCAGTCGACATGCGGGACGTCGCTACTTCTTGCTCCCAGCCTTCGCCAGATCGTCGTCGAGTTTCTTGAACGCATCCCGTGTGCCCTCCACCATCTTTCCAACGCTTTCCAGTGATTCCAGCAGGCGTTTACGGTTGTCGTCCCAGTTGTCGATGAAGTCGGCCATTGCCCTCTTGATATCGGCAGCTCCGACCACGGACTCGATGTCGTCTTTCCAGCCGTTTAGGTTCTTGAACTCTCGCTGAATCTCGGAGAGTTGCTTCGCCGACTTGTCGAGCAAGTCGAAGTCGACGATCAGGTCTGATTTGGACATGTCCCCTCGTTCTTGCTCGGGTCAGCGGTTGACGGTTGATCACGCATTGCCAGAGGCCGGGAAGGTCGTCGCGTCTTCGATGCCGGGCTCGAGCTTCAGGGCCAGAGCTGCGGTCGCGGAGAGCGCGGCAGCAACGGGCAAAGATGGGCGCTTCACAGTGGACTCCCCGTGAGGCGAAGATGCAGTCAAGAGGAATGACGCTATCGGTGAGGTTGCTGGTTTCGCCAGGCTGAACAGGCCTCAGAGTGTGCGTAATTGATGGTCTAGTGGGGCAAAATGGTCGCCTTTTATGCTCCGATCGTGTCTGCTCGTGAAGGACGGCACCCTGGATGCCGGGGCCACTGGCCGAGACGGAGCCGCGGACCTGTCTTCGCGGGAGCAATCAAGGCGACCTCGGTGCGGACTCCGGGGGTGTGCCTCTTGGCGGGTGGCCGTGCACCACCGCTTCCCTCCCACTGACTTCCGGCGCAGCCCGCCCCCGACACTCACCCCCACCTCGTACGCTGACCCGAGCGAATGGACGACCAGGCGAGCAGGCGTGCGGCGAGCAGGCGTACGTAGAGGTAGAGAAACGGACGGGGAACGCGTCATGGCCCGCTACATGGAGACGCTCAGCATCGAGCGTGGGGGTTTTCGGATCAAGGTGCCGGAGTCGTGGTGGGAGTTCGACGTGCGGCCCGAGTCGCGTGACGACTCCATCCGGCGGATGGTCGGGGAACGGATCCGGCAGCGGCCGGAACTGGCCGAGTACCGGGACACGTACACCGCGTTCCTCAGGAAGGCCGCGGCCGACGCCTGGAAGTCCGGTGCGCTGTACTGCGGTTGCATGGCGGAGGCCTTCGGAGGGGACACCCCGATCACCGGATCGGTCACCGTCTCGATCGTCGGGGGCCGCACCGCCGCCGGGGAACCGCTCTCCACCGACCCGCAGACCATGGCGAGCCAGCTCTCCGCGCGCGAGGCGAAGAAGGAGGGTGACGCCTGGCGCAAGGTGACGACCGTCGAAATATCCGGCGTGGGCCCCGCCGCCCGCACGTACGGCATCGAGGACATCACCGTCCCCGACGACGCGCTCAACCGCACCGTTCGCGCCGTGCTCATGCAAACCTTCGTGCCCGTGCCCGGCCAGGAGGGCAAGGTCGCCCTCGTCGCCGGAAGCAGTCAGGTGCTGGACCTGGCGGACTCCTTCTTCGACATCTTCGACGCGATCACCTCCACGTTCCGCTTCGCCGAGTAGGCGGTCAAGCGGGTGGGGGGTGGGTGGTGGGTGTTCGGTCGGGCGGTCGTGAGACGTCGCGCGGCGGAGGGGCCTGGCGGGCCGGTCTTCGGACTGCTTCACGCCGGGGTGGGCACTAGAGCCATCATCGCCCGCCGGGTTCCGTCCCGGCCGTGCGCAACCGCTCCGGGAGTTCCCTTGCCGATCAGCCTGTTCGTCGCCCGTCGTCTGCGCAGAGCCGCGCGGGAGATTTTCGGCTGGGACACGTTGCGTCCCGGTCAACTCACCGCGATGAAGGCGGTCATGAGCCGCCGGGACGCCATGGTGGTGATGCCGACCGGGTCGGGCAAGTCGGCGGTGTACCAGGTGCCGGGCATGCTGCTGCCCGGACCGACCATCGTCGTCTCGCCGCTGATCGCCCTCCAACGGGACCAGGTCGAGGGCCTGTTGAAGCGCAGCGGCGAGAGCGCCGTCGCGGTCAACTCCTCCATGTCCGGCTCGCAGACCGAGCAGGCATGGGAGAGCGTGAGCGACGGGCGGGCCCGGTTCCTGTTCCTGGCCCCGGAGCAACTGGCCAAGCAGGACGTGCTGGAGCGGCTGGCCGTGCTGCGGCCGTCCCTCTTCGTCGTGGACGAGGCGCACTGCGTGTCCTCGTGGGGCCACGAGTTCCGGCCCGACTACCTGCGGCTCCGGCAGGCCGCCGAAAGCATCGGACGCCCTCCGATCCTCGCCCTCACCGCCAGCGCCGCGGCCCCGGTGCGCGCCGACATCGTCGAGCAACTCGGCATGCGCAAGGTCCACGAGGTGGTCGCCGGTTTCGACCGGCCCAACATCCGCCTTGAGGTCACCCGTTTCCTGGACGACGGGGCAAAGCGGCGGACCGTGGTGGAGCGGGCCGCGGCCGAGCCCAAGCCGGGCATCGTGTACGTCGCCACACGCAAGGACGCCGAGACGTACGCCGCCGAACTGGCCGACCTCGGCCTGAGCGCCGCCCCGTACCACGCGGGCAGCCGCTCGGCCGACCGCAGCTCGGTCCACGACCGCTTCCTCAGCGGGGAGTTGGACGTCGTGGTGGCCACGTCGGCGTTCGGCATGGGCATCGACAAGCCCGACGTACGGTTCGTGCTGCACGCCTCGGTACCCGGGTCGCTCGACGCCTACTACCAAGAGATAGGCCGGGCGGGCCGGGACGGCGAGGCCTCCCGCGCCATCCTGCTCTACCGCACGGAGGACCTGGGTCTCCAGAAGTTCTTCTCCGCCGGCCGTCCGGACGCCGACACGATCGCGGACGTCGCCCGCCGGGTGCGCGACGGCGGAGGGGCGGTGACCACGACGGAACTCCAGCGGGACACCGGTCTGTCCGCCGGCCGGCTGACCGCCGTCCTCAACCTCCTGGAGAACGCCGGTGCCCTCACCACCGAGCGTGGCGAGGTGGTCCCGGTGCCCGGCGTCGACACCGAGGAAGTCAGCGCGCGCGCCGTGGAGTTGGGGATCGCGCACGAGAGCATGGAGCGCTCCCGGGTCGACATGATGCGCGGCCTCGCCGAGACCACCGGCTGCCGACGGCGTTTCCTGCTCGGCTACTTCGGGGAGCGGCTGCACGCCGCCTGCGGCAACTGCGACGGATGCGAGCAGCGGCCCGCGCACACCGAATCAGGGGCCGAATCCTGGGCCGTATCTGGAGCCGAATCCGGGTCAGGAACCGGGGCAGGAACCGGGTCAGGAACCGGGGCAGGATCCGGCGCCGGGCTCGGCGCCACTCCCCGCAAGGCCCGTCGCCGTAACGCCTCACCCGCACGTCCGGACCACCCGTTCCCGCCCGGCACCAAGGTCAACCACCCGCAGTGGGGCGACGGCGAGGTACTCAGCCACGAGGAGAGCCGGGTCACCGTCCTGTTCACCTCGGTGGGCTACCGCACCCTGTCGCTGCCGGTGATCCTGGAGAAGAAGCTGCTCACCACCGTTTCGTAGGAGTAGGAGCAGGAGTAGGGGTAGTAGGAGTAGGACGCGGGAGACCGGTCTCACCCCTGTGGCTGAAAGATCACCGCCGCCTGCCACCGGCCGGTGAGCACCTCGTGCAGGCCTCGTGCACACGCCGTGACGGGATCCCCGAGTTCACGCGACGAGGGATTCGCTCCTGCACAGCACCACCGCCGTCCGCATTCCCGTGCTCAACAAGGCGTCCCCGGCCCCTCATTGCAGCTGTATAACGTCGGGCTCGCTGAGGTCCGCGGGCTGCAATGCGCCTTGAGGGGCTTATGTGCGGCTGATACGGTGCCATGGCTTGAGACTCGCTTCCGCGCTGGCTGTTCGGCCAGGTCGGGCGGTACGTCCGGCAAGGGCGGGCCGGGGTGAAGTGCCCGGTTTGGCGGGGAAATTGGCATAAATCTTCTTGGGCGTACGGGGAGCGGTTGCGTGAAGATCCAAGAGCGTACGGGGGCGGGCAACAACCGCTCCGGCGCGCCGGTTCAGCCGACGATGGGCGAGCGTCTTCCGGCGCCGCCTCGCGAGCGCAAACCCGCGCTGGCCGCTCTCGCGGTGCTGCTGATCCTGGTTGGCGCGCTGGGCGCGACGATGCTCGTGCTGCGCGCCGGTGACCGTGTCGAGGTCGTCCAGGTGACCGGCGACATCCAGGCCGGGCAGTCGGTGGGCAACCGCGTGACGTCCGTCCTGGTGGCGGACGACGCCGGTGTCAACTACGTCCGGTGGAACCAGGTCGACACCCTCAAGAAGCTCAAGGCCAAGTCGACGATCTACAAGGGGACCCTCGTCATCGGCGACATGTTCACCGAGGGCCAGTCCATCCCCGCCGGAAAGGCCTCCGTGGGTCTCGCCCTCAAGGAGGGCCAGTACCCCATCGACATCAAGGCGGGCGACACCGTGGCCGTGTACCGCGTCGGCGACGACAGCGGCACCGGCAACAGCTCTTCGGGCACGACGGGCGCCGCCAACAGCCTGATCGTCGACCGGGCCGAGGTCAGCGATGTCCGGAGGTCGTCGGACAGCACGATCAGCAGCACCAGCCTGCCGGTCACCCTCACCGTGGACAGTGCCGACGCGGCTGCTGTCGCGGCGGCCTCCTCCGCCGGTGAAGCCGTCCTCGTCCTCATCCCCGGCAACTAGAGGCGAGTGAGTCACAGACATGGCGCTCATCGCCCTCGCCGCGGACAAGGGTTCGCCCGGCGTCACCACCGCCGCGGTCGCCCTGTCGGCCGTCTGGCCCCGCCGCGTCCTGCTCGCCGAGACGGACCCCGCCGGCGGCGACCTCGTCTACCGCAGCGCCGCCGCCCACGGTGGGCCGCTCAACCCCAACACCGGCATGCTGTCGATAGCGGCGACGGCCCGCCGCGGCCTCGTACCCGATCAACTCTGGGACCACGTACAGCCGTTGAGCGGTGGACTCGAAGTCCTCGTCGGGCTCGGTGTCGCCGAGCAGGCCGCCGGACTCTCCGGACTGTGGCCCACCCTGGGCCGCGCCTTCGCGCAGCTCGCCGACTCCCCGCACGCGCCCGCCGACGTCATCGCCGACTGCGGCCGGATCAGCGGGGACACCCCCGCCGTCGAACTCTTCCCGCACGCGGCCCTCGTGCTGCTGCTCTCGCGCACCGAGCCGGAGGCGATCGCGCGGGTCCGCGACCGGGCCGCCGCCCTCTCCGTCAAACTGCACGGCGGGCCACGTGGCGCGGCCACGCTCGCCAACCCCCTCATCGGCGTCATCCTGATCGCCGATCCGAGCGACTCCGCCAAGCTCGTCCACCAGGTCAACGACATGCTCGTAGCGGCGCAGACCGGTGCGCGAGTGGTCGGCACCCTCGCCGACGACGCGGCCGGAGCCGACCAGTTGGCCGGCCGCAGGCGCGGGCGGCTCGACAAGTCGCTGCTCATCCGCTCCGCGCGCAAGGTCACCGCCGACCTCTACCAGCAGTACGGCGCCGCCTGGGCCGTACCCGCCCACGGCCAGGTCGGCGGGCCGCACGGACAGCCCGCCGCCGGAGCCGGCCGGTGACCGCGGTCGACCACCAGCTGGTCAAGCGGTTCCGGCAGGACGCCGGTGACCGCATCTCCGAACAGCGCCGCGAGGACCAGGTGCGCGGCGTCACGCCGATGTCCAACGAGGACGAACGGCACTTCGCGCGCGCCGTGATCGCCCAGATCCTCGAGGACTACGCGCGCACCGAGATCAACCTCGGCCGCACGCCTCTGGACGCCGAGACCGAGGAGCAGTACGCGGCAGCCGTGCACGCCGCGCTCTTCGGCGTCGGCCGCCTCCAGCCGCTGCTGGACAACCCCGAGGTCGAGAACATCGACATCAACGGGTTCGACCAGGTCTTCATCGGTTACGCGGACGGCAGTGAGGTCAAGGGCGACTCCGTCGCCGAGAGCGACGAGGAACTGGTCGAGCTCATCCAGATCCTCGGCGCGTACTCCGGGCTCTCCTCCCGGCCCTTCGACTCCGCCAACCCGCAGCTCGACCTGCGACTTCCGGACGGTTCGCGACTGTCCGCCGTCATGGACGTGACGCGCAGGCCCGCCCTGTCCATCCGCCGTGCGCGGATGGGCAAGGTGTTCGTGTCCGACCTGGTGGGCAACGGGACGATCACGCCCGAGGTCGCGCACTTCCTCGCCTGCGCGGTCCGCGCCCGCAAGAACATCATGATCGCGGGCGCCACCAACTCCGGCAAGACGACCCTCCTGCGCGCCCTCGCCAACGAGATCCCGCCGCACGAACGTCTCATCACCGTCGAACGCGCCCTGGAACTCGGGCTCGACACCTTCGCCGAACTGCACCCCAACGTGGTGGCCTTCGAGGAGCGACTGCCCAACTCCGAGGGCCAGGGCACCATTTCCATGGCCGAGCTGGTACGCCGGTCGCTGCGTATGAACCCCTCACGCGTCATCGTCGGCGAGGTCCTCGGCGACGAGATCGTGACGATGCTCAACGCCATGTCGCAGGGCAACGACGGCTCGTTGTCCACGATCCACGCGAACAGCTCCAGCGAGGTCTTCAACCGCATCTCCACGTACGCGCTCCAAGCCAAGGAAGGGCTGCCCATCGAGGCCAGCCAGATGCTCATCGCGGGCGCGGTGAACTTCGTCGTCTTCATCCAGCGGCGCAACGACTACGAGACCGGCGGCCGGCTCCAGCGCATGGTCACCTCCGTCCGCGAGGTCAACGGCGTCGACGGGCGCGTCCTGTCCAGCGAGGTGTTCGCCGAGGCCCCCGACGGCCGGATCGTCCCGCACGCGCCCATAGCGTGCCTCGACGACCTGATCGCACAGGGCTATCGGCTCCCGGGCAGCGGGAGTTGGGGATGACCATGACCCAGGACACCACCTCGCTCGCGGCGCTCGGCTCGCTCGGTTCCATGGGCGGGCTGTTCTCCACGACCGTCCTGTACGCGCTCGCGTGCGGGATCGCCGTCGGCGGCGGACTCGCGCTGTTCGCCGTCGCGGTGCGCGGACTGCCCGTCAAGCCCGAGCACGAGAGACAGAAGGCGAGCGAGCGCGCCGGCGAACTGCTCCGGTTCGCCGGGCAGCGCGGTTCCATCGCCGCCATCGCCGGGCTCGTCGTCCTGCTGCTCACCCGCTGGGCCGTCGCCGGGATCGCCGCCGCGATCCTCGTCTTCTTCTGGGACAAGCTCTTCGGGGGCGCCTCGGAGGAGAAGTCGGCCATGCGCCGCGTGGAGGCCCTGGCCTCCTGGACGGAGTCCCTGCGCGACACGATCGCGGGCGCGGTCGGCCTGGAGCAGGCGATCCCGGCCTCGGCGCGCGCCGCGGCCCCCGTACTGCGGCCGCACCTCGACTCGCTGGTGGACCGGCTGCGGTCCCGCACGCCGCTGCCCGACGCTCTTCAGCAGCTCGCCGACGAGATCAACGACGCCTCCGCCGACATCATCGTCGCCGCGCTCATCCTCAACGCGCGGCTGCGCGGCCCGGGTCTGCGCCAAGTCCTGGGCGCACTGGCCAAGTCGGCGCGCGAGGAGGTCGACATGCGGCAGCGCGTGATGGCGCAGCGGGCCTCCACACGCCGCTCGGTCCAGATCGTCGTCGCGGTCTCCATCGCCTTCGTGCTCGGACTGTCCATCTTCAACCGTGACTTCGTCGAGCCGTACGGCACGGCGGTCGGACAGCTCGTACTCGCCTGTGTCTGCGGCCTGTTCGCGCTGGGCTTCTGGTGGCTGCGGAAGCTGTCGACGATCGAGACACCGGAGCGGTTCCTGGTGCGGGACGAGGCGTCGGTGCGGTTCGTCCGTCCTCGTACGCCGGTCTCCGGGGACGAGGCGGTACGCCGATGAACCTGACCATGCCGATCGTCATCGGCGCCGTGCTGGGCCTCGGCGTCTACGCCCTCGTACGCGCCCTCATGCCGTCCAGGCGCAGCGCGGTCGCTCAGGTCGCGCGGATCGACGCGATGCGGGCGAGGGGGGCGGCGTACGAGTCCGCGCACCACGGCGCCACCGGCAAGGACACCGGGCGGCTCGGCAGCGCACGGGCCCGAGTGGGCGCCAGGGTCGCCGAGTTCTACATGCAGCAGGGCTGGGAGCTGCGCTCGCTCCGCGCCGACCTCGCCGTCCTGGACCGGAGTTGGGAGAACTTCCTGGCGACGAAGGTCCTGCTGGCCGCGGGCGGTGTCTTCTTCGGCCCGTTCCTGTTCGCGGTCGTGCTGACCCTCGGTCTCGGCCGCAGCCCGATCATCCCGGTCTGGCTGGCGCTGCTGTTCGCGGTCGTCTTCTTCTTCCTCCCGGATCTGGAGGTACGGCGGGACGCGGCGGACAAACGGCGCGACCTGCGGCGGGTGATCGGCGCCTATCTGGACCTGGTGTCGATGAGCCTGGCCGGCGGCCGGGGACTCCCCGAGGCCCTGATGGCCGCCGCCGAGATCTCCGACGGCTGGGCGACCCAGCGCATCCGCAGCGCACTGGCCGACGCCCGGATCACCGGCATCAGCCAGTGGCAGGCACTCGGTTCGCTCGGCGAGGAGCTGGGCGTCGAGGAACTCAAGGACCTGTCGGCCTCGTTGGCGCTGGTCGCGGACGACGGCGCGAAGGTGCGGGAGTCGCTCGCCTCGCGCGCCGAGACGATGCGGCACCGTGAACTCTCCGAGATCGAGGGCAGCGCGGGCGAGAAGTCGCAGTCCATGCTCGTCGCCCAGTTGCTGCTGTGCGCCGGTTTCCTGGTCTTCCTGATCTTCCCGGCCGCGATGCGCGTGTTCCAGGTCTGACGTCCATCCCCATTCCCCGCCGACAGAAATCGAGAGGACAACTCACCATGAACGGACGGAACTTCAGCACCGGGATCCCGGGGGTGGACCTTCTGATCACCTTCCTCCAGGGCCGGGTGCAGCGCGCCCGCTCCGGCGAACTCGACCGGGGTGCGTCCGCGGTGGAGTGGGTCATCATCTCCGCGGTCGTCGTGGCGATCGTCGGCGTGGTCGCCGCGATCATCAACACCGCGCTGAGCGACGGCGCCAACAAGGTCGGGGACTGCATCAAGGGCGCCAACCAGAGCGGCACCTGCTGACCGGTATCCGCCAGACCCGTCGGACCTGTCCGACACCTCGGACCCGTCCGATCCGCCTGATCCGTCCGTCGTCTCCGGAAGAACGAGAATCGCTCGTGCGCGTATGCCGTTGGGTACGCCGCCGGGTGGAGGCCGCCAGAGCTGCCGCCTCCGCCCGCGGTGACTCCGGCATGACCGCGATCGAGTTCGTGCTCCTCACACCGGTGCTGTTCTTCATGATCTTCGCGACCGTGCAGTTCGCGCTGTACTTCTTCGCGGACCACGTGGCACAGGCGGCGGCCCAGGCGGGCGCCCGCAAGGCGCGTGCCACGGCCGATGAACAGCCCGGCGCGTGGCGCGGCGAGGCCCGTGACGTCGTCGACAGCTACATCCGCCAGCTCGGCCCGCAGCTCGTGCTGTCCCCCACCGTGACCATGCTCCAGCCGGAGCAGAACACCGTGGGGGTGGAGATCACGGCGAAGGTACCCACCGTGTTCCCCGGGTTCGACCTGACGGTGCACGCGCAGTCCTCGGGGCCGGTGGAGAGGTTCGTACCGGAGGAGGGGCCCTGATGAGATTCCCCACCCATGACGGGCGCGACCGGGGACTGTCCACCATCGAGGTCGTGATCCTCGCGCCGGTGATGATCCTCTTCATCCTCGTGCTCGTCGCCTTCGGCCAACTGGTCGACGGACGAGGGGCGTTGGACGGCGCGGCCCGCGACGCGGCACGCGCCGGGTCGATCCAGAAGGACCACGCCACGGCCATGGCCGAGGCGAGGAAGGCGGCGGAGGCCGATCTCACGGACGTCTGCTCGGGCCCGGTGACGGTGACCCAGACGAGCGCGGGATTCGCCCCCGACACCCTCTTCACCGTCGAGGTGAGCTGCGAGGTGCGCGGGCTGGCCATGCTGGGCCTCGACGTGCCGACCACGCTGACGGCCAGCTTCAGTTCGCCGCTCGACCCGTTCCGGAGGACCGCGTGAACCTCCCGCCCGTGCCTCCCCTGCTACGACCGTCTCCAGCGCCGCGGAACCGGCTCGCCGCCCGGCGCGCCCGGCTCGACGACCGCGGCTCGGGCGCGGGCGCGGTCATCATCTTCGCCCTCCTCTTCCTCTCCCTCTCGGCCTTCGTCATCGACGGCGGCATGTCCATCTCGAAGCGTGAACGCGCCGCCGACATAGCCGAACAGGCCGCGCGCTACGCCGCCCAGGACATCGACGTGGAGGACCTCTACCAGAACCAGAACGGCGCCGCGCCCATCAACTTCGCCAACTGCGGGGCGCGGGTGAAGGCGTTCGCCCGGGAGATGGGCATGTCCGGCGCGGACATCGCGGCGACCCACTGCATCGCCGCCGACGCCGACCAGGTCGAGGTCGAGGTCCAGCTCACCTACTCCCCGATCTTCACCGGGATGTTCTACGACGGAGACGTGGTCGTCCACGGGCAGGCGGTCGCGGAGAACGAGGTCGGCTGACCCGCGCCCGTGGGCGGTCCGGGCGCCGCCTCACGCCTCTTCCTGCTGCACACCCTCCGAGACGTCCTTGGCGAGTTTGTCGTCGAGCTTCTTGAACTCGCGGACCACCGCGTCGGACATGTCGGCCAGGGCGTCGAGGGCCTGCGTGATGTCCTCGCGGCCGTCCTCCCAGCCGGACTCGAAGTCGTCGAGGGCGTCGTAGACGGTGTTGTCGCCGAGGTCGTCACGGTAGGACTCGAACAGCTTCTTGGTGCGGTTCATCCGGGACTTGATGGAGCGCAGCCGGCCGCCGTACTCCTCCAACTCGCTCAGCGGGAGCGCGAGGTCACTCTTGCCCTTGCCCATGTCGCTTCCCCCCACGGTGGTCGGTGCCCGGCGGCGTTGTCCGGGTCAGCAGCCTACCCAGCATGTCCCGGGGGAGTCAGGGGACGGCCGCGACTGAGTACGCGTACTCACACCGACTGCGTCGCACGGCTCTGCCGCTACGGATGCGACGTCCCGAGGATGGGTTGCCTCACAGGCGTTGAAAGGGGTGCTCATGGGACGGGAACATGAGGGACGGGAACACGCGGGGCGGGAACACGTGGGACGGGAAGAAGCAGGCCGCGAACATGTGGGCCGCGAACAAGCGGGCCGCGGACTACAGGTGCGCGAGGCCACTCCGGAGGATCTGGACTGGATCCACGAATTACGGCACCGGGTGTACGCGAGGGAGTTGGGCCAGCACGCGCCGGATCCGGCGGGGCGGCTCCGCGACGGTCTTGACGGCGACAACGTCTACCTGGTCGCGGCGCGCGGAGCGGCCCGGATCGGCTTCGTCAGTCTGACCCCGCCGTGGCTCGGCCGGTACGGGCTGGACAAGTACCTGACCCGCGACGAACTGCCGCTGCTGACCGAGGAAGACCTGTTCGAGGTGCGCGTCCTCACCGTCGAGCCGCGCTGGCGGAGCACCGCGGCGGCGCCGCTCCTGATGTACGCGGCGCTGCGCTGGATCGCGGCCCGGGGCGGGCGCCGGGTCGTGGCGATGGGCCGCACCGACCTGCTCACCATGTACCTCGCCGCCGGTCTGCGCCCGGTCGGCCGGACCGTCCACAGCGGTGCGCTGACGTTCGAGGTGCTGACCGGGGGCGTGGCCGAACTGACCAGGCTCACCATGGACCGCTTCCGCACCACGCTGGCGCGGCTGGGCTCGGAGGTGGACTGGCGGCTGGACATGCCGTTCGCGCCCCGGCCGGACGGCTGCGAGCACGGCGGCGCCTCGTTCACCGCCATCGGCACGGACTTCCGCGGCCTGCACCGGCGCCACCAGATCGTCGCCGCGGACGTGCTGGACGCCTGGTTCCCGCCGGCCCCCGGTGTACGGGCGGCGCTGGCGGAGGACCCGGCCTGGTACGCCCGGACCTCGCCGCCGACCGGCGCCGAGGGCCTGGTGGCGGAGATCGCCGCGGTCCGGAGACTGCCCGTGGAGACGGTCACCGTCGGTGCCGGCTCGTCCGACCTGATCTTCCGGGCGTTCGGTCACTGGCTGACCCCGGAGAGCAGGGTGCTCCTGACGGACCCGGGCTACGGCGAGTACGCCCATGTCACCGAGCGGGTGATCGGCTGCCGGGTGGACCGGCTGCGGCTGCGCCGCGAGGAGGGCTGGCGGATCGATCCGGGCAGGCTGGCCGCGGCCGTCGGCTCCGGTCGCTACGACCTGGTGGTGGTGATCAACCCGAACAACCCGACCGGACGCCACGCGCCGGCCGCGGAACTGCGCGCGCTGATCGGCGCGGCGCCGGCCAGGACCCGCTGGTGGATCGACGAGGCGTACCTGGGCTATGTCGACCCGGCCGAGTCGCTCGCCGGCCTGGCCGCGACGGATCCGCGGGTGGTGGTCTGCACCTCGCTGTCCAAGATGTACGCGCTCTCCGGCATGCGGGCCGCGTACCTGGTCGCCGAGCCGGACACCGCGGCGGGACTGCGTCGGCGTACACCGCCCTGGCCGGTCAGCCTTCCGGCTCAACTGGCCGCGGTGGCAGCCCTGCGCGACCCGGTGTACTACGCCGACCGCTGGCTCCGCACCCACACCCTGCGCGGGCAGCTTGCCGCAGGGCTGGCCGGTCTCGACGAGGAGGTGGTGGTCGAGGAGTCGGTGGCGAACTTCCTCAGCGTGACCCTGCCCGCGGACGGGCCGAGCGCCGCCCGGCTGGTGAACGAGTGCCGGCGCCGTGACGTCCACCTGCGCGACCTGTCGCCGCTGTCGACGCAGTACCGGGGGCGCACGGTGCGTATCGCGGTCAGGGACACCGCCGAGAACGAGCGCGTCGTGGCCGCCTGCCAAGAGGCCCTTGAGGTCCTTCGGCGGGTTCCGGGCCAACTGGCCGCTGTTCCCTCGGGCGTTCGCGCTGCGGAGCCCGGTCGGTGATCACCGTGGCCTCGCTGGCGCCCTACCTCGGTGGGGCGCTGGCCGTCGGCGGTGTCGCGGTGGCCGCCTCCCGGCGCCGTGAGCTGCTGGTCCGGTGGTGCGCCTGGGCGGTCGGAGTGCCCCTGGTCACCGGGGCGTTCTGGCTGGGCCGCCCGGGTGCCGCGGCTGTCGCCGCGCTGGCCGGGGTGGTGGCCGTGCTGGAGTTCGGCGGGCTGATGAGGACGAGCCGGACGGACCGGGCGGTGCTGGCCACGTCGGTGACGGGGGTGGTGCTGACCGCCTGGCTGGCGCCGGGTCAGGAGCTCCGGGCGGTCGCGGTCGGCGCGCTCGCGGTGGCCGCGGTCCCGCTGCTGGCCGGTGACGCCGACCACGGCCTGCACCGGCTCTCCGCCGGTCTGCTCGGGCTGGCCTGGCTGAGTGTGCTGGCCGCGTTGGTGCCCCTCGGCGCGAGCGCGCTCGCCCTGTTCGTGGCGGTGTCGGTCGCCGACATCGTGGCGTCCTTCGCCGGGCGGGGGCTGGGCGGTCCGGCACTGTCGCCGCTGTCCCCGGCCAAGCGGTGGAGCGGGACCCTCGCCGGGGCCGCGGCCGGCGTCGGCGCGCTCGCCGTGCTGTCGGCGCTCAGCTGGCCGATGGCGGTCGCGGTGGCCGTCGGCGGACCGGCGGGCGACCTTCTCGAGTCCATGGTCAAGAGAGGGGTACGGACGAAGGACTCCGGAAGGTGGCTGGCCGGCTCCGGTGGCCTGCTGGACAGGATCGACTCGCTCCTGCTGGCCCTGGCCGTCCTGCTCGTCCTGCGCTGAGCGCCGCCAACGGGGTTCGGGCCGCCGGGGATTGTGCAGGAGCTGTGAGAAGAGTGCCGCGCGGGGTGTGGAGGCCGCGCTCGGCGAACCCGGCACCAACTGGCACTTAAAGGACGGACGGTGAGCAATCGGGCAGGGGGGCGCTCCCCGCCCCCTGGTTGGTTTTCGGCGTGAAACATAAGATCTCAGTAGGCTCAGCACACCCCCCTTTCCCACCCCCTCCCCACACGACTTCAGGACACCCGCCATGGCCCGACGCACCACTTCAAGCTCCACGGGGAGCCCGCCGGGTCCGAGGAATCGGACGCCGCAGCCCCTGCCCCGGCGCAGCCGGACGTTCGGGGACTTCCTGAAGGCCTTCGGGGCGTTCCTCGCTCTGGTCGTGCTGGTGGTCGGGGTGCCCGGCGCGTTGGCGACACAGATCGGGTGGCCGCTGCCGAGCGGCGCGCCCTCGCTGGACTGGCTGCAACAGGAGATCACCGTCAGCACGTTCATCAACGTGCTGACCGTCATCGTCTGGCTCGCCTGGGCCCAGTTCACCGCCTGCGTCCTCGTCGAGGTGAAGGCCGCGCTGTCGGGCGTGGGGATGCCGAACCGCGTACCGGGCGCGGGCCCCAGCCAGTTGCTGGCGCGGCAACTCGTCGCCGCGCTGCTGCTGGTGGGCGCCACCGCGGCCAGTTTCACGCCGGGGCTCTCGCAGCTCGGGCACAGCATGGAGGGCAACCAGCGCGGGACGGTCGCCGCCGCCCAGCAGACGCCGGGCGGGCTGTTCGGACAGCAGCAGGAGCAGGCCGCCACGAACGCGGCCGCCGCCATCGCCGAACAGGCCGCCAACGCCGCCTCGCACGCCGAGAGCGGGAGCGCCACGGCCACCGGGGGCGAGACCAAGTACTACCGGATCCAGCCGCCCGAGGGCCGTCACCACGACTCGATGTGGGAGGTCGCCGAGCGCCATCTCGGCGACGGCCGCCGGTACAAGGAGATCTACGAGCTCAACAAGGACCGTACGCAGCCCGACGGTTCCAGGCTGTCGGAGGCGAGCCTCATCCGGCCCGGCTGGATCCTGGAGATGCCCGCGGACGCCCGGGGCGGCGACCTCGTCGAGATGCCCGACGAGACGCCCGAGGTCTCCGAGCAGGTCCAGCGGCAGATCAACGAGTACGCCAGGACGGGGGACCAGCGGCAGGGCGGCGGCGGTCAGCAGGGCGGCGGTCAGCAGGGCGCGGGATCCACGGACCGCGACACCGCGCACATCCACGTGCCCCAGCAGCGGCCCGACAGCGACCGTGCAGGCGCCGACCGCAGCGGCGCGGACCGTACCGGCGGCGAGGAGCGCCAGACGCAGGCCCCGCAGGCCGCCCCCGACGACAGCGGCTTCTCCTTCGGGCTGCCCGAAGCCCTCGTCGGCGCGCCCCTGCTCGCCGCCGGCCTGCTCGGCGCGCTCGGCCGCCGACGCCGCCAGGCGCTCTGGCAGTCGGCCCTCGGCGCGGTCGGCGGACGGCGCGGCATGGAGCCGCCCACCCCGAGCGGCCCCGCCGCCGACGCGCAGGACGCGCTGCTCGTGGGGGCCGACCCCGAGGGCGTACGGCTGCTCGACCTGTCGCTGCGCGGGCTCGCCGCGGCGCTCGCCGCCGAGTCCCGGCCGCTGCCGACCGTCTACGCGGCCTGGCTCAGCGGCAACGGCGACCTGCACCTCCAGCTCGCCCAGCCGGCCGGCAAGCCGCCGACGCCGTGGCAGCTCGGGCAGGACCAGACGTTCTGGATGCTGGCCCGGACGGACGCGGAGCGGTACGAGGACGTCGACACGGCCGCTCCCTACCCGGGGCTCGTCAGCCTCGGGACCATGGACGACTCCCGGCTGCTGCTCAACCTGGAGGCCGTCCCCGGGATCGTCTCCCTCAGCGGAAGCGAGCAGGACCGCGCCGGTGTCTTCGCCTCCGTCGCCGCCGAGTTGGCCACCAACGGCTGGTCCGACCGCATGACGATCACGCTCGTCGGGTTCGGACAGGACCTCACACCGCTCGCGCCCAACCGGCTCCGTCATCTCGACGACATCGAGGCACTGGTGGAGACCATGTCGGCGGAGACCCGGCAGCGGCGCGGCGCGCTCGGCGCCGCGGGCCAGGACTCCGTCCTCACCGGACGCACCGGCCCCGCCCAGCACACCCGTTGGGCCCCGCACCTCGTCCTGCTCGCCACCGAACCGCAGGGCGAGGACGCGGTCCGTCTCGCCGAACTCGCCGCCGACGCCAGCAGGTTGGGCATCGGATACCTGGTCGGCACCGAGAGCGGCGATCTGCCCGGCGCCGCCTGGGAGATGGAGATCACCGGCGAGGGCAAGCTGCTCGCCCCGCTCCTCGGGCTCGAACTCGACGCGCAGACACTGCCGTCGGCCTTGCAGCAGGCGGTCGTGGACCTGTTCGTCGAGGCGGACCCCGACCGGGCCGACAGCGCCGACAGCAACGCCGCCGCGCCGCCGTTCCTCGTCGACATCAGCGAGCAGGGGCGGCCCGCCGTGTACGCGCGGCTCGTGGGCCCGTACGAGATCATCGGCCTGGAGACGCCCGACGGCGAGCGCAGTCCGCTGATGCACGAGGCGCTGGCGCTGCTCCTGCTGCACCGCGAAGGCGTGCACCCGCGGGTGCTGTCCGCCGCGCTGTGGCCGCGCGGGGTCACCGAGGACGTCCGCGACGCGCTCGTCGAGCGGCTGCGCGGCTGGCTGGGCGCCGACCCGGACGGCACGCCCCGGCTCGGCACCGACACCGGCGGGCGGCTCAAGCTCGCCAAGTCGGTCGTCTCCGACCTGGACGTGCTGCGCTCGCTCTACCACGAGGCGACCCAGGGGCAGGGCGTCAACAGTCGCGCGGTGCGCGGGCGGCTGCTCACGGACGCGCTCGTGCTCGTCCGCGGTCCGCTGCTCGCCGATCGACCTGAGGGCCGGTACGGCTGGCTCACCCACGAGATCATCGACGCCCAACTCCCGTTGCTCGTCGCGGACATCGGGCTCGCGCTCTCCGCGTTCCACCTGGAGAAGGGGCGTGCCGAGAAGGCCATCGAGGCGCTCGGCGCCGCCCTGAACTCGGCCCCCTCCGACGAACGCCTCTGGAACGAGCTGCTGCGCGCGACGCACGCGACGGGCGACACCGACCGGCTGAAGCGCCTCGCCGCCGATCTCGTCTCCCGCAGCGGCGCCCGCGGAGTGCCGCCGCGTACCGAGGCGCTCCTCGACGAACTGCTGCCCACCTGGCGCAGCAACGTGGCAGCGGTGGGATGAGCGAACCGCTGCTGACCGCCGTCGCCGCCCTGTGGGGCGCGGCGGCGGGCCTGCTCGTCCCCCGGGCCGCCTACCGCTTCGCGGTCGAACCGACCGAGACCTGGCGCGACACCTGCCCCGCAGGACACCCGCTCACAGGTCCCGCCCGAGGCTGGCTCGGCCCGGCGAGCTGCGGCGCCTGCCGTACGGCGGGAAAGGCGCCCGGGGTCGCCGGGCGGACTTCCTCCTACGGCCCCCGCACCCTCCTCGTCTCCCTCGTCACCGCCCTGCTCTGCGCCGGCCTCGCGCTGGCCACCGGTACCCGGCCCGAACTGGTCGTCTGGCTGCTGCTGGCGCCGGTCGGGGTGCTGCTCGCGGTGGTGGACTTCACGGTGCAGCGGCTGCCCGACGCCCTGACCCTGCCGCTCGCGGCGGCGGCCCTGGCCCTGCTGGGGCCGGCCGCGGCCGTTCCCGAGCACGCGGGCGACTGGCCGACCGCCCTCCTCGGCGCGCTCGCACTCGGCGGCGCGTACTTCCTCCTCTTCCTCATCAACCCGAACGGCATGGGATTCGGCGACGTCAAGCTCGCCCTCGGACTCGGGGCGGTCCTCGGCTGGTACGGGTGGAGCGTCGTGTTCCTGGGAACCTTCGCCGGGTTCCTGCTCGGCGCCCTGTACGGGGCCTGGCTGGTCGTGGTCCGGCGCGCGGGCCGGAAGTCGTCGATCCCCTTCGGCCCGTTCCTGATCGCGGGCGCGTACGCGGGACTGCTGATCGGGGCGTACGCGGCCTGACGTCCGGGCTGTCGGCGGCCTGGCGTAGGCTGGCCGGGTCCGTCCACACCCTGATGAAAGGGACTCTCCCGGTGACCGAGAAGGCCGACCTCCAGTCCGTCCTCGACCGTGCCGCCGAGGGTGGGCGGATCACCCCGGAAGAGGCGCTCGACCTCTACCGTGACGCCCCCCTGCACGCGCTCGGCGCCGCGGCCGACGCCGTACGCAAGCGGCGGTACGCCGGCACCGAGCACATCGCCACGTACATCATCGAGCGCAACATCAACTACACGAACGTCTGCGTCACGGCGTGCAAGTTCTGCGCGTTCTACGCGCCCCCCAAGGACACCGCCAAGGGCTGGACGCGTGACCTCGACGACATCCTGCGCCGCTGCGCGGAGACCGTCGAGCTGGGCGGCACGCAGATCATGTTCCAGGGCGGCCACCACCCGGACTACGGCGTCGAGTACTACGAGAAGCACTTCGCCGCGATCAAGGAAGCCTTCCCGCAGCTGGTCATCCACTCCCTCGGCGCGTCCGAGGTCGAGCACATGGCCCGTATCTCCAAGGTGTCGGTGGAGGAGGCCATCTCGCGGATCCACGCCGCGGGCCTGGACTCCTTCGCGGGCGCCGGCGCCGAGCTGCTGCCCGCCCGGCCGCGCAAGGCCATCGCCCCGCTGAAGGAGAGCGGCGAGCGCTGGCTGGAGATCATGGAGGCGGCGCACGGCCTGGGCGTCGAGTCGACGTCCACGATGCTGATGGGCACCGGCGAGACCAACGCCGAGCGCATCGAGCACCTGCGGATGATCCGCGACGTACAGGACCGCACGGGCGGCTTCCGCGCCTTCATCCCGTACACCTACCAGCCGGAGAACAACCACCTCAAGGGCCGCACGCAGGCCACGCTCTTCGAGTACCTGCGGATGATCGCGATCGCCCGGCTCTTCATGGACAACGTCGCCCACATCCAGGGCTCCTGGCTCACCACGGGCAAGGAGGTCGGCCAGCTCTCCCTGCACTACGGCGCCGACGACCTCGGCTCGATCATGCTGGAGGAGAACGTCGTCTCCTCCGCCGGTGCCAAGCACCGCTCCAACCGGATGGAGATCATCGACCTGATCCGCAAGGCCGGCCGCGTGCCCGCCCAGCGGACCACGACGTACGAGCACATCGTCGTGCACGACGACCCGGCGAACGACCCCGTCGACGAGCGCGTCGCCTCGCACATCTCGTCCACGGCCATCGAGGGCGGCACCGCTCACCCCGAGTTGAAGCTGCTCGCCTCCAACTGACGCCGCCGTGCTGACGATTCACGCCGCCGACGAGGTCAGGCGCGGCTGGGACAGCGCGCCGATGGCGGACGCCGGGGTCGCCGTCGAGGGCGACCGGGTCGCGGGCGTGGGACCGCTCGACGAACTGCGCGAGCGGTTTCCGGGCGCGCGCGTCCGGCGCTGGCCCGGCGTGCTCGGGCCGGCCGTCGTCCACGAGGGGCCGCTGCCCGAGGCCCCGTCGCCCCGCGAACGGGTGCACGCCGTACTGAAGTCGGGCGCCACCGCGGTCCTCGCGGTGTACGCCGATACGGCCGGCCTGCGCACCGCCGCCTCCCGCAACGACGTCGCCGTACTCGCCGGCACGAGGAGGACCGCGATCACCGACACGGAACGTGCCGACCTCGCGGTCTTCGACGCGGACGGCACGTGCGTCGCCACTGTCTGCGCGGGCCGCCTGGTCCACCGGCGGCGCTGAGAGCCCCCCGGCGGTCCGTTCTCAGCCGGAGAGGGCCTCGGCGAAAGCCCCCGAACTCTGCGTGACTCCGCTGCAGTCGGTGGCGGCGTCGTCGGACGCGGAGTCGTCGTCCTCGCACTGCTGGTCGCGGAAGGTCGACCACAGCGAGACCCAGGCGACCCCCTGCTCCTCGGCGAACGCCCGGACCTGCGCCGCGTCGGACAGCGTGAACGTCTCGTTGTCGACGTCGTTGACGCCGATCATCGAGGTCAGGGCGAGGCCCTGCCAGGCGCTCTCGGCGGACAGCCCGAAGACGTCCTCCAGCTGGGTGTGCGCGGCCCTGGCCGAGGTGATCGCGTAGTCGCCCATGTCACCGTCGTACGAACTGCCGTAGTTCATGGTCATGATGTTGACGGTGGAGACCGCCACGGAGTTGTCGTTGGCGGACTCCAGCAGCGCCAGGCTGTCGGCGTCGAGCCCGGAGGGCATCACGGGCAGGGTGAAGGACACCTTGAGGTCGGTGCGCTCCTTCTGGAGCAGCGCGATCGCCTCGGAGCGCAGCGCGACCGAGGCGGAGTCGGTCAGCGCGTCGCCCTCGACGTCGAAGTCCGCCTGTGTCGATCCGGCGGCGTCGAGCGCCTCGCCGTAGGCGGCGGCGAGTGCGGACGCGCTGTCGCAGGTCTCGGCGAGCTCCGAGCCGGACGCCCCGCCGAACGACACGCGCACGCTCGCCCCCGACTCCGTGAGCGCGGAGATCCGGGACTTCACGGCCGAGTCGCCGATCGCGTACGTGCCGTTCCACTTCGGCGTGCAGTCGCTGCCGTCCGAGATCACGAAGGCGAGGTTGTACGTCGTCGGGGACCCGGCGGAGTCCATGTCGGAAGCGGTCGTGGCGCTCACATAGGGGGCGTACGAAGTGGTCGACGAGGCCGCCGAGGCCGACGACGACTGGCTCGGCGAGGGGTCCGCGGTCGCCGCGTCGGAGCCGTCGTCACCGCCCGAGGAGCACCCCGCACAGGCCAGGATCACCAGGCAGACGAGCCCGGCGGCCGGCTTCAGGAAACTCCTCATTGCGCATGCACCCGCTCTCGTGATTTCTGTCTCAGGATGGAAACAAAGTCTGTTTCCGTAGTGGAAAGGTGTCACATCACGCCGTGAACCATGAATACAGGGAATTCACAGGAAACCCTTGGGGAATGGTTCGCGAACCGGATGATTCGGGCGTGAAAATGGTGCATAAGGTCTATATGTATCTGTCCTGAGCTGCGAAGACGCTCGGGCATTCTCTCAGGAGAAGGACAGGACAAGACGTTTCTCATTGGCGCCTCACATGGGAACCAGAGTTTTTGACACATAAACCCCTCCTAATATCTGGGGAATGCAATCCGAGTCCGCCATCGATAACCGTGCCACCACGCGTGGCCGCCGCAAGAAGCGCGGCGACGGGCCCGCAGACGGTCCCGTGTTCGTTGACAACTCCGGGCGCAGATCACGTCTGCTGCGCCGATTCGGCACCCTCGTCGGTGTCGTCTGCCTCGGGTACGCGGTCGTACTCGGCCTGGCCTTCATGGGCTGGGGCATCTCGGTGACCCCCTCCCAGCTGTTCCCCTTCGGGGGCGGCCAGGCGGGCGGCGCACCCGGCGGCGGTTACGAGCGGTTCCAGGGCGGCCTCGCTCCCACCGGTAACCCGCCCACCGGCGCTCCGCCCACCGGCGCGGCCCCGTCCCCCTCCGCGTCCGCCTCCACCGGCGCGAACTGACCGGAGCGCAGCGACACTTATGACTACGACGCCCTCGCGCGGCCGCCGGCGCGCCCCCTCCAAGATGGAGCGGGCCGCCAGCCGGGCCGCGGCACTGCAGAAGCCGCGCGTGATCCTCGCGCTGCTGCTCCTGCTGGCGCTCACCAGCGTGATGCTCCTCGACGGTTACCTGCGTTCCGAGATCGGCAACGACTCGCGGGTACGCGACGGCGCCGCCTACGACAAGGTGCCGGAGAAGATCCTCGACGGCGGCCCCATCCTGACGTTCGACAACGGCACCTCGACGACCCAGTCCGTGCCGGACAAGACCATCGTGCTCACCTTCGACGACGGCCCCAACCCGACCTGGACCCCGCAGATCCTCGACGTGCTGGAGGAGAACGACGTCCAGGCCACGTTCTTCGTGGTGGGCTCGATGGTCACCCGTGACCCGAGCGCCGTGAAGGACATGGTGGAGCAGGGCAACGAGGTCGGCATCCACACCTTCACGCACGTCGACCTCTCCTACCAGGGCACCGCACGGCTCAAGCGCGAGCTCGTGCAGACGCAGCTCGCGCTTGCGGGTGCGGCGGGGATCCAGACCACGCTGTTCCGCGCCCCCTACTCCTCCGAGATCGACGCGGTCGACAACTACAGCTGGCCGGTCTACAAGGAGATCGGCGCCCTCGGCTACACCAGCGTCTTCGTCGACACCGACAGCGACGACTGGAAGACACCGGGCGTCTCGAAGATCATCTCGTGGGCCACGCCCAAGAACGACAAGGGCGCCGTCGTCCTCATGCACGACGCGGGCGGCAACCGTGCGCAGACGGTCAAGGCGCTCGGCACGTACATCAAGAAGATGAAGAAGAAGGGCTACTCCTTCACCACGGTCAGCGGCGCCCAGGCCAAGCTGCGCAGCGAGGCGGCGGCCGAGGCGGAGGCCGCGGGGACCGGAACCGCGGGGACCGGAACCGCCGGGACCGGGACCGGGACCGCGGGCACCAGTACCGCGGGCACCAGTACCGCTGGCACCGGGACCGAGACCGCAGGCAGCGGGGCCGCTCAGCAGCCGGGTCAGAACGCCGAAGCGGGCACCGGAGGCACCGGCGCGACCGGTGGGCAGCCGCCCGGCGGCAGGTCGGGCACCCAGGGCGGGAACACCGAGCAGGCCGCACACACGGAGGCCACCGGCACCACCCTCTACGAGGGCAAGGCCCTCATCGCGGCGGTCACGGTCGCCGAGTGGGTCGTACCCGCGCTCGCCTGGTTCCTGGCCGTCGTCGGCGTCGCCGTCATGGGCAGGTTCGGGATGATGCTGATCCTCGCCCGCCGCCACTACAGACAGCGCAACAGGAAACGCGGCAGGGGCGGCAAGTTCAGCTGGGGGCCGACGGTCACCAGGCCGGTGACCGTGATCGTGCCGGCGTACAACGAGAAGGAGTGCATCGCCAACACCCTGAAGTCGCTGGCGAAGAGCACCCATCCGATCGAGATCATCGTCGTCGACGACGGTTCCACCGACGGCACGAAGGAGATCGCGGAGTCGCTCGGCATGCCGAACGTCCGGGTCATCCGGCAGGAGAACGCCGGCAAGCCCGCCGCGCTCAACAACGGTGTGCGCAACGCCAGTTACGACATCGTCGTGATGATGGACGGCGACACCGTCTTCGAGCCGGACGCCGTCCACCAGCTCGTACAGCCCTTCGCCGACCCGGAGATCGGCGCGGTCGCGGGCAACGCCAAGGTCGGCAACCGCAACACGATCATCGGCGCCTGGCAGCACATCGAGTACGTGATGGGCTTCAACCTCGACCGCCGCATGTACGACCTGCTGCGCTGCATGCCCACCATCCCGGGCGCGATCGGCGCGTTCCGCCGGGACGCGGTTCTCGAGGTCGGCGGCATGAGCGAGGACACGCTCGCCGAGGACACCGACATCACCATCGCCATGCACCGCGGCGGCTGGCGGGTCGTCTACCAGGAGCACGCCATCGCCTGGACCGAGGCGCCGGGCTCCCTCAAGCAGCTCTGGTCGCAGCGCTACCGCTGGTCGTACGGCACCATGCAAGCGCTCTGGAAGCACCGTAAGTCCCTTACGGACAAGGGTCCTTCGGGCCGCTTCGGGCGGGTCGGCATGCCCCTGGTGGTGATCTTCCAGATCGTCACGCCGATCTTCGCGCCGCTCATCGACGTGTTCACCATCTACTCGATGATCTTCGTGGACTTCCAGGCGGCACTGCTCGCCTGGCTGGCCGTCCTGGGTGTCCAGCTCTTCTGCGCGGCCTACGCGTTCCGCCTCGACAAGGAGCAGTACCGCTACCTCGCGATGATGCCGCTCCAGCAACTCGCCTACCGCCAGATGATGTACCTGGTCCTGATCCACTCCAGCGTCACCGCCCTCACCGGCGGCCGCCTGCGCTGGCAGAAGCTCAAGCGCACGGGCGAGGTCGGGACGCCGGCGGGGGTGAGCTAGGTGAGCTGGGGGGCGGACCAACAGGGGTACGGCTACGAGTACGGGCAGCAGCCCCAGCCGTACGCGCAGGGATATCCCCAGGAGTACGGGCAGCAGAACGGTCAGCAGTACGAGCAGGGGTACGGCCAGCAGTACGGCCAGGGGTACGAGCAGGGGTACGCGCCGCAGCCGTACGCGGGGCCCGCCCAGGAGCCGTACGTCCAGCCCGTGCCGTACGAAGAGCCCTGGAGCCACGTTCCGGAGGAGCCGGAGCCGGGGCCGGAGCCGGAGCCGGGGCCCGAGCCCGAGGCGGAGCCCGTGCCCAGGCCGAAGTCCGGTGGACGGGACCGTTACTTCGACGCCCTGCGTGCCGTGGCACTCGTCCGTGTCGTGGCGTACCACACCTTCGGCTAGGCCTGGGCGGGGATGGTCTTCCCTTCGATGGGCGTGATGTTCGCGCTCGCCGGCACGCTGATGGCCCGGTCCCTGGAGCGCCCCGCGCTGAAGGTGGTCAGGAGCCGGATGCGGCGGCTGCTGCCGCCCTTCTGGTTCTGGGGGTTCTTCGTCGTGGTGGCGATGCTGGTCCACGACTGGATGCCGGGCTGGCAGATCGTGTTCTGGATCGTGCCGGTCGGTGACCCGCCGGGCAACCAGTGGGGCGTCCAGGCCTGGGAGATCCTCTGGTACCTGCGGACGTACCTCTGGTTCGTCCTGCTGTCCCCACTGCTCCTGTGGATCTTCCGCAAGGCGCCGATCCCGGTCCTGCTCCTCTCCCTCGCCCCGATCGTGGTCTTCCAGTACGCGTGGACGCCGCCGTACAACCGCTTCGGCAGCGCCCTCACCGACCTGGCCACCTACCTGTTCTGCTGGCTCGTCGGCTTCGCGCACCGCGAGGGTGTCCTCCAGCGGCTCAGGCCGCCACTGGTGGTCGTCGTCTCGCTGGCCGCGCTGGCGTTCGGCGGCTGGTACGCGCTCGCCCACCAGGCGGAGTTCGGCACGTACGACCTGGACGAGATCCCGCTCGCCCAGGCCTTCTACTCGGCCGGCTTCGTGACGCTGCTGATGTACTTCAAGGCTTACTACGACGTCGACTTCGCTTGGCTGGCCCGCTTCGGACGGCTCGACAGGATCGTGACGATCTTCAACGGGCGGGCCGTGACGATCTATCTCTGGCACGAGATCGCGCTGATCCTGGCGGTGCCGCTGATCGACACGTTCTGGAACGTGCCCGCCTTCGAGAAGTGGCTGCCGCTGGAGAGCCAGTGGTTCATGTTCGGCATCGGCTGGGTGCTGATCTGGATCGCCATCCCGCTCTTCGGATGGGTCGAGGACGTCGCCGCGAAGAAGAGGCCGAAGCTGCTGCCGTAGGGCGCGCCGTCCCGGTCGGCCGGTCGTCGACCGTCCGGTCCGGGCCGGCGATCAGGACCGGCGATCAGGACCGGCGTACGGGCCGGGTGCTGGAGAGTCGCCCGGCCCGTACTGCCACAATGGGGACGTGACCCGCGCATCCCTGAACAAGCAGCCGCACGAAGTCGCCTCGATGTTCGACGACGTCGCGGAACGCTACGACCTGACGAACGACGTGCTCTCCCTCGGCCAGGACCGTGTGTGGCGCAAGGAGGTCGCGAGGGCGGTCGACGCGCGGCCCGCGCAGAAGATCCTGGACCTGGCGGCGGGCACGGCCACCTCGTCCCTTCCCTTCGCGCGCACCGGCGCGTACGTCGTCCCCTGCGACTTCTCCCTCGGGATGCTCCGCGTCGGCAAGAAGAACCACCCCTGGCTGCCGCTGACGGCGGGCGACGCGACCAGGCTCCCCTTCAAGGACGACACCTTCGACGCGGTGACGATCTCCTTCGGCCTGCGCAACGTGCAGGATACGGACGCCGCGCTGCGCGAGCTGTACCGGGTCACCAAGCCCGGCGGCCGTGTCGTGATCTGCGAGTTCTCCCACCCGACGTGGGCGCCCTTCCGCACCGTCTACACCGAGTACCTGATGCGCGCGCTGCCGCCGGTCGCCCGCGCGGTCTCGTCCAACCCCGACGCGTACGTCTATCTCGCCGAGTCCATCCGCGAGTGGCCCGACCAGCCCGCCCTGGCCGAGCGCCTGCGCAAGGCCGGCTGGTCCAAGGTCGCCTGGCGAAACCTGACCGGCGGCGTCGTGGCACTGCACCGGGGGTTCAAGGCCTGAGCTCGGGTGTCGGGCGGGTCGGGTCGGGTCGTGGTGGCGGGGGGCTTGTCGGCGGGGGCTGGTGCTCGCCCGTCGGGCGGAGTCACCTGAGGACCTCGAAGGGGTCGCCCGGCTCGTCGAGTTCGCGGTGCAGACCGCCGGGCGGCGGACCGGACCGGCGCGGTTCACGCACCCCCGAGCCCCCGTCGCCCTCGGACTCGCCGAAGTCGAACCACACCGTGATCACCGTGCCGCGCGGCACCTCCGAGTCGGGCGGCGGATACTGCCGTACGACGTAGTCGACGACCGTGAGATGGAACTCCGGCCGGTCGGGCGCGTCGAGCCGCACACCTCGTGCCTCGGCCGTCTCACGCGCGTCCACGGCCATCAGGCCCACGAACCGCGGTACGCGCACTTCGGGTGTCTTGGGTGTCATGCGCACAGTCGTCACCCCCAGCGGTACCGGCAGGGTAAGCCCCTGCCGGGCCCTTCCGGAAGCCGTCGGGCGACCGGCCGAGGACCGGCCGAGGACCGGCCGGGAACCGGCCCGGAACCAGCCGACGACCTGCCGAGGCTTGGTCGGACACCCGCCGACGACCGCTCCTGAAACCCTCAGAGGGACAGCTGGAACCTGTGTGCCCGCAGGGCCGAGGTCGGCGACGTGTGGGTCTCCGCGAACTCCATCCCGAGCCGTCTCGTCACGGCGATGGAGCGTTCGTTGCGGGTGTCGACCATGGCGACGACCTCGCGGACACCGGCCGCGCGGACCCGCTCCAAGGTGGTGTGCGCGGCGGCGGTCACATACCCCTTGCCCCAGTGGGCCCGGGCGAGCCGCCAGCCGATCTCTATCCGTCCCGTCGGCCCCCACGGGTGCGGCCACGGCTGCGCGCCGGTGAACCCCAGCACCTCGTCCCCGGGCCCGGTCATCGTCCACAGACAGAACCCGAGCTCGGCGTCATGGCGGCGCTGCCGCGCGGTCAGCTCCTCGTACACGGACAGTTCGGCCGCCCTGCCCCCGTGGAACTCCATGACCTCCGGGTCGGCGAAGATCCGGTACCAGGTGAAGGCGTCCTCGTCGGTGGGTACTCGAAGTGTCACGTCGGGCAGAGCTCGGTTCACGGGGCAGCCCTTCAGCCAGGTGATCAGTGCCGCTGCATAGACTGCCCATGTCCAGTGCCCGTCGGCACGTTGATTGCGAATCTTGGGGAGAACCCGCCGTGACCGAGCCCCAGCCCCTCTCCGAAAACACCGCCGATGTCATCGTCGTCGGGGCCGGGCCAGCCGGTTCGACCACGGCGTACTACCTGGCGAAGGCCGGACTCGACGTCCTGCTCCTGGAGAAGACCGCGTTCCCGCGGGAGAAGGTGTGCGGCGACGGACTGACCCCGCGCGCCACCAAGCAGCTCGTCTCGATGGGCATCGACATCTCGGAAGAGGCCGGCTGGCTCCGCAACAAGGGCCTGCGCATCATCGGCGGTGGCGTCCGCCTCCAGCTGGACTGGCCGGATCTCGCCTCCTTCCCCGACTACGGACTCGTCCGCAAGCGCGACGACTTCGACGAGCAGCTCGCCCACCAGGCGCAGAAGGCGGGCGCGCGCCTCTACGAGCGCTGCAACGTCGGCGCCCCGATCATCGACGACCGCACCGGCCGCATCACCGGCGTGCACGCCAAGCTCGGCGACTCCGGTGAGAAGCGCGACGTCACCTTCCACGCCCCGCTCGTCGTCGCGGCCGACGGCAACTCCACCCGGCTCTCCCTGGCGATGGGCCTGCACCGCCGCGAGGACCGCCCCATGGGCGTCGCGGTCCGTACGTACTTCACCTCACCGCGCCACGAGGACGACTACCTGGAGTCCTGGCTCGAACTCTGGGACCGCCGGGGCGCCGAGGACCGGCTCCTCCCGGGCTACGGCTGGATCTTCGGCATGGGCGACGGCACGTCCAACGTCGGCCTCGGTGTCCTGAACACCTCCGACTCCTTCAAGGAACTGGACTGGCGGGAAGTCCTCAAGGCGTGGTGCGCGTCGATGCCGGAGGACTGGGGCTACACCCCGGAGAACATGACGGGCCCGATCCGCGGCGCCGCCCTCCCCATGGCCTTCAACCGCCAACCGCACTACACGAAGGGCCTGTTGCTGGTCGGCGACGCCGGCGGCCTGGTCAACCCCTTCAACGGCGAGGGCATCGCCTACGCCATGGAATCCGGCCAGATCGCCGCCGACGTCATCGTCCAGGCACACGCGCGGGCCACTCCCGGCCAGCGTGAACTGGCCCTCCAGCGCTACCCGCGCGTCCTCAAGGACACCTACGGCGGCTACTACACCCTCGGCCGCGCCTTCGTGAAGCTCATCGGCAACCCGAAGGTCATGAAGATCGCGGCGGAGCGCGGCCTGACCCACCCGCTCCTGATGAAGTTCACCCTCAAGATGCTCGCCAACCTGACGGACCCGACAGGCGGCGACGCGATGGACCGCATCATCAACGGCCTCTCCAAGGTGGCCCCGAAGGCCTGACCCGACCGGGAGGGCGCCCGGCGCCGGACTCCGGGTGCCCCGATCGGGCTGGCCTGACGGGGCGTGGCCGTACGCACGGGGATCGCCACGGGCACCGGGGGTGGCCGTAGCGGCCGGACGGGCGTGGCGTACCGGCCGGGCGGCCGGGCGGGGTGGCCGTACTGGCTGGGCGGGGGCGGTGCACCGGCCGCTCGACGCCGACGCCGACGCCGACGCCGGTGTCGGTGTCGGTGTCGGTGTCGGTGTCGGTGTCGGTGTCGGCACGAGTATTGACGCGGGTGTCGGCGTCGATCCCGGTGTCGGCCTGGCCCCAGCGTTCGGCCACCGCGGGCCGGGGTGGGGGCCGAACGGTGGCCGCCATCGGAGGCCGGGGTGGGCGGGTGGACGGTGGCCGCCCACCGCAGCCCGGGGTGCGCGGCCGGACGGTCACCGCCCACCGGCTCTCACCGGACCCCCACCTACCCACCACCCCACCCTCACCGGCCCCCTGCTGTCCCCCCTCCCGGCCACCGGAGGGGCCACTGCCCGCCGGACGGGCCCCTGGGGTGCCCGTGGCGTCACCGCCGGGCCGGCACGGCTTCCCGTGGCCGCTGCGGCGGCTCACGGCCCGTGGAGCACAACTTCCCCGCCCGCTGGGCGGGTCAGGGGCCGGCCCACGCGGCATCCTCCGCCCGCCGGGGGCGGCTCACGGCCGGTCGGCGCGGCATCCCGCCCCGCCGGGGGCGGCTCACGGCCGTCCGCGCGGCACCCCCGCCCGCCGGGCGGAGGCCACTACGGCCGCAGCTCCGCTTCCTTGACCGCGCGACGGGCGAACACCCGCTCGCGCCGGTCCTCCATCTGCCGCAGCGCCTCCCGCCGATCCCGCTTGGAGAGCCGGTCCAGATAGACCTGCCCGTTCACGTGATCGGTCTCGTGCTGGAGGCAACGGGCGAAGTACCCCGTTCCCTCGATCGTGAGGGCGTTGCCGTCCTGGTCGAAGCCGCGCACGACGGCGCGATCGGGGCGCGGTACGTCCATGACGGCGCCCGG
The DNA here is from genome assembly GCF_044751025.1 of Streptomyces sp. NPDC088747. Taxonomy (NCBI): domain Bacteria; kingdom Bacillati; phylum Actinomycetota; class Actinomycetes; order Kitasatosporales; family Streptomycetaceae; genus Streptomyces; species Streptomyces sp. NPDC088747. The sequence continues at coordinate 160,904 of NZ_JBIVKZ010000010.1, forward strand.
CACCGACAGGCACCCTTCGCCCTCGTCCAGGAGACGCCGTCCGGCCGGGTCGAGCTGGTCCAGGACCGGGTTGGCGATATGGCCGACATGGCGGACCCCGTCGTCGTCCGGGCAGTCGTACACGAACAGCCGGAGACCGACGCCCACCTGGTTGGCGGCGAGGCCCGCCCCGTCCGCGACCCGCATCGTCAGGAACATGTCCCCGACGAGCGCGGCGAGATCGGGACCGAACTCGGTCACGTCACGGCACGGCCGGTGCAGCACCTCTTCCCCGACCTCGGTGATCCGGCGCACCACTCCGCGCCGGGCCTCCGGCGAGAGCGCCGGGTACGAGTCGACGGGCCGGCCTTGAACGAACACACGAGGCATGACGGTGTCTCCCTGAGTCGTGAGGATCCTGCGAACTCCTCACGACAACAGAACGCACCGCCCGGCGCCAGGGCACACCGGAAACGGCGAAGGGGCCGCCGCTCTCCCCAGCGACGGCCCTCACGACCGCGACGATGTCCAGCGGCTCGGCTCAGAGAACCCGCACCGCACCGGAGGCCGGATAGCCCGAAAGGTCCTGAATCACCACACCCTTGGAGGGGTTGGCCGCGTCCAGGTACTGGCCGTCGCCGATGTACACACCCACGTGGTACGCCGAACCGGCCGAACCCCAGTACAGGATGTCCCCGACCGCGAGGTTCGACAGCGACACCGGGGTGCCGGCCACCGACTGGTCGCCCGAGACGCGCGGCAGATCCACACCGGCCTGCTTGAAGGCGGCCTGCACCAGACCGGAGCAGTCCCACGAGTTGGGTCCGGTGCCACCCATCACGTACGCGTCGCCGACCTGCGCCTTGAGGAAGGCGATGACGGTCGCGACACTGCCGCTGGCCGGGGCCGAGACGGTCGTGGAGGTCGACGTGGACGCGGAGGCGGACAGGGTGGTCCGCTCCGAGGAACGCGAGGCGGCCTCCTCGGCGGCGGCCTTCCGCGCGGCCTCGTCGGCGGCCTTCTTCTTGGCCGCCACCTTCGCCTTGGCGTCCGCGAGGTCCACCTTGGCCTGCTGCGCGGCCTGGGCGGCCGCGGCGTCACGCTCCGCCTGCAACTCGTAGTTGGCCGCGGCCTGCTGGGTGGCGTCCGCGGACTGCGCGACCTGAGCGGCCAGATCCGCCGTCAGGGCGGACAGGTCGAGCGTCTGCGTCGTGGTGGACTCGGCAGCGTTCGCCGCACCCGACGCCCCGGCCACTGCCAGGGTGCTGAGAACGCCACCGGCAACTCCGGCGCGCATCGCGAGCGTCGACGCGTTGCGGCGGGGTTTCCGGTGGCTGCGTATGTGAGCGGTGTGGGACATGAGAACAACCGGTACCAGGGACTCCCTCATACCTTCAAGAAACGTGTGCTGCGCCACAGTTGTTCAATCCCTGTGCCGAATTCACCTGGCGTCACTCTTTATTGACGCCGTAACGGGCATTGCGGACACGGCCCATCAAGCCCGTGATCATGGGCTTTCCGTATTAGGTCCGAATTGCCCGCCGCCTACCATCGGTTGGAGCCGATGGCCAAGCCCGGCTTATTCGACCCCTACGGCGATGTGGCGCAGGTCACGGAACGGTCACCGGAGTGACGGCGTCCCGCGCGGAAGCCCCGGCCGCCGCCGCTCGTGAACGCGTGCACGCGTCCACATCGGCCCGTCGGCTACCCCTGACGTGTGAACGCGTCCTCTATCAAGGCCCCGCGTCCAGCACCAATTTGCATGCAGCGGAACTCTCTTGATATGGAGACGCCGCGCCGGACCTGGGGTGACGAGCGCGAATATCACCTCCGGTGACCATCTGGACGCTTCACGTGCGAGCGCTGGCGCTCTTCCGACTTCATGATCGTTCGCCAGGTGGTGGAGATCACAAAGTCGTTGTCGTACCCCGTGTCGCAGATCACAGACCGGCGGGCATAAGATGCGGGGCAGTTGGGCTTGTGACCTGCTTCACATGTCCGCGATCTTCGTCGGGACGGACGGAGTTCGCAGGGCATGCGGGGCGGACCCGCTCGCCCGACGCAACCGCCAGCAGTCAACGCCGACTGAGAGGAGCGAGGAGCGTGAACGCGTATGCGCCGATCCTCGTACTGGGAGCCCTCGGGGCAGGCTTTGCGATCTTCTCCGTGGTCATGGCCACGCTTATCGGTCCAAAGCGTTACAACCGGGCCAAGCTCGAGGCCTACGAGTGCGGTATCGAGCCGACCCCCACGCCGGCAGGCGGCGGGCGATTCCCCATCAAGTACTACCTGACGGCGATGCTCTTCATCGTCTTCGACATCGAGATCGTCTTCCTCTACCCCTGGGCCGTCACCTTTGACGCCCTGGGTGTTTTCGGGCTCGTGGAGATGCTGCTCTTCGTGCTCACCGTCTTCGTGGCGTACGCGTACGTATGGCGGCGCGGCGGCCTGGAATGGGACTGAGGGGCCTTTAAGACATGGGACTCGAAGAAAAACTGCCGAGCGGATTCCTGCTGACCACCGTCGAGCAGGCCGCGGGCTGGGTGCGTAAGTCGTCCGTCTTCCCCGCCACGTTCGGACTCGCCTGCTGTGCCATCGAGATGATGACGACCGGCGCAGGGCGCTATGACCTGGCGCGCTTCGGGATGGAGGTCTTCCGCGGCTCGCCGCGGCAGGCGGACCTGATGATCGTGGCCGGCCGGGTCAGCCAGAAGATGGCGCCGGTGCTGCGGCAGGTCTACGACCAGATGCCCAACCCCAAGTGGGTGATCTCCATGGGGGTTTGTGCCTCATCGGGCGGAATGTTCAACAACTACGCGATTGTGCAGGGCGTCGACCACGTCGTTCCGGTCGACATCTATCTGCCCGGCTGCCCGCCGCGGCCCGAGATGCTGATGGACGCGATTCTCAAGCTCCACCAGAAGATCCAGACCTCCAAGCTCGGCGTGAACGCCGAGGAGGCGGCCCGCGAGGCGGAGGAAGCGGCGCTCAAGGCGCTCCCCACCATTGAGATGAAGGGGCTGCTGCGGTGAGCGACGCCAGCAACGGGGTCAACCCCGAGAAGGATCTCGGCGCCTCCAACCTCCCCGGCCAGCGGGGCGACGGCGGCGAGGAGATCCGCGTCCAGCGCGGCATGTTCGGCGCCAACAACGGCGGGGACACCTCCGGCTACGGCGGCCTGGTCCGCTCGATCCGGCTGCCGGGCCCGGCTGCCCGTCCGTACGGCGGCTGGTTCGACGAGGTCGCCGACGAACTGGAAGGCGCCCTGGAGGAACAGGGACTCGTCCCCGAGAACGTGATCGACAGGACGGTCGTCGACCGCGACGAGATCACCTTCCACATCGAACGCGAACACCTGGTCCGCGTCGCCCAGACCCTGCGCGACGACCCGGCCCTCCGCTTCGAACTGTGCACCGGCGTCTCAGGGGTCCACTACCTGCACGACAAGGGCCGCGAACTGCACGCCGTCTACCACCTGCGCTCGATCACCCACAACCGGCTGATCCGCCTGGAGGTCAGCGCCCCGGACGCCGACCCGCACGTCCCCTCGCTCGTCTCGGTGTATCCGACGAACGACTGGCACGAGCGCGAGACGTACGACTTCTTCGGGCTGGTCTTCGACGGTCACCCGGCGCTGACGCGGATCATGATGCCGGACGACTGGCAGGGCTTCCCGCAGCGCAAGGACTATCCCCTCGGCGGCATCCCCGTCGAGTACAAGGGCGCCCAGATCCCGGCTCCGGACCAGCGGAGGTCGTACTCATGAGCACGCAGACCCCTTCTTCCGGGGCGTCCGCCGCGGCGCCCCGCGAGACGACCGAGGGCACCGTCTACACGGTGACCGGAGGCGACTGGGACGAGGTCGTCCAGTCCGCCGCGAAGTCCGACGACGAGCGCATCATCGTCAACATGGGCCCGCAGCACCCGTCCACGCACGGCGTGCTCCGGCTCATCCTGGAGATCGACGGCGAGACGGTCACCGAGGCCCGCTGCGGCATCGGCTACCTGCACACCGGCATCGAGAAGAACCTCGAGTTCCGCACGTGGACGCAGGGCACCACGTTCGTGACGCGCATGGACTACCTGACGCCGTTCTTCAACGAGGCGGCCTACTGCCTCGCCGTCGAGAAGCTCCTCGGCATCGAGGACCAGATCCCCGACCGCGCCACGATCATCCGGGTGCTCCTGATGGAGCTGAACCGGCTCTCCTCCCACCTGGTGTGCATCGCCACCGGCGGCATGGAGCTGGGCGCCACCACGATCATGATCTACGGATTCCGGGATCGTGAACTCATTCTCGACATCTACGAGCTGATCACCGGTCTGCGGATGAACCACGCGTACATCCGCCCCGGCGGACTCGCCCAGGACCTGCCGCCGGGCGCGGTGGACCAGATCCGCGAGTTCGTGAAGAAGATGACGAAGAACCTTCCCGAGTACGACAAGCTCGCCACCGGGAACCCCATCTTCAAGGCCCGTATGCAGGACGTCGGCTATCTCGACCTGGCCGGCTGTATGGCCCTCGGCGCCACCGGCCCGGTCCTGCGCTCCGCGGGCCTGCCGCACGACCTCCGCAAGTCCCAGCCCTACTGCGGCTACGAGACGTACGACTTCGAGGTCCCGACCGCCGACACCTGCGACTCCTACGGGCGCTTCCTGATCCGTCTGGAGGAGATGCGCCAGTCCCTGCGCATCGTCGAGCAGTGTCTGGACCGGCTTCAGCCCGGCCCGGTCATGGTCGCCGACAAGAAGATCGCCTGGCCCGCCCAGCTCGCGCTCGGCCCCGACGGTCTCGGCAACTCCCTCGACCACATCAAGAAGATCATGGGCACCTCCATGGAGGCTCTGATCCACCACTTCAAGCTGGTGACCGAAGGCTTCCGCGTCCCGCCGGGACAGACGTACGCGGCGGTCGAGTCACCCAAGGGCGAACTCGGGGTGCACGCCGTTTCCGACGGAGGCACCCGCCCCTTCCGGGTCCACTTCAGGGACCCGTCCTTCACCAACCTTCAGGCCATGGCGGCGATGTGTGAGGGCGGCCAGGTCGCCGACGTCATCGTCGCTGTCGCGTCCATCGACCCCGTGATGGGAGGCGTAGACCGGTGACCACCACTCCCTCCCAGGGTGTAGGCCTGGGCATGCCCCAACTGCCCGCGCCCGCCTACCCGGACGACGTACGGGCCCGCCTCGAGGCCGACGGCCGCGAGATCATCGCCCGCTACCCGGACTCCCGGTCCGCGCTCCTTCCGTTGCTGCATCTCGTGCAGTCGGAGGAGGGCCATGTCACGCGCACGGGGCAGCGGTTCTGCGCGGAGATGCTGGACCTGACCACGGCCGAGGTCGCCGCGGTCGCGACCTTCTACTCCATGTACCGGCGCGGGCCCAGCGGTGACTACCAGGTGGGTGTGTGCACCAACACCCTGTGCGCGGTCATGGGCGGCGACGCCATCTTCGAGGCCCTCCAGGACCACCTGGGCGTCGGCAACGGCGGGACCACCGAAGACGGCAAGGTCACCCTGGAGCACATCGAGTGCAACGCGGCCTGCGACTTCGCGCCGGTCGTGATGGTCAACTGGGAGTTCTTCGACAACCAGACCGTGGCCTCCGCGAAGAGCCTCGTGGACGACCTGCGTGCGGGAACTCCGGTCGATCCGACCCGGGGCGCCCCTCTGTGCACCTTCAAGGACACCGCCCGGATCCTGGCCGGCTTCCCCGACGAGCGCGAGGGCGCCGTGGAGGCGAGCGGCAGCGCCGGCCCCGCCTCCCTGATCGGACTGCGCCTGGCCAAGGGCGAGACGCAGGCCCCGCGTGTGGTGCACCCGCGTGGTGAGGGCGGTGGGGAGGGCAGTGGTGAGAGCCGTCAGAGCCGGTCCTCCGCCGAGCACCTGAGCTCGCACGACGCACCGCAGGACACGTCGGCATCCGATCCGTCCAACCCGGCGGGTCCTGTCGCTGAGGAGGGGGAGTGATGACCTTGGCACCCGAGATCAACGAAACGAGCCCCGAGAAGCTGCTCGCACCCGTGCTGTCGGCCTTCTGGGACGAGGAGAAGTCCTGGAGCCTGGACGTCTACCGAAGGCACGAGGGATACGAGGGCCTGCGCAAGGCGCTCGCGATGTCGCCGGACGACCTGATCGCGTACGTCAAGGACTCCGGACTGCGCGGCCGCGGCGGCGCGGGATTCCCCACCGGAATGAAGTGGCAGTTCATTCCGCAGGGCGATGGCAAACCACACTATCTAGTTGTCAACGCCGACGAGTCGGAGCCGGGAACCTGCAAGGACATCCCGCTCCTCTTCGCGAACCCGCACAGCCTCATCGAGGGCATTGTGATCGCGTGTTATGCCATTCGGTCTTCGCATGCGTTCATCTATCTGCGTGGTGAAGTGGTCCCCGTATTGCGGCGGTTGCACGAGGCCGTACGTGAGGCCTACGCGGCCGGCTTCCTCGGCGAGAACATCCTGGGCAGTGGCCTGGACCTCCAGCTCACCGTGCACGCGGGCGCGGGCGCGTACATCTGCGGTGAGGAGACCGCACTGCTCGACTCGCTCGAAGGCCGCCGTGGTCAACCGCGGCTCCGTCCCCCTTTCCCTGCCGTCGCGGGCCTCTATGCGTGCCCAACTGTTGTAAATAACGTCGAATCGATCGCGTCAGTTCCCGCCATTCTCCAAAAGGGCAAGGAATGGTTCCGGTCGATGGGCAGCGAGAAGTCCCCGGGCTTCACGCTCTACTCGCTCAGCGGCCACGTCGCCAATCCCGGACAGTACGAGGCCCCGCTCGGCATCACGCTCCGCCAACTCCTCGGCATGAGCGGCGGGATCCGCCCCGGACACAAGCTGAAGTTCTGGACACCGGGCGGCTCCTCGACCCCGATGTTCACCGACGAGCACCTCGACGTCCCTCTTGACTACGAAGGAGTGGGCGCCGCGGGTTCCATGCTCGGCACCAAAGCACTCCAGTGCTTCGACGAGACGACCTGTGTCGTACGGGCGGTCACCCGCTGGACCGAGTTCTACGCCCACGAGTCCTGCGGCAAGTGCACACCGTGCCGCGAAGGCACGTACTGGCTCGTGCAGTTGCTGCGCGACATCGAGGCGGGCAAGGGCGCCATGTCCGACCTCGACAAGCTGAACGACATCGCCGACAACATCAACGGCAAGTCCTTCTGCGCCCTCGGCGACGGCGCCGCCTCACCGATCTTCTCCTCGCTCAAGTACTTCCGTGAGGAGTACGAGCAGCACATCACGGGCCGCGGCTGCCCCTTCGACCCCGCCAAGTCGACCGTCTGGGCGGACCACCACACGGAGGTGAACGCATGACAGTGACCACCAGCGCTCCCTCCGGAGGCGGGGAAGCGGCGGTTCCGCCGGAGGACCTCGTCGCGCTGACGATCGACGGCGTCGAGATCAGCGTGCCCAAGGGCACCCTGGTCATCCGGGCCGCCGAGCAACTCGGCATCGAGATCCCGCGGTTCTGCGACCACCCCCTCCTCGATCCGGCCGGCGCCTGCCGCCAGTGCATCGTCGAGGTCGAGGGCCAGCGCAAGCCCATGGCGTCCTGCACGATCACCTGCACGGACGGGATGGTCGTCAAGACGCACCTCACCTCGCCCGTCGCCGAGAAGGCCCAGCACGGTGTGATGGAGCTGCTGCTCATCAACCACCCGCTGGACTGCCCGGTCTGCGACAAGGGCGGCGAGTGCCCCCTGCAGAACCAGGCCATGTCGCACGGCCAGTCCGAGTCCCGCTTCGAGGGCCGGAAGCGGACCTACGAGAAGCCGGTCCCCATCTCCACGCAGGTGCTGCTCGACCGGGAGCGGTGCGTGCTGTGCGCACGGTGCACGCGGTTCAGCAACCAGATCGCCGGCGACCCGATGATCGAGATGGTCGAGCGGGGCGCGCTCCAGCAGATCGGTACCGGCGAGGGCGACCCCTTCGAGTCGTACTTCTCCGGGAACACCATCCAGATCTGTCCGGTGGGCGCCCTGACGTCGGCGGCGTACCGCTTCCGCTCGCGCCCCTTCGACCTGATCTCCTCGCCCTCCGTCTGCGAGCACTGCTCCGGAGGCTGCGCCACCCGCACCGACCACCGGCGCGGCAAGGTCATGCGGCGCCTCGCGGCCGTCGACCCCGAGGTCAACGAGGAGTGGGTCTGCGACAAGGGGCGGTTCGGATTCCGGTACGCGCAGCAGCGGGACCGGTTCGAGACGCCCCTGGTGCGTTCCGCGGAGGGTGTCCTTGAGCCGGCCTCCTGGCCCGAGGCGCTGGAAGCCGCCGCTCGGGGGCTGCTGGCGGCTCGCGGCAGGGCGGGCGTCCTGACCGGCGGCCGGCTCACCGTCGAGGACGCCTATGCGTACAGCAAGTTCGCGCGCGTGGCCCTCGACACGAACGACATCGACTTCCGCGCGCGTGTGCACAGCGGCGAGGAGGCCGACTTCCTGGCCGCCGAGGTCGCCGGGCGCGGACGGGATCTCGACGGTACGGGTGTCACGTACACCTCCCTGGAGAAGGCGCCGGCCGTTCTGCTCGTCGGCTTCGAGGCCGAGGAGGAGGCGCCCGGTGTCTTCCTGCGGCTGCGCAAGGCGTGGCGCGGGCACGGACAGCGGACCTTCTCCCTCGCCACGCACGCCACGCGCGGTCTGGCGAAGGCGGGCGGCACGCTGCTGCCGGCCGCGCCCGGTACCGAGACCGAATGGCTGGACGCGCTCGGGAGCGGGTTCGGTCTGGAGGGCGACGGGGCCAAGGCCTCCGAGGCACTGCGGGCCGAGGGTGCGGTGATCGCGGTGGGTGAGCGGCTCGCCGCCGTGGCCGGCGGTCTCACCGCCGCCGTACGGGCCGCGACCGCGACCGGGGCACACCTGGTGTGGATTCCGCGCCGGGCCGGCGAACGCGGCGCGATCGAGGCCGGTGCGCTGCCTTCGCTGCTGCCCGGCGGACGTCCGGCCACCGACCCGCGCGCGCGGGACGAGGTCGCGACGGCCTGGCGGGTCGCCGAACTCCCGCACCGCTACGGCCGCGACACCGGGCAGATCGTCGAGGCGGCCGCCGGTGGCGAGTTGCAGGCGCTGGTCGTCGCCGGTGTGGAGGTCGCCGACCTGCCCGATCCGGCACGCGCGCGTGAAGCACTTTCCGAAGTGGGCTTCCTGGTGTCGCTCGAACTGCGTCCCAGCGAGGTCACCGAGCACGCCGACGTCGTCCTGCCGGTGGCCGCGGTCGTCGAGAAGGCGGGCACCTTCCTCAACTGGGAAGGGCGCGCACGCCTGTTCGAGGCCGCGCTCAAGCCCGACCAGATGACACGCCGGCTGGCGCCCACCGACGCGCGCGTCCTGCAGATGCTGGCCGACGCCATGGACGTACACCTCGGGCTGCCGGATCTGCGCACCGTACGCGCGGAGCTGGACCGGCTGGGTGCCTGGGACGGGCCGCGGGCCACCGACCCGCTGGAGACCGCGGTGGGACTGCCGCGGCCCGCGGCGGGGGAGGCCGTGCTCGCCGGTCACCGTCTGCTGCTCGATCAGGGCCGCCTCCAGGAGGGCGACGACGCGCTCACCGGGACCCGGCACGCGGCACACGCGCGCGTGTCTGCCGCCACGGCCGCCGAGGCGGGCGTCAAGGACGGCGACGTCCTGGCCGTCACCGGTCTCTCCGGAGTCGTCGAACTCCCGCTGCGGATCACCGAGATGCCCGACCGGGTGGTCTGGCTCCCGCTGAACTCCACGGGCGGGGGAGTCGCCTCCGACACCGGGGCGCTGCCCGGCGCACTCGTCCGCATCGGCCCGGCGACCCTCGCCACCGAGGCCCCCAAGGAGGTGGAGGCATGACTCCGTACCTCGCCGCTGAAGACCTCTCGATGTTCGGCACCGACCCCTGGTGGCTGGTCGTCGTCAAGGCGGTCTTCTGCTTCGCCTTCCTGATGGTGACCGTGCTGTTCTCCATCGTGTGGGAGCGCAAGGTCGTCGCCTGGATGCAGCTGCGCATCGGTCCCAACCGGCACGGCCCCTGGGGCATGCTCCAGTCGCTCGCCGACGGCGTGAAGCTGATGCTCAAGGAAGACCTCATCGTCAAGCGCGCGGACAAGGTGGTCTACGTCCTCGCGCCGATCATCGCGGCCATCCCGGCCTTCATGGCGATCGCCGTGATCCCCTTCGGGCCCGCGGGCAACGAGGTCTCGATCTTCGGCCAGCGCACCACGATGCAGCTCACGGACCTGCCGATCGCGATGCTCTTCATCCTCGCGGTGGCCTCGGTGGGCATCTACGGGATCGTGCTCGCGGGCTGGAGCTCCGGGTCCACGTACCCGCTGCTCGGTGGTCTGCGGTCGTGCGCGCAGATGATCTCGTACGAGATCGCCATGGGCGCCGCGTTCGCCTCGGTGTTTCTCTACTCGGGGTCGATGTCGACCTCGACGATCGTCGAGGCGCAGCAGGACCGCTGGTACATCATCCTGCTGCCGGTCTCGTTCCTGATCTACATCGTGACGATGATCGGCGAGACCAACCGCGCCCCCTTCGACATGCCCGAGTCCGAGGGCGACCTGGTCGGCGGCTTCAACACCGAGTACTCGTCGATCAAGTTCGCGCTCTTCATGCTCGCCGAGTACGTGAACATGGTGACGGTCTCGGCCGTGGCGACGACGCTCTTCCTGGGCGGCTGGCGTGCCCCGTGGCCCATCAGCACCTTCTGGGAGGGCGCCAACCACGGCTGGTGGCCGATGCTCTGGTTCGTGGTGAAGGTGCAACTGCTGCTGTTCTTCTTCATCTGGCTGCGCGGCACCCTTCCGCGCGTCCGCTACGACCAGCTGATGAAGCTCGGCTGGAAGGTCCTCATCCCGGTCTCCGTGGTCTGGCTGATGCTCGTCGCGACCGTGCGGACGCTCAGGAACGAGAACTACGACTTCGCCGACATCGCGTTGTACGTCGGAGGGGGCGTCCTCGTCCTGCTGTTGCTGTCGTTCGCCGCGGACATCTTCCGGGACAGGAAGGGCGCCGAGGAGGCGCCCGTCGAGACGCCGGAGTTCGACCCGATGGCAGGCGGGTTCCCTGTGCCGCCGCAGCCTGGACAGGAGCTCCCACCGGTGCCGCGGCGCCGCCCGCGCCGTGAGCGGGAGCTGATTGTCAGTGGTGGGCCCGATACTGCGAGTGACGGATCAATTGGCGGATCTCGTGACGGAAAGGAGGGGTCCGATGGCTGAGGAGCCGAAGGAGACCGGGCAGTCGAAGCCGGGCTTCCAGAACCCCGTCGCCGGCTTCGGCGTGACCTTCAAGGCCATGTTCAAGAAGCGGCTGACCGAGCAGTACCCGGAAGAGCCCAAGACCACCGCACCGCGGTTCCACGGCCGCCACCAGCTGAACCGTCATCCCGACGGCCTGGAGAAGTGCGTCGGCTGCGAGCTCTGCGCCTGGGCCTGCCCCGCGGACGCCATCTACGTGGAGGGCGCGGACAACACCGACGAGGAGCGCTACTCCCCGGGCGAGCGGTACGGCGTCGTCTACCAGATCAACTACGCGCGCTGCATCCTGTGCGGTCTGTGCATCGAGGCGTGCCCCACGCGCGCGTTGACGATGACGAACGAGTTCGAGCTCGCCGACAGCAGCCGCGCCAACCTCATCTACACCAAGGAGCAGCTGCTCGCCGGACTCGAAGAGGGCATGGTCGACAGCCCGCACTCGATCTTCCCCGGCACCGACGAGCAGGACTACTACCGGGGGCTGGTCACGGAGGCCGCGCCCGGCACGGAGCGTCAGGTCGCCGTCTCCCGGGGCGAGAAGCCCCGCGAGGAGGGGGTGGAGGCATGAGCGCGCAGCTCGCCGCCTACTCCACCTCCACCGGAGAGGCCTTCCAGTTCTGGGTCCTGGGCACCGTCGCCGTGATCGGCGCACTGTGCACCGTCTTCATGAAGAAGGCCGTGCACAGCGCGCTCTGTCTCGCCGGAACCATGATCATCCTGGCGGTGTTCTACCTCGCCAACGGCGCGTACTTCCTGGGCGTCGTGCAGATCGTCGTCTACACCGGCGCGATCATGATGCTGTTCCTCTTCGTGGTCATGCTCGTCGGTGTCACCGCGGCGGACTCCCTGAAGGAGACCATCAAGGGGCAGCGCTGGCTGGCCCTGGTCTGCGGACTCGGCTTCGGCGTCCTGCTGGTCGCGGGCATCGGCAACGCGTCCATCTCGGAGTTCAACGGCCTGGCCGCGGCCAACTCGGGCGGGAACGTGGAGGGCCTCGCGGCCCTCATCTTCACGAAGTACGTCTTCGCCTTCGAGATCACCGGCGCCCTGCTCATCACGGCAGCCGTCGGCGCCATGGTGCTCACGCACCGCGAGCGCACCGAACGCGCCATGACCCAGCGCGAGATGTCCGAGAAGCGCGTACGGGACGGCAAGCACCTGCCGCCGCTGCCGGCGCCCGGTGTCTACGCCCGGCACAACGCGGTGGACATCGCGGGCCTCCTCCCGGACGGCACCCCGTCCGAGCTGACCGTCAGCAAGACGCTGCGGGACCGCGGCCAGATCCGTGACGTGTCGACCGAGGCACTGAGCGACCTGAAGGCCCTGGAGCAGCGTGCCGAGGAACGCCTGGAGCGCACGAAGACGGAGGAGGCGTCGAAGTGAACCCGGTCAACTATCTCTATCTCGCCGCCCTCTTGTTCACGATCGGCGCCACCGGTGTGCTGATCAGGCGGAACGCGATCGTGGTGTTCATGTGCGTCGAGCTCATGCTCAACGCCTGCAACCTCGCCTTCGTCGCCTTCTCCCGGCTGCACGGCAATCTCGACGGCCAGATCATCGCCTTCTTCACGATGGTCGTCGCCGCCGCGGAGGTCGTGGTCGGGCTCGCGATCATCGTGTCGCTGTTCCGTTCCCGCCACTCGGCCTCGGTCGACGACGCCAGCCTGATGAAGCTGTAAGGGGTCGCTGAACCGTGACTAACGCTGAGAACCTGATTGCGCTGCTCGTAGCGGCGCCTCTGCTCGGAGCGGCCGTACTGCTGTGCGGCGGACGGCGGCTGGACGCCGTCGGCCACTGGATCGGCACGGCCCTCGCCTCCGCCTCCTTCGTGATCGGCGCGATCCTCTTCGTCGACATGCTGGGCAAGGACGCCGAGCACCGGGCCATCGGCCAGCACCTGTTCAGCTGGATCCCGGTCGAGGGCTTCCAGGCCGACGTCGCCTTCCAGCTGGACCAGCTGTCGATGACGTTCGTGCTGCTGATCACCGGTGTCGGCTCCCTGATCCACCTGTACTCGATCGGGTACATGGAGCACGACGAGCGGCGCCGCCGCTTCTTCGGCTACCTGAACCTGTTCCTGGCGGCGATGCTGCTGCTCGTCCTCGCCGACAACTACCTGCTGCTGTACGTCGGCTGGGAGGGCGTCGGCCTCGCCTCGTACCTCCTGATCGGTTTCTGGCAGCACAAGCCCAGCGCCGCCACCGCCGCGAAGAAGGCCTTCCTGGTCAACCGCGTCGGCGACGTGGGCCTGTCGATCGCGATCATGCTGATGTTCACGACCTTCGGGACCTTCGCCTTCGGGCCGCTGCTCGGCACGCACGAGGAAGCCGGTCTGGCCGGCGACGCCACCGAGGGCAAGCTGACGGCCGTCGCCCTGATGCTGCTGCTAGCGGCCTGCGGCAAGTCCGCCCAGGTGCCGCTCCAGTCCTGGCTCGGGGACGCGATGGAGGGCCCGACCCCGGTCTCGGCCCTCATCCACGCCGCGACGATGGTGACCGCGGGCGTGTACCTGATCGTCCGCTCCGGTGCGATCTTCAACGCGGCGCCGGACGCGCAACTCGTCGTCACCGTGGTCGGAGCCGTCACGCTCCTGTTCGGTGCGATCGTCGGTTGCGCGAAGGACGACATCAAGAAGGCACTCGCCGGGTCGACGATGTCGCAGATCGGCTACATGGTGCTCGCCGCGGGACTCGGCCCCATCGGCTACGTCTTCGCGATCATGCACCTGGTGACCCACGGCTTCTTCAAGGCCGGGCTCTTCCTCGGCGCCGGTTCGGTCATGCACGGCATGAACGACGAGGTCGACATGAGGAAGTACGGCGGCCTGCGGAAGTACATGCCGGTCACCTTCGTCACCTTCGGTCTCGGCTACCTCGCCATCATCGGGTTCCCCGGCCTGTCCGGCTTCTTCTCCAAGGACAAGATCATCGAGGCGGCCTTCGCCAAGGGCGGCACCGAGGGCTGGATCCTCGGCGGCACGGCCCTGCTGGGCGCGGCGATCACGGCGTTCTACATGACGCGCGTGATGCTGATGACGTTCTTCGGCGAGGAGCGCTGGCGCAACGCGCCGACCGCGTCCCCGGCCGAGCCGGGCGTGGAGCCCGCGGCCGAGCACGGCGGCGAGCACTCCGAGCCGCACCCGCACGAGTCGCCAAGGTCGATGACGATCCCCATGATCGTGCTCGCCTTCGGATCGGTCTTCGCGGGCGGCCTGTTCAGCGTCGGCGACCGGTTCCTGCACTGGCTGGAGCCGATCACCGGTCACGACCACGGCGACGCGCCGATCAGCGCCACGACGGTCACCCTGGCCACCATGGTCGTGCTCGTCATCGGCGTCGCGATCGCGTACGCCCAGTACGGGCGCCGTCCCGTCCCGGCCGTCGCCCCGCGCGGTTCGCTGCTCACCCGCGCGGCCCGCCGTGACCTGCTCCAGGACGACTTCAACCACGTCGTGCTGGTGCGCGGCGGGGAGCATCTCACGCGCTCCCTGGTGTACGTCGACCACACCCTGGTCGACGGGGTCGTCAACGGCACGGCGGCCTCGATGGGCGGCCTCTCCGGCCGTCTCCGCAAGCTGCAGAACGGGTACGCGCGGTCGTACGCGGTCTCGATGTTCGGCGGTGCGGCGATCCTCATCGCCGCGACCCTGCTGATGAGGGCGGTCTGATACCGATGTCGTTTCCTCTGCTGACAGCGACGGCGGCGCTCCCGGCTCTCGGGGCGATCGCCACGGCCGCCGTGCCGGCCTCGCGACGAGTCGCCGCCAAGTGGCTGGCGCTGCTCGTCTCGCTTGCCACGTTCGTGCTGGCGGTCGTGGTCCTGCTCCGCTTCGACCCCGACGGCGACCGGTACCAGCTCACCGAGTCCCACGCCTGGATCGCGGACTTCGGAGTGCGCTACGAACTGGGCGTGGACGGCATCGGGGTGGCGCTGGTCGCGCTGACCGCGCTGCTGATCCCGTTCATCATCCTCGCGGGCTGGCACGACGCCGACCCGCACGAGACCGGGAACAAGAGGTGGAGGCCGACACAGGGCTTCTTCGCCCTGATCCTGGCCGTCGAGGCGATGGTGATCATCTCCTTCGAGGCCACCGACGTCTTCCTCTTCTACATCTTCTTCGAAGCCATGCTCATCCCGATGTACTTTCTCATCGGCGGCTTCGGGGACAAGGCCCACGAGCACGGCGACGAGGTCGCGGCGACGCAACGGTCGTACGCCGCCGTGAAGTTCCTCCTCTACAACCTGGTCGGCGGCCTGATCATGCTGGCCGCCGTCATCGGTCTCTACGTGGTGGCCGGGAACTTCTCGCTCCAGGAGATCGCCGAGGCGCGGGCCAACGGGTCGCTGGAGATGGCGACCAACACCGAGCGATGGCTTTTCCTGGGCTTCTTCTTCGCGTTCGCGGTCAAGGCGCCGCTGTGGCCGCTGCACACCTGGCTGCCCAACGCCATGGGCGAGTCGACGGCCCCGGTCGCGGTGCTGATCACGGCGGTCGTCGACAAGGTCGGCACCTTCGCGATGCTCCGGTACTGCCTCCAGCTCTTCCCCGAGGCCTCGAAGTGGGCGACGCCCGTCATCCTCGTACTGGCGCTCGTCAGCATCATCTACGGGGCGCTGCTCGCGGTCGGCCAGCGGGACATCAAGCGGCTGGTGGCCTACGCGTCGATCTCGCACTTCGGGTTCATCATCCTGGGCATCTTCGCGATGACGAGCCAGGGCCAGTCGGGCGCCACGCTCTACATGGTCAACCACGGAATCTCGACGGCCGCCCTGATGCTGGTGGCGGGCTTCCTGATCTCGCGGCGCGGTTCGCGGCTGATCGCCGACTACGGAGGGGTGCAGAAAGTGGCCCCGGTGCTCGCGGGCACCTTCCTGATCGGCGGCCTGGCGACCCTCTCGCTCCCCGGGCTCGCGCCCTTCGTGAGTGAGTTCCTCGTCCTGGTCGGCGTGTTCGCGCGCTACCCGGCCGTCGGCATCATCGCCACCTTCGGCATCGTGCTCGCCGCGCTCTACACCCTCGTCCTCTACCAGCGGACGATGACGGGCCCGGTGAAGCCGCAGGTCGCGGAGTTGCCCGACCTCAGGGTGCGCGAGCTTCTGGTCGTCACCCCGCTGATCGCCCTGCTGATCTTCCTGGGCGTCTACCCGAAGCCGCTCACCGACATCGTCAACCCGGCGGTCAAGCAGACCATGTCGGACGTACACAAGACGGACCCCCAGCCTGACGTGGAGGCGGCCAAGTGAGCGCAGTAGCCGTCCACAGTCTGTGGACAACCGCGGCCGACCCGATCAGCAAGATCGACGCGCCGAAGATCGAATACGGGCAGTTGTCGCCCACCTTGATCGTCATCGGGGCGGCGATCGTCGGAGTGCTGATCGAGGCGTTCGTTCCGCGCAAGTCCCGTTACGTCGTCCAGGTGTTCGTGTCGGCCTTCGCACTCGCCGCCGCGTTCGCCGCCGTCGTGGCACTCGCGGCGGGCGGATACGGCACCACGAAGGCACACATCGCGGCCATGGGCGCGATCGCCGTCGACGGGCCCGCACTGTTCCTCCAGGGCACGATCCTGCTGGCCGGACTGCTCGGCGTCTTCACCTTCGCCGAACGGCGGCTCGATCCGGAGGCGCACGGCAAGCGGGTCGACTCGTTCGCCGCGCAGGCCGCGTCCGTACCCGGCAGCGACAGCGAGAAGGCCGCCGTGAAGGCCGGGTTCACCACCACCGAGGTGTTCCCGCTGCTGCTCTTCGCGGTCGGCGGCATGCTGATCTTCCCGGCCGCCAACGACCTGCTGACGCTGTTCATCGCGCTGGAGGTCTTCTCCCTCCCGCTCTACCTCCTGTGCGCCGTGGCCCGCCGCAAGCGGCTCATGTCACAGGAAGCGGCCGTCAAGTACTTCCTGCTCGGCGCCTTCGCCTCCGCGTTCACGCTGTTCGGCATCGCCCTGCTGTACGGCTACGCCGGCTCGGTGTCGTACGCCACGATCGCGCAGGTCGTCGACGGCACCATCCAGAGCGTCGACCCCGCGCTCGCCGACACCATGGGCAACGACGCGCTGCTGCTCATCGGCGCCGCGATGGTCGTCATGGGACTGCTGTTCAAGGTCGGCGCGGTGCCGTTCCACATGTGGACCCCGGACGTCTACCAGGGCGCGCCGACACCGGTCACCGGCTTCATGGCGGCGGCGACGAAGGTGGCCGCCTTCGGCGCGCTGCTCAGGCTGCTCTACGTCGTCCTGCCCGGCCTGCGCTGGGACTGGCGGCCGGTCATGATGGCCGTCGCGGTCGTCACCATGCTGGGCGGAGCGATCGTCGCGATCACGCAGACCGACATCAAGCGGCTGCTGGCGTACTCGTCCATCGCGCACGCCGGTTTCATCCTCGCCGGTGTCATCGCGACCTCGCCGGACGGCGTCTCCTCGGTGCTCTTCTACCTGGGCGCCTACTCCTTCGTCACGATCGGCGCCTTCGCCGTGGTGACCCTGGTGAGGGACGCGGGCGGGGAGGCCACGCACCTGTCCAAGTGGGCGGGGCTCGGACGCAGGTCCCCGCTGGTGGCGGCCGTGTTCGCGGTCTTCCTGCTGGCCTTCGCGGGCATCCCGCTGACCTCCGGGTTCGCCGGGAAGTTCGCCGTGTTCAAGGCGGCGGCCGAGGGCGGTGCGGGCGCGCTGGTCGTGGTCGGTGTGATCTCGTCAGCGATCGCGGCCTTCTTCTACATCCGCGTGATCGTGCTCATGTTCTTCAGCGAGCCACGGGCGGACGGCCCGACCGTCGCGGTGCCGTCGCCGCTGACCATGACGGCGATCGCGGTGGGCGTGGCGGTCACCCTCGTACTGGGTGTGGCACCCCAGTACTTCCTGGACCTCGCAGGCCAGGCAGGGGTGTTCGTGCGCTGACCGCATCCACCTCATACGGGTAGGGACCCGCTCCTCGGGGAGCGGGTCCCTACGCGTTTTCACCGGTGTCCCGCCCAGCATGGGAGGGGAGCGCAGGGTGGTCCGAGGGGCAGCCTGTGGATAACTCCGAGGCTGTCGGTGCGGAGGCCTAAGGTGGCTGTCGTGGGCGAAGCACGACGGACGGGGGACGGGCGATGGGTGGGACGGGTGTGATGACCGAAGCGGGTACGACGAAGACGCTGGGTGAGAGCGAGGCGCTGGCCACGCTCCATCGGGTCTTCGGGTACGACGCCTTCCGCGGCGAGCAGGAAGCGATCATCGAGCATGTGGTGTCGGGCGGTGACTCCGTCGTCCTCATGCCGACCGGTGGCGGCAAGTCGCTCTGCTACCAGATTCCGGCCCTGGTCAGACCTGGCACGGGCGTCGTGGTCTCTCCCCTCATCGCGCTGATGCAGGACCAGGTGGACGCGCTCCGGGCGCTCGGCGTGCGTGCCGGGTTCATGAACTCGACGCAGGACTTCGACGAGCGCCGGACGGTGGAGGCGGAGTTCCTGGCGGGAGAGCTCGACCTGATCTACCTGGCACCCGAGCGGCTGCGCCTGGACACCACGCTTGACCTGCTCTCACGCGGGAAGATCTCGGTGTTCGCGATCGACGAGGCGCACTGCGTGGCCCAGTGGGGGCACGACTTCCGCCCCGACTACCTGGCGCTCTCCGTCCTGGGCGAGCGCTGGCCCGACGTCCCGCGGATCGCGCTGACGGCCACCGCCACCCGCGCCACGCACAAGGAGATCACCCAGCGCCTGGGCATGCCGGACGCCCGGCACTTCGAGGCGAGCTTCGACCGGCCCAACATCCAGTACCGGATAGTCCCGAAGGCCGACCCCAAGAAGCAGCTGCTGGCCTTCCTGCGCGAGGAGCACACCGGCGACGCGGGCATCGTGTACTGCCTCTCGCGCAAGTCGGTCGACGCGACCGCCGAGTTCCTCGCCCGCAACGGCATCGAGGCGGTGCCGTACCACGCGGGCCTGGACGCGGGCACCCGCGCGCGCCACCAGTCGAGGTTCCTGCGCGAAGAGGGCCTGGTCGTGGTCGCCACCATCGCCTTCGGCATGGGCATCGACAAGCCGGACGTACGGTTCGTCGCCCACCTCGACCTGCCGAAGTCCGTCGAGGGCTACTACCAGGAGACCGGCCGCGCGGGACGTGACGGACTGCCGTCCACGGCCTGGATGGCCTACGGGCTTCAGGACGTGGTCCAGCAGCGCAAGATGATCCAGGGCTCGGAGGGCGACGAGGCGTTCCGGCGGCGGGCGGCCGCCCACCTGGAATCGATGCTGGCCCTGTGCGAGACGGCCCAGTGCCGGCGCTCCCAGCTCCTGGCCTACTTCGGCCAGGACCCGCACACCCCCGCGTGCGGGAACTGCGACACGTGCCTGACGCCGCCCGAGACCTGGGACGGCACGGTCGCCTCGCAGAAGCTGCTGTCCACGGTGGTGCGGTTGCAGCGCGAGCGCGGGCAGAAGTTCGGCGCGGTCCAGATCGTCGACATCCTGCTCGGGCGCCGGACCGCCAAGGTGATCCAGTTCGACCACGACCAGCTGTCCGTCTTCGGTATCGGGGAAGACCTGTCCGAGTCCGAATGGCGGGGAGTTGCACGGCAGTTGCTGGCACAGGGGCTGCTCGCGGTCGAGGGCGAGTACGGGACGCTGGCGCTGACCGAGGCGAGCGGGACGGTGCTGCGGCGCGAGCGGGAGGTGCCGTTGCGCAAGGAGCCGCCCAAGCCGGTGGTCGCCCGCTCCTCCTCCCGGGGGGAGAAGAAGTCCAAGGCCGCCGTGGCCGAGCTGGCCCCGGAGCTTGTTCCCGCCTTCGAGGCGCTGCGGGCGTGGCGTGCCGAGCAGGCTCGGGAGCAGGGGGTTCCGGCGTACGTCATCTTCCATGACGCGACGCTGCGGGAGATCGCCACGTTGTGGCCGAAGTCGGTGGCTGAGCTGGGCACGATCAGTGGGGTGGGGGAGAAGAAGCTGGCGACTTACGGGGAGGGGGTGCTGGGGGTGCTTGGCTCGTTGGGTGGGGACTCGGCTCCGGTGGAGCGTGCGGTTCCGGTGGAGCGTCAGGTGTCGGCGCCTGCGGATCCTGAGTGGCCTGAGATGGAGGAACCTGAGCCGGAGGACTGGGGGTAGGTCTGGCAGCGGGGGCCTGGTGGTGAGGGCTGGTTGGGGCCGGGGGGATCGGTGGCGCTCGGGTGAGGAGTTGGGCCGGTCGGTGGGGGAGCTGGGCCGGTCGGTGAGGGGGCGGTCGGTGGGTGCCCGGTCGGTGGGTGGGCGCCCTGCGGTCGGTGGGGGGGGCGGGGGCGTGCCGGTACGTCCCGCCCGTCGCCGCCGGATCAGACGTCGGGCAGGAGCGGAGGGTCCGGTGACGCGAACGTACGCGACGGGCATCTGGACGTACCGGCACGCCCCCTTCCGCCGGTGGGAGGGTGCGGGCCGCGGGGGCTTCCGGTGTGGCGGCAGGCCTTCTTCTGGCGCGCGCTGTCAGCGAGTTGGGGGACTTGCCGGTCGTCTCACTACGGTTGGGGCATGACTGTGATCCGACTGGTTCTTGTCGATGACGATCCGCTGGTGAGGGCCGGGCTGTCGTTCATGATGGGGGGTGCCGAGGACATCGAGATCGTGGGCGAGGCCGCGGACGGGAGTGAGGTGGAGGAGGTCGTCGACCGTGGTCGGCCGGACGTCGTTCTGATGGACATCCGGATGCCGAAGGTGGACGGACTCGTCGCCACCGAGCGGTTGCGGGCACGCAAGGACGCTCCTCGTGCTCACCACCTTCCACGCCGACGAGCAGGTACTACGGGCGCTGCGCGCGGGGGCGGCCGGGTTCGTCCTGAAGGACACGCCGCCGGCGGAAATCCTCGCGGCGGTACGACGGGTCGCGGCCGGCGATCCCGTGCTGTCGCCCACCGTCACGCGCCAGTTGATGGCCCATGCCGCCGGATCCTCCCTCGACACCCGGCGGGCCGGGGCCCGTTCGCGGATCGCCACTCTGAACGACCGTGAGCGCGAGGTCGCCGTGGCGGTCGGGCAGGGCAGGGCCAACGCCGAGATCGCCACCGAGCTCTTCATGAGCGTCGCCACCGTCAAAACACACGTCTCGCGCATCCTGGCCAAGCTCGACCTCAACAACCGCGTGCAGATCGCCCTGTTGACGTACGACGCCGGGTTGCTCGACGAAGAGAAGGGCGGCCACTGGTCGGGCGGCCCGGACGGTCCGCGGTGACGGGCTGGGGCGCCCGGCCCGAAAGCCGCGCGCCCGCCCGTCGCGTACGCCCGAGGGGCTGGGGTCAGTCCCGTCCGCCGGGGATCTCCGCCAGCCGTACCGGGCGGCGCTCGGCCCGGGACAGCTCGCACGCCTCGGCGATGCGCAGGGCGTGCAGGGCCTCACGGCCGTCGCACGGGTTGGAGCGTTCGCCGCGGACGACCTCCACGAAGGCGGCGAGCTCGGCCTCGTAGGCGGGGCCGAAGCGCTCCAGGAAGCCCATCCACGGCTTGTCGGCGGCCGGCGGTCCGGCCGGTTCCGTGGAGGTGATCGGCGTACGGTCGTCCAGGCCGACGCCGATCTGGTCCAGCTCGCCCGCGAGTTCCATGCGGACGTCGTAGCCCGCGCCGTTCAGCCGGGTCGCCGTGGCCGTGGCGAGGGTGCCGTCGTCGAGGGTGAGGACGGCGGCGGCGGTGTCGATGTCCCGGGCCTCGCGGAACATCGCGGGGCCCGCGTCCGACCCGGTCGCGTACACCTCGACGACCTCCCGGCCGGTGACCCAGCGCAGTATGTCGAAGTCGTGGACGAGGCAGTCGCGGTAGAGCCCGCCGGAGAGCGGGAGATAGTCGGCGGGCGGCGGTGACTGGTCGGACGTCATCGCCCGCACGGTGTGCAGCCGTCCCAGCCTTCCGGACCGCACGGCCTCGCGCGCCGCCGCGTAGCCCGAGTCGAAGCGGCGCTGGAAGCCGAGCTGGAGTACGGTTCCGGCCGCGTCGACCTCGGCGAGCGCGGCCAGCGTGCCCGGCAGGTCCAGAGCGATGGGCTTCTCGCAGAAGACCGGGAGTCCGGAGCGGGCCGCCCGGCCGATCAGTTCGGCGTGTGCGGAGGTCGCCGCGGTGATGACCACGGCATCCACCCCCCAGGTGAAGATCTCGTCCACGGTGGGAGCCGCCGTGGCACCCAGCTGGTCCGCGAGCCCCTGAGCCCGTGCGGAGTCCGCGTCCGTGACGATGAGAGAGCCGACCTCACGGTGGCGGCTCAGGGCGGTCGCGTGGAATGTACCGATACGACCCGTTCCGATGAGTCCGATGCGCATGGCTACAAACTGAGGGTGGACCCGGCACCCTGTCAATGGTTTGTCCGGACAATCGAACTTCACAACTTCCCGTCAACATCTCACGGAGCTACGCTCGGGCCGTGCCGAAACCAGATGTGGATCCGACCGTGCCGCTGCAGCTCAGCGTCGACCGCAGCAGTCCCGTTCCGCTCTACTTCCAGCTGTCCCAGCAGCTGGAGGCGGCGATCGAGCGCGGAACGCTGACCCCCGGCAGCCTGCTGGGCAACGAGATCGAGCTCGCCGGCCGGCTCGGGCTGTCCCGGCCCACGGTCCGCCAGGCCATCCAGTCCCTCGTCGACAAGGGCCTGCTCGTACGGCGTCGAGGCGTCGGCACCCAGGTCGTGCACAGCCAGGTCAAGCGTCCCCTGGAGCTCAGCAGCCTGTACGACGACCTGGAGGCGGCCGGGCAGCGCCCCGCGACCCGGGTGCTCGTCAACACCGTGGAGCCGGCGTCCGCCGAGGTCGCGGCCGCTCTCGCGGTGGCCGAGGGCAGCGACGTACACCGCGTCGAGCGGCTGCGGCTCGCCCACGGGGAGCCGATGGCGTACCTCTGCAACCATCTGCCGCCGGGGCTGCTGAAGCTCGACTCCGCCCAGTTGGAGGCCACCGGTCTGTACCGGATGATGCGGGCCACGGGTATCACGCTGCACAGCGCCCGCCAGTCCATCGGCGCCCGCGCGGCCACCGACGTGGAGGGCGAGCGGCTCGGCGAGCCCGCCGGGGCGCCGTTGCTCACCATGCAGCGCACCACCTTCGACGACACCGGCCGCACGGTCGAGTTCGGGTCCCACACCTACCGGGCCTCGCGCTACTCGTTCGAGTTCCAGCTCCTCGTACGGCCGTGACCCGGGACCGCCAGGAGTTCCGGGACTCGCTTCGGGCAAGAGCCAATCTCAATCGTAAGAATGTTCTGACAATTTCATTGACTGGTGCGCGGACCCGGAGCTAGAACTCCCCACAGCCGCAAAGGGGCGGCGGGAGAGAGGGTGGTCCCACCATGCGTACAGCCCGAACAGCAGCAGCCTTGATAGCCGTGGTCGCGCTCGCGGCCGGGTGCAGCAGCTCCGGCGGCAAGGACTCCGAGGACTCGGCGAGCGGCAGCTCCGGCGGCAAGGCCGCGGACACACCCCGTCTGAAGATCGCCATGGTGACCCACTCCGGGGAGGGCGACACCTTCTGGGACATCGTCCAGAGCGGCGCCAAGCAGGCGGCGAGCAAGGACAACGTCGAGTTCCTGTACTCGAACGACAAGGAAGCCAACGGGCAGGCCCAGCTCGTCCAGGCCGCGATCGACAAGAAGGTCGACGGCATCGTCGTCACGCTGGCCAAGCCCGAGGCCATGAAGGACGTCCTCGCCAAGGCCGGGCAGGCGGGCATCCCGGTCGTCACGATCAACTCGGGCGCGGAGTACTCCAAGGAGTACGGGGCGCTCGTGCACTTCGGCCAGGACGAGTCGGTCGCCGGCGAGGCGGTGGGCGAGGAGCTGAACGGGCGCGGTCTGAAGAAGGCCGTCTGCGTCATCCACGAGCAGGGCAACGTCTCCCTGGAACAGCGCTGCGCGGGTGTGAAGAAGACCTTCAAGGGCTCCCTGGAGAACCTCAACGTCGACGGCACCAACGCCCCCGCCTCCCAGTCCTCCATCGAGGCCAAGCTCCAGGCCACCGCCGACATCGACGCCGTCGTCACGCTGGGCGCGCCTGTCGCCGCCATCGCGGTGAAGGCCAAGGAGGACTCCGGCAGCAAGGCGGAGATCGCCACCTTCGACCTCAACGCCGAGGTGGTCAAGCGGCTGAAGGCCAAGGAGGTCGGCTTCGCCGTCGACCAGCAGCCCTACCTCCAGGGCTACGAGGCCGTCGACGAGCTGTGGCTCTACAAGACCAACGGCAACGTGCTCGGCGGCGGCCAGACCGTCCTCACCGGACCCGCGATCGTCACCGAGAAGGACGTCCCCCAACTGGAGAAGTACACCGCGCGCGGGACCCGCTGATGGGGTGCATGATCCCCGTGGTCGATACTTGGCCGTTTGGGGCCGGTGAGACGCCGGACCCCGGGGCCTACGGAACGGCCCGCCGGGCCGCTTCGCGGGCCCCGGCGCACCAAGCGGCACAGCAAGAAGGGCACGGCCTCGTGGCACGGACTCGAACCTGGGTAGGCATCGCGCTCGCAGGGGCGCTGGGAGTGTCCCTCGCGGGATGCAGCGGCACCGGCGGCAAGCGGGCCGAGGACGCCCGCGAGGCGGCGGCGGCCCAGGGGAAGGCCGCGGTGAACACGCCCAACTGGACCTTCGCCATGATCACCCACTCGGGTGACGGCGACACCTTCTGGGACATCGTCCAGAGCGGCGCGAAGCAGGCCGCCGTCAAGGACAACATCAACTTCCTGTACTCGCACGACGACGAGGCGCAGCAGCAGGCGCAGCTCGTCGACGCCGCGGTCGACAAGAAGGTCGACGGCATCATCGTCACCCTCGCCAAGCCCGACGCCATGAAGGCGGCGATCGCGCGCGCCGAGAAGGCCGGCATCCCCGTGATCACGGTGAACTCGGGCTCCGAGGAGTCCAAGGAGTTCGGCGCGCTCACCCACATCGGCCAGGACGAGACGATCGCCGGTGAGGCCGTGGGTGACGAACTGAACGAGCGGGGCAGGAAGAAGGCCCTGTGCATCCTGCACGAGCAGGGCAACGTCGGCCACGAGCAGCGCTGCGCCGGCGTCAAGGAGACCTTCGACGGCACCGTCGAGAACCTCTACGTCACCGGCACGAGCATGCCCGACGTGCAGTCCTCGATCGGCGCCAAGCTCCAGGCCGACAAGTCCATCGACACCGTCGTGACGCTCGGCGCGCCGTACGCGGACACCGCCGTCAAGGCCAAGGAGGACGCGGGCAGCAAGGCCGAGATCGACACCTTCGACCTGAACGCGAAGGTGGCGACGGAGCTCAAGGACGGCACGCTCGGCTTCGCCGTCGACCAGCAGCCCTATCTCCAGGGCTACGAGGCCGTGGACCTGCTCTGGCTCTACAAGTACAACGCCAACGTCCTCGGCGGCGGCAAGCCGGTCCTCACCGGACCGCAGATCATCACCAAGGACATGGCCGCCGAGCTGGAGGAATACACCAAGCGGGGGACCCGATGACCGCTACAGCACCAGCGCCGACGCCCTCGCCCGGCGCGAAGACCGACGAACGCCTGCTCAAGACCTCGCCGTGGCGCAAACTCATGGGCCGCCCCGAGCTGGGCTCGGTGGTCGGCGCGATCGCGGTCTTCCTCTTCTTCGCGATCTTCGCGGACAGCTTCGTACGGGCCGCCAGCCTCAGCACGGTCCTGTACGCCTCCTCGACCATCGGCATCATGGCCGTACCGGTCGCGCTGCTGATGATCGGCGGCGAGTTCGACCTGTCCGCGGGCGTCATGGTGACGTCGTCCGCGCTGGTCTCCTCGATGTTCAGCTACCAGATGACCACCAACGTCTGGGTCGGCGTCCTCGTCTCGCTGGTCGTCACGCTGGCCATCGGCGTCTTCAACGGCGTCCTGCTGACCCGCACCGACCCGCCCAGCTTCATCATCACGCTCGGCACCTTCCTGATGCTGACCGGTATGAACCTCGGCTTCACCAAGCTGATCAGCGGCACGGTCTCCACCAAGTCGATCTCCGACATGGAGGGCTTCTCCTCCGCCAAGGACGTCTTCGCCTCGACGATCACCGTCGGCGGCGTCGACTTCAAGATCACGATCGTGTGGTGGCTGGTCCTGATCGTCGTCGCCACCTGGATCCTGCTGCGCACCCGCGTCGGCAACTGGATCTACGCGGTGGGCGGCGGCGAGGAAGCGGCCCGCGCGGTCGGCGTGCCGGTGAACAAGACGAAGATCGGCCTCTACATGGGCGTCGCCTTCGGCGCCTGGATCTCCGGCCAGCACCTGCTGTTCTCGTTCGACGTCGTGCAGTCCGGCGAGGGCGTCGGCAACGAGCTGACGTACATCATCGCGGCCGTCATCGGCGGCTGCCTGATCACCGGCGGCTACGGGTCCGCGGTCGGCGCGGCGGTCGGTGCCCTGATCTTCGGCATGGTCAGCAAGGGCATCGTGTTCGCCGAGTGGAACCCGGACTGGTTCAAGTTCTTCCTGGGAGTGATGCTGCTCCTGGCGACCCTGCTCAACCACTGGGTCCGCAAGCGCGCGGAGGCGACGAAATGACGACGGACGCGGAAAAGAACACGGACGCGGCCGGCACGGAACGTGCGGCGCTCGTCGAGCTCGACGACGTCAGTAAGTACTACGGCAACATCCGCGCCCTCGAAGGCGTCTCCCTGGAGGTACACGCGGGCGAGATCTCCTGTGTACTGGGCGACAACGGCGCGGGCAAGTCGACCCTCATCAAGATCATCGCGGGGCTGCACCAGCACGACGCCGGCATCCTGCGCATCGAGGGCGAGGAGACACGGCTGTCGTCCCCGCGCGACGCCCTGGACCGCGGTATCGCCACGGTCTACCAGGACCTCGCCGTCGTCCCGCTGATGCCGGTCTGGCGGAACTTCTTCCTCGGCTCCGAGCCCTCCAAGGGCTCCGGCCCCTTCAAGCGCATGGACGTCGACCTCATGCGCCGGACGACCCACGCGGAACTCCTGCGCATGGGCATCGACCTGCGCGACGTCGACCAGGCCATCGGCACCCTCTCCGGCGGCGAACGCCAGTGCGTGGCGATCGCCCGCGCCGTCTACTTCGGCGCCAAGGTCCTCGTCCTCGACGAGCCCACCGCGGCCCTCGGCGTCAAGCAGTCCGGTGTGGTCCTCAAATACGTGGCCGCCGCCCGGGACGCGGGACTCGGTGTCGTCCTGATCACCCACAACCCGCACCACGCGTACCTGGTGGGAGACCGCTTCGTACTCCTGAAGCGGGGCACGATGTCCGGCAGTCACCTGCGCGACGAGATCACGCTCGACGAGCTGACCCGCCAGATGGCGGGCGGGAGCGAGCTGGACGACCTGCGTCACGAGCTGGAACGCACCACCTGAGGGCTGGGGGGCCGCGGGAGCGGCCCCGGCGAGCCCGTGGCCCGCGGATCGGCCCGACGCCTCCACGGTCTCCCACCGTGCAGGCCAGCGCGCGAGTAGGGCAGAATCGGCGCGATGAGCACCTACCGCGACCTCGCACACCGCGGCTCCGCGCGGGCCACCGTCCTGCGGACCGTGGGTACGCGCGAGCGCCGTTCCCACCTCACGGCCCCCCGTGTTCCCACCGTCGGCATCGACATCGGCGGCACGAAGGTGATGGCCGGGGTCGTCGACGCCGACGGCAACATCCTGGAGAAGCTCCGCGCCGAGACGCCGGACAAGTCCAAGAGCCCCAAGGTCGTCGAGGACACCATCGTCGAACTGGTCCTGGACCTCTCCGACCGGCACGACGTGCACGCGGTGGGCATCGGCGCGGCCGGCTGGGTCGACGCCGACCGCAACCGCGTCCTGTTCGCCCCGCACCTGTCCTGGCGCAACGAGCCCCTCCGGGACCGCATCTCCAGCCGCCTCGCCGTCCCCGTGCTGGTCGACAACGACGCCAACGCCGCCGCCTGGGCCGAGTGGCGCTTCGGCGCAGGACGCGGCGAGGACCACCTCGTCATGATCACGCTGGGCACCGGCATCGGTGGCGCGATCCTGGAGGACGGCCAGGTCAAGCGCGGCAAGTTCGGCGTGGCGGGCGAGTTCGGCCACATGCAGGTCGTGCCGGGCGGACACCGCTGCCCGTGCGGCAACCGCGGCTGCTGGGAGCAGTACAGCTCCGGCAACGCGCTGGTCCGCGAGGCCCGCGAGCTCGCTGCCGCCGACTCCCCGGTGGCCTACGGACTCATCGAGCACGTCAAGGGCAGTATCGGCGACATCAGCGGCCCGATGATCACCGAGCTGGCCCGCGACGGCGACGCCATGTGCATCGAGCTGCTCCAGGACATCGGCCAGTGGCTCGGCGTCGGCATCGCCAACCTGGCCGCGGCCCTCGACCCCTCCTGCTTCGTCATCGGCGGCGGCGTCAGCGCGGCCGACGACCTGCTGATCGTCCCGGCGCGGGACGCGTTCCGCAGGCACCTCACCGGTCGCGGCTACCGCCCCGAGGCCCGCATCGCCCGCGCCCAGCTCGGCCCCGAGGCCGGCATGGTCGGGGCCGCCGACCTCGCCCGGCTCGTCGCCCGCCGCTTCCGGCGCGCCAACCGCCGCAGAGTGGAGCGCTACGAGCGGTACGAACGCTTCGTGGAATCCCGCCGCACCTCGCAGGAGACGCTGTGACGGCCTCGCTGCCGCGCCAGGCATCCCCGCCCGACGAGCCCGAACGGCCGCCGGAGGACCCGCGCCACAAGTTCCGCCGCCGCGCGCTCACCCTGTTGATCATCGGGCTCCTCATCGGCGTCCCGGCCGGCTATCTGGTGATCTCCGCCAACCAGAGCCGCGACGCGGGCAAGCAGAAGGAGAAGAAGTACTCGGCGACCGGCCTCACCGCGGGCTGGCCCTCGCGCGTCCAGCGCCGCCTGTACGAGATCCCCATCCCGAGCAAGTCCACCGACGTCGCCTACTACGAGACGAACAACTGGAAGACCAGCCGCCTGTACGTCCAGTTCGGCACCGACAGCGCGGGCCTGGACAGGTTCCTCGGCCATGCCGACGCCACCCGTGCCACGCTCCAGACGGACGAACTCACCATCAACGCCCGCGACCAGGCGGTCGTCGGCTGGAAGTTCACCGGCCCTGGCCCGTGGTCGAGCCTCGTCCACAAGCAGAAGGCCCCGGCACCCACCCTGGACATCGTCGTGAACCTCGCCGACCCCGAGCACCCCATGGTGTACGTGGTCTCGCGGACCACTCCCTGACGGGCGCCGCAGCTCACCCGCGCCGTCGCCGAGGCCGGTTGTCAGACCCCGCCCGTAGAGTCGAGGACAACTGATTCGACCGAAGGGCGGGAGGTGAGCGGGCACATGCGGAACGACATGGACACGGTGGACAGGACGACGGTGCCCGTGCGGCTCGCCGCCGTATTCCTGCCCGCGCCGCTGCCGCGCGCGGGGCGCGTCGCCTTCTGGGACCCGGAGGGCGAGCCGCCGCCCAGCGACGGAGGGGCGCCGTCGTCCGCCGGGAGCACGCAGTGGTGGCCGTCCGGCGAGCCGACCGAGCTCACGGTCGTACGGCCGCACGGTTCGGGTGCCCGCAGAGGCACCGTCCCCGCCCTGACCCTGCCGATCGCCGACGCGCTGCCGCTGCTGGCCGGCGCACGCCGCCACCCCGCCGCGCATCCCGCCACGGCCTGCTGGGGCGCCGCGGCGCTGCACGCGCTGCGGCTCGTCGCGCGCGGGCGGCTGCTGCCGGGGCTGACGGCCGAGGGCTTCGACGCCTGGCGCGCGGGCCCACTGGACCCGGACGACATCGCCCACCTGAGGGCGGTGGCAGCGGCCCTGCCCTACGAAGGGCATGCCGTACCCCTCCCCGGCAAGGGCCCGCTCCGGCTGCCGGAACCGGAAGCGCTGATGCGGTCCTTCCTGGACGCGGTCGCCGACACCCTGCCGCGCACGCCCGCCGCGCGCTACACCTCCGGCAAGCCCTTCGCGGCCGTCGAGCCGCAGCGGCTGCCCGGCGGTCACGACTGGGCCGCGGAGGTCGCCGCGGGCATGGACGCGGGCGTGCGGATCTCCCTGCGCCTGGACCTGTCGGCGTACCAGCTCTTCGACGACAGCGAGGGAGCGCGCCGCGCGGGTGCGGCCGTCGTGCAGGTCCACAGCCTCGCCGACCCCACCCTCGTCGTGGACGCCGCCGCGCTGTGTGCGGGCGAGGCGGACGCGGTGTTCGGTCCCCGCGCGCGCGTGGACGCCGCCCTCGCCGTCCGTCGCGCGGCGCGCGTCTGGCCTCCCCTGGACCGGCTGTCCGAGCAGGACGTGCCCGACGTGCTCGCACTCTCCGAGGAGGAGTTGTCCGACCTGCTCGGCGTGGCGGCGAACCGGCTCGGCGCGGCCGGAGTCGCCGTGCACTGGCCCAGGGACCTCGCCCACGACCTGAGTGCGGCGGCAGTGGTGCGCTCGGCGCCCGGGTCGGCCACGGACGGCACCGGGTTCTTCGAGAGCGAGGAACTGCTCCAGTTCCGCTGGCAGTTGGCCCTCGGCGGCGACCCGCTCACCGAGGCCGAGATGGACACACTGGCCGAGGCCCACCGTCCTGTCGTACGGCTGCGGGACCAGTGGGTGCTCGTCGACCCGGCCCTCGTCCGCAAGGCCCGCAAACGCGAACTGGGCCTGCTCGACCCGGTCGACGCGCTCTCCGTCGCACTCACCGGCACCGCCGAGGTCGACGGCGAGACGGTCGAGGCGGTGCCGGTGGGCGCCCTGGCCGCGTTGCGCGACCGGCTGACGGCCGGCGTGGTCCCCGTCGAGCCGCCCCCCGGCCTCGATGCCCGGCTCCGGGACTACCAACTCCGAGGCCTGGCATGGCTGGACCTCATGACCTCCCTCGGCCTCGGCGGCTGCCTCGCCGACGACATGGGGCTCGGCAAGACCGTCACGCTCATCGCGCTGCATCTGCGCCGGGACCGCGCCGAACCGACCCTGGTCGTCTGCCCGGCCTCGCTGCTGGGCAACTGGCAGCGGGAGATCAACCGTTTCGCGCCCGGCGTCCCGGTCCGCCGCTTCCACGGGCCCGACCGCACCCTGCAAGACCTCGAAGGCGGCTTCGTCCTCACCACCTACGGCACGATGCGGTCCGCCGCGGCGCACCTCGCCCAGCAGAGCTGGGGCATGGTCGTCGCGGACGAGGCCCAGCACGTCAAGAACCCCTACTCGGCCACGGCGAAGGCGCTGCGGACCATTCCGGCCCCCGCCCGCGTGGCGCTGACCGGCACCCCCGTGGAGAACAACCTCTCCGAACTATGGGCCCTGCTCGACTGGACGACCCCTGGACTGCTCGGCCCCCTCAAGTCCTTCCGCGCCCGGCACGCGCGCGCCGTGGAGAACGGCGAGGACGAGGAGGCGGTGACCCGGCTGGCGCGGCTGATCCGCCCCTTCCTGCTCCGCCGCAAGAAGTCGGACCCCGGGATCGTCCCCGAACTCCCGCCCAAGACGGAGACCGACCACCCGGTCCCGCTGACCCGCGAACAGGCCTCGCTCTACGAGGCGGTGGTCCGCGAGTCGCTGCTCGCCATCGAGACCGCCGACGGCATCGCGCGCCGGGGCCTCGTCCTGAAACTCCTCACCTCCCTCAAGCAGATCTGCGACCACCCGGCGCTGTATCTGAAGGAGGACGCCCGGACGGCCGCCCACGGGCCCTCCGCCCGCTCCGGCAAACTCACCCTGCTGGACGAGCTGTTGGACACGCTGCTCGCCGAGGACGGCTCGGCACTCGTCTTCACGCAGTACGTGGGCATGGCCCGGCTGATCACCGCCCACCTGGCCGCCCGCGCGGTCCCCGTGGAACTCCTCCACGGCGGAACGGCGATCCCCGAGCGCGAACACATGGTGGACCGTTTCCAGAGCGGTTCGACCCCGATCCTGGTGCTCTCGCTCAAGGCCGCGGGCACCGGCCTGAACCTCACCCGTGCCGGGCACGTCGTCCACTTCGACCGCTGGTGGAACCCCGCCGTCGAGGAGCAGGCCACCGACCGCGCCTACCGCATCGGCCAGACCCAGCCCGTCCAGGTCCACCGCCTCATCACCGAGGGCACGGTGGAGGACCGCATCGCCGAGATGCTCGAAGCGAAGCGGGCCCTCGCGGACGCGATCCTGGGCTCCGGCGAGGCGTCTCTCACCGAGCTGACCGACCACGAGCTGTCGGACCTGGTGTCCCTCCGGAGGTCCGAGTGAGTACCGACGAGGAGGAGACCCCGGGGGCCGAGGGCACCGACCGGTCGCCCGCTGAGCGCGAGGCCCGCCCCGCCGACGCGGCACGCCGGGCTCTGCGGGCCGCGCGGGAGCGTGAGGGCCGGGGGGACGGGGCGGCCGATGGTGAGCAGGGGCGGCCGCCTGTCGGGCCGGGTGAACGAGACCCGGCCGGTCCGCGTCCTCCGAGGGGGGTTTCTCCGGGAGGGCGACCCGGGGACGTGGCGCGGGAGGCTCTGCGGCGGGCGTCGGCGACGCCCGCGACGCCTGGGACGTCCGCCTCGGCCTCGGTGTCGGCGTCTGTGTCGGGAGAGCGCGTGGACGGGGATGTGGCTGAGGCTGAGGTGGCCGACGGAGCCACGGCGGACTCGGCCTCGCCTCGGCCTGCCGTCGACCGGCCTTCTGCCGAGCCCGGGGCCGGGGCTGCCCCCGGGGCCGGAGGCGCTGGAACCGGTGCCGGCGGCATCGGAACCGGGGCCGGGACTGTGGCCGGAACTGCGGCCGGGATCGGGGACGGGGGAGAGGGCGAGGCAGGGGCGGAGAGCACCCCGACGGCCGCACCTGTCGCGGAGGGGTCCCGCCCGGGAGACGTCGCGCGTGAGGCGTTGCGCGCCGCGCGGGGTGCTGCCGTGGCAAGGCGGAACCGGGCGGAAGCCGCACCGAAGAGGACAACGAGCGCTGGCGGCAGGGGAGTTGACAAGGGCCGCCGGTCCACCGACTCATCGCCCACCACCTCCAGGGCTCGGCAGAACGCCCGCGACCAGAACCGCCGAACCCAGGCCCAGGACCTACGCGACCTGCTCGCCGGAGCGTTCCAGTTGCCCTCCGACGTGACAGAGCCGGAGGAGACGCGCCTCGACACGACACCGGTGGAGGCGGCACCGCCCGACACGGCACCCCTCGACGCGACGCAACCCGCCGAGGCGTCCACCGAGGCGTCCACCGAGGCGTCCGTCCTTGATGCCGATGCCGATGCCGATGCCGACCAGACAGCGAGCCGCCCCGCAGCACCGCCGTACGGCCAGTCCGAGGCGAGCCCAAGTCCGGCCGCCGCAGAGCCCGATGACGGAGCAGCCGCACTCCTGGAGTCGCCGCCGACTTCCGCCGAGCGCGGAGCGGCGGACCGGCGTACGGCTCAACCGACTGACGCGCCCGCCCCGCACCGGCATCCCGCACGGTCAGAGGACGCGCCCGTCGCGCCCGCGGATCCGTCGGACCACGAGGCCCTTCCTGGCCGGCCGTCGGCCCGTTCCGGGGACGCGCCCGTCGCGCCCCCGAACTCATCGCCCCCGGCGCAGCCCGGCGCCCCAGGTGTCGGCGCCTCGGGCGGGCCGGCCTCGCCCGCGAGGGCGGCGACGCAGGGCCTGTACCTCGTGCCCGAGACGTCGGCGGAGCGGCCCCCGGGGGTTGCCGCGCGGCTCCCGCGTTCCATGGGATCTCCGGGGCGTGACGGCGAGTTGAGGCGGACGTTCGAGGCGTTCGCGGCGCGGGCGTCGGACGCCGACGGCTTCGCGGAGACGTGGTGGGGGAACGCGTGGGTGCGCGCGCTGGAAGAGGGGGCGCTCGATCCCGCGCGGCTCGCACGGGGAAGGACGTACGCGGGGCGCGGGCACGTGGACGCGATCACGGTGACACCGGGACTGGTGCTCGCGTACGTGCACGGCAGCAGGCCACGGCCCTACCGCGTACAGGTCGGGGTGGGGACGCTGTCCGACAGCGACTGGGACCGTTTCCTCGACGCGGTCGCCGAGCGGCCCGGGGACATCGCCGCGCTGCTCGACAAGGAGATGCCCAAGTCGCTGGCCGAGTGCGGCGTCGCCCTGCTCCCCGGCCCCGGCGAGCTCGAACCGCACTGCGGCTGCCCCGACTTCGGGCACCCCTGCAAGCACGCCGCCGCCCTCTGCTACCAGACCGCACGGCTGCTGGACGAAGACCCCTTCGTACTGTTCCTGCTGCGCGGCCGCGGCGAACGCGAACTGCTCGACGAACTGTCCCGCCGCAACGCGGCCCGGATCGCCCGCGCCGCGCAGGACCAGGAACCCGCCCCCCTCCCCGGCGTCCGCGCCCGCGACGCCCTCACCCGACGCGTACTGGCTCCCCTCCCGGCGCCGCTCCCACCGCCCGCGCACCCCGAGCAGCCGCCGACCTACCCCGGCGCGCCGGGCGGCCCGGACCCGTTCGCGCTGGACCAGTTGGCCACCGACGCGGCGGCTCGCGCGCACGCGATCCTCACCGCGGGCCGCGACCCCGTCGCCGAACTGACCCTCTGGCAGGACGCGGTGCGCCTCGCCGCCGCCAGACCCGGTTCCGGTCTCACCGTCACGACCCGCGCCCTCTACGCCTCACTCGCGACCGCCGCCGGA
Source organism: Streptomyces sp. NPDC088747 (assembly GCF_044751025.1). Taxonomy (NCBI): domain Bacteria; kingdom Bacillati; phylum Actinomycetota; class Actinomycetes; order Kitasatosporales; family Streptomycetaceae; genus Streptomyces; species Streptomyces sp. NPDC088747. The sequence goes on from NZ_JBIVKZ010000010.1 coordinate 195,564, forward strand.
CGGACCCGGGCCGACCTGACGCGGGCGGTGGCCGCCTGGCGGCAGGGCGGCTTCGAGGGGCTCACCGTCCTGGAGGAGCCCTGGGACCCGCCCGCGGGCCGTTTCGACCGGGCCCGCCCGCTGCTCCTCGCCGCCGACCTCCCCGCCTTCCGCCCCTGGCGCAACCACCTCACCCACCCCCGAGGCCACGCCCAGCTCCGCCTCGGCCACAGCGGCCTCTGGTACGCCTACGAGTCGGAGCCGGGCCAGGACGACTGGTGGCCCCGCGGCACCCCCGACCTCGACCCGGTCGGCGCGCTCACGGGCCTCGGCGCGTCCGGCGACCTCTGACACGGGCGCCGCGTCTCCTCCCGCCCAACTCGCCCAACTCGCCCAACCCGCCCAACCCGCACAAGCCGCCCATCCCGCCCCGGCGCCCCGCCGGTCGCGGCTTCACGGCACCGACTGCCCCGATTTCCCGGCGAGTTGGCGACCGGACTCGTAGCATGGCGTCATGTTCCTCAGCGACCCCCGCCCCGTCCCGCGGTCCCGCGCGCGTTCGTCGCGCGGCTGTTGTCGCTGACCCTCGCGTTGTCGCTGAGCCTCGCGTCGTCGACGCTCCTCGCCACGGACCGGTCCGTGGCACGGCCGTCCCGGTCCCACCGACGACGCAACAGCTTTGACGTCACAGCTCCAGCGCCATCGTTCTGACGCCACAGCTCCGACGCCATGGCTCCTCCGTGGTTCCGCCACCTCCAGGGTGCCGTCGGTGCCGTCCCCCGGTCGCGCGGCCCGCCGCACCCCGCCGTGCTCCCCGCGTTCGCCTCCCGCCCCGAAAGGCAGGCCCCTCCATGTCCCGGACGCCCCACCTTCCGAACGCCGAATCCGCCTACGACCGACGCAGACTCCGCCAGTGGCTGGCGGGAGACGCGCGGGCCGACGGCGTGGACCGCCGTGACCTGCTCAGGCTCCTCGCCGCCGCCGGACTCACCGCCACCGTGCCCACGGCGTTCGGCAAGCCCGCAGCGGCCGCCGCCGGGACGCCGGTGACTCCCGCCGCGACCGTTCCCGGCATCGTGAAACCCCTGCCGGACGACTGGTTCACGGCCCGCGGTACGAACGCCGAGACCAAGTTCGCGTCCCTAGCCGGTACCGGCTACCACACCCCCAACGACCACTTCTTCGTCCGCAACCACACGGCCACGCCCCTGCTGGACGCCGCGGCGTGGAGCCTCACGCTCTGGGGCGACGGGCTCGCGGGCGAGAAGCCGGTCGAGTTCACCCTCGACCACCTGAAGAGGCTCCCCGCCACCACCCGCACGGCGTTCGTGGAGTGCGCGGGCAACGGGCGCAGCTTCTTCACGACCCAGCAGGGCCAGGCGGTCAGCGGCACGGCGTGGACGCTCGGCGCGATCGGCACGGCCCGCTGGAAGGGCGTAAGGCTGGCCGAGGTGCTGCGCAGAGCCGGACTCACGGACCGTACCGTGGACGTCCTGCCGCGGGGCCTGGACGCCGAGTACGTCACCGTCGACGGCACCAACCTCGGTCGTGTCCGCCGCCCGCTGCCGCTCTCCAAAGCGCTGGACGACGTACTGCTCGCGTACGAGATGAACGGCGAACCCCTTCCTCCCGACCACGGCCACCCGGTACGCGTCCTCGTGCCCTCCTGGGTGGGCATCGCCTCGATCAAGTGGGTCGGCGACATCGAGGTGTCCGCGCAGCCGCTTTACTCGCCCTGGAACACCGACTTCTACCGGCTGTTCGGTAGCGCCTATCCCGAAGGCGGCAGCGCGCCCCTCACCCGGCAGACCCTCAAGAGCGCCTTCGAACTCACCTGGAACGCGAGCCTCGCGGCCGGTGCCCGGCACCGGCTCACCGGCCGTTCCTGGTCGGGCGGCCGTGGCGTCGCGCGCGTCGACGTGAGCACCGACGGCGGCGCGAACTGGCGGCGGGCCCGGCTGTACGACGCGCCGAGCCGTACCGGCTGGGTCCGCTGGTCCACCGACTGGCGTCCGACGACTCCGGGGACGTACACCCTGCTGGCCAGGGCGACCGACACCACGGGCCGCACCCAGCCGGAGACGACCGTCCCGAACACGCAGGGTTACCTCTTCGACGCGGTGGTCCGGCACCCCGTCCAGGTGTCCTGACCGCGGGCGGCCGTTGCGGCACGGGAGGCGAAAACAGGTACGAGTACGGACGCGTTGAGCGGGAATCCGTCGTTCAAAAGCCACGACGAGAGGCGCGCCTGCGATGCTCGAAGCTGATCCGATGGTCCTGCGGACTCTCCTCGCACGGTACGCGGAGGCCCGTTTCGCCTACGCGCTCAGCGTGAACGCGCGTACCGCCGAGGCCCTCGACGAGGTCGCCGACGCCCTGTGTGCGGCGACCGCGTCGGCCACGGTGGAAGAGGCCATCGCTGCCGCGGACATGGTGCTGGAATCGGCCCGGAACGTCGGCCCCGTCCTCGTGGGAAGCCCGCGGCCCGAACTCGCCGCCAGCTGACATCCGCAGGTCAGCAGCTCCTCGACGACTCTCCGACGACTCCTCGACGACTCCCCCGTCCTCTCCTCGACGGGTGCGTCGGCGTCATGCCCGAGTCGTCCCCGCCGCATGGTCCGGATCATGAGGGGTACCTGGGTCGGACCCCTGCAACCGGGTGCCCGACCAGGCACTTAACCGGTTCGCCATGCCCGAGGACAGAGGAGAGACAGTGGATCAGCAGAACGTGTTCGTCATAGGCCTGGACGACAGCAACATGCGCACCCTGGAAGCGGTCCCCGACGCGGAGCGCTACCGGTTCCTGCCGCTGCTGACCATGGACGAGCTCCAGGTCGGCGAGGTGTCGGTGCCCGCCCTGCTGGAGAAGGCCCAGTCCATACTGGACGGTTTCGACGGGACGGTCGACGCCATCGTCGGCTACTGGGACTTCCCGGTCAGCACCCTCGTGCCGCTGCTGTCCGAGCGCTACGGCACGCGGAGCACCAGCCTCGAATCCATCGTCAAGTGCGAGCACAAGTACTGGAGCCGGCTGGAACAGCAGAAGGTCGTGACCGAGCACCCCCGCTTCGGCAGGGTCGATCTGTCTACGTCCGATCCGCGTCCCCCGGAAGGGATGACGTTCCCGATGTGGGTCAAGCCCGCGCTGTCGTACTCCTCCGAGCTGGCCTTCGGGGTGAAGAACCAGGAGGAGTTCGCCGCGGCGGTCGCCGAGATACGCGACGGCATCAGCCGGGTCGGGCGGCCCTTCGACCACATCCTCGACCAGCTCGACCTGCCGCCCGAGATGGAGGGCGTCGGCGGGCAGGTCTGTCTCGCGGAGGAGGCGCTCACCGGCCTCCAGGTGGCGGTGGAGGGATACGTCCACGACGGCGAGGTCACCGTCTACGGTGTGCTGGACTCCATCAACTACCCGGGCAGCTCGTCGTTCCTGCGCCACCAGTACCCGTCCACGCTTCCCGCGCCGGTCCTGCAGCGACTGCGTGACGTGTCGAAGCGGGTGATCAAGCAGATCGGCATGGACTCCGCCACCTTCAGCATCGAGTACTTCTACGATCCCGGTGCCGACGAACTCAACCTGCTGGAGATCAACCCCCGGCACTCGCAGTCGCACGCGGAGCTCTTCGAGTACGTCGACGGTGTCCCCAACCACCACCACATGCTCAGCCTCGCCCTCGACAAGGACCCGGCCGTGGCCCGGGGTGCGGGACCCTACCGGTTGGCCGCCAAGTGGTACTACCGCTGGTTCGCCGACGGTGTCGTCCACGGCGTCCCGGACGAGGAGGCCGTACGCCGTATCGAGCGGGAGATCCCCGGAGTCCGCGTCGACATGATCCCCGACGAGGGCCAGCGGCTGTCGCGGATGCCCGAGCAGGACAGCTACAGCTTCGAGGTGGCCCACATCTTCACCGGCGGCGACAGCGAGGAGGAACTGCGCGAGAAGTTCGACCGCTGCGTCGCCGCACTGCACCTGGCCTTCGACGGAGTCGCTCCCGCGGACGACGACGGAACGACGGCCTGAGCCGCGCGACCGCGGACGGAGGAGTCCGCGAGCGGCCCGCCGTGCGGCACGGACGGAGATCCCGGCCGTGTGGCAGCCGAGCCGCTGGGCAGCAGACCAGCCGAGCCGCGAGCACCAGGAGGTGGACGCCCGTATGCGTTCTGTGAGCAATCTGCCCCACGAGACGACCGAGGAAGAACACGTCGTCATCCCCATGTCCGACGGCGTGAACCTCTCCGCGCGGATCTGGCGGCCGGTCTCGTCGGAGGCGCAGCCGGTGCCGGCGATTCTGGAGTACATCCCCTACCGCAAGCGGGACCTGAGCTCGGTGCGCGACTCGCAGCACCACCCCTACATCGCCGGGCACGGTTACGTCTGTGCCCGTGTCGACCTCCGCGGTACCGGTGACTCCGAGGGGGTGCTCACGGACGAGTACCTGGAGCGCGAGCAGGCCGACGCCGAGGAAGTGCTCGCCTGGCTGGCCGACCAGCCGTGGTGCGACGGCAGGACCGGCATGATGGGCCTCTCGTGGGGCGCCTTCGCCGCGCTCCAGGTGGCCGCCAGGCAGCCCCCGAGCCTGCGGGCGATCGTCATCTCGTCCTTCACCGACGACCGTTACGCCGACGACATGCACTACATGGGCGGCGCCATGCTCTCCGACAACCTCGCCGAGGCGGGCACCATGTTCGCCTACGCCACCTGCCCGCCGGATCCGGCCGTGGTGGGCGAGCGATGGCGCGAGATGTGGCATGAACGCATGGAGCACAGCAGCCCCTGGGTGCTGGAATGGCTGCGCCATCAGCGCCGCGACGCCTACTGGGAGCACGCCTCGGTCTGCGAGGACTACTCCCGCGTACGGTGCCCGGTGCTGGCCTCCAGCGGCTGGGCCGACGGCTACTCCAACGCGGTGACGCGGCTGCTGGGCAACCTGGAGGTACCGCGCAAGGGGCTGATCGGGCCGTGGTCGCACAAGTTCCCGCACCTGGGGGAGCCCGGCCCCGCCATCGGCTACCTCCAGGAGGTCGTCGCCTGGTGGGACCACTGGCTCAAGGACGTCGACAACGGCATCATGGACGGCCCGATGCTTCAGACCTGGATGCAGGAGAGCGTGCCCCCGTCCACGTCGTACGAGGAACGGCCCGGCCGCTGGGTGGGCGAGCCGGCCTGGCCCTCCCCGCACATCGAACCCACCGAACTCCCGCTGAGCCGGCACCGTATCGGCAGGCCCGGCGAGGTGCCGGGGACCACGGACACGCTCACCGTGCGATCGCCACTGTCCGTGGGGCAGTTCGGCGGCAAGTGGGCGTCGTACAACGCCCCGCCGGACCTCCCCTACGACCAGCGCGAGGAGGACGGCGGTTCCCTCGTCTTCGAGACGGACGTACTCACCGAGCAATTGGAGATCTTGGGGTCCCCGACCGTCCGACTCGACCTGTCCGCAAGCGAACCGGTGGCGATGGTCGCGGCCCGGCTCTCCGACGTCGCCCCCGACGGAAGCGCCACCAGGGTCACGTACGGGCTGCTGAACCTCACCCACTGCGAGACACCCGGCGACCCGCGCCCGCTCGAACCCGGTGAGCGGTACTCGGCGACCGTCCAACTCAACAGCGTGGCCCAGGCGTTCCCGCCCGGACACCGCGTCCGGCTCTCCCTGTCCACCTCCTACTGGCCGCTGGCGTGGCCGCCGCCCAAGCCGGTTCTGCTGAGCGTGCGCGAAGGGACCAGCAGCCTGACGCTGCCGGTGCGGCCGGTCGACGCGCCCGACCACCTGCCCCTGAAGCCCTTCGGCGAGCCCGAGGGCAGCCCGCCGCTGGCGACCACCCAGCTCGCCGCGCCGGAGCAGCGCTGGGAGGTGCGGCGCGACCTGATCGACTACCACTCCGCGCTGGAGATCGTGAAGGACCGCGGGCTGGTGCGGTACGAGGACATCGGCCTCGACGTCGGCCTGCGCGCCTTCGAACGCTACGCGTCCGTCGCCGACGACCTGACCTCGGTCAGCGGTGAGGCCGCCTGGACCATGCGTTTCCACCGCGCGGACTGGGACGTACGGGTGGAGACCCGCACGGTACTGCGGTGCACGGAGGGCGAGTTCCTCGTCGACGCCACCCTCGACGGCTACGAGAACGACCGCCGGGTCTTCTCCCGCACCTGGAACGAGACGCTGCCCCGCGATCTCCTCTGACGCCGCCCCGGCCGCACGGCGCACCCTGTCAGAGGACGCACCCGACCCGGGCCGCGGCTCCGGCAGGGGTGCCGAAGGCGTGGTGGCGGACATAGACGGTGATCCGCGCCCCGTTGACACGGGTTGTTCCGTACTCGCGGAAGTGGCGTCGCAGGGTGCCGGCTTTCGCTGCTTCCCGCGGGTCGGTCGCCGAGAACGTACCTGCCGCGCGGACCGCGACGATCCGGTCGAACTCCAGCATGCGTGCCGCGATGTCCGGGGCGGGAAGCTCGACACCTCCGAGTGTGTTCGACGCGGCGGGGTCCCGTGCCAGGGCGAGATCCGTCAGGAAGCGGGTGTCCTCGGGGTTGGCCGCGGTCAGGACCCGGTGCCGGCCGGAGAGATAGAGCAGCCCGTCGCCGGGACGGCCTTCCCTTCGTACGGTGGCGCCGATGGCGGTGGCGTCGTTGCTCCGGCTCTGGGGCGTCCTCAGCGACATGCTCGTCGGGACGAGCGCGGCCAGTGCGGCGACCGCCGCGATCCACGCGCTGCGGGAACACCGCCGCAGCCGGTGGAAGTAGTCCCACCAGGCGCCCAGCAGCAAGGCGATTCCGATGTTGCTGAAGAGCACGTACCGGTCGACGAAAAGCGGCTTGAGCGGTGAAACGATCAGCAGCAGAAGGCCCGGAAGCACCAGGATCGGCACAGCCAGCACGGAAAGCCGAACGGGCCCCCTCACCCCCAGGGGTGCCAGGGCACACACCATGCCCACCACCGCCGCCACCAGGAAATAACGAAGCCGCACCGGTCCGCCGATCCAGGACACCTGCTCCGACTGCCCCGCACTGCGGATCGCCAGCGGCAACAGCCCCGCCACCACGCCCGCGGCAGCCGCACTCCACGCCCTCAGCACCGGTCGTGGAACGCGGGAGAGGACCAGGGTGACGCCGTGTGCGAGCAGGGCGAGGACGGCGAACTCATGGAGCAGGCAGGCCAGCAGCATGGTGGAGCCATAGACCGCCCACCGCCGCCGCGCGCGATGCGGGACGGCGGCCACGAGCGCATAGGTGGCCCAGGTGACCAGGGCACACACCATGGCGTACGAGCGGCCTTCCTGCGCGTACTTCTGCACCTGCGGGAGGAGCGGAAACACCAGCCCGGCCAGCAGCCCGGCACGCGGTCCCGCCAGGCGCGACCCCAGAAGCCCGACTCCGGCCGCTGCCGAGGCCATCGCCAACACGGACGGCAGCCGCAACGTCAGCAGCCCGGCGCCGAAGAGACCGAAGATCTCATGCATCACGGCGTAGTAGAGGGCATGGACCAGATCCACCTGCTGGGCGGTGAGCCATATCTGCGAAAGATCGCGGCGAGCCACCTGATAGGTGACGGACTCGTCCCCCCACATCGTGTTCTTCCTGCGGATACCCCAGAGCCCCAGAGCGACGGCCAGCGCCAGGGGCGCGATGACGACAAGGGCTGTGGAGGGGCCCGGTGACTGCCGACGGGCGGGTTGGGGAGGGGAAACCGTCCTGGCCGCGGTGGGGGCACGTTCATCAAGGGACATCGGCGACAGAGCCTTTCAGCGGAGGCGAGGAAACTCCGCCAGCGTGCCGGGACCCCGTTGACCGGATGCTGACCCGACCTGACCGGCCGATCAGGAAGGCGGCCGGAGCTGTGCGAGGCTGCACCGCATGCGCATCCTGGTGGTCGAAGACGAGGTGGACCTCGCCCGTACCCTGCACACCGGTCTGACCGCCGAGGGCTACAGCGTCGACCTCGCCCATGACGGCCGACAGGGACTGTGGATGGCCCGCACCGGCGAATACGCCCTTGTCGTACTGGACTTGATGCTGCCCGGACTCAACGGCTACAAGGTCTGCGCCCAACTGCGCCGGGAGAACAACGCGACCCCCATCCTGGTACTCACCGCGAAGGACGGTGACTGGGACCAGGCGGAGGCCCTGGACACGGGGGCCGACGACTACCTGGCCAAACCCTTCTCCTACCTGGTGCTCGTCGCTCGGCTGCGGGCCCTGGTCAGACGAGCCGCCGCGGTCGCCCCGCCCGTCCTCGCCGTGGGCGACCTCTCCCTGGATGTCGCCGGCCGGGTCTGCCGCCGGGCCGGGACCCGGGTGGAACTCACGCCCAGGGAGTTCGCCGTGCTGGAACTGCTTGCCCGCCGGGCGGGCCAGGCGGTCTCCAAAGCGGACCTGCTCTATCACGCGTGGCCCGACGAAGCCCTGGATCCCAACCTGGTGGAGGCGCGCGTCAGCGCGCTGCGCAAGAAGGTGGACGCCGCGTTCGACCGGCAGTCCCTGCAGACCGTACGGGGAACCGGATACCGGCTGGTGGACGACCGTGAACGCGACTGAGCCGCGACGCCGCTGGTGGCCGCGTTCGGTACGAGCCCGAACGGCCCTGGCCGCGGCCTCGGCCGCCGCGGTCATCCTGGCCGGCATCGGCTGGTGGCTGCACCACGACGTCCACCGCCGCAGCATGCAGATCGCCGAGGACCAGGCCAAGAACCAACTCTGGGCGCTGGCCGGACAGTTGGATCAGGGTGTCATTCCCGACTCCACAAGCGTCGTACCGTACGAGGTCGTCGCGACCGGCCGACGCACCGCTGTCGCCTCAGGCGGGGCCATCAGCCACGCCTATCCCGACAGCCACCACGTGATGCCTGCCCCGCCGCCGGCCGGAGGGATCGCGGAAATGCCTCCCACCACCGTCCGCCTGCCTCCGAACCCCGACTACGACTCCAAGGACCCCCTCGACATGGCCGGCGGGATCCACCAGGTCGAAACCGCCGACATCTTTTCCGGGGACCTCAGCGCCGACGAAGCCGCCGCTCTGGGCGTCACCACCGGCGTCACGCTGCGCGTCTACGTGGTGGTGCTCCCGTACACAGCCGAGGCGATCACCGGGACCACCGACCGCCTGCTGATCCGGGCCGGGCTCTTCGGCCTCGTACTGATCGCCGCCGTCACCTACTTCTCCGTCCGCGTCGCGCTGCGACCGGTCGAGGCCATCCGTGTCCTCACCGCCTCGGTCACCGCGAGCGACCCCCGCGAACGCGTCACCGTCCCCACCACGGGACACGAGATCACCGCCCTGGCCACCACCATCAACAGCACCCTCCAACGTCTCGACAACGCCGCCGCCCAGCAACGCCGCTTCGTCGCGGACGCCGCCCACGAACTACGCAGCCCCCTCACCACACTGCTGGCCAGCCTGGAAGTCGCGCTCGCCTACCCGGAACGCACCGACTGGCCCGCCGCCGTCACCACCGCCGCACGACAGACCCGCCGTCTCCAGTCCCTCGCCGAGGACCTGCTGCTCCTCGCGCGCCTCGACACCCGCACCACCCCCAAGGCCGCCCCCGACACCGTCGACCTGACAGCCCTCGCCTCCCGGCTGACCGAGCAATACCCCCTGACGGAAAGGCCGTTGACCCTCACCTGCGACAGCACCGAGCCCGCCCACGCGCACGGAGACCCCGACGAATACGAACGGCTGCTGCGCAACCTCGTCGACAACGCCGCCCGCCACGCCGAACGCCGCATCCGGATCACCGTCCGGAACCATGACGCCTGGGTCGTCCTCACGGTGCACGACGACGGACCGGGCGTGCCAACCGAGGACGCCGAGCGCATCTTCGAACGCTTCGTCCGACTCGACGACGCCCGCTCCCGCGACCACGGCGGCACCGGCCTGGGCCTCGCCATCGCCCGCGACCTGGCCCACCGCCACCGAGGCACCCTCACCCTCGCCGCCCGGCCCCGCGGAGCATGCTTCCGGCTACGCCTTCCCCGGGTCCCCGCCCCGGCTCCTGGAAATGCTCGTACGGCATCTGCGGGCGGGGTCCGGTGACGGTGCCCGTCGCGCGGTTTCCGGCGCCGTCAGGTAGTCAGGAAGGGTGGACAAGGATGCGAGCGACCCCTTCGTGCATGTCCGGGGCGCCAGTGAGAACAACCTGCGGAACATCGATGTCGCCGTTCCGCGGGACGCGATGGTCGCCTTCACCGGGGTCTCCGGTTCGGGCAAGTCCTCGCTCGCGTTCGGCACGCTCTACGCGGAGGCCCAGCGGCGCTACTTCGAGTCGGTGGCACCGTACGCCCGAAGGCTGTTGCAACAGGTCGGCGCACCGCACGTGCGGGAGATCACCGGACTGCCACCCGCCGTGGCCCTGCAGCAGCGGCGCGGGTCCCCCAGCTCGCGCTCGACGGTCGGCACCATCACCACGCTGTCCAATCTGCTGCGAATGCTGTACTCCCGCGCCGGCACCTATCCGCCACGGGCCGCACGGCTGGAGGCCGAGTCGTTCTCACCCAACACCGCGGCCGGTGCCTGCCCGGAGTGCCACGGACTGGGCGTCGTGCACGACGTCGCCGAGGAGTTGCTCGTCCCGGACCCCTCGCTGAGCATCCGCGAAGGGGCGATCGCCGCCTGGCCGGGTGCCTGGCAGGGCGCCAACCTGCGCAGTGTGGTGAGCGGCCTGGGTATCGACATCGACCGGCCGTGGCGCAGGCTGAGGAAGAAGGACCGGGACTGGCTGCTGTACACGGACGAGCAGCCCTCCGTGTACGTCGAGCCGGAGGAGGACCGCGTCGACTACGGCTACCAGGGCAAGTTCTGGAGCGCCCGCAAGCACGTCATGCACGTCCTCGCCGACTCCAAGAGCGAGAAGATGCGCGAACGGGCGCTCCGGTTCGTCAGGAGTGTGCCCTGCCCCGAGTGTCACGGCAGCGGACTGCGGCCCGAGGCGCTCGCCGTGACCTTCGCCGGGCGTTCCATCGCCGAGATCAACGCGATGCCGCTCGCCGAGGCCGTGAGGCTGCTGCGGCCCGTCGCGAGGCGGTCCGGGGCCGGCGCCACCACGTCGACCGCCCGGTCGGGGGAGACGACCGAGGTCGCGGTCCGGATCTGCGGCGATCTGGTCGCGCGGATCGACGTACTGCTCGACCTGGGGCTCGGATATCTCAGCCTCGGGCGCCGCTCGACGACCCTGTCGCCCGGCGAGGCGCAGCGCCTGCGGATCGCCACCCAGCTGCGCTCGGGGCTGTTCGGCGTCGTCTACGTCCTCGACGAGCCCTCCGCGGGCCTGCACCCGGCGGACGCGGAACCCCTGCTGGACGTGCTGGACCGCCTCAAGGCCGCCGGCAACTCGCTGTTCGTCGTGGAGCACGACATGGACGTCGTACGCCGGGCGGACTGGGTGGTCGACATCGGTCCCGGTGCCGGGGAGGGCGGCGGACGGGTGTTGTACAGCGGCCCGGTCGCCGGTCTTGAGCGGGTGGGGGAGTCGGCCACGAGCCAGTACCTGTTCGGGCGCGCCCAGCCGGTCGACCACCGCACGCGCGCACCGCAGGGCTGGCTGCGCCTACGCGGTGTCTCCCGCCACAATCTGCGCGACGTGTCCGTCGACGTACCGCTGTGCGTACTGACGGCGGTGACGGGCGTGTCCGGTTCCGGAAAGTCGACGCTGGTGACGCAGGTGCTCGCCGAGGTCGTCCGCGGCCACCTCGGACTCGCACCCGAGGAGCCCGACGAGGCGGGTCCTGAGCCCGACGAGGCGCGTCTTGAGGTCGACGTCCAGGACGCGGCGGGGGTCGAGTCGTTCGACCGGCTGGTCCTGGTCGACCAACGGCCCATCGGCCGGACTCCCCGGTCCAACCTGGCGACGTACACGGGGATGTTCGACGCGGTGCGCAAGCTGTACGCGGCGACGGACGAGGCCAGGGCGCGCGGCTACTCGGCCGGGCGGTTCTCCTTCAACGTGCCCGAAGGGCGGTGCGAGACCTGCCAGGGCGAGGGGTTCGTCGCGGTGGAACTGCTGTTCCTGCCCGGCACCTACGCGCCGTGCCCGACCTGCCGGGGTGCCCGGTACAACGCCGAGACGCTGGAGGTCACCTACCGCGGCAAGAACATCGCGGAGGTGCTCGCGCTGTCCGTCGACGCCGCCGCCGGGTTCCTGTCCGAGGTCCCGGCGGCCTCCCGCAGTCTGGAGACGTTGCGCGAGGTGGGACTGGGGTACCTGCGGCTGGGCCAGCCCGCGACGGAACTCAGCGGTGGCGAGGCGCAACGCATCAAACTGGCCACCGAACTCCAGCGGGCCCGCCGCGGGCACGCGCTCTACCTGCTCGACGAGCCGACGGCGGGGCTGCACCCCGCGGACATCGCGCTGCTGCTGCGACAACTGCACCGGCTCGTCGACGCCGGCAACACGGTCGTCCTCGTCGAGCACGACCTGGACACGATCGCCACCGCCGACTGGGTCATCGACCTGGGGCCGGGTGGCGGCGACGCGGGCGGCAGGGTGGTCGCGGCGGGCACGCCGGCCAAAGTGGCGAGGGCCCGCCGCAGTGCCACCGCGCCCTATCTCGCGGCCCGGCTCGCGCGCTCCTGAGGACCGCACTCCGGGCGTGCCCGGAGGACGGCGCCCGGTCCGTCTAGCCGAGATGCGTCGTGCGGGTGACGTCGACAGTGGCAGTGAGGCGTTTGCCGTGCGGTGTCACTTCTGTGGTGAGGGACTGGGTGAGGGAGGTGACGATCTCCAGGCCGTGCTCACCGACGCGCCGGGGATCGGCGACCTTGGCCGCCGGGAGCACGGGGCTGCTGTCCCACAGGTCGATGTGCAGGACGGTGCCCAGCACGCGCAGACGCAGGCGGCCCGGACCCGGGGCGTATTTGCGGGCGTTGGTGACCAGTTCGCTGACGACCAGCTGGACGATCTCGACCGAGGCCCTGGCCACCGGAATGCCGTGCGACTCCCTCACCGCGGTGAGGAACTCCGCCGCGAGGCGCCTGGCCTCCGCGGCCCACGCACCGGCTCCGTCGAACGCGAGCGATGCTTCCAGCGGTGCGGCAGCCCCCGGCGATGCCCCGGAGGCACCGTCCCGCGCTGGATCCATGTCTGTCCGCCTCCACGTTCCCGCCCGACACCCTCACCGGCAGCGGCCAACCTCGCCCGCAACGTTACCCGCGGCACGGCCACCCGAATGCGACACCTACCATCTCCATCCCGCGCGGACTGCGCGAGGTCGCCTTTGGGGCATTCTGCGGGTACTTGCGAACACTGGGCGGTGGGCGGCCAATGAGAGGGGTCCAGGCATGCGGGTGTCGTCCGAGGACGTGACGGTCGTGGCTCTCCTGGCGGATCCGGACGCGCCGACGGAGATCGCCAGGCGCATGGCCCGGATCCTCCCTGCCCGGCTCGCCGACAAGGCGGGACAGGGGCGACGGTCCGACGTCGAGGTGGTCAGCGAGCTCGGTATGGAGAGGCCCGGCCACAAAGGGTGCGGCCGGGCCGGAGTTGGCGCCTGATCAGGCTCAGGACTCGGGGCAGAGCGTCCTGCGCAGCGCGAGGTTGATGTGCTTTCCGTCGTCGTCGGACAGTGTGACGCCGTCGTAGGAGAACCGCTGGGCAGCACTGTGGTCCGGGTTCGCCGTGCCGCCATCGAGGGCCGCGCACTGGTTGCGGGCCGCGTCGACGGCCTTGTCCTCGTCATGAACGAGGTTGCCGTTGACGTCCATGACGGCCGCGAGGAGGGCGTCGCGCTCGGCGCCGGTGGGCTCGGGCGGAATGCCGGCGTTCTTGGCGGCGCCGCTGGTGTCCGCGGAACTCGATGCCTCGGGCACGGCGTTCGACGCCTCAGGCGCGGCGCTCTTGGCGGTGTCGGCCTTGCCGTCGCCGCCATCGTCGCCGCTACAGCCAACGACAGCGACGGCAAGCACGGCGACGATGGCCGCGGTGGTGGTACGGACACGCATGATTCCCCCTGGCATGACACGAGTGGCAACATCGTGCGGCAGGTGGGGCGTTGGGCCTCCAGCGGTGATGGAGTTGTGACGTGATGCGGACGCGTTTGAAGCGGTTGGCGTCCTGTGGCCGTCGCTGCCTACGGGGCGGATCGCCGAGTTGGTGCACGCGAAGCTCCTGGCGGGCACGGGCCGGCTTGGCCGGGAACTCGTCTGCCAGGAGCTTCGTCGTCGCGCTGGGGCCGGGTCAGGCGAGGGGCTCGTGGTTGACCCAGATCGCCTTGTACGGGCGGCGGGCCTGCCAGTTGGTGATGAACTCGCCGATGGCCGGGAGGGCGAAGGAGGCGTTGAGGGCGTCGAGGTCGGCCATGCCGAACCGCACGACCGCGGAAGCGACTGCCACCGGGGCGTGGTCGTCGCTGGGGACGCGCAGATGGTGGCGGGCGGCGAAGGACTGGAAGGCGCCGCTGCCCATGGTCAGCTCCTCAAGCTCCTTGAGGTACTCGTCGAGCTCGTCCGCAGGAATCGGTTCGTCGAAGGCAACGATCATCGTGTGGTGAATCATGCCTCGATTGAACTGGCGCTTCTTCGTCAAGTCCAAGGCAGCCGGATTCTGAATCCATTCCTCCGAGGAATGACCGGATCGGTACTCTGTCGGCATGGCCGAGCTGGAGACCCGTGAACTGGAGTACTTCGCCGCACTCGCCGAGGAACTCCATTTCGGCCGGGCGGCGCGGCGGCTGGGGATCGCGCAGCCCGCCCTGTCCAAGGCGGTACGGCGGCTGGAGGACCGGCTCGGGGTGGTGCTGGTGGAGCGATCCAGCAGGCACGTCGCCCTCACCTCCGCGGGGGAGGCGCTGAAGTACCACGGCCGGCATGCGCTGCTCGCGGTCGAAGCGGCGGCCGAGAAGGCTCGGCGAGCGGGCCGACGGGAGTCCCGGCTGCGCCTGGTGATCAAGCCCGGAGGGGACGCGGATCTGCTGTCCGGCATCCTGGCCGCCTACGCCCACCGGCCCGACGCCCGTCAGGTGGACATCCTGTTCGGCGGGGCCACCGACCGCGCCGATCACGTGCGTGACGGCCGGGCGGACGTGGCGCTGCTGTACGTACCGTTCGACGACCTGACCGGCCTGGACCACGAAACCCTCCTGGTCGAGGGCAGGGTGGCGATCCTGCCCCCGGACCATCGGCTCGCCGACCGCAGCGAGGTGACCCTCGCCGACCTGGCCCACGAGACGCTGCCGCGCTGGAAGGGCGTCCGCGGCAACGGCGTGCCCGGCATCGAGCCCGCCGCCGCGTCCGGCCCCGAGGTCGCCGACGCCGCTGAGCTGACGCACATGGTCCTGCTGGGACGAACGATCGCGGTGCTGCCCCGCTCGCTGGCCCGGCCACTGCATCCGGGGCTCGTCCGTGTCCCGGTGGCCGACGCGCCGCGCAGTGCGCTGGTCCTCGCCTGGGGACAGGAGGACCGACGACGACAGGTCGCCCACTTCGTCGCCTCAGCGGTGGAGGCGGCGCAGGGCTGACCCCGTACGACCGCTGCTTTCCCGCCGTAGCTTTCCCGGTCCCGTCACGGGCGACCTCAGCGCCCGTGACCTCGAAGTGGTGGGGGTCCGTCCGGACAGGGCGCTACGCTGCCGGGGAGGCCCTCCGCCCGGTCGAACGAGGGCCTCCACCTGGTCGAACCGCGGCAGCCAGGACCCCGCTCATCGGGGCTGCCGTGAAAGATGAGAGGGTCAGGCGGGTGAGTGAGACGCCCATGAACACCTTGCAATACCGCTTTGACGGGCCTGAGGACGCCCCGGTCCTGATCCTCGGTCCCTCACTGGGGACCACCTGGCACATGTGGGATCGACAGGTCCCGGAGCTGGCGAAGCACTGGCGGATCTTCCGCTTCGACCTGCCGGGGCACGGCGGCGCCCCCGCCTACCCGGCCGGTTCGGTCGCCGAACTCGCCGAGAGACTGCTGGCCACGCTCGACGCGCTCGGCGTGCAGCGCTTCGGTTACGCGGGGTGCGCCTTCGGAGCCGCCATAGGGATCGAGCTGGCGCTGCGCCATCCTGAGCGGCTCGCCTCGCTCGGCGTGATCGCCGCCTCGCCGCGTTTCGGAACCGCGGACGAGTTCCGGCAGCGCGGTGTGATCGTACGTTCGAACGGGCTCGACCCGATCGCCCGGATGTCGCCCGAGCGCTGGTTCACGGAGGGGTTCGCCGCCACTCAGCCCGCGATCACCGAGTGGGCCGTGCAGATGGTGCGAACCACCGACCCCGGCTGCTACATCGCCGCCTGCGAGGCGCTCGCCGCCTTCGACGTACGGGCTGAGCTCGCCCGCATCGGTGTGCCGGCCCTCGTCCTCGTCGGCTCCGACGACCAGGTCACCGGGCCCGCCGAGGCCCGCACCCTGGTCGCCGGGATACCGGACGCCCGGCTCGCCGTCGTACCCGGTGCCTCGCACCTGGTCCCCGTCGAGCAGCAGGCCGCCGTCACCGACCTCCTCGTGCGGCACTTCTCCAGCGCCTGGCAGCCCGCCTACGACAACTCGACGGGCCAGATGGCGATCCCGGCGGCCCCGGTCAAGCAGGTCCTCTCGCCCCCTCCGTCGGCCTCGCCCGTGGCGGAGATCGCGCCGCCCGTCGCTCGGGCCGAGGGCCTGGGGCGGCCCGACCCGTACGACGCCGGGATCAAGGTGCGCCGCGAGGTGCTCGGCGACGCGCACGTGGACCGGGCGCTGGCCTCGGCGGACGAGTTCTCCGGGGACTTCCAGGAGTTCGTCACCCGGTACGCCTGGGGCGAGATCTGGGACCGGCCCGGACTCGACCGGCGCTCGCGCAGCTGCGTCACGCTCACGGCGCTCGTCGCGGGCGGCCATCTGGACGAGCTCGGCTTCCACGTCCGCGCGGCCCTCCGCAACGGACTCACCCCGGTGGAGATCAAAGAGGTGCTCCTCCAGGCGGCCGTCTACTGCGGCGTACCCGCCGCGAACAGCGCCTTCAAGGTGGCCCAGCAGGTCATCCGCGAGGAGACCACGCCCGAAGAGTGACCGTGCCCGTGATCTTCGTCCTGGCAGCGGGACCACCGGTCTGGGCGGGCCGCCGCCGCGCGGGCGGAGGCAGGATGGAGTCATGACCGACATGAAACTCACGAAGAAGACGCACGCCTGCGTCCGCCTCGAGAAGGACGGGCGCACGCTGGTCATCGACCCGGGCACCTTCAGCGAGGAGGACGCCTCGGTCGGCGCGGACGCGATCCTGATCACCCACGAGCACCCCGACCACTTCAACGAGGAGCGGCTGCGGGCCGGGCTCGACGCCAACCCGGCGGCCGAGATCTGGACGCTGAAGGCGGTCGCCGACAAGATCTCGGCGGCGTTCCCGGGCCGCGTGCACACCGTCGGGCACGGCGACACGTTCACCGCCGCGGGCTTCGACGTCCAGGTCCACGGCGAACTGCACGCCGTGATCCACCCGGACATCCCGCGCATCACCAACGTGGGCTACCTCGTCGACGCCGGGCGCGTCTTCCACCCGGGCGACGCCCTCACGGTCCCCGACCACCCGGTGGAGACCCTGATGCTCCCGGTCATGGCCCCCTGGAGCAAGATCTCCGAGGTCATCGAGTACGTCCGCGAGGTCAAGCCGCGGCGCGCGTACGACATCCACGACGCCCTGCTCACCGACCTCGCCCGGCCGATCTACGACAGCCAGATCGGCGCGCTGGGCGGCTCGGAGCACCTGCGGCTCACGCCGGGAGCCTCGGCGCAGGTCTGAGGCGGCCGGCGCTCGCCGGGCGGAACCTCCGGGCCCGTTGTCGTACCCGCCCGGTAGGTTGTGAGGTATGCGCATCGCCACCTGGAACGTCAACTCGATCACCGCCCGTCTGCCGAGGCTGCTGGCCTGGCTGGAGAGCAGCGGCACGGACGTGCTGTGCGTCCAGGAGACCAAGACCACCGCCGAGCAGTTCCCCACGGACGAGCTGCGCGAGCTGGGCTACGAGTCGGCGGTGAACGCCACGGGGCGGTGGAACGGCGTGGCGGTGGTCTCCCGGGTGGGCCTGGAGGACATCGTCAAGGGCCTGCCGGGCGACCCCGGCTTCGACGGCGTCCAGGAGCCCCGCGCGGTCTCCGCGACCTGCGGCCCGGTCCGGGTCTGGTCGGTGTACGTGCCGAACGGCCGCGAGGTGGACAACCCCCACTACGCGTACAAGATCCAGTGGTTCGAGGCGCTCAAGGCGGCCATCGCGGGCGACGCGGCGGGCGGCAGGCCGTTCGCGGTGCTGGGGGACTACAACGTCGCGCCGGCGGACGAGGACGTCTGGGACATCGCCCTTTTCGAGGCCGCCACCCACGTCACCCCGGCCGAGCGCGCCGCCCTGGCCGCC
This sequence comes from Streptomyces sp. NPDC088747, assembly GCF_044751025.1. Lineage (NCBI taxonomy): Bacteria > Bacillati > Actinomycetota > Actinomycetes > Kitasatosporales > Streptomycetaceae > Streptomyces > Streptomyces sp. NPDC088747. The sequence continues at coordinate 213,839 of NZ_JBIVKZ010000010.1, forward strand.
CTGCGCGAGACGGGCCTCACGGACGTGGTCCCGCGCCCCCTCAAGTACGACCACCCGTTCACGTACTGGGACTACCGCCAGCTGGGCTTCCCGAAGAACCGCGGCATGCGCATCGACCTAGTCTACGGGAACGAGCCGTTCTCCAAGGCCGTCACCGACGCCTATGTGGACCGCGAGGAGCGCAAGGGCAAGGGCGCGTCGGACCACGCGCCGGTCGTGGTGGACCTGGACGTGTAGGAGACGCCCGCCCGGCGCGGAGACGCCCGCCCCAGCGCGGGAACGCCCGCCCCGGCGCGGTATCCCGGGTCGTGGTGGCTGATCTCCCTTGGCCCGGCGCCGACTTGGGGCGCGGCCCGCACTGAGGGGAACACCTCTCGAACACGCGACCCCGCGCGCCTGTGGTGCGCACGGTGACGTGAATGACACGCTGGGCTGATGAACATCCCCTTCCTCGGCAACTGGCGCAAGAAGCGTGACCCCGCCTTCGGCGTCGCGGTGTTCTCCGACGGCGAGGCCGACTCCGGGGGTGTCACCGAACTGCTCTCCGAGTGTGATCTGCTGCGCTCCCAGGCGGAGTTGGCGGGGGTCGAACTCGACGACTCCGTCGCCTCGTTGGAGGCGCTCGACCAACTGCTGCCCCGCTGGCGGGACGACGAGGAGAGCCTGCCCTGGCTCGGCAACGACGCCGGTCTCTACGTCGGCACGGTGATCGTGCGCACCGTGCCCGGAGCCGTCTGGCAGATCTGGCCCAACGGCCATCCCGTGGTGCGGCTGCCGTCCGGCCGGGAGTTCGACGTGGTCGCCGCCGGACACACCTGGGCGTCCAGTGGCGAGCCCGAACTCTCCCAGCTGTACGCGGAGGTGTCGGAGGGCTAACCGCAAAATACGGCTAATGCCCGGAAGGTGCGTGTCGCGCGGTAAGTCCATTCTTGTCCGGATAGTTTTCGGCGACTGCGACACAGCTGAGAGTGGGTAGGGCCGGGCATGGCTGTCGATCCGTTGATCGAGCTGCATGACGTGAACAAGTACTTCGGGGAGTTGCATGTCCTTCAGGACATCAACCTCACCGTGGGCAAGGGGGAGGTGGTCGTCGTCATCGGCCCGTCGGGGTCGGGCAAGTCGACACTGTGCAGGGCGATCAACCGGCTGGAGACCATCGCGTCGGGGACGATCAAGCTCGACGGCAAGCCGCTCCCGGAGGAGGGCAAGGCCCTCGCCCAGCTCCGCGCCGAAGTGGGCATGGTCTTCCAGTCCTTCAACCTCTTCGCCCACAAGACGATCCTCCAGAACGTCTCCCTCGCCCAGGTCAAGGTCCGCGGCCGCAAGCGCGAGGAGGCCGACAGGCGCTCCCTGGAAATCCTGGACCGCGTGGGCCTCGCCTCACAGGCTCCGAAGTACCCGGCGCAGCTCTCCGGCGGACAGCAGCAGCGCGTGGCCATCGCCCGCGCCCTCGCCATGGACCCGAAGGCCCTGCTGTTCGACGAGCCGACCTCGGCACTGGACCCCGAGATGATCAATGAAGTCCTCGAAGTCATGCAGCAGTTGGCGCGTGAGGGGATGACGATGGTCGTCGTCACCCACGAGATGGGCTTCGCGCGCTCCGCCGCCAACCGTGTCGTCTTCATGTCCGACGGTCGCATCGTCGAGGACCGCGCCCCGGAGGAGTTCTTCACCACTCCGCGCAGCGAGCGCGCCAAGGATTTCCTCTCCAAGATCCTCAAACACTGAGCGGGGGAGCGCACCGCATGATCCCTACGACACGTGTGTGCCGTGCCCTCGTGGCGCTCACGGCACTGATCGCCACCGCCGCGGCCTGCGGCAAGGAGGGCAGCCCGCCCACCAAGGGGCCCGCCGCCGGCCAACTGCCCGACTACCAGGTCGTCCAGGGCTTCCAGCTCCCCTCCTCGCCCACCTGGGAGCGGGCCAGGAAGCGCGGCCACCTCACCGTCGGCGCCAAGGAGGACCAGCCCTACCTGGGCGAGAAGGACCCGGCGAGCGGCGCCTACTCCGGCTTCGACATCGAGATCGCCAGGATGATGTCGGCCTCCCTCGGCTTCGCCCCCAGGACGGTCCGCTTCAGGACGATCGCCTCGGCGAACCGCGAAACCGCCCTGCAGAACGGCCAGATCGACTACTACGTCGGTACCTACACCATCAACGACCTGCGCAAGAAGCTCGTCGGCTTCGCGGGCCCGTACTACATGGCGGGTCAGTCACTGCTGGTGCGCACGGACGAGGACGACATCCACGGCCCCCAGGATCTCGCCGGCAGGACCGTCTGCTCGGCGGCCGGATCGACCCCGTACCAGCGCATCAAGTCGGACTACCCGAAGGCGAAGCTCGTCTCGTACGACACGTACTCGGTCTGTGTCGACAACCTGCTCACCTACCAGGTCGACGCCGTCACCACCGACGACGCCATCCTGATCGGCTACGCGGCGAAGGTGCCCGACGAACTCAAGGTCGTCGGCAAGCCGTTCTCCGAGGAGCCGTACGGCATCGGCGTACCGCGCGGCGACGACGCGCTGCGGTTCGCGCTCGACGACGCGTTGGAGGCCCGCGAGAAGAACGGCGACTGGAAGAAGGCGTACGAGGCGACGCTCGGCCTGTCCGGCGTGCCCGCGCCCGCACCGCCCAAGATCGACCGCTACCAGGGGAGTTGAGGCCGGCGTGAACGTACTGACGGACAACTTCTCCACGTTCGGCGAGGGATTTCTCGGCACCGTCGAACTCACCTTCTACGCATCGCTGTTGGCCCTCGCGCTCGGTTTCGTGATGGCGTCGTTCCGGGTCGCGCCCGTCGGCTCCCTGCGGGCGCTGGGCACGGCATGGGTGACGGTGCTCCGCAACACCCCGCTCACCCTGCTGTTCTTCGCGGTACTGCTCGGCCTGCCGCGCTTCGGACTCGTGCTGCCCTTCCAGGTGTTCGCGATCCTGGCGCTCGGCTGCTACACCTCGGCGTTCATCTGCGAGGCCCTGCGGTCGGGCATCAACACCGTGCCCAAGGGGCAGGGCGAGGCCGCACGCAGCCTCGGTATGACGTTCGGGCAGACCCTGTCCCTGGTCGTCCTGCCGCAGGCCTTCCGCTCGGTGATCCCGTCGGTCGGCTCCACCCTCATCGCGCTCGCCAAGAACTCGGCGATCGCCGGGGCGTTCAGCGTCACCGAACTGCTAGGCACGTACAAGATCCTCAGCGAACTCGGCTACAACATCGTCTGGACCTTCATCTGGATCGCCGTCGGCTACCTGATCATCACCCTCGCCATCAGCGCGGTCTTCAATGTCCTCGAAAAGCGCTGGGGAGTCGCCCGATGACCGCCACCGCCACCGAATCCACCGCCCTCTACGACATCCCCGGCCCCAAGACCCGTCAACGGCACCGGACGTACGGGATCCTCTCCACCGCCGTGATCCTCGGGCTCGTCGGCTGGGTCCTGTATCTCCTGTTCGACACCGACCAGTTCACGTACACGAAGTGGATGCCCTTCGAGTACAAGGGCATTCAGGAGCTGCTGCTGAAGGGTCTCGGCAACACGCTCAAGGCCTTCGCTATCGCCGCCGTGCTGTCGCTGGCACTGGGCGCCGTCCTCGCGGCCGGCCGGCTGTCGGACCACCGGCCGGTGCGCTGGGTCTCCACACTGCTCGTCGAGTTCTTCCGCGCCATGCCCGTACTGGTGATGATCTTCTTCATCTTCGTGGCGCTCAAGGTGCAGCCGCTGCCGGCGCTGGTCGCCGGGCTGACGCTCTACAACGGCTCGGTGCTCGCCGAGGTCTTCCGCTCGGGCGTCAACGCGGTCGAGCGCGGCCAGCGGGAGGCGGCGTTCGCGCTCGGCATGCGCAAGACCCAGGTCATGTCGTACGTCCTCGTACCGCAGGCCGTCCGGTCCATGCTGCCCACCATCATCAGCCAGCTGGTGGTGGCACTCAAGGACACCTCGCTCGGCTATCTGATCACCTACGAGGAGTTTCTCCATGCCGGGAAGCTCATCGCCTCGAACCTCGACTACGATTTGCCGTTCATCCCCGTGGTGATGGTGATCTCACCGATCTACATCGGGATGTGCATGCTGCTCAGCTGGTTCGCCCAGTGGGTGTCCCGGCGGGAGCAGCGCAGTCCCAAGACCGAGGCCGTGGACGTGGCACCGGCCGAACCAGGGACGCTGCTGCCGGGTGGGGGTCCCCCCACAACCCCGAGGTCGTAGGGGGAGCAGCAGACAGGTCCTCAACCCGACCGGCGGCAGCCGGAGATCACTTCTAGCGCGGGGGCACCGACACATCACGTCGGGTCGTGCTCCGGCGAGGAGAAGGTCAGCTGCGCGCCGGACGGGTTGTGCGGGCCCAGGCCGTAGAGGTACGCGACTGCGGTTCCGCTCCCCTCGGGCCTACGAGGCGCGGTGGGAGTTCCGGGCCGCGGTCGCCTCCGGCGTCGGGGTCTGCGCCGCGCGGGTCACGTCTGCCACGAGTTCGACGACATCGGGTCCGTACGCCTGCGAGTTCACGATCTTCAGGAGGAGGACGAAGGAGTTGTTGCCGTGCTTGCGGGCGAGCCGTTCGTGGTTGCGGGCCAGGTAGCGGGAGGCCGCCTGGTTGGTGATCGCGCGCTGGCCGCAGAAGAGGAAGACGGGTCTCGCCGTGTTGCCGGCGGTGAGCCGGGCCAGGATCGCGTACTCGCCCTTGCCCGACTCCAGGCGGTAGCGCTCGGTGCCGACCTGGAACGCGCCCCGGTCCGGGCCCGGTTCGGCGTCGGTGTTGACGCGTATGCCCGGCAGCAGGGAGTGCAGGTGCGCGGCCATCCGCCGGTTCGACGCCGGTCCGCCCACGCAGAACTCGGTGCGTTCCCCGAAGCCCTGCTGTGCCGCGTCGTGCGCGATCACCTGCGCGTGGGCGCCGCAGTCCTTGATCAGGGCGGAGAGTTCGAGCAGCGCGAACACGTCGTGGCGCATCACGGTGAGCTCGGGGCCGCCGGCCTCGCGGTTGACCACCAGGAGCGACTCGGAGTTGGCGGGGAGTCCGAAGAAGGCCTGCTTGCGGCGGAGCTTGCGCTTCCACAGATACGTACGGGCGAGCCAGCCGAGCGCGGCACTGATGCCGGCGGCGAGCACGCCCAGGACGAGGTTGCGCACGTCGTCATTCATGGGCGCGCATGTTAGCGGGAATGCGGAACGGTGTTCGAGGGGGTCCTGGCGGCAGCACCGCGCTGAAGTTACGCTGCGCGGACGGCTGTTGACTGGAGGTACGGATGCGTCGCCCTGTTGCGCGGAATCTGGCGGTCTTGGCGGTTTCGGCCGCGGTGGTGTCGGTCGGCGCGGCGGCACCGCCGTCCGCGGCCGGCGGTGCCGCCGCGCGGAAGGTGCCGGTGGCCGTCGGCTACGGCGGTGCGGTGGCCAGTGTCGACACGGACGCGTCCGCCGCCGGGATCGAGGTCCTGCGGAAGGGCGGCAACGCGGTGGACGCGGCGGTCGCCACGGCGGCGGCTCTCGGAGTCACCGAGCCGTACTCGTCCGGCATCGGAGGGGGCGGCTACTTCGTCTACTACGACGCCAAGTCCCGCAAGGTGCACACCATCGACGGCCGTGAGACGGCGCCGCTGACCGCCGACCCGGGGCTCTTCCTGGAGAACGGACAGCCGATCCCCTTCGCGGACGCCGTCACCAGCGGGCTGGGTGTGGGTACACCGGGCACGCCCGCGACCTGGCGGACGGCGCTGGAGAGCTGGGGCAGCGAGCGGCTGAGCACGGTACTGAAGCCCGCCGAGCGCCTCGCGCGCGACGGGTTCACGGTGGACGCCACCTTCCGTTCGCAGACCGAGTCCAACGAGGCCCGCTTCCGGAACTTCCCCGACACCGCCGAGCTGTTCCTCCCCGGCGGCTCGCTGCCGGTGATCGGCTCGACCTTCAAGAACCCCGATCTGGCACGCACCTACCAGGAGTTGGGCAGGAAGGGCGTCGGCGCGATCTACCACGGACGCCTCGGCCAGGAGATCGTCGACACGGTGAACAAGCCCCCGGTGGACCCGGGTTCGGGCTACAACGCCCGCCCCGGCGAGTTGTCGCTCGACGACCTCGCGGCGTACGAGGCGAAGCGGCAGGCGCCGACCAGGACCTCGTACCGCGGTCTGGGCGTCTACTCGATCGCCCCGTCCTCCTCGGGCGGCACCACGGTCGGCGAGGCGCTCAACATCCTTGAGCGGACCGACCTCTCGAAGGCGAGCGAGGCGCGGTACCTGCACCGCTTCATCGAGGCGAGCCGGATCGCGTTCGCGGACCGGGGGCGCTGGGTGGGCGACCCCGCCTTCGAGGACGTACCGACGAAGGAACTGCTGTCGCAGCGGTACGCCGACTCGCGGGAGTGCCTGATCAGGGACGACGCGACCCTGACGAGCCCGCTGGCGCCGGGTGACCCGCGCGACCCGGCGGGCTGCTCGACGGCCGGTACGGCGGCCCCGACGACGTACGAGGGTGAGAACACCACGCATCTGACGGTGGCCGATAAGTGGGGCAACGTCGTCGCGTACACCCTGACCATCGAACAGACCGGCGGCAGCGGCATCACGGTCCCGGGCCGCGGCTTCATCCTCAACAACGAGCTGACGGACTTCTCCTTCACCCCGGCCAACCCGGCCGTGCCCGACCCGAACCTGCCGGGCCCCGGGAAGCGGCCGCGCTCCTCCATCTCGCCGACGATCGTGCTCGACGGGCACGACAGGCCGGTCGTGGCGCTCGGTTCGCCGGGTGGCGCGACCATCATCACGACCGTCCTGCAGACCCTGACGGGCGTCGTCGACCGTGACCTGCCGCTGGTGGACGCGATCGCCGCGCCGCGCGCGAGCCAGCGCAACCAGACCACCACCGAGCTCGAACCGGGCCTGTGGAACAGCCCGTTGAGGGCTCAGTTGGAGTCGGTCGGGCAGGCCTTCAGGCAGAACCCCGAGATCGGCGCGGCGACCGGCGTGCAGCGGCTGCCCAACGGCAAGTGGCTCGCGGCGGCCGAGACGGTACGGCGGGGCGGCGGATCGGCGATGGTAGTGCGGCCGGCGTCCTAGAAGAGCCGTAGGGGCAAGGCGACCGGTTTCCTGGCGGAGCCGTAGTGGTGGGGCGGCCGGCGTCCAGTGGAGCCGTAGCGGTGGGGCGGTCAGGCGCCGCCCCACCGGGTACGTCGGTGCGTCCCTCAGCGGGCCGTCAGGATGCGGGGGCCCGCGTCGGTGATGGCCACGGTGTGCTCGGCGTGGGCCGCGCGGGAGCGGTCGTTCGTGCGCAGCGTCCAGCCGTCTGGGGCCGCGTGGAAGCCGTCGGTGCCGCCGCCGATGAGCATGGGCTCGATGGCCAGGACCATCCCGTGGCGCAGCGGGAGGCCGCGGCCGGGGCGGCCCTCGTTCGGGACGGGCGGGTCCTCGTGCATGTGGCGACCGACGCCGTGGCCGCCGAAACCCTCCGGGATGCCGTACCCCGCGCTGCGGCAGACGGTGCCGACGGCGTGCGCGATGTCCCCGATGCGGTTGCCGACCACGGCCGCCTCGATGCCCGCCGCGAGGGCGCGCTCAGCGGTCTCGATGAGGCGTACGTCGGCGGGGCGCGGCGTCCCGACGGTGAAGCTGATCGCCGAGTCGCCCACCCAGCCGCCCAGTTCGGCGCCGAAGTCGATGGAGACCAGGTCGCCGTCGCGCAGCCGGTAGCCGGTCGGGATGCCGTGCACGATGGCGTCGTTCACGGAGGCGCAGATGACGGCGGGGAACGGGGTGGGCGCGAAGGAGGGGTGGTAGTTCAGGAATGGGGAGCCCGCGCCCGCGTCGCGCAGGACCTGGTGCGCGATCTCGTCCAGTTCCAGGAGCGAGACGCCCACGTCGGAGGCCTCCCGCACCGCTGTCAGGGCCCGGCCCACCACCTGGCCCGCTTCGTACATCTCGTCGATCGACGTGTCCGTCTTCAGTTCCACCATGCCAATTACTATACCGGCATTAGAATGGGGAGATGGTGCGTAACCCCCTGACCCCGGAAGAACGTGAGCGCGGCGAGCGGCTCGGGCTGCTGCTGCGCGAGGCACGCGGTGGGCGGAGCATGGCGCAGGTCGCGGCACACGCCGGGATCTCCGCCGAGACACTCCGCAAGATCGAGACCGGGCGGGCGCCCACTCCCGCCTTCTTCACCGTGGCGGCGCTCGCCCGAGCGCTCGGACTGTCCATGGACGATCTCGCGGTGGGGTGCGTGCCGGCCCCGGTGTGAGTGATCCGCCGTCGTCGTCGGGTGGCGGACGCCCGGACGGCCCGCGAGAACCCCTCAACTCCCGCTAAGGTCACAGGACTCTGCGTCCGGTCCGAAAACTCCTCGTAGCCCTTCCGTAACACGGAGGGTGTTTTCTACCGGATCAGAACACTCCAGTCTGGCGGGAGTTGTGTGATGGCTGTGGAACAACTCCCGTTGCAGGTGGGGGAGTTCGCGAGGTTCCTGAACACGCTGATGGAACGGCTCGACCAGGGCGGTGGCTGGTGCGGAGTCTTCTGGCAGCGTGATCCGGACGGCATGCGGGCCTGCCTGGGCGGGTGGGAGGTGCCGCCGTGGGATGTCGTGGAGGCGCTCCTCCAGGATGTCGCGGCCGAGTACGGGGACCGAGCCGCGGCCCAGGAGGCGGAACGCGCCCGTGCCCTGCACAGCGCCTCGCTCGCCGCGTACGACGCCAGGCCCGGCGGCCGTGACGCGCTCAGCGACCGGCTCGACGTCGTCCTGCGCGAACAGCGTTACGCCGCCGAGCGCCAGGCCGAGCTGAACCGGCTGCTCCGCTCGGCCGCCTCCCAGCGGGAGGTCGAGTCGATCCGCCTCGACCTGGCCTGGGCCCACGACGACCACGAACGCGCCACCGCACGCTGCGCGGAGATCCGCCGCCGCATGGAAGGCCTCGACCGGAGCGCCCAGGACTTTCCGACCGGCGGCGGCTCCGGGAACCGGGCGGACCTCGACGGTGCGGAGCGGCCCGCCGACGTGGCCGCCGCCCGGCAGCTGGACGAGGACCGGCCCTCCGAGCCGGGTCGCGGGATCCTGGGATCCGGGCGGGCGGCCCGGCGCCGCGCCAGAGTCCCGGAGCAGGCCGGACCGAGGTCGCCGTCCGCGACTCCCGCACCGCGGAACGACGGACCTGGCTCCCACCCCGACCCCTACGGCCCTGCCGCCGACGCCGCACCGGACGACCCCTCCGGCGCGGATCCGGACGAGTACGTGTCACAGGCCCAGGCTCAGGCCCACTATCAGTCCCAGTCCCAGTCCCCGGGCGGGGACGCCGACGGCACCGGTTCGGGCGGGCGTGAGGGCGCGTACGGTGCCGGTCCGGACCCGCGCGCCCGGCGCGACGCCGCGTACGCCCCGTACGCTGACGCTGGGCGCGAGGCCGCGTACGACACCGACCGTGCCGACCGCGACGCCGCGTACGCCCCCGCCGTCCGGCCCGACGACGGCCCGCGTTCCGAGGACGGAGCCCGCCGCGACGCCGCGCGCCGCGACGGCGCGCACATCTCCGACGTCGAACCCGGCACCTCCCGCGAACCCGCCGCGGAGTCCGACCGCGCCGAGCCCCCGGTCGAGGACCCCGCGCCCTCAGCCGGCAAGCAGCGCTCGAAGCGCCGTGGCCGGGGCAGCGCCCGTTTCGCCGGGATGCCGGAGCCGGAGGCGGAGACGGGCGCCGTGGGGGCCCAGGAGACGAGGGCGCCCGCCGAGCCCGCGCTGACCGCGAAAGGGCGCCGTACACCCCGTGGCGCCCGTTTCGCGGGAGCCGCCGCGCAGGCGGAGCCGCCGCGACGGGTGCCGCTGGACGACGACACCCGGCGGGACACCGTCGAGACCGTGGGAAGGCTGGTCCGGCTCCGGAACGAGGGCCGCAGCGGCGAGGCGCACGCCGTGCTCGTGGAGGCCGCGGGCTGGCCGGCCGCCCGGTTCCCGCTGCTCGCCGCCGAACTGCACCGCGCGGGCCTGGACGCCGACTGGGCCACCCTCCTGTGGGAGGCCGCGTCGCTGCCCGCCGACCGGCTGGTCGCCGCCGCCGACGCGCTCGTCGCGGCGGGCCGCACGGCCGACGGGCAGCAGATGCTGCGCCAGGGCGTCTCGCGGCCCGCCCCGGAGATCGGCGCCGCCGTGCTGCGGCTCACCGAGGAGGCCCGCCACCGGGAGATCCGCGCGCTCCTCGGCGCGTACGTCCGGATGCGCACCCCGGAGGAGTCGGCCCGCAGCGCGGAAGCAAACCCGCAGCGGCTGGTACCGCTCCTCCTGGAGGCCGCGAAGGGGGTGTCCGAGGAGCGGCACCGGGATGTCGTGCACGCCCTGCGGGTCGCCGGGTTCAGCGCCTGACCGGCCCGGCACGCTCACCCACAAGGGGTGCGAAACGTGATCGACTCAGCGGGTTAACGACGATGGTCTTGGCAAGGCTGTTCAGTGGGCTTACTTTCGAGCCTCTACCGCCTTTGTCTACGGGCGTAGAAGCTCTCTGACATCCCTGTCGAAGGAGCAGCTCATGGCCAACGTCGTACGCGCCGCTCTCGTCCAGGCCACCTGGACCGGCGACACCGCATCCATGGTCGCCAAGCATGAGGAGCACGCCCGCGAGGCGGCCCGGCAGGGCGCCAAGATCATCGGCTTCCAGGAGGTCTTCAACGCCCCCTACTTCTGCCAGGTCCAGGAACCGGAGCACTACAGCTGGGCGGAGCCGGTGCCCGACGGGCCCACCGTCACCCGGATGAAGGAGCTCGCGCGCGAGACCGGCATGGTCATCGTCGTGCCCGTCTTCGAGGTCGAGCAGTCCGGCTTCTACTTCAACACCGCGGCGGTCATCGACGCCGACGGCACCTACCTCGGCAAGTACCGCAAGCACCACATCCCCCAGGTCAAGGGCTTCTGGGAGAAGTACTACTTCAAACCGGGGAACGTGGGCTGGCCCGTCTTCGACACCGCGGTGGGCCGCGTCGGCGTCTACATCTGCTACGACCGCCACTTCCCCGAGGGCTGGCGGCAACTCGGCCTCAACGGCGCCCAGCTCGTCTACAACCCCTCGGCGACCTCCCGCGGCCTCTCCTCCCACCTCTGGCAGCTGGAGCAGCCCGCCGCGGCCGTCGCCAACGAGTACTTCATCGCCGCGATCAACCGGGTCGGGCAGGAGGAGTACGGGGACAACGACTTCTACGGCACCTCCTACTTCGTCGACCCGCGCGGCCAGTTCGTCGGCGAGACGGCGAGCGACAAGACCGAGGAACTCGTCGTCCGCGACCTCGACTTCGACCTGATCGAGGAAGTGCGCCGGCAGTGGGCGTTCTACCGCGACCGGCGACCCGACGCCTACGAGGGGCTGGTGCAGCCGTGACCGACCTCTACGCACGCCACCGGGCCGTCCTGCCCGACTGGCTGGCCCTCTACTACGAAGACCCGATCGAGATCACCCACGGCGAGGGCCGGCACGTCTGGGACGCCGAGGGCAACAAGTACCTCGACTTCTTCGGCGGCATCCTCACCACGATGACCGCGCACGCGCTGCCCGAGGTGACGAAGGCGGTGAGCGAGCAGGCGGGGCGGATCATCCACTCCTCCACGCTGTACCTCAACCGTCAGATGGTCGAACTCGCCGAGCGCGTCGCCCAGTTGTCCGGCATCCCGGACGCCCGGGTCTTCTTCACGACCTCCGGCACGGAGGCCAACGACACGGCCCTGCTGCTCGCCACCGCGTACCGCCGCAGCAACCAGATCCTGGCGATGCGCAACAGCTACCACGGCCGCTCCTTCACCACGGTCGGCATCACCGGCAACAAGGGCTGGTCGCCGACCTCGCTCTCCCCGCTCCAGACGCTGTACGTCCACGGCGGCGTCCGCACCCGCGGCCCGTACGCCGCTCTCAGCGACGCCGAGTTCATCGCGGCCTGCGTCGCCGACCTGAAGGACCTGCTCGGTCATGTGCGGCCGCCCGCCGCCCTGATCGCCGAGCCCATCCAGGGAGTCGGCGGTTTCACGGCGCCGCCCGACGGCCTGTTCGCCGCCTTCCGCGAGGTGCTCGAGGAGCGCGGCATCCTCTGGATCTCCGACGAGGTGCAGACCGGCTGGGGACGGACGGGCGATCACTTCTGGGGCTGGCAGGCGCACGCGGAGTCCGGCCCGCCGGACATGCTCACCTTCGCCAAGGGCATCGGCAACGGCATGTCCGTCGGCGGTGTCGTGGCCCGCGCCGAGATCATGAACTGCCTCGACTCCAACTCCATCTCGACCTTCGGCGGTTCGCCGGTCACGATGGCGGCGGGGCTCGCGAACCTGTCGTACCTCCTCGAACACGACCTCCAGGGCAACGCCCGGCGCGTCGGCGGCCTGCTCATCGAACGGCTGCGGGCGGTCAGCGCGCACCTGGACGGAGTACGGGAGGTCCGGGGCCGCGGGTTGATGATCGGCGTCGAGCTGGTCAAACCCGGCACCGACGAGGCGCATCCCGAAGGGGCGGCGGCCGTACTCGAAGCGGCCCGCGCCGAGGGCCTGTTGATCGGCAAGGGCGGCGGCCACGACACCAGCGTGCTGCGGATCGCGCCGCCGCTGACCCTCACCGTCGCGGAGGCGGAGGAGGGCGCGGCGATCCTGGAGCGCGCGCTGAGGTGTCTCACCCCGTAGGACCGAGTAAGGGATCGCCGCCATGACCACCGCCCTGGAACCCGCCCTCTCGGTACGCCAGGTCCTCACCATGGACCGGGTGCTCGCCGGAGAGCCCGAGGTGGTGGCCGGCGCGAGCCATCTCGACCGGCCCGTGCGCTGGGTGCATGTCGCCGAGGCCGCCGACGTCGGTGTGATGCTCACGGGAGGCGAGATGGTGCTCACCACCGGGGTGCTGCTCGCCGGCGACCCGGAGGCGCAGGCCGAGTACATCCGCTCGCTGCACCGCGCGGAGGCCGCGGCCGTCGTCCTCGGACTCGGCCGGGCCTTCCCCGCGCCGCCGGACGTGATGCGCAGGGCCGCCGAGCGGTGCGGGCTGCCGATGGTGGTGCTCCACCGGCCCTTCCCCTTCGCGGAGTTGACGGAGGAGGTGCAGTCCCGGCTGGTGCGGAGCAAGTTCGCGGCGGTGAGCCTGTCCGAGGCGGTACGGACGGCGCTGACCGGGCTCATCACCTCCGGCGCGCCACTGCAACGGATGCTGGACGAGATCGCCGGGCACGCGGCCTGTCCCGTCGTCGTCACCAACCTCGCACACCGGGTCCTCGCAACGGCGGGAGAGCGGTCGGCCGTGGACGACGTACTGCGCGACTGGGAGCGCATCTCCCGGCAGGCCGGTGGCAGCGAGGGCGACGGGTGGATCAGGGCCGAGCTGGGCGGGCGCGGCGAACGCTGGGGCCGGATCGTGCTGTGCGGTCACCGGGGTGACGCGACCACCGGCCGGCTGCTCGCCGACCGGGCCGCCGAGGCGCTGGTCCTGCACCGGATGCTCAACGGCTCCACGCACACCTGGGAGGAGCAGTCCGCGCGGAGCCTGCTGACCGACCTGGTCAACGGCGTCGTACCGGCCCGCCAACTGCTCCCGAGGGCACGGGCCGCCGGGCTGCCCGTCAACCGGCGCGCGTTCGTCCCGCTGGTGGTACGCGACGGCGAACCGGCTCAACTGGACCGCGTGCTGCGCCTGTTGGGGCTTCCCGGACTGGTCGGCGAGCTCGCGGACGGGGTCACCGCCGTGCTGCTCAGCCTCGCCCGGGACCAGGACGCGGAGGCGCTGGCCACGCATCTGGCCCTGCGGCTGCGGCACGAGACCGGAGCACCCGCGACCGTCGCCGCCGCGGCCCCCCGTACCGACTGGGACGACGTGTGCGCGGGTCTGCGCGAGGCCCTGCACGTCGCGGAGGCCGCCGCCGACGCGCCCGCCGGCCTGGACCAGCCGGTGCTCGTGCGGCTGCGTGACGTTCATCTGCGGGGGCTGGTCCGGCTGTTGCGCGACGACCCGCACGTGCAGGCCTTCGCCGAGCGGGAGTTGGACGGACTGCTGTGCGGCGCCGACGCGGAGTCGGAGCTGCTGCCCGTGCTGCGGACGTATCTCGCGACCGGCCGCAACAAGTCCCGCACCGCACAGCTCCACCATGTCAGCAGGCCCGCGCTGTACCGCCGGCTGGAGGCCATAGAGGCACGGCTCGGCGTCGACCTCGACGACTTCGAGCAGGCCGCCTCCGTCCACATCGCGCTGCTCGCGCACGACGCCCAACAGAGGTGAAACACCGTGGAAAACAGCGGGAAACGCGCGCCTGCGGGCCGGGGTGACACGGTGGAACGCCCGGCGTCCGCAGACGTGACACGGTGCCACTCAAACCCGGCCCCGGGACTTCCTAGGCTCCTCGCACACCGAGCGACCGGAGGTCCCGATGAGCAGAGTGATCCGAGCCGCCGTCTTCCAGACCGCGTGGACCGGCGACAAGGAGTCGATGATCCAGGTCCACGAACAGGCGGCCCGCGACGCGGCCGCGCAGGGCGCACAGGTCCTGTGCTTCCAGGAGCTGTTCTACGGCCCGTACTTCTGCCAGGTCCAGGACAAGGCGTTCTACGCGTACGCCGAGCAGATCCCCGAAGGCCCCATCGTGCGGCGGTTCCAGGCGCTGGCCAAGGAACTGGGCATCGTCCTCGTCCTGCCGATGTACGAGGAGGAGCAGCCCGGCGTCCTCTACAACACCGCCGCGGTGATCGACGCCGACGGCTCCTACCTGGGCAAGTACCGCAAGACCCACATTCCGCAAGTGCCGGGATTCTGGGAGAAGTTCTACTTCCGTCCGGGCAACTCCGGCTGGCCGGTCTTCGACACCGCCGTCGGCAGGATCGGTGTCTACATCTGCTACGACCGGCACTTCCCGGAGGGCTGGCGCGCGCTGGGGCTCGCGGGCGCCGAGATCGTCTTCAACCCCTCGGCCACCTCACGCGGCCTGTCCGGCTACCTGTGGCAGCTGGAGCAGCCGGCTGCGGCCGTCGCCAACGAGTACTTCGTGGGCGCGATCAACCGGGTGGGTGTCGAGGAGTACGGCGACAACGACTTCTACGGGACCTCCTACTTCGTGGACCCGGAGGCCCAGTTCGTCGGCGAGGTGGCCGGCGACAAGGAGACGGAGCTCGTCGTCCGGGACCTGGACCTGGCCAAGCTCCGCGAGGTGCGCGACCGGTGGCAGTTCTACCGGGACCGCGCGCCGGGGGCATACGGGCCGCTGACGGCTCCGTAGCCGCGTCGGACCCCGTGGGCCCGGCTCGCGGGGAGCCGGGCCCACGCCCACGGCACCGACTTCGCTGTGCGGAAACAGCGTCGACCCCAGCCATTAACAGCTTCGGTATTCCCTCAGTGCACGCACGACCGGAAGGAGAGGGAGCATGAGCCGTACCGTCATCAGGGGTGGACTCGTCGTCACCGCGTCCGACGAGATCCACGCCGACGTCCTGATCGAGGACGGCCGGATCGCCGCCCTCGCCGCCACCGGCACCCCGGCCGCCGACGCGTGGACGGCCGAGCGGACCATCGACGCCACCGGGAAGTACGTCATCCCGGGCGGTGTCGACGCGCACACCCACATGGAACTGCCCTTCGGCGGCACCTTCGCCTCCGACACCTTCGAGACGGGCACCAGGGCCGCGGCCTGGGGCGGCACGACCACGATCATCGACTTCGCGGTGCAGAGCGTCGGCCACTCGCTGCGCGAGGGCCTCGACGCCTGGAACGCCAAGGCCGACGGCAAGTGCGCCATCGACTACGCATTCCACATGATCGTCTCCGACGTCAACCAGGACACCCTCAAGGAGATGGACCTGCTGGTGGAGGAGGGCGTCACCTCCTTCAAGCAGTTCATGGCCTACCCCGGCGTCTTCTACAGCGACGACGGCCAGATCCTGCGCGCCATGCAGCGCTCCGCCGAGAACGGCGGCCTGATCATGATGCACGCCGAGAACGGCATCGCGATCGACGTCCTGGTCGAGCAGGCGCTCGCCCGCGGGGAGACCGACCCGCGTTTCCACGGCGAGGTCCGCAAGGAGCTCCTGGAGGCCGAGGCCACCCACCGTGCCATCAAGCTCGCGCAGGTCGCCGGCGCGCCGCTGTACGTGGTGCACGTCTCGGCACAGCAGGCGGTCGCCGAACTGGCCAGGGCGCGCGACGAGGGCCTGAACGTCTTCGGCGAGACCTGCCCGCAGTACCTGTTCCTGTCGACGGACAACCTCGCCGAGCCGAACTTCGAGGGCTCGAAGTACGTGTGCAGCACGCCGCTCCGGCCAAGGGAGCACCAGGCCGCCCTGTGGCGCGGACTGCGCACGAACGACCTCCAGGTCGTCTCCACCGACCACTGCCCCTTCTGCTTCGTGGGCCAGAAGGAGCTCGGACGCGGTGACTTCTCCAAGATCCCCAACGGGCTCCCGGGCGTGGAGAACCGGATGGACCTGCTCCACCAGGCCGTCGTCGACGGGCACATCTCGCGCCGCCGCTGGATCGAGATCGCCTGCGCGACGCCTGCCCGGATGTTCGGCCTGTACCCGAAGAAGGGCACCATCGCGCCGGGCGCGGACGCCGACATCGTCATCTACGACCCGCACGCCGAGCAGGTCATGTCGGTCGAGACCCACCACATGAACGTCGACTACTCGGCGTACGAGGGCAAGCGCGTCACCGGCCGCGTCGAGACGGTGCTCTCGCGCGGCGAACTCGTCATCACCGAGCGGGAGTTCACCGGGCGCGCGGGACACGGCGCCTACACCCCCCGGTCCACCTGTCAGTACCTTCTCTGAGAGACCAGGAGCGGCGCCATGGACTTCGGACTCGTCCTGCAGACAGACCCACCCGCCTCCCGCGTCATCGACCTGATGAAGCGGGCCGAGGACAACGGCTTCACGTACGGCTGGACCTTCGACTCCGCCGTGCTGTGGCAGGAACCCTTCGTGATCTACAGTCAGATCCTCGCGAACACCGAGAAGTTGACGGTCGGACCGATGGTCACCAACCCGGGCACCCGTACCTGGGAGGTGACCGCGTCCACCTTCGCGACTCTCAACGACATGTACGGCAACCGGACGGTGTGCGGCATCGGGCGCGGTGACTCGGCGATGCGTGTCGCCGGGCGCAAGCCCAACACGCTGGCCCGCATCAGCGGTGCCATGAAGGTCATCCGGGCCCTCGCGCGTGGCGACGAGGCCGACCTCGGTGGCACCGTCATCAAGTTCCCCTGGGTCAGGCCCGGCGCCGAACTCCCGGTCTGGATGGCCGCGTACGGACCCAAGGCCCTGAAGATGACCGGCGAGGAGGCCGACGGGTTCATCCTCCAGCTCGCCGACCTGTACCTCACCGAGTACATGGTCAAGGCCGTGAAGGACGCGGCCGTCGAGGCGGGCCGCGACCCCTCCGACGTAAGGATCTGCGTCGCAGCGCCCGCCTACATCACCGCGGACGACTCGCCCGAGGCGCTCGCCCACGCCCGCGAACAGTGCCGCTGGTTCGGCGGCATGGTCGGCAACCACGTCGCCGACCTCGTGTCCAAGTACGGGGAGCACTCGGCCGCCGTACCCGACGAACTCACCGACTACATCAAGGCCCGTGAGGGCTACGACTACTCGCACCACGGCCGCAGCGACAACCCCGACACCAGGTTCGTGCCCGACGAGATCGTCGACCGCTTCTGCCTGATCGGCACCGCCGAGCGGCACATCGAGAAGCTGACCGCCCTGCGCGCGCTGGGCGTGGACCAGTTCGCGGTGTACGACATGCACGACGCCCAGGAGGCCACCATCGACGCGTACGGGACGAAGGTCATCCCCGCCCTCAACGCCCTCTAGAAGCAGGGCCGTCGAGGCCCGCCCGCGGTTCCCCCGTTCTCCCCTTCCCGCCGTCCCGGGAAGGGGATCAGGGCGCTTGCCCGGCGCCCCGCAGGTCGCCCCGCACGGCCTTTCCCGTCACTCCTCAGTCGATTGGCCTGCCCATGACCGAGACCGTCCCCACCGACAGTCCGCCGCCCGCCGCTCAGGTCACGCTCCCCGACGGCCGGGTGGAGACAGCTCCCGGCGCGCCCGTGCCCAGCGGCCCCTACGCCAACGAGGACCTGCTGCCGGTCCCGATAGAGAAGCGCACCTGGACCACGTACAACTTCTCCGCGCTCTGGGTCGGCATGGCCCACAACACCGCTTCCTGGACCCTGGCCTCCGGTCTGATAGCCGTCGGCATGGACTGGAAGCAGGCCGTGTTCACCATCGCGCTGGCCAACCTGATCGTGCTGGTCCCGATGCTGCTCACCGGGCACGCGGGACCCAAGTACGGCATTCCGTTCCCGGTCCTCGCCCGTGCCTCCTTCGGTGTCCGCGGCGCCAACCTGCCTGCTGTCGTACGGGCGTTGGTGGCCTGCGGCTGGTTCGGCATCCAGACCTGGATCGGCGGCGAGGCGATCTTCTTCCTGGCCGGGAAGCTCTTCGGCGACAGCTGGGCGAACGCCGGCCACATCGGCGGCTACGCCTGGACCATGTGGCTGTCCTTCGCGATCTTCTGGGTGCTTCAGGTCGCCATCATCTACCGGGGCATGGAGACGATCCGCCGCTTCGAGAACTGGGCCGCGCCCTTCGTGCTCGTCGGCGCCGGCGTGATGCTGTGGTGGATGAGCGACAAGGCGGGCGGCTTCGGCCCGTTGCTCGACCAGCCGTCCAAGCTCGGCTGGGGGCCCGACTTCTGGACCCTCTTCGCCCCCGCCCTCATGGGCATGATCGGCTTCTGGTCCACGCTGTCGCTGAACATCCCGGACTTCACCCGGTACGGCAGGAGCCAGAAGGCGCAGACCCTCGGGCAGGCCCTCGGGTTGCCCACCACGATGACGCTGTTCGCCTTCCTGTCGGTGATGGTCACCTCCGGTTCCCAGGCGGTGTACGGCGAGGCGATCTGGGACCCGGTCCAGCTCGCCGCGAAGACGGACAACGTCTTCGGCATCATCTTCGCGCTGGTGACGGTGCTCGTGGCGACCCTGTCCGTGAACGTCGCGGCCAACCTGGTCTCGCCGGCCTTCGACTTCTCCAACATCGCGCCCCGGAAGATCAGTTTCCGGGCCGGCGCCCTCGTCACCTGCGTGCTCGGCGTGCTGATCTTCCCGTGGAAGCTCTACTCCGACCCGCAGGGCTACATCTTCACCTGGCTCGGACTCGTCGGCGGTCTGCTCGGCACGGTCGCCGGCATCCTCATCGCCGACTACTGGATCCTGCGCCGCACCAAGCTCGACCTCGCCGACCTCTACAGCACGGGCGGCCGCTACTGGTACGACGGCGGCTGGAACTGGCGGGCCGTGGTCGCCTTCGTCACCGGCGGCGTACTGGCCATCGGCGGCGCCGACTTCCACCCGCTGATCGACGGACGGCCCGTCCCGGCACTGGAGTCGCTCGCCGACTACGGCTGGGCGGTCGGCCTCGGGACGTCGATGGCGCTCTACCTGGCGCTGATGCTCGCGCGTGGGCGGGGGAAGACGGCCGTGTGAGCCGGAGGGTGTCCGAGCGCGAGGCCGACCGTCCGGTGGCGGTCGGCCTCGACGCCGGCCGCGGTCACGGCGCGCCGATAGCGGCGCCGGGTCGCGCCGTTCCCGGCCGGTCCCGCTACTTCTTGTCCAGCGCCGCCACGGCTTCCTTGGCGGCGCTGATGGCACCCTTGTTGATCACGTCGGCCGAGGGGGCCTTCTTCGACTCGAAGTCGCTGCCGTTGTAGGTGATGAGGACCAGCGCGTTGGACGCCCGGACGATCACCACGCCCTCGCGGGTCTGCTGCTTGTCCTCGGTCGTGAGGTTCACCACGGAGTAGCCCGCGTCACCGACGCCGGGGACGGCGCCGCCGCCGCTCTTGTCGGCGATCCGCTCCTTGTAGGACTTCTCGGCCGCCGCGTCCGACTCCTTGACCTCGTACGAGACGTCGAGCCAGCGGTAGTCGAACCCCTTCAGGGCGTTCCAGGAACAGGTGCGGCGCACCGACTTGTCGGTCGAGGCGATCTCCTGGCCGGCGGTCTTGGCGCCCGGGACCAGCGACTTGATCGTCTTCTCGGCCACGCTGTCGCAGGGCGAGGGGGAGGCGGCGTACGTCTTGGTGGCCGCGGAGGTCGACGGCGCGGACGCCGACTCTGTGGGCTTCTGCGGTGATTTGTCCTCGGCGGCGGTCGGGGTCGCGGCGAGCGGACCGGACGTCAACGCCCAGCCCGCGGAGGCGAGCACGACGACCGGCAGCAGACGCGCGGTGAGGGCGAGCGGCAAAGGAAGAGAACGCACGGCGCACTTCTCGTGGGGGACGGTGCGGAGGTGGTCCGCACTGCGGACGGGACGCCAGTGTCACACGACTCCCTGTGGGGTGGAAGCCCGAACTCGCTCTGTGCCTGTGCGGTCACAGTGACTCACTGTTGACGGCCTGTGTGGCCCCCGCCCCGGTGCGGGCCGTCGTGGCTCGTGCGGGGCGTGTCCGGCGCCTCGTGCCGAACTTCCTCGCGGGCAAAGGGAGTTGTCCGGTCGTACCGCTCGCCCGGCCCGCATGCCATGATCGCCGGGTGAGTGCGATACGCCTGAAGGCGACCCAGAGTGCCGCCCTCGTCTGCCTCGCGCTGGCCGTGAGCGGTTGCGGACTCTCCGCCGAACTGGACCGCGAGTTCCACCCCGATGGCCGACCCCGCCCCGAGGCGACCCGGGCCGCCGTTCCGACCGCGTCCGTCCCGCCCGCACCGTCGCAGCCCGCACCGTCGCCGCCGGTGCAGGCGGCGAGCGGCTGCCCGTCGTCCGGTCTGCGTTACGCGGTCGGTCCCGTCGACGGGGCGATGGGGCTGCGGTACATGTCACTCATCCTGACCAACTGCGGTGAGCGGCCGTACGAGTTGGACGGGTATCCCTCCGTCACCGTCCTGGACGAGACGGGTGAGCCGTTCCCGGGCGTCCGCACGGCCCGGGGGACGGAGGAGGTGCCCATGGCGCCGGACCCGGCCGAACCCGAACCCTTCACGCTCGGACCGGGCGAGACCACGCAGGCGGGGCTGTACTGGCGGATGGCGGCCGAGGACGGTACGTATCTCCGCGTCGCGCCGGACGCGAAGGGCGACGGCGTGAACGTACGCCTCGATGATCCTCTCGACATCGGTCCGGAGAACGTCCTGGGTACGACCCCCTGGACGCCCGTGTCCTAGCCGACCGGAGGGGTTGTCGCAATGGGGGTATCACAGCGGCCGTGGGCGCCGTACGTCCGGAAGGCGGCGGTTACGGCACGCGGCCGGTCCACTCCGGGGAGGCGAACTTCGTCCGCGCGAGTTCCTCGGCGCGTGCCAGCTCCTCCGGTGTCACCTTGCCCGCCGACAGCCCGTAGCGGCCACGGAACGAGTCGATCATCCGCTCGATGACCGCCTCGCGTGGCAGACCGGTCTGTCGGCGCAGCGGATCCACCCGCTTCTTCGCGCTCTTCGTGCCCTTGTCGGAGAGCTTCTCCCGGCCGATGCGCAGTACTTCGAGCATCTTGTCGGCGTCGATGTCGTAGGCCATGGTCACGTGGTGGAGCACCGCGCCGGGCCCGCCGTCCGGGCCGACCGTCCGCTTCTGCGCGGCACCGGCGACCTTCCCGGCCTCCGTGGCGATGTCGTTCAGCGGCTGGTACCAGGCCTTGATGCCCATGTCGCCGAGCGCGCCGAGCACCCAGTCGTCGAGGTACGCGTAGCTGTCCTGGAACGACAGCCCCTGCACGAGGGACTCGGGCACGGAGAGCGAGTACGTGATGGTGTTGCCCGGTTCCACGAACATCGCGCCGCCGCCGGAGATCCGTCGTACGACCTCGACGCCGTGCCGCTCGGCACCGGCCGGGTCGACCTCGTTGCGCAGCGACTGGAAGCTGCCGATGATCACGGCGGGCGCGGCCCACTCCCACACGCGCAGCGTCGGGGGCCGGTGGCCCGCGGCGACCTCGGCGGTCAGGACCTCGTCCAGTGCCATGTGCAGGGCGGGGGACTGGGGTCCCTCGTGGACGAGCTGCCAGTCGTAGTCGGTCCAGTCGGTGGCGTGCGCGAGCGCCCTGCGTACGGCGATGCCGATGCCCTCCGAGGTCAGGCCGTACATCACCGTGCCTGCGGGAAGCGCGGCGTCGACGCGGGCGGCCAGGCCCGCGGCGTCGGTGTCCGCGGGGGCGCCGTTCAGAGCGCTGTCGACGGCGGCCAGCGCCTCGTCCGGTTCGAGGAAGAAGTCGCCCGCCACGCGCGCGTGCCTGATGAATCCGCCCTCGACGTCCAGGTCGACCACGACGAGCTTGCCGCCGGGGACCTTGTACTCACCGTGCACCGATCCGCCTCCGCCTCCGTGTCCGTTCCATCAGCGCCAACGCCGCCTCCGGACGATTGATTCCGGACGATTGGTTCCGGCCGTGTGGGGAGGTCGAGCGGGGGAGGCCGTGCGCTCAGCGGGCGCCGATCCGGGAGGCCACCCAGGGGATGCTGCGGCCGGTGGCCGCCGACAGTTCACGCAGGGTGGCGCCCTCGGCGGTCCGCTCGCGCAGCCAGGCCGCGATGTCCCGGGTTCCGACGCGTTCGGCGGCGGCCAGGTCGTTGAGCCGCGCGCGTGAGCGCCGGCCGGCGGCGGAGTTGTGCCCCGCGGGGCGGACCGGGATGCCGTACTCGGCCAGCAGCCGGCGCAGTCTGCCCCTGCCGACGGACAGCATGCGCGCGGTGTCCTCGACGCTGTTCTCCCGCTCGGCGTACAGGGTGCGCAGAGCCTGCCCGAGGTCGCTGAAGCCGTGGGTACGCAGTGCGGCCGTCATCCGGTCGTCCGCGGCCCGCGCCTGCGTACGGCGTCCGGCGCCGAGCCCGGCCTCTCGTACCCGCCGCAGTTCCTCCGGGTCCGTCCGTCCGGTGGCGGCGCCCCAGCGTCTGCGGCTCAGTTCGCCCGAGCGGGCCATGGCCCGGCCCGCCGCGAAACGGGCCTGGGCCTGCTCGGACGCCCGGTAGGCGGCGAGGCGGGTGCGGGACCGCTCCGCGGAGAGCGACCGCGCGCTGAGTGCGCGGGCACTGAGCAGGCCGAACTTCCGCCGGTACTCGGCGGCGGTCATCCTGTGCGCGCGCACATGCGCGCCCAGCGCGCGAAAGGCCCGCCCGCACACGTGGCAGACCACGGTGTCAGTGCTCCGTCCCGGACCAGCCGCCCGAAGTCGGGGTGGAGTACCCCGAGTCCGGTGCCGGTGCCGGTGCCGAGTTCGGTGGCGGTAGAGGCGGCGAGGGCCGCGGGAACGGTCGTCACTGTTCGTCTCCTCCGGTGCCGGTCTCGGGTGTTCTACTGTTAATGCAAGTTATTCGCAATAGCGGTGTGGTTGCAAGAAGGCGGTCCGTCGAGCGACACTGTGCCCAGGTGCGGGGCGGCGTCCTGCCTGACGCGTCCGAGTCCCTCGGGCATTGCCCCGCACCCCTTCTCGCCTGTATCCCCGTTCGCCCCGCGTCCATTCCGGACGGGTCCGGGGCCGCGATCACCGGGGCACTAGCCTGGTCCGGCCGCCGACCGGCACAAGCAGCGAGGTGAGAAGCCGTATGTTCACGACCCGTCCCACTCTCCAGGGCACCTTCGGCATGGTGTCCACGACGCACTGGCTCGCCTCGCAGTCGGCGATGGCCGTCCTGGAGGACGGCGGCAACGCCTACGACGCCGCGGTCGCCGCGGGCTTCGTCCTGCACGTCGTCGAGCCGCACCTCAACGGGCCCGCGGGCGAGGTCCCCGTCATCGTCGCCCCCGCGGACGGCGAGGTGCGGGTGCTGTGCGGGCAGGGCGTCGCGCCCGCCGGAGCGACGATCGCCCACTACAGGGGGCTCGGTCTGGATCTCGTACCCGGGACCGGACCGCTCGCCGCCGCCGTCCCCGGCGCCTTCGACGCCTGGATGCTGCTCCTGCGCGACCACGGCACGAAGTCCCTCGCCGCCCTCCTGAAGTACGCCATCGGGTACGCGGAGGACGGGCACGCGCCCGTGGAGCGCGTCGGCGAGACCGTGGAGACCGTACGCGAGCTCTTCGAGACGGAGTGGACCTCGTCGGCGGAGGTCTACCTGCCGGGCGGCAGAGCCCCGCGCCCCGGCGAACTGTTCCGCAACCCCGCCCTCGCCGGCACCTGGCGGCGGCTGCTCGCGGAGATATCCGACGGCCCGGAGACCACCGACGCCGCCGGGACGCCGGGGGAGGCGGAGCGGGTGAGGCAGATCGAGGCCGCCCGTGAGGTGTGGCGGTCCGGCTTCATCGCCGAGGCGCTCGTACGCCAGGCGCGGCGCCCCACCCTGGACACCAGCGGCGAGCGCCACACCGGCACCCTGACGCCCGCCGATCTGGCCTCCTGGTCGGCGAGTTACGAGGCTCCGGCGACGTACGACTGGCGAGGCTGGACCCTGTGCAAGGCGGGCCCCTGGAGCCAGGGTCCGGTCCTGCTCCAGCAGTTGGCCCTGCTGCCGCCGCGACTGCCCCTCTACGGGTCCGCCGACTACGTCCACCTGTTGATCGAGGGCTGCAAGCTCGCCATGGCCGACCGGGAGGCCTGGTACGGGGACGCGGCCGAGGTGCCGCTCGACGCGCTGCTGTCGGAGCCGTACAACACGGCCCGGCGCGCGCTCGTCGGCCACCGGGCGTCCTGCGAACTGAGGCCCGGCGGCCCCGGAGGGCGGGAGCCGCGGATGAGCGGGCACGCGCGCGTGGTGGCCGCCGGGGAACCGGGCTTCGACGCGCTCGCGGTGCCGGGGGCGGGTGAACCCACGGTGGCCCGGGGTGGCGCCGACCCCCGGGTGGCGCCGGACGGCGGTACCCGGGGCGACACCTGCCACCTCGACATCGTCGACCGCTGGGGCAACATGGTCGCCGCCACGCCCAGCGGCGGCTGGCTCCAGTCCAACCCGGTCGTGCCCGAGCTGGGCTTCCCGCTCGGCACCCGGCTCCAGATGGCCTGGCTGGAGGAGGGGCTGCCCAACTCCCTGACGCCTGGCCGCCGTCCGCGCACCACGCTGACCCCCTCGCTCGCGTTGCGCGACGGAGTGCCGGTCATGGCGTTCGGCACACCTGGCGGGGACCAGCAGGACCAGTGGCAGACGCACTTCTTCCTGTCCGTGGCGCTCCGCGCCGAGGTGCGCGGCGGCCTCGACCTCCAGGGCGCGATCGACGAGCCGAACTGGCACAACGACAGCTTCCCCGGCTCCTTCTACCCGCGTGCCATGCACCCCGGCAGCGTCACCGTCGAGTCCCGCATGGACCCGGGGGTCGTCGAGGAACTGGGTCGCCGCGGGCACCACGTCCAGGTCGGCGAGGCGTGGTCCGAGGGCCGGCTGTGCGCGGTCGCGCGGGATCCGGAGACGGGAGTGCTGTCGGCGGGGGCCAATCCGCGGGGGATGCAGGGGTATGCGGTCGGGCGCTGATCCGGCGGGTCCGGGGGGTCCGGGGTCCGGCGGGCCCGGAGGATCCGGGGAGTTCGGGGCGCTCGGGATTGGGCGGCGGCACGCGGCCCGGCGCGTTCGCGCACCCCGTGTGCCGTGCCGCGCGCCCTCCGTCACCGAACACTCCGGGAATTCACGGTGAATCCGCCCGGAGTGCACCCGTCCGGTGAGGATTGTCAGCGACGCGTGCTGTCATGGAGCCATGATCGTAGACATCGAAACCATCGACGAGTTTCTCGACCACCGCACGACCGACGTCGAAGAAGCGGTCCGGCAGGCGGCCGCCGGCGAGATC
Source organism: Streptomyces sp. NPDC088747 (assembly GCF_044751025.1). Classification (NCBI taxonomy): domain Bacteria; kingdom Bacillati; phylum Actinomycetota; class Actinomycetes; order Kitasatosporales; family Streptomycetaceae; genus Streptomyces; species Streptomyces sp. NPDC088747. The sequence goes on from NZ_JBIVKZ010000010.1 coordinate 239,500, forward strand.
ATGCCGCGCTTCCGGCAGCTCGCCGCGCACGAGATAGACCAGAAGACCGGCCCGCACGACCTGGTGACGGACGCCGACCGCAAGGCCGAGCAGTACCTCACCGGGGTGCTCACCGCGCTGCTGCCCGGCTCCGTGGTGGTCGGCGAGGAGGCGGTGCACGCCGATCCGGCGACGTACGGAGCCATTCGCGGCACCGAGCCCGTCTGGATCGTGGACCCGGTCGACGGGACACGGCAGTTCGTCCACGGCGACCCCGGATTCTGCACCCTGGTCGCGCTCGCCCTGGACGGCGTCGTGCGGGCCTCCTGGACGTTCGCGCCGGCCCGCGACGAGTTCGCCACCGCGATCCGCGGCCGGGGTGCCGTACTCGACGGCGTGCCCCTGCGCTCCGGCTCGCCCGTGCCCGGCCGCGACCTCGACGTCGCGACCTCGCACCCGGACTTCACCACGGACGCCCAGAAGCGCGCGCTCGCCGCCCTGTGGACCGACGGTGTCGTCACCCGTCCCTGCGGCTCCGCTGGCCTGGAGTACCTGGCCGTCGCCCGCGGCGAGCTGGACGCCACGGCCTTCTCGTGGGAGGCCGCCTGGGACCACGCGGCGGGCCTGCTCCTGGTCGAGGAGGCGGGCGGTGCCCATCTGACCCTCACGGGCGAGCCGTTCCGGATCGCCGGAGGCAACACGATGCCGTTCACGGCGGCCCGCGACGAGGCCACGGCACGCCGGGTGGTGTCACTGCTGAGGGGCGGGATCTGAGCCGGGGCCGGCGGGTGCCGGGCGGAACCGGCTTCCGGGGCGAGCGGAACCGAGGTCTCCGAGCGGCCGGAACGATGCCTCCGGCGCGAGCGGCCGGAACGATGTCTCCGGCGCGACCGGAACGGAGACTTCCGGCGCGGCCGGGTTTTCAACCGCCCGCGCCGTCAGGGCTGTCGCTCCCCCGGCATATCCTGATCCCAGTGGCCATCGGCTGACAAAGGAGTCCGAAGGTGCCGTCGATGCTCGATGTGGTCGTGGTGGGTGCGGGGCCGAACGGCCTGACGGCCGCCGTGGAGCTGGCCCGTCGCGGCCTCTCCGTGGCCGTCTTCGAGGCGCGGGACACCGTGGGCGGCGGATCCCGCACCGAAGAGCTGACACTGCCCGGCTTCCGGCACGACCCGTGTTCGGCGGCCCATCCGCTGGGCGTCAACTCACCCGCGTTCAGGGCGATGCCCCTGGAGCGGTACGGCCTGGAGTGGCTGCACGCCGAGCTGCCCATGGCCCACCCGTTCCTCGACGGCACCGCGGCCGTGCTCTCCCGGTCCGTCGCGGAGACCGCCGCCTCGTTCGGGCCCCGCGACGCCGGTGCGTACCGCCGCCTGATCGCCCCGTTCCTCCCCAAATGGGACACACTGCTCCACGACTTCATGTCGCTGCCCCTGACCGCGCTGCCCCGCGATCCGGTCACCCTCGCCCGCTTCGGACTCGTCGGACTGCCGCCCTCGACATGGCTGATGCGCCGCTTCCGTGACGAGCGGGCCAAGGCGCTGTTCTCCGGGCTCGTCGCCCATGTCATCGCCCCGCTCGACGGGATCGCCACCGGTGCCGTGGGCCTCGTCTTCGCCCTCGCCGCGCACGCCCGCGGCTGGCCCGTCGCGCGCGGCGGCTCGCAGTCCATCTCCGACGCGCTCACCGCGTACCTCAAGGACCTCGGCGGCAGCGTCCACACGGACTACGAGGTCAAGCGGCTCGACGACCTGCCGCCCGCCCGCGCCTACGTCTTCGACACCTCGCCCACCGCGCTGTCCCGGATCGCCGGCTTCGGCCGCTACTACGAGCACTACCGGTACGGCGCGAGCGTGTTCAAGATCGACTACGCGCTCGACGGCCCGGTGCCGTGGACGGCGAAGGAGGCGCGCACCGCCGGGACCGTGCAGGTCGGGGCGAGCCGCGCGGAGATCGACGGCGCACTGCGGGCGGTCTCGCGCGAGGGACGGGCACCCGACACGCCGTTCCTGATCACCGTGCAGCCCGGCGTCGTCGACCCCTCCCGGGCGCCCGACGGCAAGCAGGTCTTCTGGGCGTACGGACACGTTCCGAACGGCTGGACGGGAGACCTCACCGACGCCATCGAGCGCCAGCTGGAGCGCTTCGCGCCGGGCTTCCGCGACCGCGTCCTCGCCCGGGCGACAGCGGGTCCGCCCGAACTCGCCGCCCGCAACGCCAACTACGTGGGCGGCGACATCGCGTCCGGCGCCGCCGCCGGCCTCCAGCTCCTGCTGCGCCCCAAACTCTCCCTCTTCCCGTACGGCACCCCGCACCCGGCCGTCTTCATCTGTTCCTCGGCCACCCCGCCGGGCCCGGGCGTCCACGGCATGTCGGGGCACAACGCGGCGAAGGCCGTGTGGAGGAGGCTGAGGCAGCCATGACCACGATCGCGCTGGTCCGGGGCGACATCACCCGGCAGAGCGTCGACGCCGTCGTCAACGCGGCGAACTCCTCGCTGCTCGGCGGGGGCGGCGTCGACGGCGCCATCCACCGCCGGGGCGGACCCGCCATCCTCGCCGAGTGCCGCAAGCTCCGTGCCTCCCACTACGGCAAGGGCCTGGCCACCGGACAGGCGGTCGCCACCACGGCGGGCGAACTGGACGCGCGCTGGGTGATCCACACCGTCGGCCCGGTGTGGCAGGGCCCCGGCAGCGACTCCGCCCCGCTCGCTTCCTGCTACCGGCAGTCCCTTCGCGTGGCGGACGAGCTGGGCGCGCGCACCGTCGCCTTTCCTGCCATCTCGGCCGGCGTCTTCGGGTGGCCGATGGACGACGCCGCCCGCGTGGCCGTCGAGACGGTCGAGGAGACCCCGACGGCGGTCGAAGAGGTCCGGTTCGTCCTCTTCGACGAGCGGGCGTACGAGGCGTTCGCCGCGCGGGTCCGCTGACTGTCCTCGACAGGGGGCAGCCGAGGGAAATTGCCGGGCGGCTGGGGCGCCTTCCGCAGTACGGTCCGGCTGTGACGGACGAGGACGGGTATTTCGGGGAGAGTGTCGCGGCGACCTACGACGAGTCGTCCGCGGAGGAGTTCCGGCCGGAGGTCGTCGGGGCGGTGGTCGACTTCCTGGCGGGGCTCGCCGGTGGCGGCCGGGCGCTGGAACTGGGCATCGGGACGGGGCGCGTCGCGTTGCCGCTGGCACGGAGAGGAGTCCCGGTCCACGGCATCGACCTGTCGCGGGCCATGGTGGACCGGCTGCGCGCCAAGCCGGGCGGCGACACGATCGGCGTGACGATCGGCGACTTCGCGACGACGAAGGTGGAGGGGACCTTCTCCGTCGCCTTTCTGGTCTTTAACACGATCATGAACCTGACGACGCAGGACGCGCAGGTGGACTGCTTCCGCAACGTCGCGGCCCACCTCGAACCCGGCGGCCGGTTCGTCATCGAGGTCATGGTCCCCGAGCTGCGGAAACTCCCGGCCGGGCAGACCGTCGTACCCTTCCACGCCAGCCCGACGCGCTGGGCGTTCGACGACTACGACGTGGCCACCCAGCAGGTGAGTTCGAACTACGTCGAGGTCGTCGACGGGCACGGCCGGTACCGGTCGATCCCCTTCCGCTACGTCTGGCCGGCGGAGCTCGACCTGATGGCCCGGCTCGCCGGCCTGCGCCTGTGCGAGCGGTGGGAAGGATGGACCCGCGAACCCTTCACCAGCGAGAGCGGCGGGCATGTTTCCGTCTGGGAGAAGCCCGCCGCGTAGCCGCTCGGACGGCTTCCCGCGAGCCGGCCGAGCTGGGGAAATGCGGAGTAGGGGAAGTGCGGGGCCTAGGAAGTGCGGGGCTTGGGAAGTGCTGGTCCAAGCTTTACTGCGAGCTGATTGCAGGTGGGATTGGTGAGCAGCAGGGTGGGAGGCGCACCCGAAAGCTCCGCCGGTCCCGAGAGAAGGCCCCCATGCGTCGTACGTCGCTCACGCGGCAGGAGTGGGGCCGGCTCGGCGGGATGGCCGCGGTCATCATCGCCCTGCACGTGATCGGCTGGTTCACCCTCGTCGCCGTCGTGGCGCCGGAGCACTACAGCATCGGCACGAAATCGTTCGGCGTCGGGATCGGCGTGACCGCGTACACCCTGGGCATGCGGCACGCGTTCGACGCCGATCACATCGCGGCCATCGACAACACCACCCGCAAACTGATGAGCGAGGGCCGACGGCCGCTGTCGGTCGGGTTCTGGTTCTCGCTCGGCCACTCCAGCATCGTCTTCGGGCTGGCCCTCCTGCTCTCCCTCGGCGTCCGGACGCTGGCCGGACCCGTACGCGACGACGACTCACGCCTGCACGACGTCACCGGGCTGATCGGTACGACGGTCTCCGGGACCTTCCTGTACGTCATAGCCGCCGTCAACCTCGTCATCCTCGCCGGGATCTGGAAGGTCTTCCGGCAGATGCGCTCCGGCCACTTCGACGAGGCGGCCCTGGAGGAGCAGCTCGACAACCGCGGGCTCATGAACCGTCTGCTCGGCCGGGTCATGAAGTCGGTGACCAGGCCCGGGCAGATGTATCCGCTGGGTCTGCTCTTCGGGCTCGGCTTCGACACGGCCACCGAGGTCGCCCTGCTGGTCCTCGCCGGGTCGGGCGCGGCCTCCGGGCTGCCCTGGTACGCGATCCTGTGCCTGCCCGTCCTGTTCGCGGCGGGCATGTGCCTGCTCGACACCATCGACGGTTCGTTCATGAACTTCGCCTACGGGTGGGCCTTCTCCAAGCCGGTGCGCAAGGTCTACTACAACCTCACCATCACCGGGCTGTCCGTCGCCGTCGCCCTGATCATCGGCACGGTCGAACTCCTCGGCCTGCTCGCGGAGCGGCTGAACCTGCACGGAGCCTTCTGGGACCGGGTCGGCGACCTCGACCTCAACACCGTCGGTTTCGTCATCGTCGGGCTGTTCGTCGCCACCTGGGTCATCGCCCTGGTGGTGTGGAAGGCCGCCCGCATCGAGGAGAAGTGGACGGCAGGACTGCGCCCTGCGCCGGCGGACGGTCCTCGTCGACCTGGGACGGCCGACCGGTCATCTCCGGCGTCTGCTGACCGGCCATCTCCGGAGTCCGCTGACCGGTCATCTCCGGCCTCCGCTGACCGGTCATCTCCGGAGTCGGCTGACCGGTCGTCCCCGGAGCTCGCCGACCCGCGCCCCGCCGCGCAACAGCCCGCCGGCTGACGACCCGCCCGGCGACTGACGCCCCAGGGGCACCACCACCCCCGGCAGCGTTCCCGGCGGCCGGTCCCGCCCGCGCCTCCGGATGCCGCACCCGCCCTGCACCCCCGCGCGGCGCGCGGTAATTTGTCCGTGATTGTGCAGAGGCCCTTCGGCCTGCGGCGGTGAGGGGCGGACGATGGCCAGGACGTTGCACGTGGCGGGTGCCGCCACGGTCGCCCGCCCGGCCGGCACACGGCACGTGACAGTTGAGCCGCGTGTCCGTGCCGGGGGAGGCCCGGCGGCATGAGCGCTCCGCCGGCCGCTCCCACGACGCCGAACCCGACCGTCGGCAGGCGGATCTCCTGGCAGGCGGGGGTCTCGCTCCTCGTGGTGCTGGGCGCGCTGTACCTGGCGCGGCGCCACTGGCCGGTGGTCGAGGAGGGAGTCGCGCGGCTGGCAGACGCCGACCGGGGCTGGCTGCTGGTGGCGAGCGCCGCCACCGTGGCGACCTGGGCGTGTTCCGCACTCGCCCAACAGGGCGCGGTGGCCCGGCCGTTGCCCGCGCGGCGGCTGGTGGCCGTGCAGTTCGCGGCGTCCGCCGCCAACCACGTACTGCCCGCGGGCCTGGGCGCGGGCGCGGTCAACCTGCGCTTCCTGACCCGGTGCGGACTGCCGTTCGCCCGGTCGGCGACCGCCCTCGCGGTCAAGGCCACCTCGGGAGCCGTGGCGCGAGGCTTCCTGATCGCGTCCCTCGCGCTGGCCTGTCCCGGCGTACTCCGCGTTCCGCACGTGCCGGCGGCGCCGGTGGCGGTCGCCGTCGCGGTGGCCGCCCTCGCCGCGGCGCTCCTGAAGGGACCGCTGCGGCGTGTCCTGCGGGCCGTGCTCGCCGATGTCCGCGCCGTGCACGAACTCCCCGCGCGGGCGGCCGCGTTGTGGGGCGGTTCGCTCGCCTTCGCCGGGTTGCACGCCTCGGTGGTGATCGCGGTGTCCCAGGCCATCGATCTGCCGCTGCCCCCTGCCCAGGTCGCCCTCGCCTACCTCGCCGCGAGCAGCGCCGCCGTCCTGCTCCCGACCCCGGGCGGCCTCGGCTCCCTGGACGCCGCCCTCGCCCTGGCCCTCACCCTCGCCGGCGCACCGGCCGGCGCGGCGGCGTCCGTCGTCCTCGGCTACCGGCTCCTGACCGTGTGGCTGCCACTGCTGCCGGGACTGCTGGCGCTGGGAGTGCTGGTACGGCGCCGGGTGGTGTGACCGGCGCCACCCCGAGAGCCGGGCAAGGGGCCCTTTCGGCAGGCGGGCCGAAGGCCGGTCCCTGCGTCCGCGAGGTCGATGTCGGATTCCCGCCAGCCCTGACCTCGCGCGTGCCCGATGCTTGAGGCATGCAGAACGGGATGCACACCGACACGGAACGCTGTGTGCGCGCGGTCCAGTCGAAGGACGCGCGCTTCGACGGCTGGTTCTTCACGGCGGTCGTGACGACGCGCATCTACTGCCGGCCCAGCTGCCCGGTGGTGCCGCCGAAGCCGGAGAACATGACGTTCCACCCCAGCGCGGCCGCCTGTCAGCAGGCCGGATTCCGGGCCTGCAAGCGGTGTCGCCCCGACACCAGCCCCGGCTCGCCCCAGTGGAACCAGCGCGCCGACCTCGTCGCCCGCGCCATGCGCCTGATCGACGACGGGATCGTGGACCGCGAGGGCGTACCGGGCCTCGCCACCCGGCTCGGCTACAGCACCCGCCAGATCGAGCGGCAGCTCCTCGCCGAACTGGGCGCGGGCCCCCTCGCCCTCGCCCGTGCCCAGCGCGCCCAGACCGCGCGACTGCTCATCGAGACCACTCCGCTCCCGATGGCGGAGATCGCCTTCGCGGCCGGGTTCTCCTCGATCCGCACCTTCAACGACACCGTCCGCGAGGTCTTCGCACTCTCACCGAGCGAACTGCGCGCCCGGCTGCCCAGGCGGAAGGCGGGCGCCGCCGCACCGGGAGCGCTGAGCCTGCGGCTCCCCTTCCGCGCCCCCCTCAACCCCGACAACCTCTTCGGCCACCTCGCGGCGACCGCCGTACCGGGCGTCGAGGAGTGGCGCGACGACGCGTACCGGCGCACCCTGCGCCTGCCCTACGGCCACGGGATCGTCGGACTCACCCCGAACCCCGACCACATCGCCTGCCGCCTCACCCTCACCGACCTGCGCGACCTGCCCGTCGCGATCAGCCGCTGCCGCCGCATGCTCGACCTGGACGCCGACCCGGTCGCCGTCGACGAGCAGCTGCGCACCGACCCGCTGCTCGCGCCGCTCGTCGACAAGGCGCCGGGCCGCCGGGTGCCGCGCACGGTCGACGAGGACGAGTTCGCCGTACGGGCCGTACTGGGCCAGCAGGTCTCCACGGCCGCGGCCCGCACCCACGCGGCGCGTCTGGTCACCGCGTACGGGGACCCGGTCGACGACCCCGAGGGCGGGCTCACCCACCTCTTCCCGTCACCCGAGTCGCTCGCCGCGCTGGACCCCGAGTCCCTCGCGATGCCGCGCACCCGCCGCGCCACCTTCACCACCCTCGTACGTCAACTCGCCGACGGCTCGCTCCACTTGGGCATCGACAGCGACTGGGAGGAGACCCGCGCCCGGCTCCTCTCCCTGCCGGGCTTCGGCCCCTGGACCGTCGACGTCATCGCCATGCGCGCCCTGGGCGATCCCGACGCCTTCCTCCCCACGGACCTCGGAATCAGGCGCGCGGCACAGGAGTTGGGCCTGCCGTCCACTCCCGCCGCACTCACGGCACGCGCCGCGGCGTGGCGCCCCTGGCGGGCGTACGCGGTCCAGTACCTGTGGGCGACGGACAGCCACCCGATCAACTTCCTTCCCCAGTAGGCAGGTATGAGCCCACACAAGGACGATTCATGAAGCGCCACACCGTGATCGACAGCCCTTACGGACCGCTGACCCTCGTCGCCGACGAAGGTGCCCTCTGCGGCCTCTACATGGTCGGCCAGCGGCATCGCCCCGCCGAGGAGAGCTTCGGCGCACGCGACGACGACGCACTCCTCGACGAGGTGACCGACCAGCTCGCGGCCTACTTCGCGGGCGAGTTGAAGGAGTTCGACCTGCCGCTGCGACTCGACGGAACGCCCTTCCAGCAGGGTGTCTGGGAGCAACTCCGGCGGATCCCCTACGGCGAGACGCGCTCGTACGGCGAACTGGCCGAAGTCCTGGGCAACGTGGGAGCCTCCCGCGCGGTGGGCCTAGCCAACGGCAAGAACCCGATCGGCATCATCGTGCCCTGCCACCGCGTCGTCGGTGCGAACGGCAGCCTCACGGGGTACGGCGGCGGTCTCGACCGCAAGCAGCGGCTGCTGGACTTCGAGAGCGGCGCCGCCCTCTTCTCGTAACGGACATCTCGTAACGGACACCGGTGGTTCATCCGGGCTGTGCAACGGGGTGAGGGGCCGTCGACACACCCGGGCGGCGGAGACCTGCACCCCCGACGAACTGGCGGCGGCCGTGAAGGGCGAGCACCGGTCGCGACGGTCGTGCCCCCCCGCGACCGCACCACGGTGTGACCCGCGCCGCATGGCACCCGTCCGGCACGCGGTCAGCCGCTACCCGCCGCTGTCGTCGCCCAGGCGGCGCAGCAGTTCGGGCAGTGCCGTGCCGATCGGCTCGCGTACGACCTCGTCGGCGCGATCGTCGTACGGCGTCGGTTCGGCGTTGACGATGATCAGGCGTGCCCCGTGGTCCGCGGCGATCCCGGCGAGCCCTGCGGCGGGCTGCACCTGGAGGCTGGTCCCGACGGCGATGAACACCTGGCACGCCTTGGTGATCGCGAGGGCCTCACCGAGGACGACGGGGTCCAGCCGCTCGCCGAACATCACCGTCGCCGACTTGAGGATGCCGCCGCACTTCAGGCACGCCGGGTCCTCCTCACCGGCCTCGACCCGCGCGAGCGCGGCCTCCATCGGCGCCCTGTCGTGGCACTCGGTGCACACCAGGGTCCGCGCCGTGCCATGCAGTTCGAGCACTTTGCGGGCGGGCATCCCGGCGAGCTGGTGGAGCCCGTCCACGTTCTGGGTGATCACCCGCACCGGCACCCCGGTCCGCTCCAGCTCGGCCACGGCCAGGTGCGCGGCGTTCGGCTCGGCCACCAGCGTGCCGTTCCGCCGCCGCAGCTGCCACGCCCGTCGTCTGATCTCCGGATCACCCATGTAGTACTCGTACGTCACGAGCTTCTCGGCCTCGGGATCCTTCCGCCACACCCCGTTGGGGCCGCGGTAGTCGGGAATCCCGGAGTCGGTGGAGATACCGGCTCCGCTGAGGACGGCGACGAGAGGCCTGGTCATGGGCCGAAGGGTAGGACGTCCGTCGGCGCGGGGTCCATCGAGTAAGGGGAGTCGTGGAGTCAGCCGACCCGGTGACCGTTCTCCAGCTCCACCGTCCCCGTGCCCTCCGTCAGCACGTCGAGCGCGGCCAGGACGCGTCGGCCCAGCGCGCCCGGAAGGTACTCCGGCAGTTCCTCCCGCGGGACGAGACGCCAAGACAGCAGCTCCTCCTCCTGCAACCGGATCGCGTTGAAGTCCTGCTCGGTGAGGACTCCGCCGTCGTACAGGTAGGCCACCAGCGGGGGCCGCGCCGTGCCGTGCACCCAGTCCACGGCGAGCAGCCGGCCGAGTGCGATGTCGAGGCCGATCTCCTCGACGGTCTCCCGGCGGGCGCCCTGGCGCGGAGTCTCCCCCTCGTCCGATTCGACGGTGCCGCCCGGAAGGGCCCAGCCGTCACGGTAGTTCGGCTCGACCAGCAGGACGCGCCCGTCGGAATCACGGAAGAGGGCGGCGGCCCCGGCGAGGACGCGGGGCAGGCCCGCGATGTACGTGGCGAAGTCTTGAATGGTCATCCAGGAAGGGTAACGAGCCGCCCCGTCCGCGCGGCCGGTCCGCGCGAGGGCTCCGGGGTGCCCGATCACGGCCGGTCGCGCGAGGTGTTCCGTGAGCCGGGCGGGGCATGACGGCGAGGGCTTCCTCCGGTTAAGGTCGCAGCGGCGCGACTGCCTTGACGTGAGCAAGGCTCGAAAGCAAGGGGATGCAAGGTGGCGGACGCTGCTGTGAACCGGACTCGGCAGGCGGCTCGTGTGCTGATCGCCGCGGACAAGTTCAAGGGAACGCTGACGGCCGTGCAGGTCGCCGAGCGGGTGACAGCCGGGCTGCGCCGGGCCGCGCCGCAGGTCGAGGTCGAGGCGCTGCCGGTGGCCGACGGCGGGGACGGCACCGTCGACGCGGCCGTGGCGGCCGGATTCGAACGGCGTGAGGTGCGGGTCGCCGGTCCGCTCGGTGACGAGGTGACGGCGGCGTACGCGCTGCGCGACGGCACGGCGGTCGTGGAGATGGCCGAGGCGAGCGGGTTGCAGCGGCTGCCCGCCGGGGTCTTCGCGCCGCTCACGTCCTCGACGTACGGATCGGGCGAGCTGCTGCGGGCCGCGCTGGACGCCGGAGCCCGGTCCATCGTGTTCGGCGTGGGCGGGAGCGCCACCACCGACGGGGGCGCCGGCATGCTGTCCGCGCTCGGCGCGCGGTTCCTGGACGCCGACGGTGAGCCCGTCGCGCCCGGCGGCGGCGCGCTGAGCGAGGTCGTGACCGCGGACCTGTCCGGCCTCGACACCCGGATCTCCTCGGTCGACCTCGTCCTCGCCTCCGACGTGGACAACCCGCTCACGGGCCCCAAGGGCGCACCCGCCGTGTACGGCCCGCAGAAGGGCGCGAGCCCCGACGACGTGGCCGCGCTGGACGCGTCCCTCGCCCACTTCGCCGCCGTCCTGGAGAAGGCCATCGGCTCCCGGGCCGCCGAGTACGCGGCGGCGCCCGGCGCCGGCGCGGCGGGCGGTATCGGGTACGGCGCGCTCGTCCTCGGCGCCCGCTTCCGGCCCGGTATCGAGGTCATGCTCGACGTCCTCGGCTTCGCGCCCGCGCTGGAGCGCGCCACGCTGGTCATCACCGGCGAGGGTTCCCTCGACGAGCAGACCCTGCACGGCAAGGCCCCCGCCGGGGTCGCCGCCGCCGCGCGCGCCGCAGGCAAGGAGGTCGTCGCGGTCTGCGGCCGCCTTGCCCTGCGCCCGGAGGCCCTCGGCAAGGCCGGCATCCGCCGCGCCTACCCCCTCACCGAGGTGGAACCCGACATCGCGAAGTGCGTCGAGGACGCGGGCCCCATCCTGGAGCGGGTCGCGGAGAACATCGGACGGGACTTTCTCACCTGAGGCGGGCCGCGAGGCTGATCCTGGCGGGACCTTCCTCGCCCGAGGCGGGCCGCGCGGGGCAGATCCCGGTGGGGACCGGACGGTGAACAATTCCCGCGGGCACCGGGCAGTGAACGGTCCCCGCGGGCACCGACGGCACTCCCCGCAGGGACCGGCCGCGCCCGGCTGATCCCAGTCGGGACCGGACGGCGAACGATCGCCTGGGCACAGTGGCGGCACAGAACCAGCAGCACTTCGGCCTGTTCCTCTGGGCCGAGCGTGTCGAACCATTCGATGCCTCTGTGGCATCGGGCGCAGTGCTTGCGCGAGTTCGTTGAGCATGATGTCGCGTTCGGCCACGGCTGCCTCCTGTCGGATATGCGGCGACTCTGCGCGGAGTCCAGTTCAGTGGAACCAGGCAACAAGCCGTACATGGTCGGCTCCGTGGAGTTCGCCGAGTGTCCGCATCACGCTCCAGACCGGTCCCCAGTGGGTTTGGTCTCCGGCGACCGACTCCCGGCTTCGCTTGCCGGAGCTGTCTGTTTCCTGCCAGTCGGCGCAGGCGAGCTCGGCCCAGGTGATCCATGTGGTCCCGTGGGCATCGCCGGTGGCGTCGTAGAGGGCGTACTCGGCTCGTAGCGTCTTGGACGCATCGCAGGGAAAGCCGCGGTCTTGTGCCAGGGCTCGGAAGCCGAAGGAGTTGCGAATGCCGAAAAGGCAGGCGAGGGCGTCGTAGGCGTTGCCGTTGTTGAGCAGGAAGAGGTCGATGGCGGAGTGCCACCCGGAGTCCTCGTCACCGGGACCCCAGAGACGGGCACCGGGCCGACATTCGATCATTCCGCTGACCTCGGTAGACATGCGGGCATCCTGCCTTCACGGCCCAGGACTCAGCACCCGCATTTCCTGACCAGGATGCGGGCCGATCAGCCCCCCGTAGCCTCGTCGCCGCACTGGAACTGGAACCAGCCCGCCAGGGCGGAGTCCATCCCCTCGTAGGTCGACTTGGCCTCCTCGTGGGGTGCGTCGAAGCCGTTGGCGGGCGGGGAGCGACATCGACTGTGAAGGCGGTGCGCCTGGCTGAGGGCCTTGTCCCACCATGGGCCGATGGGGATCATGACCGGGTGCCGCACGAACAGAAACTCCACGAACTACTCGAACGCGCCGGACTCACGGTCGTCGAGGACGTGCTCCCGGGCAGCCTGTTCCCGCCGGAAGCCGGCTGGCGGATCGCGCGGGGGATCGCGGCACCGGACGGCGCGGCCCGGGAAGCGCTCGACGCCGCATGGTGGCGCCGCCTTCGCGATGCCGACGGCGAGTTCCTGGTGGCCGTTCTCGGACACCGGATCGGCGGCAACGACTCCTGGTGGACCCGGGTCCGGTGCACCGGGAGCGGTGTGCCGGAGCTGACCGGCGACCCCGGGTTCGTGGCGCTCTCCCTCGACGGGCAGGTGCTGCTGGCGCAGGTGCCCGGCGCGGACGGGCCTCGGGTGACGGCCCTCGACCGGCTGCCGGAGCGGCTGGAGGAAGCCGCCGCGGCCGCCGGGCGCGAGACGGAGGCCGAACGCGCCGAGGTGTGGGCGGCGGTGCCCGGCCCACGTGCGTGGCCTCTGCACTGGGCCGAGGGCATCGGGTCCAATCCGGCCGCGACGGACGAACTCCTGATCCGACTGCTGGACGTGGAGGCGGGCTTGCTGCACGACTGGGACCGGCCTGCCGTACTCGACGCCGCCCTGGCGCATCCCGATCCGCAAGTGCGGTCGAGGCCCGCGGACACCTTCCGACCCAAGCTCACATCCGATCAGTGGGTACGCCTGGTCCGCGCCGAACCGTCGCCGAGCCGGCGCGTGCTCTGGGCCGAGCATGCCCGCGCCCGGGGCTTCGAACTGCCCGAGGACCTTTACGACGACCTCCTCGCCGGCTCCTCCCGCGCTCAGGCCGCCGAACTCCCGAGGCTTCCCCCGCACCACCTCCCCAGCCTCGCGGCCGACGCCGATCCCCAGGTGCGCGCGGCGGCCTGCGCCCGGTGGGAAGACGGCCGCGCCGCTGCGGGCACGACTGCTGGCCGACACCGACGACGCGGTGCGCACGGCGGCGCTGCTCGCCCACCACACCGCCGTCCCCATGCCCCGCGAGGTCTTTGCCGCGCTGCCCGCGCCCCGGCGCGCACTCGAACAGTGCCGTCTCTCGCCCGAGCTGGAGGCGGAGCTGGTCCGGGACGATGACACGGAGGTACGCCGAGCGCTGGCCGCCAACCCGCAGCTCAGTGCCCACAGCGTCACCGTCCTGGCTCAGGACCCGAACGACGACATCCGCTCGGCGGTGGTACTGCGGCCCGACCTCAACGAAGAACAGCGTGCCGCGGTACGCCACGACTTCGACCCGACCCTGATGTCGCACACTCTGCCCTGGGTCAAGGACCTGCACGATGACGCCGACGCGATGCGCCGCCTCGCCGTATCGTCCCATCCGCTCATCCGCCGAAGCGTGGCCCGTGCCCGGCATCTTCCACCGGACGTCGTGGAACGTCTGGCCCGGGACGAGGACCGCACTGTCCGCCTGTTCCTCGCCGAATCGTGCGACGACGCCCCGGCCGAGATGCTGCTGGAGGTCTGGCGCTGGTGGGACGGCAGCTTCACGCACCCCGGCCGCCCCCGCAGCCACCCCAACTTCCCCCGTACGGGCCTGCTGCGCTACGCCGGCGACCCCGATGGGCGGATGCGCCGCCTGGCCCTGGACGATCCGCAGTCCACACGTGCCGACGTCGCACGCCTCGCCCGCGACCCGGAAGCCGAGGTGCGCCGCCGCGCGGCCGAGGACCCCCGGCTGTCACCGGCCGACGCGGTGCGGCTGCTCAACGACCCGGCGGCCCACGTCCGCGGCATCGCGGTGCGCAATCCTCGGCTGCCGGCCCGCGTCCTTGCCGGGCTGCTGCACGACCGCGACACGGCATGCGAGGCGGTCACCAATCCGGCGATCCCGGTCCCCGTCCTGCACCGCATCCTGGCCAAGGTCGCGGCAGCCATGGCAGCCCGGCGCTGAACACCGCCACCCCGCAGGGCGGCCCCGTGGCGGTCTTATCCCGAACTCCGGCACAACCCCGCCTGGACATCTCGAGTTGGGGGTCTGGCACACCACGGAACTTGCCCCAGACCCCCAACAGGCGCACTGTCGGTTCCGGAGCGTGCGCCCCTCCAGCCCCGCGCCATGCCCCGGTCGCCAGAGACGGGCCGGACCGGCCCCGTCCCTGGCCCCTGGAGTCGTCAGTCGTCAGCCAGGGTGAGGGTTACAAGCGGCGGGCTGACGCTGTTCTCACGGGAGTTGAGGATCACCGCGAGCCCCGGGGAGTCCTCTGTGAGGGCGATGGTGATCCGGCCGCCGAGGTTCCCCACCACGGCGGCGGTCACGTCGAACAGGAGGGGCGCCTTGGTCGTGGTGGCGACGGCGTTCGAGAGTGCCGTTCCCAGGGCGGGCCGGGTGTCCCAGGTGAGGCCCGACTCGGTCCACTGTGTCGCGTCGACGCTGTGTGCGGTGAGGGTTGCGGAGGTGCCGCCGGAGTCGGAGACGTATCCGTACACCGAGAGGGTGGCGGTGGTGACGGTGCCCAGGACCGGTGCGGTGTCGAAGGTCAGATAGGCCTGCCGGGTGTAGCCGGTGCCGGTCGCGTTCTTGACGACCAGGGTGGTGGCCGCCCCGTAGGCGGTGGCGGCGTACGAACCGTCGCGGACGTAGGTGTCGGCGACCGGGGTGAGCGCGGCCGAGGCGAGGGTGAAGGTGGCCTCCCGGGTGGCGCCGGCGGTGCCGGACAGCGCGGCGGTGAGAGTGAGGGCGGGCGAGCCGGTGGCGGAGGTCACGGTGAGCCCCTCGTCGGCGTCGACCAGGGTGCCGCCCACCGAAAGGGTGACGGTGACCGTCCCCGAGGACCGGGTGGGGTCGCAGATGCCGACCGTCACCCGGCCTCCGTGCTGCCGGGTGATGACGGAGCAAGGTGCCGAGACGGTGATCCCGCCCGCGCTGCCCGCGGTGAAGAAGTTGGCCGCGATCACCCCGCTCGCCTCGTCCCGGACCGCGTGCGCGCCCGCCGTCCGGGACAGCACCGTGACGGTCGGTGCGGCGGCCCGCGCCCGGGTCGCGGTGTGGCTGAGGCCGGGCAGCAGTACGTAGGCGTAGGAGTCGTCGGAGGGGGCGGTGCCGTGGGGCAGGCAGAGGGAGACGTACCGGCGGGTGAGCTGGTCGGTCGTGCCGTTGAGCGTGTTGATGCCGCTCCAGGAGCCGGTGCGGTCGGTGCGGGCCGCCTCGACGGTGGCGCCGCCGGGGAAGAGGTAGCCGCCCACCCCCTCCAGGTGCGCCCAGGACGACACCGACAGGGTCTGCGACCAGCCGGTGGTGGCGGGCTGGGCGACGCCGTCCACGGTGAGGGTGTTGTGGCCGCCCTCGTGCAGGCTGCGGTTCTCCACCACCGTGGTCACTTCGGCGCCGCTGCCCCCGGTGATCGCGGAGCCGACGCAGACCACTGAGTCGTCCAGCAGGAACCAGGACTTGCGGGCGGTCAGGGTGGACCCGTACTGCCGGAAGTCCATGCCCACACTGCCGTACGTCCCGGCCAGGCTCGCCCCGCCGCACCAGACGGCGGCGGACCGGCTGCCGGTGCCCGCCCCGTCGTCGAGGGGCAGGGTGTCGACGGTGGTGCCGGGCAGCCGGTAGGGGTCGGCGGTGGGCCAGTAGCCGTCCGTGTGGTGAGTCGGGTCCGAGGCCAGATAGAGGTAGCCCATGCCGTCGCCGGTGTGCCAGCCGTGCAGGTTCTCCCCGTTGCTGCACTCGTAACGGGCCGTGCGGGACGAGGACATGGCGAGGGCGTAGGCCCAACCGTCGCGGCGGTGCACCACCCGGTCCATCGACGGGAACTGGACGTGCCCCGTCCCCTCCTCGGCCGCCGGGACCGAGTCGTCGGCCAGCACCGGGCCGGCCAGGGCGATGCCCGCGACGCCGGCGGTGGCCGAGAAGGGCGCCACCTCCTCGCCCCGGGTGATCCAGCCCTTGGCCAGGCTCCGGAAGCGGGCCGCCTGCGCGGCGTCGGGCGCGGACTCGGCTGCCCGCAGGACCGACTGGATGATCAGGTTGCCGTCGTAGAAGTCGGTCTCGGCGGGGCGGCTGACCGCCCGGCCGCGTACCGCGTCCATGCACAGTCCGTTCCACACCCAGGGCCGGAAGGCGGTGTCGACGGCGCCGAAGATGTTGGCGGAGTCCGGGTCGGTGACTGCCCAGTCGGAGCCGTCCAACAGCTGGAAGAGCACCCCGAGACCGCGCAGCATCACCATGCCGTAGGTGCCGGTGTAGGGGATCCAGGTGTGCTGGACGAACGAGCCGTCGGCATACAGTCCGTCGCCCGAGGTGACGTACGGGAAGACCGCGGAGAGCGCGGCGACGGCGGCGCCGAGCCGCTCCGAGCTCGCGCCGAGGACGCCGCGCAGGGCGACGACCTGGCAGAGGTCGACCCGGTTGGCGCCGGTGGAGACGGTGCGGTTGGCGCCGTACCGGTTGAGCGTCGGGTCCGGGACGAAGTGGTCGACGGCGGCGAGCAGCGCGTCCAGGCGGGCGGTCGTCAGCAAGGGGCGTACCAGGACAGCCGTGTTGAGCAGTGCCTGGGGTGAACCCACCTCCCACTCCCACCAGTTCCCGGTCTCCGCGGTGTCGGCGCCGTAGAGGTGGGTGCAGACGAAGTCCAGGCCGTCGGCTATCGCGGCGCCGAGCGCGGCATCACCGTGCAGGACGCGTCCGCTGCCGTCGGTGGCGACCGTGCCGGGGGTGACGTACGCCGTGGCCAGCGCGGCGAGTTGCTTGCTGCTGGCGGTCAGGTTGGCGGGGGTGGTCGTGGTGAGGGGGAGGTCCGGCCAGAGGGAGGGGGAGCCGGCGTCCGGGGCCAGGGTGTTCCACAGGGTGGTGGCGGTGCCGGAGACGGCCGTCAGCGCGGTGGCGTAGGCCTCGTCGTCCGTGTCGATCGCCCCGCCGGTGAGGATGTCCGCCCACAGTAGCCGCAGGGTCTCGTACGGGTCGGCGGCGGTTTCGTCGGCGTGGGCGAGAGTGGCGCCGGGGCCGAGGGGGAGAGCCCCGGCCAGTCCGGCGAGCGCCAGCGCGGTGGCGGTGAGGAAACCCCGGCGGCCGAAGGACGCGCCGGCGGATCGGGGAAGGGGAGTGGTGACGTCGGTGGTGACCTGCGGGAACTTCTCGGACACGCTGGTACTCCGTTCACGAGGTGAGGACGTTCCGGGGAGCTTGGCGGAGCAGGCGGAGCGGGCGGAGTTGGCGGAGCCGGCGGAGTTGGGAGGCCGCGGAGTCAGCGGGCGGCGGCCGGTTCGGTGGCGGACACCGCGACCGCCGCCCGCGGGCGGTTCAGCAGCCGCAGCAACCGGGCGGTCTCGGCGGTGACGGCGTCCCGGCCCGCGCCGAGGTAGCGCCGGGGGTCCACCGAACCGGGATGGGCAGTCAGGTCGTCCCTCACCGCTTTGGTGAACCGGGAGTTGAGATGCGTCGAGATATTGATCTTCGTCATGCCGGCGGCGACCGCCTCCACCAGTCCCGCGTCGCCGACCCCGGACGAACCGTGCAGCACCAGCGGCACGGGAACCGCCGCCCGCAGCGCGCGGATCAGCGCGAAGTCGGGCGCCGCGTCCCGGGTGAGCATGGCGTGCGAGGTGCCGACGGCGACGGCGAGCCCGTCGACCCCGGTGGCGGCGGTGAACGCCGCGGCCTCGCCGGGGTCGGTGCGCACCCCGGGAGCGTGGGCGCCGTCCTTGCCGCCGACCTCGCCCAGTTCGGCCTCCACCCACACCCCGCGCCGACGGCAGCGCTCGGCCAGTGCGGCGGTCGCGGCGACGTTCTCGGCGTAGGGGAGGGCGGCGCCGTCGTACATCACCGACGGCACTCCGAGCGCGACGGCCTCCTCGGCCAGCGAGGGCGACACGACGTGGTCGAGGTGGACCGACACAGCGACCCGGGCATCCTCGGCGGCGCTGAGCGCGGCACGGGCCAGCGGGCGCAGGGCGCCGTGGTAGCGGACGGTGTTCTCGCTGATCTGGAGCACCACCGGGCAGCCGGTCTCCTCGGCGGCGGCGACGATGGCGGTGATGTGTTCGAGCTGGATGACGTTGAAGGCGCCGAGCCCGCGGCCTTCCGCGCCGGCGGTGGCGGCGAGGGTTCCGGTTCCCACGAGGGGCATGTCGTTCTCCTGGTGATCACGAAGGGATGTCGTCGACCGGGTCCGCCGGCCGCGGTGCGGTCAGGGCGGTCACGGCGATCCGTGGCAGCAGATCGCGATAGGTCACGGCGTCGAAGTCGCCGGCGAGCGGGGCCCGTACGGCCGCGGCGGACAGTGCCACCGCGGACCGCAGCCGCTCCGGCCACGGGGCACCGTCGGCCAGCCCGGCGGCCAGGGCGGCGACTGCCGCGTCTCCGGCACCGGTCGGGTTCCCGGCCAGCGGCCCGGGCGGACGGGCCCGCCAGACTCCGTCCGGGGTGACGGCGAGCAGCCCCTCGGCGCCCAGTGAGACCACCACCGACCCCGCTCCGGCCCGGCGCAGAGCCTCGGCGCCCGCCAAGGGGTCCCCGGCGCCGACCGTCTCGCGCAGCTCGACGGCGTTCGGCTTGACCAGGTCGGGCCCGGCGTCCAGAGCCGCGAGCAGCGCAGGACCGGCGGTGTCGAGGACGACAGGGACGCCCACCCGGCGGGCGGCGGCGACCAGTTGGCCGTACGCGTCCTCGGAGAGTCCGGGTGGCAGGCTGCCCGACAGGACAACCACACGCGCCCCGCCGAGCAGCCGGACGTACTCGCCGGTGAACGCACGCCACTCGGCCGCGCTCACCTCCGGGCCCGGCTCCAGGAACACCGAGGCGTCCCCGGCCGCTGTCTCGACCACGGTCACGGTCTGCCGGGTGGTCCCGGCGACGGCGGTCAGCGACTGGGCCATCCCGGAGGCGGCCAGGTCCCGTCGGACCAGCTGTCCGGTCGGACCGCCCACCAGCCCCGCGACCAGCGCCGACCGCCCCAGCGTGGTCAGCACCCGGGCCACGTTCACCCCCTTGCCGCCTGCCCGGTGCCGGGCGTCGGCGAGCCGGTGGACGGCGCCGGTACGGATGCGGTCGACGGTGTAGGTGACGTCCACGGCGGTGTTGAGGGTGACGGTGATGATGGTCACGCGGCCACCGCCAGGTCCAGGGCGAGCAGCGCGGCGCCCTGACAGCCCGCCCGGTCGCCGAGCGCCGCGAGGGCCAGTTCGGGCGGTCGGTGGAAGGGGAGCCGCCGAGCCAGTGCCTCGCGCAGCGGGTCGGTGAGATCGGTGCCCGCGCGAGCCAACCCGCCGCCCAGGACGACCAGTTCGGGCTCGCACAGCACGGTGTACGCGGCCAGGCCGTCGGCGAGCGCGTGCACGGCCCGGCGCCAGACCTGTCGGGCGACCGGATCACCGGCCCGCACCAGGTCGCGCACACCCTCCGCGGTGACGGGGATCTCCAGCCCGGGGCGTACGCCTCCGCCCGTGAGCGGGGCCTTCCGCGAGGACCTGGCATGCCCGCTCGCCTCCGCGTACGCGAGGGCCACCGCCGACGCCGAGGCGAGCGTCTCCAGGCAGCCCCGGCGGCCGCAGCCGCAGCGTGGTCCGCCGCCGGAACGCAGGACCAGATGGCCGAGTTCGCCCGCGCCGCCCCGGCTGCCCTCGAACACCCGGCCCTCGCGGACATGGGCGGCGGCGATGCCTGTGCCCAGGGCGACGAACAGGAAGTCGTCGTGTTCCCGGCCTGCGCCCAGCCGCCCCTCCGCCAGCGCGCCGGCCCGCACGTCGTGGCCCAACGCGACGGGCAGGCCCAGCCGTTCGGTCAGCAGGTCACGCAACGGCAGGTCCCGCCAGCCGAGGTTGGCCGCATACCGGGCCACGCCCCGCGCGGTGTCGACCAGGCCGGGCACCGCCACTCCGGCCGCCAGGGGCGCCGACCCCGTCGATGCCACGCAGGCGGCGGCGAGTTCGGCGGCGGTCGCGGTCACCCGGTCCAGCACCGCCGCGGGCCCCGCTTCCCGCCGCGTCTCCCGGCGCACCGAGCGCACCACGGAGCCGTCCCGTGCCACCAGCGCGGCCTTGATCCCGGTGCCGCCGACATCGACGGCGACCACCAGGCCGGGCGGCGGGCTGCTGTTCCTCATCGCGCGCGGTCCTTCCCGGTCAGCCGAGCACGACGGAACGGGTCAGGTTGCGCGGCCGGTCCGGGTCCAGCCCGGCGGCCTCGGCGCGGGCCACCGCCAGCCGCTGAGCGAGGATCAGGCCGGCGAGCGGGTCCAGGCCCCCGGTGTGGACCAGGGTGGCGCCGGTGCGGGCGATGTCCTCGTCCAGACCGGCGGGGACCGGGCCGAACACCCAGACCGCGCGCCCGGGGGCGGCGATGCTGATCGGGCCGTGGCGGTACTCCATGGCCGGGTAGCTCTCGGTCCACGAACCCGCCGCCTCCCGCATCTTCAGTGCGGCCTCGTCGGCGAGCCCGCAGGTCCAGCCGTCCCCCAGGAACGTCACCTGCTCGGCCGCGACCAGCGTCGGGTCCAGGGGATCCAGCAGCGCGCCGCGGGCGTCCTCGACGGCTTGGGCTAGGTCCTCGCCGAGGTGGGCGCGGAGCAGCGCGAGGGCGGTGGTCGCGAACCGGGTCTGCACGACAGAGCGTTCGTCGGCGAACGGCAGCACGATCACCTGGCCCGCCGAAGCGGCCACCGGGGTGGCTCCGTCCGCGGTGATCGCGGTGACCGGGACGGCGGTCCGGGCGTCGCGCCCCAACTCCTCCATGAGCCGCAGGACTTCCGAGGTGGTGCCGGACCGGGTGAGAGCGATGACCCGTTCGTAGCGGCGGCCGGCCGGGAACTGTGAGGCGGCGAAGGCGTCGGTACGTCCGTGACCGGCGCTTTCGCGCAGGGCGGCGTAGGAGCGGGCCATGTACAGCGAGGTCCCGCAGCCGATGACGGCAACGTCCTCACCGGCCCGCGGCAGCGCGTCGGCGGCCTCCACGGCGGCATCGGCGGCCCGCAGCCAGCACTCGGGCTGGGTGGCGATCTCGTCCAGGGTGTACGACACGGGGTGTCCTGCCTTTCACGGGAGGAACGGGAGGAAGGAGGGGAGGGAAGGAGGGGAGGGGCGTAGGGGCGTGCGGGGGAGAGGGCGTGCGGGGGGTAGGCCGCGGCTCGGACAGACAGCCGCGGTCTGATGTGGGTGCGGGGGTGCGGGGGTGCGGGGGTGCGGGGGTGCGGGGGTGCGGGGGTGCGGGGGTGCGGGCGTGCGGGCGTGCGTGGGCTTGTCGCGCCAGGCCGGACTAGTGGCCTGGTGCCGCCCAGGTGTCAGGGAGTCCCAGTGCCCGCGCGGTGTGCGCCAGCGCCTGTGGCAGCCCCGGGATCTCCGGGTACCAGCGTTTCTCCCATTCCAGGCTGAGGTGGGCCCGGTAGCCCACCGCCGTGAGGGCCGCGGGTACGGCGTCCAGCGGGACCGCGCCGGTGCCGGGCAGGCATGGACGCGGGTCCTGCCGGGAGACCGCGTCCTTCACCTGGACGTGCCGCAGCCAGGGCGCGAGCAGTACGGCCGACTCCGCCGGGCTCTCCCCGGCCCGCCAGGTGTGCAGTACGTCCCACACCGCGCCGACCGCCGGGTGGTCGACCGCGCTCAGGACCCGGGCGGCGTCGGCGCCCCCGGGGTGGGAGTCGTGGGTCTCCAGCAGCAGGGAGGTTCCGGCGTCGGCGGCCTGCGGGGCGGCGGCGCGCAGTCGTCGTACCGCCCGCGCGTCCGCCTCCGGTCCGGGGCGGTCCGCGCCCGGGAAGACTCGGATGCCCACCGCGCCGACCTCGGCGGCCAGGGCGGTCAACTCGGCGAGGGCGAGCAGGCATTCGGTGTCGGTGACGCCGGGGTCGGCGACCCGGACGTACCCGGCCAGCCATCGTGTCCGCACCCCCGCCCGGTCCAACAGGTCCACTGTCTCGGCGAGTTCGGCGGGCGGTGTGCGCGGGGTGAGTAGTCCTTCGGGCGGGTCGCAGCGCAACTCGACTCCGGTGCAGCCGTGTTCGCGGGCCAGCCGGGCGACCTCTCGGACGCCGGCGTTCGGGCAGCCGAGGGTGCTGAACGCCGGCTCCCAGGACACGGGCCGGGGCGCGGGGCGCGGGGCGGCGGGATCAGCCAACGGGCACCTCCAGCGGTGTGGGGAGGATCTGGGGCTGCCCGGTGGCGCAGGCGGCGTACACGGCTTCGACGGTCTGCACGACCCGACGGCCGTAGTCGGCCGTGACCGCGTTGGGCCGCTCCCCGCGGACTGCCGCGGCGAACGCGGTGAGCTGGTCGCGGAAGGCGTTGGGGACGTCGTCCTCGGACTCGGCGGCCAGCAGCACGGGCGCGGAGCCGTCGTCGGGGTGCAGGCGGGCGCCGAGGCCCCGGGCGACGAGGAGGGTGCCGCGCTCGCCGATCACGGTGAGTTCGTCGCGGGGCGGCAGCAGGACGCTGGTGACGGCGATGTGGCAGGCCGTCCCGTCGGCCAGTTCCAGCCGGGCCAGGACGTCGGTCTCCACCGGCAGCCCGCCCCGGGTCGCCGCGGTGGCGGTGACGGCGACCGCCTGGCTGCCGGTGAGCCACAGCAGCCGGTCCACGCAGTGGGTGCCGATGTTGAAGAACACGCCTCCGCCGGCGACGGCCCGGTCGAAGAACCAGGCGGGACGGCTGCCGGGGCGGTAGTCGGTGGTCCGCCAGTCGTGCACGGCGAGGATCCGGCCGATCGCGCCCGCGTCCACGGCGGCCTTGGCGGCGGCCATCGGTGGCAGGAAGTGCTGGATGTGGCCGACGAACAGCAGCACCCCGGCGGCCTCGCAGGCGCGCTGCATCAGCGTGCAGTCCCGGGTGCTGGTCGCCATCGGCTTCTCGACCAGTACGTGCAGTCCGGCCGCGGCGGCGTCGGTCACGATGCCGGTGTGCAGGGCGTGCGGGGTGTTGACGACGACCGCGTCCACCAGGCCGGAGGCGATGAGCGCGCGGTGGTCGGTGAAAACGGCCGCGGCCAGTGGGCCGGCCACGCGGTGGGCGGTGGTGGCGTCGAGGTCGCAGACGGCGGTGACGCGCAGGCCGGGGGTGCCGGTGGTGGCGTCGGCGTGCAGGGCACCGACGGCGCCCGCGCCGATCAGGCCGAGCCGGATGTCGCTCACGGGGTGCTCTCCTGGAGGGTGGGGGTCGGCGGCGGGGTGGGGGTCGTGGCGGCGGTCGCGCCGGTACCGGTGGCGGCGAGGGCGGCCGTCGCTCCGCAGGACTGGCGGACGGTGATGGTGGGCCGCAGCAGGATCCGGACGTCCGGTTCGGCGGGGTCCTCCAGACGTCGCAGCAGGAGGCGGGCGGCGGTTCTGCCCAGTTGTTCCTTGGGCGGGGCCACCGCGGTGAGCGGCAGGTCGGCGAGGTCGGCGATCTCGTCGTCGTAGGCGACAAGGGCGAGGTCGCCGGGGACGGTGATCCCGGCCCGGCGGGCGGCGGTGAGCAGCAGGGCGGCCTGCCGGTCGCCGAAGCAGACGGCGGCAGTGGCGCCCGCCTCACGCAGGGCGGCCAGGCAGCGGTCGGCCGCCGCCGGGCTCCACTCCTGGCGTGCGGCCCGGAACTCGGTGCTGACGGCGCCGAGTTCGCTGATGGCCTGGTGGAATCCGTCGGCGACCGGGCCGGTGGTGGGGCTGAAGTCGCGCAGCACCAGGCCGATGCGGTGGTGGCCGAGGGCCGCGAGGTGCCGGACGGCGTCGTGGGCGCCGGCCTCGTGGTGGGTGCAGACGGTGGTGTTGGTGTCGGTGAGGGAGGCGGTCCGGCGTTCCATGAGGACGGTCGGTACCGGAAGCGCGGCGAGCCTGGCCAGGACGTCGGCGGCCGGTTCTGCGCCGTTGAGGGTGGGGACGACGAGGAGGCCGTCGACGCCCGCGTCCAGCATGTCCCGCAGGTCGCCCGCCTCGCGGGCCTGGTCGTAGCCCGAGCAGGCGAGGAGCAGCCGGGCACCGGCGGCGGACAGGGTCTCCTCGATGCCCTGGAGGACCTTGGGGAAGTAGAAAGCGGTGTCGGGGACCATCACGCCGACCAGGGCGCGGCCCGGGGCGGGCGCGCTCGGCGGGACCACGAAAGTGCCCGAACCCTGACGCCGTACCACCAGCCCTTCGGCGACCAGTTCGTCCACGGCGCGGCGCACGGTGCTGACCGAGGTGCCGCTGCTGTGGGCGAGTTCCTTCTCGGTGGGCAGCCGGGAGTCGGCCGGCCAGATGCCCTGCACGAGCCGTTGCCGCAGGTCGGCGGCGAGCTGGCGGAACTTCAGGTCACGGGAGCCGGAGTCGGCGTTCATGGTGGTCAGTCCCCCTGTCGAGCGGCTCACTTGACGGAACCGACGGTCATTCCCTCAATGATCCGTCGGCCGAGCCAGATGTAGGCGGCGAGCACCGGCAGGATCACGATGGCGACTCCGGCGAACAGGCCGCCCCAGTCGGCACCGTTGTACTGCATCTGCTGGAGCAGTCCGAGCAGGGCGAGGGAGAGGGTCTGGTGGTCGGTGGTCTGGATGAAGACGAGGGCGAAGACGGTCTCGCCCCAGTGCTGGATGACGTTGAGGATCAGTACGGTGACCAGTCCGCCGCGTGCCAGCGGCAGCATGACCTGCCAGAAGGTGCGCAGCGGGGAGGCGCCGTCGAGGGCGGCGGCCTCCTCCAGTTCGACCGGCAGGGTGGTGAAGAAGCCGGTGAGGAAGAACACGGCGAACGGCAGCGAGGTCGCGACGTAGACCACGGTCAGCCCGAACAGGCTGTTGACTAGCTGTAGTTGGTTCATGACGACGAACAGCGGCAGCATCACCACCTGGGCCGGGATGCCGAGGCCGAGTGCGAAGAACATGGTGAAGGGGCCGCTGAGGCGGGTGGTGACCCGGCTGAGGACGTAGGCGGCGGGCGCGGCCAGCAGCACGGTGAGTACGGCGGTGCCGCCCACCACGAGCAGGGTGTTGGCGGCGGCCTGCCCGAACATGCCGCCGGTCCAGGCGCGGGAGTAGTTGTCCCAGTGGAAGTCGGTCGGGATCTTCCAGGGGGAGCTGAAGATGCCGTCGGCGCTCTTGACCGAGGAGACCAGCAGCCACAGCCCGGTCAGGATGTTGAAGGCGGCGAACAGCCAGACGAGGGCGACTCCGGTGGCGTGGCCGGGGCGGCGCGGCCGGCGGGTGAGCGGGCCGGGACTTCGGCCGGGACTGGCGACGGCCATCGGTGGACCTCCGTGGTGCGATGCGGACGTAGGGGGAAGGGACAGCGGGTGCCTCGGTCGGAGAGCGTGAGACCGGGTCAGGGGTACGGGGGCAGGGAGGCGAGGGCGGTGGTCAGAACTGCACGGAGTCGCGGCGCATGACCCTGCGGACGAGGGCGACCAGTACGGCGACCAGGGCGAGCATCACCACGGCGCTCGCGGCTGCCGAGCCGTAGCGGGGGACACCTCCGGAGGCGAAGGCCTCGCCGTAGGTGTAGAGGGCGGTGTTCCACACGCCGGTGTCGGGCATCTGGCCCGCGGCGCCGGCGAAGGCGTAGATGAACTCGAAGACCTTGACCGCGGAGATCGTCCACAGCACCGCGCACACCCCGACCACGTCCCACATCAGGGGGAGCGTGACGTGCCGGAACTTCTGGAAGGTGTTCGCGCCGGCGAGTTCGCAGTCCTCGTACAGTTCGGGCGGGATCTGGTCGACGGCGGCCATCAGGATGGTGGTGTAGAAGCCGGTCGACGTCCACACCAGACCGATCATGATCACCGAGAACAGGTGTTCCTGGCCGAGCCAGTTGGGCGGCTCGTCCACTCCGGCGACCCGGGCGACGGCGTTGACCAGTCCGTCGCTCTGGAAGAGGAAGCCCCACAGGATCGCCAGCACGACGCTGGGCACGATGTTGGGGAAGAAGAGGATCGACCGGGCCGCTTTACGGCCCTTCATGTCGCGCAGGAACATCGTCAGCGCGAAGGCGGTCAGGAAGGTCACCGCGCCCACGCCCAGGATGATCCAGAGGGTGTTGGCGAAGGCGTGATGGAACGTCGGGTCCTGGAACATCCGGCGGTAGTTGTCCAGGCCGACGAAGGTCATGGGGCCCGCGCCCGCCCACTCGTTGAGGCTCAGCCACAGCGTGTACAGCGAGGGTCCGGCGAAGAAGACCACGTAGACCAGGACGGCCGGCAGCAGCAGCGGCCAGAACAGGCGTTTGCGGCGGGCGGACAGCGGGCTCGGCCGGCCGGCCGCCCGGACGGCAGCGGGGCGCCGTCCGGTGCGGGCGCGGTCCGGCGCGGCGACGGGCGCCGTGTCGGTGGCGCTCACGCGGCCGTCTTCCAGTAGCCGGCGGAGTCCGAGGACAGCTTCTTCGCGAAGTCCTCGGCGGTGAGGCCGCCGGTGAGGAACTTGGTGTTCAGCGGCTGGAACACCTTGGTGTACCACTCGGCCGCGGTCTCCTTCACCCCGTCGAGCGTCTTGACGACCGTGCCGGAGGCGAGGGCCTTCTGCGCGTCCGCGAGTTCGGCGGGGGCGGTGATGTCCTCGCGTGGGGTGAGGTTCTTCGCCTTGCTGGAGATGCCCTCCAGGTGCTTCTTGGCGAAGAAGTAGGCGAGGAACTTCTGCGCGGCGGCGGCGTTGCGCGCCTTCTTCGGTATCGAGAAGCCGATCAGGGAGATGTCCTGGGAGGCGTCTCCTCCGGAGGCGAACGCGGGGAACGGGAAGGAGCGGTAGGTGAAGCCGGAGCCCGCGAACTCCGCGGTCTCGCTGGGCGCGAACGTGCCCAGCAGCAGGAAGTCCGACTTGCCCTTGGCCCACTTCTGCTGGACCGCGGGCCACTTGGAGCCGTCGTAGCCCTTGGCGAAGTCGCCGCCCTTGACCAGGTCCTCGATCCTCGCCAGAGCGTCCACGAACCCGTCCGCCTTCAGCAGGGCGCCGCTCTTGTCGGCGGCCGCCCTGCCGAACGCGCCGGGGCCGAGGCCGCGCAGCACCGCGTAGTACGTCCAGTAGGCGGCGTAGTCGGCGATGTCGCCGTCCAATGCGAGCGGCCCGTCACCCCGCCTGCGGCGCCGGGTCGACAGCAGCGCGGCGAACTCGTCCCAGGTGGCCGGGGGTTGGGCGGCGACGTCGGGCAGGGCATGGCCGTCGTACCAGATCTGAGTGGTGAGCACCTCGTAGGGCA
The DNA here is from genome assembly GCF_044751025.1 of Streptomyces sp. NPDC088747. Lineage (NCBI taxonomy): Bacteria > Bacillati > Actinomycetota > Actinomycetes > Kitasatosporales > Streptomycetaceae > Streptomyces > Streptomyces sp. NPDC088747. The sequence continues at coordinate 267,064 of NZ_JBIVKZ010000010.1, forward strand.
GCTGCCACAGGACACCGTCGGTGGTGTCGAGGTCGCGATACTTGGCCGGGACCACGCTGCCGACGGTGTTGCCGCTCTCGCCGTGGACCGCGAGGCCCAGCACGGGGGTCAGGTCGAGGGCCTGGCCGGTGGCGTAGAGCTGGGCGTAGGCGAAGCGGTCGGCGGAGTCGACCAGGTCGGCGGGGACGTTGGAGGTGTTGAGGGTGGGGGCGAGCTGCTGGACGACCTGGCGGCCCTTCCACTGCACGTCCACGGTGACGCCGGTGTCCTTGGTGAACTGGTCGATGGCCGCCTTGATGACGGTGGCCTGGGGTTCGTCCTGTTTCCACATGGACCAGTAGGTGAACGAGGAGGAGCCGTCCCCGGTGGCCGCGGAGTCGTTGCCGCAGCCGACGGCCAGGCCGGCCGTGGCGGCGAGGGTGGTGCCCAGCACCGAACGGCGGCTGAAGGTCCGGGCGGCGGTGAGAGGACTCCGGCCGGGGGCCCGGCCGGGCCCTCCGGGGGCCGTGGGCTTGTCGGCAGCGAACATGGGCGCGCTCCTGTAGTGGGGGCCGATGGTGGCCTGAAGCGAGGGAAGGAATGGCCAAATGATTCGTGCCATGTCATGAGGTAGTCAACGGCTTCTGTGCGTAATGAATCGAATATGAATCTGCGAATCACCCCACAGGTGACGGTCTTTATGGCATTCCGTCAGCAGGTGTCGCCGGAGGTCATGTCGTGTTCATATGGCTGGAACAGTTGACCGAGAGGCTGATCCACGCCAATGATTCCGGGCACCCGCCACACCGAGACCGGGAGACCCGCACCCATGGCAAGCCGCGACCCCGCCCGCCCCAACGTCCTGCTGGTCCTCTCCGACGACCAGGGCCCCTGGGCGCTCGGCTGCGCAGGCAACACCGAGATCCAGACCCCGCGCCTGGACGCCCTGGCCGCGGGCGGGCTCCGCCTCAGCCGCTTCTTCTGCACCTCACCGGTCTGCTCACCGGCCCGCGCCTCCCTGTTCACCGGCCGGCTCCCGTCCCAGCACGGCGTCCACGACTGGCTGTCGTACCACCACACCGGCCGCACGGGCATCGACTTCCTCGCCGGCCAGACCCTCTTCACCGACCTCCTCGCCGACGCCGGCTACCGCCTCGGCCTCAGCGGCAAATGGCACCTCGGCGCCAACGACCGCCCCCGCAAGGGCTTCACCCACTGGTACGCCCACGAGAGCGGCGGCGGACCCTACCGGGGCGCACCCATGTACCGCGACGGCGTGCGCACCAGCGAACCCGCCTACCTCACCGACGCCCTCGCCGACGACGCCGGACGGTTCCTCGCCGCCGAGGCCGACCGCCCCGAACCCTTCCACCTCTCCCTGCACTTCACCGCCCCGCACAAGCCGTGGAAGGACCAACATCCGCCCCAGTACACGGCGTTGTACAAGGACTGCCCCTTCGACACCTGCCCGCAAGGCACTCCGCACCCCTGGCAGCCCCTGGACGCCGACGGCTCCCCGGTCGGCGGCGAAGCCGACACCCGGCAGGCCCTCATCGGCTACTTCGCGGCGACCACCGCGATGGACGCCGCGATCGGCCGCGTTCTGGACCGCCTCGACGCCCTTGGCCTCACCGGATCCACCCTGGTGATCTTCACCAGCGACAACGGCTTCAACGCCGGCCACCACGGCATCTGGGGCAAGGGCAACGGCACCTTCCCGCAGAACATGTACGACAGCTCCGTCCTGGTCCCGTTCCTCGTCGCCCAGCCCGGCCGGATCCCCGCGGGCCGGGTCAGCGACGCCCTGCTCTCCCAGTACGACGTGCTGCCCACCCTCCTCGATCACCTCGGCCTGGACCCGCTCGTCCCCGACCCGGCCCTGCGGCCCCTGCCCGGCCGGTCTTTCGCCGGTCTCCTCGACGGCACCGGCGACACCTCGGGCCACGACCGGGTGGTCGTCTACGACGAGTACGGCCCGGTCCGCATGATCCGCACCCGCGACTGGAAATACGTCCACCGCTATCCGCACGGGCCACACGAGTTGTACGACCTCACCACCGACCCCGGCGAGGAGCTCAACCTCGCGGGCGTCCCCGAACGCCGGACCACCCGCGAGAGGCTGGCGGCCCGGCTGGACGAATGGTTCGCCGCCCACGTGGATCCCACCCTCGACGGCGCCCGCCTCCCCGTGGCCGGCACCGGCCAGCGCACCCCGGTCGCCCCCGGCTCACTCCCCACCGCCTTCGAACCCCCACCCGCCGGCTGACCGAGCCGGCGGGCCGGGGCGATCCTCAACTCCCCTCGGCCGACCGCCTCACCAGGACCAACCCGCCAACGGGCGACACCGGCAAAGGCGTGGATCCCTCACCGCCCCACCCCCGGCAACCGGTACGCGTCCAGTGCCAGTGTCATCTCGATCAGGTCCCGGGGCCGGGCCAGTGACCGTGAGGTCAGCTGTTCCAGGCGCCGGAGGCGGTTGAAGACGGTGTTGCGGTGGCAGTACAGCCGGCCCGCGGCGCGCCCGGCCGAGCCCTCGCAGGCCAGCCACACGTCGAGGGTCTCAAGGAGCACGGCCCGGTCGCCGGGCTCCAGTTCGAGGAGGGCGCCGAACACGTCCGCCACCAGGCGCCCCGCCAGCTCCGGCTGGCTCACCACGAGTGCGGTCGGCATGCGCTGGTCGAGCCGTACGACATCCCGGGCGTCCGGCGTGCAGGTGCGCAACGCCAGCTCGGCGAGCCGCCGCGCCCGCCCCAGCTCGGCGAGCCCGGCCACCACCGGACTGATCCCGCCCGGCCCCTGGCACCGTCCGTCGAGCAGCCGGGCCACCTCGTCCAGCCCCTGCCCGGCGTCCAGCGCCACCACTCCCACCTCGCAGTCCGCCCGCATCCGCCAGATGAAACGCAGCCCCGCGCCCACCAGCGGCCGCGAACAGGTGTCGCGGCTGTCATGGCGCTCGCCACGCAGCACCACCACGGCGTACTGCCCCTTCTCGGGCAGATCGAGCCCGGCGGCGGCCCGCGCGGCGAGCCCGGGTGACTGCTGCCCCTCGAGCAGGGCGTCGAGCAGCGCCTGCAACTGTTCGTCGGTGCGCCGCCGCAGCTCCGCCTCGGTGGCCCGGTACGCCTCGGTGGCGGCCGTGGCCTGCGCGTCCACCGCCGACCACACCATGGTCGCCGAGCGCATGAGCATCGAGATCCGCTCGGGCGCCAGCCCCACCGCGCCCTCCATCAGCGCGTCCCAGACGAGATAGCCCGCGGCACGGTAGGAGTGCACGAGCAATTCCAGCGGAAGCCCCTGCTGGGCCCGCCGCCTGCCGGTGTCCTCGGCGTGCTCCAGATCGCGGCGTGGCGAGTCCCGCGGCGCGGAGAGCGTCTGGATGCCGACGCGCATGGCGGCCTCGGCCTCCCGCCACTGCTGGTCGTGCGGCAGCACCTGTCCATAGACGGGGGAATATTCGGTGAGCTGCCGCAGATGCTCGTCGACGAGCTCGGGCAGCCGTTCCAGCAGAGCCGTGCAGGACTCCGCGAGCAGCTTCCAGTCATGACCGGTCCGCGGTCGGCGCCCTCCCATGGCCGGAGGATGTCACCCGCACGGCACCTTCGACAGGCCCCTGACACGCGGTCTTGTGCGCGTGCACAACGGCCGGCCACCACCTCTGGGCACCCGCCGCGTATCGCCCGAACCCCGTGGACGGGCGCCTGTGCCGATGCTGAGGTGAGCGCCACACCGAGTGAGGAGATGGGGAGGTGGCAAGGTCATGGGCGGTTCCGCTCTGCTCGTAAGGGACCTTTCGGTCGGCTACGGCCCCGTACGCGCACTGCGCCAGGTGTCTCTTGAAGTACCCGAAGGAGCCGTGGTCACCGTTCTCGGCAGCAACGGCGCCGGGAAGACGACACTGCTGCGGGCGATCTGCCGGACGCTCTCCTTCCATGGGGGAGCGGTGACCGGCGGCACGATCGGTCTCGGCGGACAGCCGATCGACCGGGTTTCCGCGGACCGGGTGGTCGCCGCGGGAGTGTCCCAAGTGCCTGAAGGGCGAAGGGTGTTCGCCCGGATGACGGTCGCGGACAACCTGCGCGCCGGGGCACTGGGCTCGGCGGGCGGCCGGGAACAGCGGGCGCGGGCACTGCGCCGCGTGCACGACCTGTTCCCCGTACTCGCCGAACGCGCCCAGCAGCGCGCGGGACTGCTGTCCGGAGGGGAACAGCAGATGCTCGCCGTGGCCAGGGCGCTGATGGCCGCGCCCAAGGTGCTCCTGCTCGACGAACCCTCCCTGGGCCTCGCCCCGTTGATGGCACAGCGCATCGCCGACACCGTGCGGGAGATCAACGAGCAGGGCACCTCGGTGCTGCTCGTCGAGCAGAACGCGGCGCTCGCCCTGCGGCTCGCCTCGCGCGCGTACGTCCTAGAGGTCGGCGAGGTGACCCTGTCGGGGCCGGCCGACGAACTCGCCGCCTCCGACGAGGTGCGCCGCCGCTATCTGGGCGTGGTCGACGAGGACGCGGCGGCCGACGCCGCGCCGACGCGCGGCACCCTGCCGACACTGTCCCGGTGGGAGGGGTGAAGCCCGTGCCGGACGTTCCGTCCCTCGAAGTGCGGGACCTGACGGTCCGCTTCGCCGGCCTGACCGCCCTCGACTCCGTGAGCTTCACCGTCCGCCCCGGCACCGTGCACGCGGTCATCGGCCCCAACGGGGCGGGGAAGTCCACCTGTTTCAACGTCCTTTCGGGTGTCTACCGGCCCGCCTCCGGCAGCGTCCGCTTCGGCGACCAGGAGCTGACCGGCCTGCCCCCGCACCGCATCGCGGGCCTCGGCGTCGCCCGGATCTTCCAGAACCTCGCGCTGCCGCCGCACGCCACGGTCGAGGACAGCCTGCTCCTCGGCCGGCACCGGTTGACCCGCAGCGGCTTCGTGGCCTCCGGGCTACGGCTGCCGTCGGCGGCCCGCGAGGAGCGCCGGCACCGCGAACGGGTGCGGGAGATAGCCGAGTTCGTCGGACTGGAGAATCAACTCGCCCGCCCGGCGGGCTCACTCCCCTACGGACAGCAGAAACTCGCCGAACTGGCGCGCGCGTTGTGCATGGAGCCACGGCTCCTGCTCCTCGACGAGCCCGTCGCCGGCATGACCGCCGACGAACGCCGGCGCACCGCCGCGGTCGTCGCGGGCGTCCGCGACAGCCTCGGCATCTCGATCGTGCTCGTGGAACACGACATGGGGGTGGTGATGCGGCTCGCGGACGCCGTGACCGTACTGGACTTCGGCCGCCGGATCGCGGACGGCGCCCCCGCCGACGTACAGAACGATCCGGCGGTCGTACGGGCCTACCTGGGCGAACGCTCGGACGACGAGCCCGCCGACGGGCGACCTCGCGGCGACCGGTCCGTAGCCGACGAAGCCGCCGACGGGCAGCCCGTAGCCGACGAAGTCGCCGACGCGCACCCCGTCAAGAGCCACCGCCACCGAACCGACGGCGAGGAGACCGCCAAATGAGTACCTTCGCCGAACTTCTCCTCAACGGGCTCTCGTTGGGCTCCGTCTACGCCCTCATAGCCCTGGGCTTCGTCGTCATCTTCCGCGCCACCGAGGTCGTCAACTTCGCGCACGCCTCACTTCTCCTCGCGGGTGGATACGTCACCGCGGTCCTCCACGACGACATCGGGTTCTGGCCCGCGCTGCTCGCCGGAATCCTGGGCGCCGCGCTGGTGGGAGCGGCGGTGGAGTTCCTGGTGATGCGCCGCTACCGGGGGTCCGACCAGAGCGTCCTCGCCATCGTCACCATCGGCGTCGACATCCTGCTCACCACCGAACTGACCCGCAGGATCGGCACGGACGTGCTGCCGCTCGGCGACCCGTGGGGCACCTCCGTGCTCACCCTCGGACCGGTCTCCCTCGCGCACACCCGGATCGCCGCGTTCGTCGCCGCGGCCCTGCTCATCACCACCTTCCTGCTGGCCTTCCGGTACACCTCCTGGGGCGTGTCGATGCGCGCCGCCGCGGAGAGCCCGGAGACCGCCGCGCTGATGGGCATACGGCTGGGGCGGGTCTCGCTCAGCGCCTGGGCGGTGGCCGGCGGACTCGCCGCCGTCGCCGCCCTGTTCCTCACCGTCTTTCCGACCCCGGGCCTGGAACGGGCCACTTCGCTCGCCGCCCTGAAGGCATTCCCGGCCGCGATCCTCGGGGGGCTCGACTCCACGACAGGCGCGCTGGTCGGCGGCCTGCTGGTCGGGGTGACGGAGTCCCTCGCCACCGGCTACCAAGGCGATCTGACCTTCCTGGGCAGGGGACTCGGCGATCTGGCCCCGTACCTCGTGATGGTCGCGATCCTCCTCATCCGGCCCGCCGGGCTGTTCGGCACGAAGGAGCTGGCCCGTGTCTGAGGCCGTCAAGAGCGGCGCCCGGCCGCTGTGGTTCACCCGCACCCGTACCTACGTCTGGGCCGCGGGCGCCGTCCTCCTGCTCGTCCTGCCCTTCTACCTGGACCGCTTCTGGCTCCAGGCGGGCCTGTTCGCGATGGCCGCCGGGATCGGCGCGATCGGCATCAACCTCCTCACCGGAGCGACCGGGCAGCTCTCCATGGGGCACGCCTTCTTCCTCGCGGTCGGCGCGTACGGCTACTGCGTGTTCGCCGGTGAAGGGGGAGACGGACTCACCGGGCTCGGCCTGCCGACCTGGCTCGCCGCCGTCCTGGGAGTAGTGGCCGCCGGCGTCGCGGGCGGGCTGTTCAGCCCCATCGCTGGACGTCTGCGCGGCGCCTATCTGGGCATCGCGACCCTCGCCCTGATCTTCATCGGCCAGCACGTGCTGTTCAACGCGCGTGACCTGACGGGCGGCTTCAACGGCCGCGACGTACCGCCCCTCAGCCTCTTCGGCCTCACCTTCGACGACAGCGAACTCCTCGTCGCCAACGTGCCGTTCGGCTCCGCGGAGAAACTCTGGTACGCCGGACTCGTCCTGCTCCTCGGCGGCGCGCTCTTCGCCCGCGGGGTGCTGCGGGGCCGTCCGGGCCGGGCCATGAACGCGATCCGCGACCACCGGATCGCGGCCGGGGTGATCGGCGTGCCGGTCGCCCGCTACCGGGCCGCGGTCTTCGTGCTGTCCTCGATGTACGCGGGGCTGGCCGGCGTCCTGCTCGCACTGATCTTCCAGCGGACGGTGCCGGACTACTTCGGCATGATCCTCTCGCTGGAGTACCTCGCCATGATCGTGATCGGCGGACTCGGTTCGGTGGCCGGGGCGGTGATCGGGGCGGCGTTCGTCTCCCTGCTGCCCCAGCTGCTGACCCGCTACAGCGACGCGCTGCCCCTGGTCTCCGACCCGGGCACCGGCGGGATCGCACCCGGCGAGGCATCCCGGTACCTCTACGGCGCCGCCGTGGTGGCGGTGGTGCTCTTCCTGCCGGGCGGCCTGGTCGGGGTGGCCGCCCGCCGTCGCTCCGGGCCGGACACCCGGCCCGAACCAAAGCCCAGCACAAGGTCCATCGCAGGGGCCACTTCAGGGGAGGAACGATGAGAACGACATACGTGGCAAGGGCGGCCGCCGGATCGCTGGCCGTCTTGCTCGTGCTGTCCGGCTGCAGCTCCAAGGCCAAGGACGACGACGACAAGGCGACGGCCGCCGCCGGCGGGGTGAAGACCGGAGAAGGGATCTCCGGCAAGACCATCACCCTCGGCGCGCTCACCGACATGACCGGCGTCTACGCCACGCTCGGCAAGAGCGTCACCCAGGCCCAGCAGCTCTACGTGAAGCAGCTCAACGCCGACGGCGGTGTGTGCGGCTACCAGGTCGCGCTCACCGTGCGCGACCACGGCTACGACCCGCAGAAGGCGGTGTCCGGCTACACCGAGCTGGCACCGAAGGTGCTGGGCTTCACCCAGTTCATCGGCTCACCGTTCGTCGCGGCCGTGAAACAGCGCGTGGACGGTCAGGACAAGGGCCTGGTGCTGCCGCAGGCCTGGTCCGGCTCCCTGCTGGGCAGCCCCTACATCCGGGTCATCGGATCCACGTACGACATCGAGACGATCAACGCCATCGACTTCCTGATGAAGGAGAAGGGCCTCAAGAAGGGCGACAAGATCGGCCATGTGTACTTCGAGGGCGACTACGGCGAGAACGCCCTGGTCGGCTCCAAGTACATGGCGAAGGAGTCCGGCCTCACCGTCGTCGAGCAGAAGATCAAGCCGACCGACAACGACATGACCGCCCAGGTGGCCGCCCTCAAGCAGGCGGGCGTCAAGGCGGTCGTGATCAGCGCGGGCCCGCGCCAGGCGGCCTCGCTGGTCGGCGTCGCGGCGGCCGGCGGGTTCAACGTGCCGATCATCGGCAACAACTCGGCCTACGCCCCGCAGCTGCTCGCCACCGCGGCCGGACCGGCGCTGACGGCGAACTACTACGTGGCCTCTCCCTCGCTCCCCATCGGAGGCGACACCCCGGAGGCCAAGAAACTCGTCGCCGACTACAAGGCCGCGTATCCGAAGGACTCCCTGGACAACGGGATCGTGGCCGGCTGGACCGCGGCCGCCGCCTTCGGTGAGGCCCTGAAGAAGGCCTGCGTCAACAAGGACCTCACCCGCGAGGGCGTCGACAAGGCCCTGCTGACCCTCTACGGCTTCGACGCGGGCTTCGGCGTGGTCCAGGACTTCAGCGACCCGAAGGCGCCGTCCTCGAACCAGAGCGTCATCCTGAAGCCCGACAAGAAGGCGGTGGGCGGCATGACGGTCGTACGGGCGGCCTCGGCGGCAGCGGCGGCGGAGGGTTACACACCCGCCGGGTGACGCCCTGACGCCCCTGGAGCGCCGCACACAGGGCGCGTGACAGCAACGACGAAGGGCCCCGAACCGGAATCCGGTTCGGGGCCCTTCGGTCATGCGGTCCTGGGAACTACGGCAGCTGGGCCGCGCGTGCGTCGCGCCGGTTGCCCCGGAAGTTGTTCACCCGGCGGGCGGTGGCGAAGAGCGGGATCACCGCGCCCGTCACGAGCTGGAGCGCGCAGCCGGTCTGGAGCAGCAGCTGACCACCGGGAGCGTCGAACGCCCAGGCGGCGAGCAGCCCCATCGAGACCACGATCCAGGAGAGCATCGCCACCGCGAGGGGTCCGCGCGGCTTCGGATACTCGACACGGCTCACCATCAGCCAGGCGGTGCCGACGATCGCCATGAGCGTGGCGACGAACGGCAGCTCCAGCAGCACGATGGAGACCACGGTGAGCGCCCCGAAGGGCGAGGGCATGCCCTGGAACGTGCCGTCCTTGACCGTGACGCAGGAGAAGCGCGCGAGTCTCAGGACGACCGCGAGGAGGACCACGATGGCCCCCACCGCCGCCATGCGCTGATGGGCGTCGTCCGCGACCATGCCGTAGACCAGCACGAAGTACGCCGGGGCGAGCCCGAAGCTGATCAGGTCGGACAGGTTGTCCAGCTCGGCGCCCATGGGGGAGGAGCGGAGCTTGCGGGCCACCAGGCCGTCGAAGAGGTCGAAGACCGCCGCGCACAGCATGAGGATGACGGCCGTGGCGGCGCTGTGCCGCGCCATGCCGGTCTCCTGGCTGCCCGTGAGGTGCGGGATCAGGATGCCGGTGGTGGTGAAGTACACCGCCATGAAGCCGCACGTCGCGTTGCCCAGGGTGAGGGTGTCCGCTATCGAGAGGCGGAGAGAGAGGGGCATCTCCTCTTCGTCGTCCGCCTCGTCGGCTTCCGGCACCCAGCCGGTGCGGGCCTGCGTCTCGGGATCAATCACGGTCAATTCGAGTCACCCCAGCCACGGTCTTCTGACCGACCTCCACGTCCACCTCGACACCCTCGGGGAGGTAGATGTCGACGCGCGAGCCGAAACGGATCAGACCGATCCGGTCGCCCTGCTCGACCTTCGTACCCTGAGGGATGTAGGGAACGATACGGCGGGCGACCGCGCCGGCGATCTGGATCATCTCGATGTCACCGAGTTCGGTGTCGAAGTGCCAGACGACGCGCTCGTTGTTCTCGCTCTCCTTGTTGAACGCCGGGACGAACCCACCGGGGATGTGCTCGACCGATGTCACCGTGCCGGCCAGCGGCGCACGGTTGACGTGGACGTTCAGCGGGCTCATGAAGATCGCGACGCGGGTACGTCCGTCCTTCCACGGCATGATGCTCTGCACCACACCGTCGGCGGGCGAGATGACCCGGCCCTGGGCGATCTCTCTCTCGGGGTCGCGGAAGAACCACAGCATGCCCGCCGCGAGCGCGGTGGCGGGCACGGCGACGGCCTTGGCGGCGCCGGAGTGGCGGGCGCGAACCAGGCTGAGTGCTGCGGTGGCAACGGTCGGGAGAAGCCACGGCGATGCTCCGCGCGCGAGGCGTACGCCGACCAGGCTGTCGCGAGGTGCAGAGGTTTGGCTGTGGGGCATGGATGACCTTCGTAGCGGATGATGCCGCGCTGAGAACGGGGGACGGCGGCTTTCCCGGAATCGTACCGGTCGCGGGCCACAACTGGGTAAGCCAGGAAGCCGAGTCGGCGGCTGAAGAGTGCTGACGGGGTGTGATGTTCTTCTCGAAGGAAACACCCCTAACCGGGACAACTATCCCTGGAGTCGGTACTCTTCGAGCAGCCTGCGCCCGATGATCATTTTCTGGATCTCGGCGGTACCTTCGCCGATCAGCAGCATCGGCGCCTCGCGGTACAGGCGCTCGATCTCGTACTCCTTGGAGAAGCCGTAGCCACCGTGGATCCGGAAGGCGTCCTCCACCACCTCTTTGCAGTATTCGGAGGCGAGGTACTTCGCCATCCCCGCTTCGAGGTCGTTTCGTTCTCCCGAGTCCTTTTTGCGTGCCGCGTTGACCATCATCGCATGGGCGGCCTCGACCTTGGTAGCCATCTCGGCCAGCTTGAACTGGATGGCCTGGTGCTGGGCGATCTGCTTGCCGAAGGTGTGACGCTGCTGGGCGTACGAGACGCCCAGCTCGAAGGCACGCTGAGCGACTCCGCAACCACGCGCCGCCACATTGACGCGGCCCACCTCGACGCCGTCCATCATTTGGTAAAACCCTCGGCCGGTGGTGCCGCCGAGTACACGATTGGCCGGAACGCGCAGTCCGTCCATGATGAGCTCGGTGGTGTCGACACCCTTGTAACCCATCTTGTCGATCTTCCCGGGGATGGTGAGGCCGGGGCGGACCTCGCCGAAGCCGGGCTCCTTCTCGACCAGGAAGGTCGTCATCGACTTGTGGGCCGCGGTGCCCTCCGGGTGTCCTTCGTCACTCTTCACGAGGACGGCCACGAGCGTCGACGTCCCGCCGTTGGTCAGCCACATCTTCTGGCCGTTCAGGACGTAGTCGTCGCCGTCCCTGACCGCCTTCGACGTGATCGCCGAGACGTCCGAGCCGAGCGCCGGCTCCGACATCGAGAACGCGCCGCGCACCTCGCCGAGCGCCATGCGCGGCAGGAAGTGGTCCTTCTGCTCCTGCGTGCCGTGCTGCTTGAGCATGTACGCCACGATGAAGTGGGTGTTGATGATGCCGGAGACCGACATCCAGCCGCGGGCGATCTCCTCGACGCACAGCGCGTACGTCAGGAGCGACTCGCCCAGACCGCCGTACTCCTCCGGGATCATCAGCCCGAAGAGGCCCAACTCCTTGAGGCCGTCGACGATCTCCTGCGGGTACTCGTCGCGGTGCTCCAGCTCGGTCGCGACCGGGATGATCTCCTTGTCCACGAAGTCGCGGACGGTGGAGAGGATCTCCCGCTGGATGTCGGTGAGGCCGGCGGTCTGGGCGAGTCGCGCCATGGTTACTTCTCCTGCTCCTTGAGCCGGGGGCGGCCGGGCTGCTCGCCGCCGCGCTCCTTGATGTACGTCTCGGTGGGGACCATCACCTTGCGGCGGAACACGCAGACCAGCGTGCCGTCCTGCTTGTAGCCCTTGGTCTCGACGTACACGATGCCGCGGTCCGACTTGGACCTCGACGGCGTCTTGTCGAGGACGGTCGTCTCGCCGTAGACCGTGTCGCCGTGGAAGGTCGGCGCCACGTGCTTCAGTGACTCGACCTCCAGGTTGGCGATCGCCTTGCCGGACACGTCGGGCACCGACATGCCGAGCAGCAGCGAGTAGATGTAGTTGCCGACGACGACGTTCTTCCCGAAGTCGGTCGTGCTCTCGGCGTAGTTGCTGTCCATGTGGAGCGGGTGGTGGTTCATGGTCAGCAGGCAGAAGAGGTGGTCGTCGTACTCCGTGACCGTCTTGCCGGGCCAGTGCTTGTAGACCGCGCCGACCTCGAACTCCTCGTAGGTGCGTCCGAACTGCATGGTGCTCAGGCCTCCGGGATCTCGAACTTGGACGTGCGCCGCATACCGGCTGCCCGGCCCTTGCCCGAGATGACGAGCGCCATCTTGCGGCTGGCCTCGTCGATCATCTCGTCGCCGAGCATCGCGGAGCCCTTCCTGCCGCCCGCCTCGGACGTGCAGTACTCGTACGCGTCCAGGATCAGTTCGGCGTGGTCGAAGTCCTCCTGGGAGGGCGAGAAGATCTCGTTCGACGCCTCTACCTGGCCGGGGTGCAGGACCCACTTGCCGTCGAAGCCGAGGGCCGCGGCGCGCCGGGCGACCTCGCGGTAGCCGTCCACGTTGCGGATCTGGAGGTAGGGGCCGTCGATCGCCTGGAGGTCGTAGGTGCGGGCCGCCATCAGGATCTTCATCAGGATGTAGTGGTAGGCGTCCGCGCCGTAGCCGGGCGGCTGTTCGCCCACGACCAGGGTCTTCATGTTGATCGACGCCATGAAGTCGGCCGGGCCGAAGATGATGGTCTCGGTGCGCGGCGAGGCGGCCGCGATCTCGTTGACGTTGACCAGGCCCTTGGCGTTCTCGATCTGCGCCTCGATGCCGATCCTGCCGACCTCGTAGCCCATCGTCTTCTCGATCTGCGTCAGCAGGAGGTCCAGGGCGACGACCTGCTGGGCGTCCTGCACCTTCGGCAGCATGATGCAGTCGAGGTTCTGGCCCGCGCCCTCGACCACGGTCACGACATCGCGGTACGTCCACTCGGTCGTCCAGTCGTTGACCCGCACGACCCTCGTCTTGCCGGTCCAGTCACCCTCGTTGAGGAACTTGACGATGGTGTGCCGCGCCTCGGGCTTGGCCAGCGGCGCGCACGCGTCCTCCAGGTCCAGGAAGACCTGGTCCGCGGGGAGGCCCTGGGCCTTCTCCAGGAAGCGGGGGTTGCTTCCCGGCACCGCGAGACAGGAGCGTCGCGGGCGAAGCCGGTTCACGGGGGCGGGGCTGGTCATGCGGGGACCTCCAGGGGGTCGAGCTTGTTCGCCTTGCGGATCTCGTCGACGATACGGCCGATGATTCCGGTGATGTCGAAGTCCTTCGGGGTGAAGACGGCGGCCACTCCCGCGGCCCGCAGCAGCTCGGCGTCGGCGTTCGGGATGATCCCGCCGGCGATCACCGGGATGTCGGCGGCGCCGGCCTCGCGCAGCCTCTCCAGCACGTCCGGGACCAGCTGGGCGTGCGATCCGGAGAGGATCGACAGGCCCACGCCGTGCACGTCCTCGGCGACGGCCGCGGCCACGATCTCCTCGGGCGTGAGCCTGATGCCCTGGTAGACCACCTCGAACCCGGCGTCGCGGGCCCGCACGGCGATCTGCTCGGCGCCGTTGGAGTGCCCGTCCAGGCCCGGCTTGCCCACCAGGAAGCGGAGCTTGCCGACCCCGAGGTCGTGGGCGGTCACCTCGACCTTGCGGCGCACCAGTGCCATCGCGGTGCCCTCCTCGGCGGTCACCGCGACGGGCGCGGAGGAGACACCGGTGGGGGCGCGGAACTCGCCGAAGACCTCGCGCAGGGCCCCGGCCCACTCGCCGGTCGTGACCCCGGCGCGGGCGCACTCCAGGGTGGCCTCCATGAGGTTGTCGGTGCCCTTGGCGGCCTCCTTCAGCCGCTCCAGCGCCTTGCACGGGCGCGGGTGGTTGAACGGCGGCTGGTACCGGGTGTCGCGCCAGTCCGCGAGCGCGGAGACCACCCGGGCCTCGACCGCCGGATCGACCGTGTGGATCGCCGCGTCCAGGTCGGCCGTGAGCGGGTTCGGCTCGGTCGTCTCGAAGATGTTGACGCCGACGATCTTGTCGGTGCCGCCCTCGATACGGGCCCGGCGCTCGGCGTGCGAGGCGACGAGCTGCGACTTCAGGTAGCCCGACTCGACGGCGGCCATCGCGCCGCCCATCTCCTCGATGCGGTCCATCTCGGCGAGCGAATCGTCCACCAGGGAAGCCACCTTGGCCTCGACGACGTGCGAGCCCTCGAAGATGTCCGCGTACTCCAGCAGGTCGCTCTCGTAGGCCAGCACCTGCTGCATGCGCAGCGACCACTGCTGGTCCCAGGGCCGGGGCAGGCCCAACGCCTCGTTCCAGGCGGGCAGTTGCACGGCACGCGCGCGGGCGTCCTTGGAGAGCGTCACGGCCAGCATCTCCAGCACGATGCGCTGGATGTTGTTCTCCGGCTGGGCCTCGGTCAGGCCGAGGGAGTTGACCTGGACGCCGTACCGGAAGCGCCGCTGCCTGGGGTCCTCGATGCCGTACCGCTCGCGCGTGATCTTGTCCCAGATCCGCCCGAACGCCCGCATCTTGCACATCTCCTCGATGAAGCGGACTCCCGCGTTCACGAAGAAGGAGATGCGCCCGACGACGTCGCCCTTGCGCTCCTCGGCGATCTGTCCCGAGGCGAACACCGCGTCCAGTACGGCGATCGCGGTGGACATCGCGTACGCGATCTCCTGGACCGGGGTGGCTCCCGCCTCCTGGAGGTGGTAGCTGCAGATGTTGATCGGGTTCCACTTGGGGATGTGGTTCACCGTGTAGGTGATCATGTCCGTCGTCAGCCGCAGCGAGGGCACCGGCGGGAAGACGTGCGTCCCCCTCGACAGGTACTCCTTCACGATGTCGTTCTGCGTCGTCCCCTGGAGCAGGGTGATGTCGGCGCCCTGCTCCTCGGCGACGACCTGATAGAGCGCCAGCAGCCACATGGCGGTGGCGTTGATGGTCATCGAGGTGTTCATCTGCTCCAGCGGGATGTCCTGGAACAGCCGGCGCATATCACCGACGTGCGACACCGGCACGCCGACCCGGCCGACCTCGCCGCGGGCGAGGACGTGGTCGGGGTCGTACCCGGTCTGGGTCGGCAGGTCGAAGGCCACGGAGAGACCCGTCTGGCCCTTGGCGAGGTTGCGCCGGTACAGCTCGTTGGACGCCTCGGCGGTCGAGTGACCGGCATAGGTCCGCATGAGCCACGGCCGGTCCTTCTGGCGCTCAGTCATCTGGGGACCTCAGATGTTCCGGAAGCGGTTGATGGCGTCGATGTGCAGGCCGCGCTTCTCCTCGTCGCGGACACCCATGCCCTCGCGGGGCGCGAGCGCCAGGACTCCGACCTTGCCCTGATGCAGGTTGCGGTGCACGTCGTAGGCGGCCTGCCCGGTCTCCTCCAGGGAGTACACCCGGGAGAGCGTCGGGTGGATCTTGCCCTTGGCGACCAGCCGGTTGGCCTCCCAGGCCTCGCGGTAGTTGGCGAAGTGCGAGCCGACGATGCTCTTCAGGGACATCCACAGGTAGCGGTTGTCGTACTCGTGGGTGTACCCGGAGGTCGAGGCGCAGGTGACGATCGTGCCGCCCTTGCGGGTGACGTAGACGCTCGCGCCGAAGGTCTCGCGGCCGGGGTGCTCGAAGACGATGTCGACGTCCTCGCCGCCGGTCAGCTCGCGGATCCGCTTCCCGAAGCGCTTCCACTCCTTGGGGTCCTGGTGGTGCTCGTCCTTCCAGAACCGGTAGTCCTCGGCGTTGCGGTCGATGATGGCGTCGGCGCCCATCGCCCGGCAGATGTCCGCCTTCTGCGGGCTGCTCACGACACAGATGGGGTTGGCGCCGCCGGCGAGCGCGAACTGGGTGGCGTACGAGCCGAGTCCGCCGCTCGCGCCCCAGATCAGCACGTTGTCGCCCTGCTTCATGCCGGCGCCGTTGCGGGAGACCAGCTGGCGGTACGCGGTGGAGTTCACCAGGCCCGGGGCGGCGGCCTCCTCCCAGCTCAGGTGGTCCGGCTTCGGCATCAGCTGGTTGGACTTGACGAGCGCGATCTCGGCGAGGCCGCCGAAGTTGGTCTCGAAGCCCCAGATGCGCTGCTCGGGGTCGAGCATCGTGTCGTTGTGGCCGTCGGAGGACTCCAGCTCGACGGAGAGGCAGTGCGCGACGACCTCGTCGCCCGGCTTCCAGGAGTTGACGCCGGGGCCGGTGCGCAGCACGACGCCCGCGAGGTCGGAGCCGATGATGTGGTACGGCAGGTCGTGGCGCTTGGTGAGCTCGCTGAGCCTGCCGTAGCGCTCCAGGAAGCCGAAGGTCGACATCGGCTCGAAGATCGAGGTCCACACCGAGTTGTAGTTGACCGAGGAGGCCATCACGGCCACCAGTGCCTCACCGGGACCGAGTTCCGGCACCGGCACGTCGTCCAGGTGGATCGACTTGCGGGGGTCCTTGTCACGGGTTTCGAGACCGGCGAACATCTCCGTCTCGTCCTTGTGCACGGTGATCGCGCGGTACGACTCGGGGAGCGGGAGAGCGGCGAAGTCGGCGGACGTGGCCGTCCGCGACTCGATCGCGTCCAGGATTTCCTTCACGGTGTTGCCTCCGGCGACTGGCGTCTGAGGGAAGACGCTGAGGGTTACGTCGGTGCTGCTGCTGGATGTGAGGGGGGTGCCGTCGGTTCGGCGGAGGTGGAGCGGTGGCAGCGCTTTGTGGCGCGGAGGGTTGCCTGTGACGCAGGCGTCCGGGCGCGCTCGCCATTGGCTTGCGGGGACAGCCGGCGTGCGAATGGTCTCTGCACGCCGGCCGCCCGGACTCCTTCAACGTATGGCACGCCGTGTCACCTGACAAGGCACGGAGTGCCAGAAGTTGCGCTCAGGTGAAATCTTTACGTAACACTTGAGCGATGATCGATCAGGTGGGGTCGATTTCGGGCAGGAAAACGCCGGACGCGCTCGAAAAGAGCCCGTCCGGCGGTTGAAGGGAAGGCGGCGAAGCCGCGGAGCGGAGCGGGAAGCCCTACGACCGTTCCCGCAGGGCCTGCTCGATGGTCCGCATGACCTGGTCCAGCGGAGCGTCGACCCTGGCCACGGTCACCAGCACGTCCCCCTCCGTGAAGGAGGAGGCGGGCGCCCCGAGAGACGCGGTCTCGCGCCCGGCGCCGATCCCCGAGCCGAAGGTCTTCCGCACGATCGAGAAGGCGTGGTCGAGCTGGGACTCGACGTCGCCCTGTCCGTCCGCCCGCAGCCAGCGGCGCAGCACGTGGTTGTGCGCCGTGACGACCGCGGACGCGGCGACCTCCGCGAGCAGCGGGTCGTCGTTGGCGTCGTCGTCGTGCGCGTGCTCGTCGAAGTGGCCCAGCAGATAGCGGGTGAACAGCCGCTCGTAGCGCGCCACGGAGGCGATCTCGGCCTCGCGCAGTGTCGGCACCTCGCGGGTGAGCTTGTAGCGTGAGACGGAGATCTCGGGCTGGGCCGCGTACATTTTCATGACTTCCTTGATGCCACGGCACACCGTGTCGAGCGGGTGCTCGTGCGCGGGAGCCGCGTTCAGCACCGCCTCGGCCCGGATCAGGGTGTCGTCGTGGTCCGGGAAGATCGCCTCTTCCTTGGAGCGGAAGTGCCGGAAGAAGGTGCGCCGCGCGACCCCCGCCCTGGCCGCGATCTCGTCGACGGTGGTCGCCTCGTACCCCTTGGTCGCGAACAGCTCCATGGCCGCGGCCGCCAGCTCGCGGCGCATCTTCAGGCGCTGGGCCGCCGCGCGACCGCCCGCCGCACTCTCCGGCGCGTCGGACGTGGCAGGTGTACGTGAGGACTTGGCGGGCTGGGACATGCCCCGAACGTACTGCATCCGTGCAGGAGAGTGCGCATGTCCGGGGATCCCCCCACCCTGTGCGGGCGGGGGGTGTACGGCGGGGCCGAGCAGGCCGCCCCACTCGGTCCCGGCACCGGACCGGTCGCCCTCTCCCTCAGCGCCGGGCATATTCGCGGAAGCCCCGGCCGGTCTTCCGGCCGAGGCAGCCCGCGGCCACCAGATGCTCCAGGAGCGGCGCCGGGGCGAGGCCCGGGTCGCGGAACTCGCGGTGCAGGACCTTCTCGATGGCCAGCGAGACATCGAGCCCGACCACGTCCAGGAGCTCGAAGGGGCCCATGGGGTACCCGCCGCCGAGCTTCATCGCGGCGTCGATGTCGTCGAGCGTCGCGTAGTGCTCCTGGACCATCTTGATCGCGTTGTTCAGGTACGGGAACAGCAGCGCGTTCACGATGAAACCGGCCCGGTCCCCGCAGTCCACCGGGTGCTTGCGGACCTTCGCGCAGACCTCGCGCACGGTGGCGTGCACGTCGTCCGCGGTCAGGACCGTGCGCACGACCTCGACCAGCTTCATCGCCGGGGCCGGGTTGAAGAAGTGCATGCCGATGACGTCCGCGGGGCGCGAGGTGGCGCGGGCGCAGGCGATCACCGGGAGCGAGGACGTGGTGGTGGCGAGGATCGCGCCGGGCTTGCAGACCTTGTCGAAGGTCGCGAACAACTGCTGCTTGATCTCCAGGTCCTCGGCGACCGCCTCCAGGGCGAGATCGACGTCCTCGAAGGCGTCGTAGGAGCCCGCCGGGGTGATCCTCTCCAGGGTCTGTGCCGCCGCCTCGGCCGTCATCCGGCCCTTGTCGACGGAGCGCGCGAGCGACTTGCCGATCCGGGCCCTGGCTTTCTGCGCCTTCTCCTCGCTGCGGGCGGCGAGGACGACCTCGTACCCGGCCTTCGCGAAGACCTCGGCGATACCGAACGCCATGGTGCCGGAGCCGGCGACCCCGACGGAGCGGACGGTGCGCCCGGGTGCCTGGGCGACACCTTCGAGGGGGGTCAGCGCGTCCCGCACGACGTCCGCGCTGCCCGAGGCCTCGTACGAGTAGAAGCCGCGCCCCGACTTCCGGCCGGTCAGGCCCGCCTCGCTGAGCTGCTTGAGGATGGGCGCGGGCGCGTGCAGCCGGTCGTGGGACTCGGCGTACATGGCTTCCAGGACCGTGCGCGCGGTGTCGACGCCGATCAGGTCGAGCAGCGCGAGCGGGCCCATCGGCAGTCCGCAGCCCAGCTTCATCGCGGCGTCGATGTCCTCGCGGGAGGCGTACTTCGCCTCGTACATCGCGGCGGCCTGGTTGAGGTAGCCGAACAGCAGGCCGTCGGCGACGAAGCCGGGGCGGTCGCCGACCGCGACGGGCTCCTTGCCGAGTTCCACCGCGAGGTCGGTGACCGCCGCGACGGCTCCCGGCGCCGTCAGCACCGAGGAGACCACCTCGACGAGCTTCATCGCCGGGGCCGGGTTGAAGAAGTGCAGGCCGAGGACGCGCTCGGGGCGGGCCGAGTCCGCGGCCAGGCGCGTCACGGACAGGGCGTTCGTGCCGGTGGCCAGGATCGTGTCCGGGCGCACGATGCCGTCCAGCGCGCGGAAGACCTGCTGCTTGATGTCGTACGACTCCGGTGTCACCTCGATGACCAGGTCGGCGTCGGCGGCGGCGGCCAGGTCGGTGAAGGTGCGGAAGCGGGACAGGATGTCGTCGCGTTCCTGCTCGGTGAGCCGCTCGCGTCGCACGGCGCGGGCGGTGGAGTTCTCGAGCGCCGTGACCGCCTGGGCGGCGGTGGCCTCGCTGATGTCGATGCCGATGACTTCGCGGCCGGCGTGCGCCAGGACCTCGGCGATACCGGTGCCCATCGTGCCGAGGCCGACGACGGCGACGGTCTTCAGCGGGGAGGGAGGGGTGTGGGACTGGGGAGTGGCCATCGCGGGACTCCAGGGAGAGGGTGACGACTGAGGAGCGCACGCGGGTGCGCCGACTGGCGCACACCGTGCGGGAGTTGTTGCGGGTGATGCCGGGCCGACGAGCGCACACGCCCGGTGCCGTCCGTGGGCGAGGTGCTGAGCCCAGCGAGCGGTGAAGCCGACCGGCTCTGTCCCGGAGCCGAGTCGCACTGAGGTACCTGAGGTACCGAACCGACTGCTCTCACGACGGCTGCGTCACCAGGCCGCCGTGAGTCGAAACGCGAGTGGGTAACTCGCTCGTCTGAGCTTAACCCGCCAGTAACGAGCGCGCCAGCCCCCGAGTTTGTGATGTACGTCCCCGCAGCTCAAGGGTTTGCCTAGGCTCGGCGCCATGGACGAAGAGTTGCGATCACTCACGGAGCGTCTACGGAGCGAGGCCGGGCCTTCGGCGACCTACGACCGTCTCGTGGCCACCCAGGACACGGGCGAGCTGGCCGCCGCGCTCACCGAGCCCGGACAGCCCCTGTGGGCAAGGGAGTTGGTCGCCTTCCGGCTCGGGGTCGCGGGGGACCGGCGGGCCTTCGAGGCGCTCGTCCTGCTGCTCAACCACCGCGACCCGCAGCGCTGCGCGTCCGCCGCGTACGCCCTGGCCAGGCTCGGCGATCCGCGCACCGCCCGCGCCGCCGCCGCACTCGCCACCAACGAACTGCGCGTCGCCTACGCCCTGCACCCCGTACGCCTGCTCGCCGAGCTCCGCGCCCCCGAGGCGGCGCCCGCCCTGATCACCACGCTGGAACGCAGACTGCGCCCGCACGATCCCTACCGGCGGGTCGCCCTCGCCTGCGTGGAGGGCCTCGGCGCCCTCGGGGACGTACGCGCGCGCCCTGTGCTGAACGAGGCGCTCGCGCATCCGGCACTCGCGGAGGCCGCGGTCGCCGCGCTGGCCCGCCTGCCGAAGGGCTAGGTGTATTGACCCGCAGGGTTGTTGACGCGGCTGATGGGTGGGTGTCCGCCCAGGGCGGTGTCAGCGGCTCCCGACGTCCGCGAGAGCGCCCGCGTAACGCACCTCGGGCACCGAGACCCCGTCGGCGTCGAAGGGCTCCTCGGTGCCGTCGGGGGTGAGACCGGCCCGCTCGTAGAACCGGCGGGCCCGGGTGTTCCGTTCCAGCACCCACAGGAGCATCCGGTCGTACCCCGCGGCGGCGGACCGTCCGGCCGACTCCCGGAGCAGCGCCCTGCCGACGCCGGTGCCGATCCGGTCGGGGTCGACGTAGACCGCGTACAGCTCGACGTCCCCGGCGCGCGCGTCGTCGTCCCGACAGGGGCCGTGGCAGGCCCATCCGACCACCTCGCCACCGAGCTCCGCGACCAGGTTCACCACGCCGGGGGCCCCGAACCGCTCCGCCCTGCGCGCGGCGTCCGCCGCCACGTCGAGCCCGTCGAGGTACGGCTGCGGCATCAGTCCCGCGTACGCGCTCCGCCAGCCGCGGATCCGGATCCTGGAGACGCGGAGGCAGTCGGCGAGAGTCATCTCGCGGACCAGGAGATCGGTCATGAGGCCAGTGTGGAGCACGGGTACGACAGCGCCCCCGACGGGTCGTCGGGGGCGGAGCCGGGCCGTGGGTCTCAGCCGCGGAAGCCGAGCAGGCCGTGCAGGGTCGAGCCGCGCGCGGTGGTGGACGCGGCCTTGGCGGTCAGCGGGTCCGGGGCGGGCAGGGTCTGGCACACCGCGTCGACCTCGCCGCCGCTGCGCGGCACCGTGCCGTCGGTCAGGTAGGCCGCCAGGTGCTTGTCGAGGCAGGTGTTCCCGCTCAGCGTGATGCCGTGGTTCCCGCCGCCCTGCTCCACCACCAGGCTGGAGCCGCGCAGCAGCTGGTGGACGGTGACCGCGCCCTCGTACGGGGTGGCCGCGTCGTCCGTGGCCTGGAAGAGCAGCGCCGGTGGAACGGAGTCGTTGGCCAGGTCCACCGGCTGGAGCGGGTCCGTCGGCCAGAAGGCGCACGGCGCGTTGTACCAGGCGTTGCTCCAGGTCATGAACGGTGCCTTCGCGTGCACCGCCCAGTTGTCCGCGCGCCACCGGTTCCAGTCGCGCGGCCAGGAAGCGTCACGGCACTGCACCGCGGTGTAGACGCTGTAGCCGTTGTCGCCGGCCGCGTCCACGGCGGCGAAGTTCTCGTACGCCTCGACCAGCGGGGCCGTGTTCCTGTCGTTCACATAGGCGGCGAACGCCTCGGCGAGGTAGGGCCAGTAGCCGTTGTAGTAGCCGCCCGGGAGGAAGGTGTCCTCCAGCTCGGCGGCGCCCACCTTCTTGTCCGCGGGCTCCCTGGCGAGCGCCGCGCGCATCGCGTACCACTTGGCCTCGATCCTGGCGGGGTCGGTGCCGAGCCCGTAGGCCTTGTCGTGCTTGGCGACCCAGGACATGAAGGCCAGATGACGGTCGTTGAAGGCGTGGTCCTGGGCGAGGTTGTCCTCGTACCAGACGCCGGTGGGGTCGACGACGGAGTCGAGGGCCAGCCGGCGTACGCGGTCGGGGTGGAGCTTGGCGTAGACGGCGCCCAGGTAGGTGCCGTACGAGTACCCGAAGTAGTTGATCTGCCGGGCGCCGAGCGCGTGCCGGATCGCGTCCAGGTCCTGGACCGCGCTCACCGTGTCGATGTAGGGCAACAGATCCGCGTACTTGGTGCCGCAAGCCTTCGCGAAGGACTCGGCGCGCGCCAGGTCGGCCTTCTCCAGCGCCGGGGTGGCCGGCACCGAGTCCGGCCGCACCGGGTCGAAGTGGCCCGGCGCGCAGTCCAGGGCGGGCCTGCTCGCACCGACACCGCGCGGGTCGAACCCGATGACGTCGTACTGCGCCGCCACCTTGTCGGGCAGCGCGGAGGCGACGAATCCGGCGAGGGTGAGCCCGCTGCCGCCGGGGCCGCCGGGGTTCACCAGCAGCGGTCCCTGGTATTTCTTCGCGGTGTGCGGGACGCGCGAGAGCGCCAGGGTGATCCGCTCGCTGTACGGGTTGGAGTGGTCCAGCGGCACCTTCAGGGACGCGCACTGGAGCGTCGGGTAGGCGCTCGTGCCGCACTTCTTCCACGTGAGCTTCGCGGTCCGGGCGGTGGGCGGTGCCGTCGGGTGACCGGCGCTCGCGTCGGCGGGAACCGACGTCACCATCCCTGCCACCACAGCGGCGGCGCCGCACAGAGCGACTGCGCGTTTCCTCATAAGGCTTCCCGGGACGGAGGGTGTTGGACCGTGCACGCCACGGCCTTCGCCGAATCGTCCCGGACCGGGGGGCCGGAGGAACTCCTTCTGGGCAGACTTGACCCGATTGGGCCGGGGGATGCGCTCGGATGCCGTCGGCGAGGTCTCGGATCAGGCCGACGGAGCGCGTTCACAGGAGGGTGAGCTGGGTCGGTCCGGGCGCGGCCGGTTCCGGGGCGGCGGTGATCCTGCGGGGCATTCCCGCACGTGAGGGACCGATCCCGTACTCCTGGGCCAGCTCGTGCACCTGGCGGGTGATCCGGCGCTGGTACCACTTCGGGGCGTAGGAGCCCTCCGCGTACAGCCGCTCGTAACGGCGTACGAGATGCGGGTGGTAGTGCGCCAGCCAGGCCATGAACCACTCGCGCGCGCCGGGCCGCAGATGCAGCACGAGCGGGGTCACGGAGGTGGCCCCGGAGGCGGCTATCGCCCTTACGGTGGCGCGCAGTTGGGCCGGGTCGTCGCCGAGGAAGGGGATCACCGGCGCCATCAGGACCCCGCAGCCGATGCCGTGGTCCGTCAGGACGCGGACGGCGTCCAGGCGGCGCTCCGGCGCGGGCGTGCCCGGCTCGACGGTGCGCCACAGCTCCGGGTCCGTGAAGCCCACGGAGACCGAGACCCCGACGTCGGTGACCTCGGAGGCCTGCTTGAGGAGTTCGAGGTCGCGCAGGATCAGGGTGCCCTTGGTGAGGATCGAGAAGGGGTTCGCGTGGTCGCGCAGGGCGGAGATGATGCCGGGCATCAGCTGGTAGCGGCCCTCCGCCCGCTGGTAGCAGTCGACGTTGGTGCCCATCGCGATGTGCTCGCCGTGCCAGCGGCGTGAGCCGAGCTGGCGGCGCAGCAGGTCCGGCGCGTTGACCTTCACCACGATCTGGGAGTCGAAGCCGAGGCCCGTGTCGAGGTCCAGATAGCTGTGGGTCTTGCGGGCGAAGCAGTACACACACGCGTGCGTGCAGCCCCGGTACGGGTTCACCGTCCACTCGAAGGGCATCCGGGAGGCCCCCGGCACCCGGTTCACGATCGACCTGGCCCGGATCTCGTGGAACGTGACGCCCCGGAACTCCGGGGTGTCGAAGGTGCGGGTCGTCACCGCGTCCGCACCGAACAGCGCGGCGTCCAGGGCGGGGTCGCCCGCGGGGTCCGCTGTGAGGTTCTCCCAGCGCATGAGGCCTCCTCGGTAGCACTGACCACAGAATAGAACACATGTTCCCTTGATCGTGCGACCTGGTATTCGGCGTCCCGCGTGGCGCCCGGCGGGGGCCCCGATTTGGGCGGCCCGGCCGGGGGGTGGTTGGCTGGCCGCACACCCCGAGAAACCAAGTGCTGGAGGAAGTGCAATGGCGCAGGTCGAGGCCACCACGGAACGGGTCATCGCGGCGGACGCGGAGACGGTGTTCGACGCTCTTGCCGACTACACCGGCACGCGCGCGAAGCTGCTGCCCGAGCACTTCAGCGAGTACGAGGTCCGCGAGGGCGGCGACGGTCAGGGCACCCTCGTCCACTGGAAGCTCCAGGCCACCAGCAAGCGGATCCGCGACTGCCTGCTGGAGGTGAGCGAGCCCACCGACGGCGAGCTCGTCGAGAAGGACCGCAACTCCTCGATGGTCACCACCTGGCGCGTCACCCCGGCCGGCGAGGGCTCCTCCCGCGTGGTCGTCTCCTCGGTCTGGAACGGGGCGGGCGGTGTCGGCGGCTTCTTCGAGAGGACCTTCGCGCCCAAGGGTCTCGGCCGGATCTACGACCTGGTGCTCGCCAACCTCGCCACCGAGGTGGAGAAGTAGCCCCCAGGGTGACTTCGCGGGGTGCGCGGCCCAAGAGCCGGTTCCCCAGGGCGGGTTGCGGACCTCACCGGTTCGAGTGGATCTCTGTGTCGCGGGGCGTTACGCCGTAACTCGTCGTGCTTGCCAGCAGTTGTCGCGTAAGCGGGAATTGTGCGGGTAGGCGCGACGAGGGAGCGGTACGTGGGCGGGATCACTCTGGTGAAGGACGAACCGGCTGCCGCACCCCCGCAGGACCGCACACCACCGGCCGTCGACACCGCCCAACTGGGGCCACGCCAGATCCGGTTGGTCTTCCTGGGGCTGATGCTCGCGCTGCTGCTCGCGGCGCTGGAGCAGATGATCGTGGCCACCGCGCTCCCGAAGATCGTCGGTGAGCTGCACGGTCTGGACAAGATGTCCTGGGCGATCACCGCCTATCTGCTCACCTCCACCGTCGGGCTGCCCATCTACGGCAAGCTGGGGGACCTCTTCGGCCGCAAGGGCGTCTTCCAGTTCGCGATCGTCGTCTTCGTGATCGGGTCCGCGCTGGCCGGCTGGTCGCGCACCATGGACGAACTGATCGCCTTCCGGGCGCTCCAGGGCGTCGGCGCGGGCGGCCTGATGATCGGCGTCCAGGCGATCATCGCGGACATCGTGCCGCCGCGTGAACGAGGCCGCTACATGGGCCTGATCGGCGCCGCGTTCGGCGTCGCCTCCGTCGCCGGCCCGCTCCTCGGGGGCTACTTCACCGACCATCTCACCTGGCGGTGGTGCTTCTACATCAACGTGCCCTTCGGCCTGCTCACCCTGGCCGTCGTCACCGTCGTGCTGAAACTGCCCAGGCCCCGCACCCGAGCGCGCCTGGACGTGCTGGGCGCGCTGCTGCTCGCCGCCGCGTCGACCTGCCTGGTCCTGCTGACCAGTTGGGGCGGCACCGAGTACGCGTGGGACTCGCGGGTCATCCTGGGGCTCGGTGCGGGCGCGCTCGCCGCGACCGTCCTCTTCCTCGTCGCCGAGCACTTCGCCGCCGAACCCCTCATCCCGCTAAGGCTGTTCAGGAACGGCGTCTTCAACGTCACGGCGCTGGTGGGCCTGGTCGTCGGTGTCGCCCTGTTCGGCGCGGCCAGCTATCTGCCGACCTTCCTCCAGATGGTGGACGGGGCCTCGGCGACCGAGTCCGGGCTCCTGATGCTCCCCATGATGGGCGGCATCGTCGGCGCGTCGATCGTCTCCGGGCAGCTCATCAGCAGGACCGGGCGCTACAAGGTCTACCCGGTCCTCGGCGGCGCCCTCTCGGTCCTCGGCATGTGGCTGCTCTCCCGGCTCGAAGCCGACACCCCCCGGCTGCACTACAGCGTCTGGATGGCGGTGCTGGGCGCCGGGATCGGCATGGTGATGCCCGTACTCATCCTCGCCGTGCAGAACTCCGTGCGCCCGGCCGACCTCGGCACCGCGACCAGCGCCAACAACTACTTCCGGCAGATCGGCGGCAGTGTCGGCGCGGCCGTCTTCGGCACCCTGTTCGCCAACCGGCTGGCCGACGAACTCGCCGACCGCGTGTCCGCGCGGCCGGGTACCGGGGTCCCCGACCCCGAGTCGCTCACACCGCAGCTCGTCCACGCGATGCCGGCGCCCCTGCGCGACGACTACATCGGGGCGTACGCGCAGGCCATGCCGCGGATCTTCCTCTACCTCGTGCCGGTGCTGGTCCTCGGCCTGCTCATCGCCTTCTTTCTCAAGGAGAAGCCCTTGATGTCCTATGACGCCCCCGCCACCGACACCTCGCCCGCACCGATCGCCCCGGTCCCACAGGCTCGCACGTCGTACGCCGCCGGTATCCCCGTCTGCGGCACCGTGCAGCACCCCGACGGCACGGTCGTACCGCGTGCCGCGCTCACCCTCATCGACATCGCGGGACAGCAGATCGGACGGGGTGCCAGCGGCGAGGACGGGCGGTACGCGCTGTCCACACCGGGATCGGGGTCCTACGTCCTGATCGCGGCGGCGGGCGGCCACCAGCCGCAGGCAGTCTCGGTGACCGTCGGCGAACGCCCCGTGGAGCTGGACGTCGTGCTCGGCGGGGCAGGACGTCTCGCCGGGAGCGTGCTGACCGCGGACGGCACACCGGTGCGCGAGGCCATCGTCACCCTCACCAACGTGCACGGCGAGGTCGTCGCCACCACCCGCAGCGGGCGTGAAGGGGGCTATGTCATCACGGAGTTGGTGGCGGGCGAGTACACCCTCGCCGCCAGTGCGCCCGCCTTCCGCCCGGCCGCGCTGCCGGTCAGCGTGCAGGCCGCCCGCGAGACCCGGCAGGACGTCGAACTCGCCGGCGGAGCCGTGCTGCGCGGCACCGTGCGGGCCGGCGGCGGGCGCCCTGTCGAGGACGCGCGCGTGACGCTCCTGGACGCCGCGGGGAACGTGGTGGACACACTCACCACCGGCGCCGACGGAACGTTCCGGTTCGTCGACCTGTCCTCCGGCGAGTACACCGTCATCGCGGCGGGCTACCCGCCGGTGGCCACCGTGCTCCAGGTCGCCGGGGGCGGCAGGACGGAACGCGATCTGCAACTGGGCCACGAGGACTAGCCGTTGAGGACCATTGAGGGGGCCCGGCGGCGCCGGTGCTACTCGTGGGTTCAATTCCGCCAATGCCACACATCGCGACGGGCCGTCGCCGTACGGTAGTGAAGGCGGTACAGATCTTGCGGAGCCGTGGGGAGAGAGGGTCTGGGCCATGGACCATGGCATCGACGCGGACGCGAATCCCAGCCGCGGAGCTGGGAACGGCGCGGGGGAGTACGCCGCCGTCGGCCGTATCCCCCTGGCCGTGGTGGTCGTGGACCGCGACGGCCTGGTCTCGCACTGGAGCACCGGCGCCAGGCGGCTGTTCGGCGCCTCCAAGGAGGACGCGGTGGGCCGCTCCGCCGTCGATCTGCTCCCGGTCTCCGGCGCGCTCCCCGAGGACGAGGACACGGCGCCCTACGGGGCGTACGCCGCGTACGACGGACTCGGCCCCGACCTGGAGTCCTCCCTCGACGGGCGGCTCTCCTACCCGGCCGCCGGGCGTGCCCGCCTCACGGTGAGCGGCCCCGCCCGGGTCGACGTGCTGTGGTGGGCGTACCCGCTGGTGGGCCCCGGCCCGGAGCGGCTGCTCGTGCTGGCCGCCGACGCGGACGCCCTGCGCCACGAGGACGACGAGACGGTCGTCGAGCGCATAGCGCCCGGGTTCGCCCTGCACACCGACTTCCCCGGCGCCGAGGAGCTGGCCCGCCAACTGCCCTCGATCCTGCCCAGCATGAGTGTCGGCGAGGGCGTCCGGATCGTCTCGCAGATCCTCGAACTGGGCTATCCCGTACTGGAGTTCAGCCAGAACGACCGGGTGCCCGTCACCCCCGACTGGGGCGTGCCCCGGCGCGCGGAGCGCAAGGCGCGCCGCGAGCGGGCGGCCCGTGCGGCGGCCACCGGTGAAGCCCTGCCGGCGGACGCGCAGGACGAGGGCGAGGATCTCGAATACGTCGCCGTACGCGAGCGCCTGGAGTTCCTGAACGAGGTCAGCGGACGCATCGGCACCTCGCTCGACCTCGCGCAGACCATCCTGGAGGTCAGCCGCGCGGTGGTGCCGCGGTTCACCGACGTCGCGGGCACGTATCTGCGCGAACAGGTCGTCGCCGGTGAGGGGTTCGACGAAGGGGTGCCCGACACGACGACCATGTGGCACCGGGTCGCGCTGGAGCACACGGACGAGCCGGGCCGCTGGGACGACGTCGTGCCGGTCGGCGAAGCCATGCCCTTCCCGGCGCACACGCCGTTCTTCCAGTGCATGACCACCGGTGAGCCCGTCCTCGTGCCGCGCATCAGCGAACAGATGGGGCACATGATCGCGGCGCAGTTCGAGAAGCGCGACATCAGGCCGCTCATCACCCACCGCTCCATGCTGGTCGTCCCCCTGAAGGCACGCAACGCCGTCCTCGGGTTCATGATTTTGCTGCGCCACCCGGAGCGGGTCGAGTTCAACGACATGGACCGCGTGACGGGCGCCGAACTGGCCGCCCGCGCCGGGCTCGTGCTCGACAACGCGCGCATGTACACGTACCAGGAGAGCGTCGCCGAGACCCTCCAGGACAGCATGCTGCCGCACATCGCGCCGCGCATGGCCGGCTGCGACATCGCCACCCGCTATCTGCCCGGCACGCTCCTCGGCCGGGTCGGCGGCGACTGGTTCGACTCGGTGAAGCTGCCCGGCTCCCGGACCGCACTCGTCGTCGGCGACGTGATGGGCCACGGCCTCAACTCGGCCGCGATGATGGGCCAGTTGCGCACCGCCGTCCAGACCATGGCAGCCCTCGACCTGCCGCCCGCCCAACTGCTGCGCAACCTCGACGACCTCGCCCAGCGGCTCGGCGACAACTACCTCGCCACCTGCCTGTACGCCGTCTACGACCCGATCGCCGGTGAGCTGCGCCTCGCCAACGCCGGTCACATCCCGCCCGTCGTGGTGCGCGCCGCGGACGGCCGCAGCGACCTCCTCGACCTGCCGACGGGCGCGCCCATCGGGGTCGGCGGGGTGCCCTTCGAGGCGGTCAGCGTGCGCGTGGAGCCGGGCGACCGGCTGGTGATGTGCACCGACGGGCTGGTCGAGGTGCGCGGCGAGGACATCGGTGTCGGCCTCGCCACGCTCTGTGAGTCGGCCGCCCACCCGGCCGCGTCCATGGACGACGCCTGCGACACCATCATCCGCGCGCTCAACACCCGCGGCGGCCGCAAGGACGACGTGGCGCTGCTGATGGCCCGGCTGAACGGCATCGAACCCGAGGACGTCGCCGAATGGCGGCTCCCGCTCGACCCGGCCGAGGCACGACGGGCCCGCGCCGTGGTCCGGGAGCAACTCCACGTCTGGGGTCTCGCCTCGCTCGCCGACCCGGCCGAGCTGATGGTCAGCGAGCTGGTCACCAACGCCGTACGCCATGCCCACAGCCGGCACGTCGAACTGCGCCTGGTGCGCGGCGAGACCCTGCTGTGCGAGGTGGACGACGACGACCACACGCTGCCGACCCTGCTCAGCGCCGGTCCCGGTGACGAGTCCGGGCGCGGTCTGGGCGTCGTGAGCACGCTGTCCCGCGAGTGGGGCACGAGCCGCACGACCGCCGGCAAGACCGTGTGGTTCGAACTGACGCTGCCGCGACGCCGCTAGGGGCTGTCCGACCGTCCGCGGTGCCGGGTGTGCGAGGCGGGACCTGAGGGGCGCACGCCGGGGTACTCATGTCGAAGGTGCGGTGAAGGAATGCGCCGCGCGCTTGTGGCGGGCACGAAGGCGCGATAAACCGATCTGACCCCGTCTCCCGACGGGTAGCCGTCGCAACCCCGGGAGTTGGGCATGAGTGTGACGAGTCGGTACAAGGAGGCCTGGGAGGGCTTCTGGCGCGAGGCCCCCGGCGAACAGGGGGCGGTGTTCTGGGACGCGGAGCCCGTGCTGACCGCCGGTGTCCATCTCGCCCGCTTCGAACCTCGCCTGGTGGACTTCGAGTTGCCCCTCATCGACCTGGGCTGCGGCAACGGCACGCAGACCCGGTTCCTCGCGGAGCGGTTCACCCGGGTCGTCGGCACCGACATCTCCGCCGCCGCCCTCGACCACGCCCGCCGCGCCGATCCGGAGGGCGCGGCCGAGTACCGGCTGCTCGACTCCGCGGAGAGGAGCGAGGTCGAGGCGCTGCACGCGGAACTCGGCGACGTCAACATCTACATGCGGGGTGTGCTCCACCAGTGCGAGGCCGACGACAGGCAGGCCCTCGTCGACGGCATCGCCACGCTTCTCGGGGAGCGTGGCCGGGCCCTGCTGGTAGAGCTCTCGGAGACCGCGCGGCCCGTCCTGATGGGCCTCGCGCAGGGCCCCGAGGGACCGCCGCCCAAACTGCGGCCGGTCCTGGCGCACGGGATAGCCCCCGGCGAGGTGGCGGACGCGGCGGTCCCCGTCTATCTGGGCGCGGCCGGTCTGACGGTGCTCGGGAGCGGTGAACTCCCGCTCATCACCACGGAGTACACGGCGGAAGGGATCCGGATCGAGCTTCCGTCGGCGTGGTACGTGGTGGGGCGGGAGAACTGAGGCGGCGACCGGTGTGGCGCCCCGCGGGACACCACACCGGCCCTTCGTCCGGCTAGAGGCTCTTCCAGAAGCCGAGGTTGTGCTCCTCGTCGAACCGCGTGGAGGCCTTGGAGCAGGCCGCGGGGGACGCATTGCCCGACGGCGCGGTGTCGCAGGCGGAGAGCGACATCACGGCGCCGGTCCTGGCGTCGTACCTCGGCCAGGCCGGGGTCCGGATCTTCAACCTGAAGCGGCCCGCACGGAGGTTCTTGGCCCGTCGGCCACGCGGCGCGTAACGTGACGCGGCATGAAGATCCTCATCAGCGCCGACATGGAAGGCGCCACCGGGGTGACCTGGCCCGCCGACGTGCTGCCCGGGACTCCGCAGTGGGAGCGGTGCCGTTCGATGTTCACCTCGGACGTGAACGCCGCCGTGCTCGGGTTCTTCGACGGCGGCGCCGACGAGGTGCTGGTAAACGAGGCCCACTGGACCATGCGGAACCTGCTCCTTGAGCAGTTGGACGACAGGGCGCAGATGCTCACCGGGCGGCACAAGTCGCTGTCCATGGTGGAGGGCGTGCAGCACGGTGACGTCGACGGCATCGCCTTCGTGGGCTATCACGCGGGCGCCGGCATGGAGGGCGTCCTCGCGCACACCTACCTGGCGAACTCCATCACCGGGGTGTGGGTGAACGACGTACGGGCCAGCGAGGGGCTGCTCAACTCCCGTGTGGTCGCCGAGTACGGCGTCCCCGTCGTGCTCGTCACCGGGGACGACCTGGCCTGCGAGGACGCGCTCGGGTACGCGCCCGAGGCACTGAAAGTCGCCGTCAAGGACCATGTGTCGCGGTACGCGGCGGTGTGCCGGACGCCGGCCAGGACCGCCGCCGACATCCGCGCGGCGGCCAAGGAGGCGGCGTCCCTGGCGGTCCGTCACCAGCCGTCCGTGGCGGGGCCGTTCACCGTGGCGCTGGAGTTCGACGCCGAGCACCTGTCGATGGCGGCGACCGTGGTGCCGGGGGTCGAGCGGGTCGGGGAGCGGAAGGTGGCGTACACCAGCGGCACCATGTACGAGGGAATTCGCACGTTCAAGGCGGTCACGACGATCGTGTCGGCCGCGGTGGAGGAGCAGTATGGCTGACGCGTCGGCACTGGACGAGGTCGTCCGGTTCACCTCGGACCTCATCCGCATCGACACCACCAACCGGGGCGGCGGCGACTGCCAGGAGCGCCCGGCCGCGGAGTACGCCGCCGCGCGGCTGGCCGAGGCGGGCCTGGAACCCACGCTCCTGGAGCGCACCAGGGGACGTACCAACGTCGTCGCCCGTATCGAGGGCACCGACCCCTCGGCCGACGCGCTGCTCGTGCACGGCCACCTGGACGTGGTGCCCGCACAGGCCGAGGACTGGAGCGTGCACCCGTTCTCCGGGGAGGTCCGCGACGGAGTGGTGTGGGGGCGCGGCGCCGTCGACATGAAGAACATGGACGCGATGATCCTGGCGGTCGTCCGGGACTGGGCGCGCACGGGCGTACGGCCCCGGCGCGACCTCGTGATCGCGTTCACCGCCGACGAGGAGGCGAGCGCCGAGGACGGCTCGGGCTTCCTCGCCGACCGGCACCCGGGCCTCTTCGAGGGCTGCACCGAGGGCGTCAGCGAGTCCGGGGCGTTCACCTTCCACGACGGCGCCGGGCGCGAGCTCTACCCCATCGCGGCGGGCGAACGCGGCACCGCCTGGCTCAAGCTCACCGCGCGCGGCCGGGCGGGACACGGGTCCAAGGTGAACCGGAGCAATGCGGTGACGCGACTGGCCGAGGCCATCGCGCGGATCGGGGCGCACGAGTGGCCGCTACGGCTCACCCCGACCGTACGCGCGGCACTCACCGAACTCGCCGCCGTGTACGGCCTCGATCCCGACTTCGAGGACGTCGACGGCCTGCTCACCAAGCTGGGCCCCGCCGCCACGCTGGTCGAGGCGACCGTGCGCAACAGCGCCAACCCGACGATGCTCAGCGCCGGTTACAAGATCAACGTGATTCCGGGGGAGGCCGTCGCGTACATCGACGGCAGGTACCTGTACGGCGCCGAGGACGAGTTCCGCGCGACCCTGGACCGGCTCACCGGACCGGACGTCGAGTGGGAGTTCCAGCATCGCGAGGTGGCGCTCCAGGCGCCGCTGGAGTCGGCGACGTACGCGCGCATGCGGGCCGCCGTCGAGGAGTTCGCTCCCGAGGGACACGTGGTGCCGTACTGCATGTCCGGCGGCACGGACGCCAAGCAGTTCTCGCGCCTGGGCATCACCGGCTACGGCTTCTCGCCGCTCAGGCTGCCGAAGGGGTTCGACTACCAGGCCCTTTTCCACGGCGTCGACGAACGTGTCCCCGTCGAGGCACTGCACTTCGGCGTGCGCGTACTCGACCGCTTCCTTCGCACGGCCTAGGGACACAGGGATATGGGGATAGTGGGGGACATGGTGCAGACCCTTGCGTACGGATCGTGGCCCTCGCCCATCGACGCGGCGCTCGCCGCCGCGCACGACGGACATCCCGAGTCCGTCGGCTTCGTCGGCGACGAGACCTGGTGGACCGAACCCCGTCCCACCGAGGGCGGGCGGCGCACGCTCGTGCGGCGGCGGGCCGACGGCACGGAGGAGTCGGTGCTGCCCGCGCCGTGGAACGTGCGCAGCCGCGTCATCGAGTACGGCGGACAGGCCTGGGCCGGGGAGATGCGCCCCGAGGGGCCGCTGGTGGTGTTCGTCGACTTCGGCGACCAACGGCTGTACCTGTACCGGGCCGGCGAGGAGCCGCGCCCGCTGACCCCGGTGTCGTCCGTCGGCGGTGGACTGCGCTGGGTGGACCCGTGGTTGTGCGCCGAGCGGGACGAAGTGTGGTGCGTCCTGGAGGAGTTCACCGGGGACGGGCCGGCCGACGTGCGCCGTGTCGTGGCCGCCGTGCCGCTGGACGGTTCGGCGGCGCGGGACCGGGGTGCCGTGCGCGAACTCAGCGACGGACGGCACCGGTTCGTCACCGGACCCCGGCTCTCGCCCGACGGCGGACGCGTCGCCTACCTCGCCTGGGACCACCCGAGGATGCCCTGGGACGGGACGGAGCTGATCGTCGCCGAGGTCGCCGACGACGGCACCTTCCAGGAGGCCCGCACGGTCGCGGGCGGACCCGAGGAGTCGATCGCGCAGGCCGAATGGGCGCACGACGGCGCCCTGTTGTACGCCGGTGACCGCACCGGATGGTGGAACCTGTACCGGGACGGTGTGCCGCTCTGCCCGCGCGAGGAGGAGTTCGCCGGGCCGCTGTGGAAGGTCGGCTACCGCTGGTTCGCGCCGCTGGAGGACGGACTGATCGCCGTCGTGCACGGCCGCGGTGCCACCGCGCTCGGCATCCTGGACCCGGAGACCGGGGAGGTCGTCGACGCGGCGGGCCCCTGGACCGAGTTCGCCCCCACCCTCGCCGCGCACGGCAGCCGCGTCCTGGGCGTCGGCGCCTCCCCGCGCAGCGCGTACGAGGTGGTCGAGCTGGACGCCCGCACCGGGCGGGCCCGGGTGACCGGCGCCGCGCACGACGACCCGGTGGATCCCGCGTACTACCCGGAACCGCAGATCCGCACCTTCACCGGACCCGACGGACGCGAGATCCACGCGCACATCTACCCGCCGCACCACCCCGGCCATGTCGCCCCCGACGACGAACTGCCGCCGTACGTCGTCCACGCGCACGGCGGTCCCACCAGCCGGGCGCCCCTCGTGCTCGACCTGGAGATCGCCTACTTCACCTCGCGCGGCATCGGCGTCGCCGAGGTCAACTACGGCGGATCCAGCGGGCACGGGCGGGAGTACCGCAACCGGCTGCGCGAACAGTGGGGAGTCGTCGACGTCGAGGACTGCGCCGCCGTCGCCCTCGCGCTGGCGGACGAGGGCACCGCCGACCGGCGGCGGCTCGCGGTACGCGGGGGCAGCGCGGGCGGCTGGACCACCGCCGCGTCCCTGACCAGTACCGACGTGTACGCCTGCGGCACCATCCTCTACCCGATCCTCGACCTCGCCGAATGGGGTTCGGGGGAGACCCACGACTTCGAGTCGCAGTACCTGGAGAGCTTGATCGGGCCGCTCGCCGAGGTGCCGGCCAGATACGCGGAGCGGTCGCCGTCCCAGCACGCCGACCGGATCAGCGCCCCCTTCCTGCTGCTCCAGGGCCTCGACGACGTGATCTGTCCGCCCGCGCAGTGCGAGCGGTTCCTCACCAGCCTGGAGAGGGAGGGCCGGCGGGTTCCGCACGCCTACATCGCCTTCGAGGGCGAGGGGCACGGCTTCCGGCGGGCCGAGACGACGGTGCGGGTCCTGGAGTCCGAACTCTCGCTGTACGCACAGGTCCTGGGGCTGAATCCGCCCGGTATCCCGACATTGGAGCTCGCCAAGTGAAGCCCTTGATCCGCCCCGCCCGACTCGTCCCGGGCGCCCGCGTCGCCGTCGTCGCGCCGAGCGGGCCCGTCGTCGAGGAGCGGCTCCAGACCGGGCTCGACATCCTGCGTGGCTGGGACCTCGACCCCGTCGTGGCGCCCCATGTCCTGGACAGGCACCCCGAGTTCCCCTACCTCGCGGGCACCGACGCCGACCGTGCGGCCGACTTCCAGGCGGCCTGGTGCGACCCGGACACGGCCGCGGTGTTCTGCGCCCGCGGCGGATACGGCTCGCAGCGCATGACCGACCTGCTCGACTGGGACGCGCTGCGGGCCGCGGGCCCCAAGGTGCTCCTCGGCTTCAGCGACATCACCGCCCTGCACGAGGCGTTCGCGGCCCGCCTGGGGCTGGTCACCCTGCACGGGCCGATGGCGTCCGCCGTCGACTTCCTCAAGAACGCGCGGGCGCAGGAGCATCTGCGAGCCACCCTCTTCGAGCCGGAGAAGGTGCTGACCATCGAGTCCACCGGCCGCGGCGTACTGGTGCCGGGGCGCGCCCGGGGAGTGACGCTCGGCGGCTGTGTGAGCCTGCTGGCCGCCGAACTGGGCACGCCACGGGCCCGGTCGGGCGCCGCGGGCGGACTGCTGCTGATCGAGGACATCGGCGAGGAGGCCTACCGCCTGGACCGCATCCTCACCCAGCTCCTGCGGGCCGGATGGCTCGACTCGGTGGCCGGGATCGCGCTCGGCTCGTGGAAGCACTGCGGGCCGTACGAGGCTCTGCGCGCCGTGTTCGCCGACCGGCTGGGCGGGCTCGGCGTGCCCGTCGTCGAGGACTTCGGCTTCGGGCACTGCGAGGGAGCGCTCACCATCCCCTTCGGCGTCATGGCCGAACTCGACGCCGAGGCGGGGACGTTGACGCTGGACGAACCCGCGCTCGCCTGACCGTACCGGTCCCTGAATCGCCGCCGAGAAACACCCGGCACGGTGATTGACCCGGACTGACGCCTGTCACAGCATGATTACCGGTCGGTAAGCAGCGGCCGCGCCCGTCGAGTCGTGCCTGTCGAGTCCTGCCCGTGGAGTCGTGCCCGAGAAATTATGGCCGGCCGGGCGGTCTTCGGCCGGACCGTGCTCACCCGCGTGCCCAGTCGGGTTGTCCTCAGTGTGGAGGTCTTCGTGTCCCGTCGTTCCCGTGTGTCCGGACCCCGTGCCTGCCTGGCCCTGGCCGTCGGCGCGGCGCTCACGGCGCCGCTCGCGCTCACCGCGCCCGTCGCCGCGGCCACCGGTCAATACACCGTCACCGCACTGAAGTTCACCGTCCAGGCCGGTGGGCGCACCTGCACGGTCGACGCCGACCTCTACCGGCCCGCGGGCGTGGACCGCGCTCACACCGCCCCCGCCGTACTCGCCACGAACGGCTTCGGCGGGAGCAAGTCGGACGGTTCGACGGACGCCGTCGGCAAGGCGTTCGCGGCCCGCGGATACGTCGGACTCGTCTACTCGGGGCTCGGCTTCGGCCACTCGGGCTGCCAGATCTCCCTCGACGACCCGCGTATCGACGGGGTGGCCGCCTCACGGCTCGTCGACTTCCTGGGCGGCACCCGCGCCGCCGACGACGGGACGAAGGCCGACTTCGTCACCCGCGACGGCAGGGGCGATCCCCGCGTCGGCATGATCGGCGGCTCGTACGGGGGCGCCGTCCAGCTGGCCACGGCCGCCGTGGACCACCGGGTCGACGCGCTGGTCCCGATGATCACCTGGAACGACCTGTCGTACTCGCTGGACCCCAACAACGCCGTCGGCACCCGTTCCGTCCCCGGCGCCTTCAAGTGGCAGTGGACCAACGGCTTCTACCTGATCGGCGAGGGCCTGCCGCTCACCCCGGCGAACCTGGACCCCTCCCGCGTCGGCTCAGGCACCTGCCTGCACTTCGTGAGCGACGCCTGCGACACGATCCGGACCCTCAACTCGGGGAGCTACCCGGCCGCGAAGACCGGTCCGCTGCTCCGCTACTCGCGCAGCGTGTCGCCCGTCTCCTATCTCCGGAAGGTGAAGGCACCGACCCTGCTGATCCAGGGACAGGCGGACAGCCTCTTCAACCTCAACGAGGCGACAGCGACGTACAAGGCCCTGAAGTCGCGGGGCACGACGACGAAGATGATCTGGCAGTCCTGGGGCCACAGCGGCGGACGCACCGACCCGGCAAGCGGTGAACTCAACCTGGTCCAGGGCAACTTGGAGACCAGCTACGTCGGCAAGCGGATCCTCGCCTGGTTCGACCGCTACCTCCGGCGCCACAAGGGTGTGGACACGGGCCCCTCCTTCGCGTACTACCGCGACTGGATCACCGACCCGAACGGCACCTACGCCACCTCCTCGCGGCTGCCCGCGCTCAGCCGGCGGCTCTACCTCTCCGGGGACGGCAAGCTCGTCGACAACCGCAGGAAGGTCGTCCGCGGCAGCCGGGAGTACGTCAACGGCCCACTGCCCACCAGCCACTCCGAGAGCTCCCTCGCCGCGATGGCCGGGCTGCCCGATCCGGCGCCGTACGACACCGAGGGCACCTACCTCGGGTGGACGACCGCGCCCCTGACCCGCTCCGTGGACGTCGTCGGCGCGCCCAGGGCCACCCTGAAGGTCCTCTCGCCGAAGACCGAGCAGGTGCAGAACTCCGGCGACGCCGCCGACAAGCTGGTCCTCTTCACCAAGCTGTACGACGTGGCGCCCGACGGCACGCAGACGCTGGTTCACCGGCTGGTGGCGCCGGTGCGGGTGCCCGACGTCACCAGGAGCTTCACCGTCTCGCTGCCGGGGATCGTGCACCGGTACGAGGCGGGGCACCGGCTCCGGTTCGTCGTCGCGGCCAGCGACGACGCGTACTTCGGGAACAGGGGGGTGAAACCGGTGACGGTCACCAGCGCGCCGGGTAACACCGGGGTCCTGGAGCTGCCGGTGGTCCGCGACTGAGTCACCCGGAGGAACGTCCCGCCGCGCGGCCCGGCACGACGCGACCCATGCTGGGCGCATGAGCCCGAAGACCTCCGAAAGCGCCGGTACGGGTGGCGGGAAGAGCGGCGGCGGACTGCTGACGCCCACCAGGGTCAGCGTGATCGCGCTGGCCCTGCTCGCTCTGATCTTCATCTTCGAGAACACCCGGAGCACCAGGATCAGGCTGCTGATCCCGGAAGTGGTCATGCCCCTGTGGGTGGCGCTGCTGAGCACGGCGGTCATCGGCGCGCTGTGCGGGGCGTACTTCATGCGGCGGAGACGATGAGAAGCGGACACACGTTCGCGTAGGCTGGCCGGATGCCTGAGAACGTCCCCGAATACCTCGCCTCAGGTCCTCGCGCGGGCATCAGGCCCTACACCTACGAGGACGCCGCGGAGTTCACCGCCCGCGCCCGGGAGAGCAAGGACCTGCACCAGCCGTGGCTGTTCCCGCCGGTCAGCGCCGACGCGTACACCGCCTACGCGCGGCGGCTGATCGAGGATCCGACGAAGGCCGGGTTCCTGGTGTGCGAGCTTTCGCACGGCGGGGAGGGCGCGGAGGGCGCCGGGGGGACCATCGCCGACGGGGCGATCGCCGGGTTCATCAACATCAACAACATCGTCGAGGGCGGCTTCCTCTCCGGTGCGCTGGGGTACGGCGCCTTCGCCCACGCGGCCGGCCGGGGGCTGATGGGCGAAGGGCTCGGGCTCGTCGTCCGGCACGCCTTCGGCGCGATGCGGCTGCACCGGCTCGAAATCAACGTGCAGCCCGGCAATGCCGCCTCCATCGCGCTCGCCCGGCGATGCGGGTTCCGGCACGAGGGCTTCTCGCCCGACTTCATCTACATGGACGGTGCCTGGCGGGACCACGAGCGGTGGGCGATCACCGTGGAGATGACCCGGAGCCCCTGACGTCGGCGGACCCCCTGACGTCGGCCGACCCCGTGACGTCGGCGGACTCCGTCGGCGAGGATGTGCGGCATGCGCAACATCGTCGTCCTGGACGCCCCTTCCAACCTCGGCCTGCGCCCGCCCGCGCCCGGCACCGTCCCCGGCTGCTACAAACTCGCCGGCGCCCTGCGCGAGCAGGGGATCGTACGGCGGCTCGGCGCGCTGGAGGGCGGGGTCGTCGTCCCGCCCCGCTACGACCGGGGGGAGTGGCAGGAGGGCGACGGGGTCTTCAACGCCGCCGCCATCGCCTCCTACACCCGCAGGCTCGCCGACCGGATCGAACACCACGTCCGCGCCGGTGACCTGCCGGTCGTCCTCGGCGGCGACTGTTCCATCCAGCTCGGCGCCTCCCTCGCGCTGCGCCGCCTCGGCCGGTTCGGGCTCGTCGCCGTCGACGGCTCGGCCGACTTCCGGCATCCCGGCAACTCGGACCGGATCGGAGCGGCGGGCGGCGAGGAACTCGCCCTCGCGACCGGCCGCGGGCAGGACGACCTCACGGACCTGGAGGGTCTGAAGCCCTACCTCAGGGACGAGGACGTACGGCTCTTCGGCATCCGGGACTACGACACCGACCGGGACGAGCTCGCCGCGCTGAAGATCCAGACGGTGAGTGTGGGGGAGCTGCGGGAGTGGGGCGCGGACGCGATCGCGCGGGCCGTCGTGGAGACGCTGGAGCTTCCGCACCTGGAGGGCTTCTGGGTGCATCTCGACGCCGACTGTCTCGACCCGTCGGTGATGCCCGCCGTGGACAGTCCCGATCCCGACGGGCTGCTTCCGGATGAACTGCTCGCGTTGTTGCGGCCGTTGGTGCGGTCGCCGCGGTGTGTCGGGCTCAATGTCACCATCTACGATCCGGATCTGGACCCGGAGGGGGTGGCGGGGGCGCTGCTCGCCGATCTCGTGGTGGGGGCGTTCGGGGAGGGGTGAGGGGTGGGGTCGGCGGTGGGTCGGTGGTGGTGGGCGGCCGGGTGGGTTTTCGCCCCCTCCGCCCCTTCCCTTCCCGTTTCTGGGGGCTGCGCCCCCAGGCCCCCCCTTTTCGCGCTTCGCGCTCGTCCTCAAGCGCCGGACGGGCTGAAAGTCTCAGCCCGACCTGCGGTCCGCGTACTCGTACACCGCTCCGTCGGGGTGCATCGCGATCAGGTTGCGGCCGACCGGGGTCGCCACCGGGCCCGCCAGGACGTGGGCGCCCGAGTCGCTGAGGACGCGGTAGGCCTCGTCGACGTCCTTGACGGCGATGGTGGCGGCGACCTTGCGGAGGACGTCCAGTTCGGCCGGGGGGCCGCTCATGAGCAGAAAGCAGCCGACCGCGGCGACCGAGACGCCGCCGCGCTCGAAACGCAGGGCCTGTCCGCCCGCGAGTCTCTCGTAGAACGGGACCGAAGCCTCCAGGTCGTCGACGCAGATACGCAGCGTGGCTCCCAGAATCTCCATGGGAAGAGCCTAGTTGGGACGGGCCGGGGACGAGATCGCTTCGGCGGGATCCGGTGCCCGGAGGCGGTGTGACGTGCGCCGTTCCGCTTTGTCTCGGATCATGGGACGGGATGCGTACGAGGCAGGGACGAAACGCCCGGCGCCCAGGTGTTTGGGTGCTCTGACCAGGGGGACGCGGAAAGTCCCGTACGAGCGACACCGCCGGAGGCGAACTGTGAGTCGACCGCGCATTGTGATCGTCGGTGCCGGCTTCGCCGGGTATCGGACGGCCCGCACCCTGGCGCGGCTGGTCCGGCACAAGGCCGACATCACCCTGCTCAACCCGACCGACTACTTTCTGTATCTGCCCCTGCTGCCCCAGGTCGCCGCCGGAGTCCTGGAGCCACGCCGCGTCACCGTCTCGCTCTCCGGCACCCTGCCAAACGTGCGTCTGGTGCTCGGCGAGGCCGCCGGCATCGACCTCGAAGCGCGTGCCGTGCACTACACGGACCCCGAGGGCGATACGGGCACGCTGACCTACGACCGGCTCGTGCTCGCCGTCGGCAGCGTCAACAAACTCCTGCCCGTGCCCGGGATCGCCGAGTACGCGCACGGTTTCCGGGGCCTGCCCGAAGCGCTCTACCTACGTGATCACGTGACCCGGCAGGTGGAACTCGCCGCCGCGTCCGACGACCCCAAGAGCAGTGCCGCGCGGTGCACCTTCGTGGTGGTCGGCGCCGGTTACACCGGCACCGAAGTCGCCGCGCAGGGACAGCTGTTCACCGACGCGCTGGTACGCAAGCAGCCACTGCGCGAGGGCGTACGGCCCCGCTGGCTGCTGCTCGACACCGCTCCCCGCGTCCTGCCCGGACTGGGTGAAGGGCTCTCCCGCACCGCCGACCGCGTGCTGCGGCAGCGGGGCGTCGACGTACGCATGGAGACCTCCGTCCAGGAGGCGAGCGAGACCGGAGTCCAGCTGAGCGACGGGGAGTTCGTCGACACCCGGACGCTGGTGTGGTGTGTCGGTGTACGGCCCGACCCGCTCGTCGAAGGCCTCGAACGGCCCCTTGAGCAGGGGCGGTTGCTCGTCGACCCGTACCTCCAGGTGCCCGGCCAGCCCGAGGTTTTCGCCTGCGGAGACGCGGCGGCGGTGCCTGACCTGGAGAAGCCGGGGGAGTACACGCCGATGACGGCGCAGCACGCCTGGCGGCAGGGCAAGGTCGCGGGGCGCAACGTCGCCGCCTCGCTCGGTATCGGCGAACGGCACGCCTACCGGCACCGTGACCTGGGCTTCACCGTGGACCTCGGCGGTGTGAAGGCCGCCGCCAACCCCCTGGGCATCCCGCTCTCCGGCCCGATCGCCGGGGCCGTCACCCGCGGTTACCACCTCGGCGCGATGCCCGGGAACCGGCTGCGCGTCGCGGCCGACTGGGCCCTGGACGCCGTACTGCCGCGCCAGGCCGTGCAGTTGGGCCTGGTCCGCTCCTGGTCGGTGCCGCTGGAGACGTCCTCGCCGGAGCTGGCCCGGGTGGGGGGTGCGCCGGAGAGGCCCGTCGGCGGCCACGCGTCCGCGAAGTCCGCCGGGTCCGCGAAGTCCGCTGGTTCCGCGGCGTCCGCCGGCCCCGGCAAGGGGGCCACCAGCGCGTCCTCGAAGCCCACCAGTGCGTCCGCGAAACCCGGCGGCGGGCCGGACGAGTCCGCCGAAACCCACAAGGAGCCCGACAGCAACCGCCCGGAAGGAACTTCATGAACACCGGCCAACTCACCGAGCTCGCACAGCAGTTGCGTGTCGACAGCGTCCGCGCCTCCGATGCCGCGGGTTCCGGGCACCCCACGTCCTCGATGTCCGCGGCGGACCTGATGGCGGTCCTGCTGGCCAACCATCTGCGCTACGACTTCGACCGCCCCCGGCATCCCGGCAACGACCGCTTCATCCTCTCCAAGGGGCACGCCTCACCCCTGCTGTACTCCGCCTACAAGGCCGCCGGGGCCCTCGACGACGCCGAGCTGCTCACCTTCCGCAAGCTGGGCAGCCGGCTCGAAGGGCACCCGACGCCCCAGCGGCTGCCGTGGGTCGAGACCGCCACCGGCTCGCTGGGGCAGGGACTGCCCGTCGGGGTCGGCGTGGCGCTCGCCGGGAAGCGGCTGGACCGTACGGGCTACCGGGTCTGGGTCCTGTGCGGGGACAGCGAACTCGCCGAGGGATCGGTGTGGGAGGCCGCCGAGCACGCCGGATACGAGCACCTCGACAACCTCACCGTGATCGTCGACGTGAACCGGCTGGGCCAGCGCGGACCCACCCGGCACGGACACGACCTGGATGCCTACGCGCGCCGGTTCCAGGCCTTCGGCTGGCACACCGTGGAGGTCGACGGGCACGACGTCGACGCCGTCGACCGCGCGTACGGCGAGGCCGCCTCCACCGGCGGACAGCCGACCGCGATCCTCGCCCGCACCCTCAAGGGCAAGGGCGTCGCGTCGGTCGAGGACCGCGAGGGCCTGCACGGCAAGCCGCTGCCGGACGCCGAGGAGGCGATCGCGGAACTCGGCGGCGTACGTGACCTGCGTGTCGAGGTCGGGCAGCCGCCCGCCACCCGGACGCTGCACGCCGTACGGGCCGGTCATCTCGACCTGCCGCGCTTCGAGACCGGCGACAAGGTGGCCACCCGCGACGCGTACGGGCAGGCGCTCGCCGCACTCGGCACCTCGCGCGGCGACATCGTCGCCCTGGACGGCGAGGTGGGCGACTCCACGCGCGCCGAATTCTTCGCCAAGGAGCACCCCGAGCGGTACTTCGAGTGCTATATCGCCGAGCAGCAGCTCGTCGCGACGGCCGTCGGGATGGCGGCGCGCGACTGGGTGCCGTACGCCTCCACGTTCGCCGCCTTCCTCACCCGGGCGTACGACTTCGTGCGGATGGCCGCCGTGAGCGGGGCCGGCATCAACCTCGTCGGCTCCCACGCGGGTGTCTCCATCGGTCAGGACGGGCCCTCCCAGATGGGTCTGGAGGACCTGGCGATGTTCCGTGCGGTGTATGGCTCGACCGTGCTGTATCCGTGCGACGGCAACCAGACGGCACGGCTGCTCGCGGCGATGGCCGACCTGGACGGCATCCGCTACCTGCGCACCTCGCGCGGGGACGCCCCCGTCATCTACGGCCCCGACGAGGACTTCCCGGTCGGCGGGAGCAAGGTGCTGCGCGAGTCGGGCGAGGACCGGCTGACCGTGGTCGCGGCGGGCGTCACCGTGCACGAGGCACTGGCCGCCGCCGAGTCGCTGGAGAGCGAGGGCATCCGGGTGCGGGTGATCGACCTCTACTCGGTCAAGCCCGTCGACCGGGAGACCCTGCGTGAGGCCGCCGAACAGACCGGTTGTCTCCTCACCGTCGAGGACCACCGCGAGGAGGGCGGTCTCGGCGACGCGGTCCTCGACGCCTTCGTCGACGGTCGTCCGGTGCCGCGTCTGGTGCGCCTCGCCGTCCGTACGATGCCGGGCTCGGCGTCTCCCGCCGAGCAGCTGCACGCCGCGGGCATCGACGCCGAGTCGATCGCGGCGGCGGCCCGGCTGCTGGTCGAGACGGCTGTCGTGCGCTGACACCCGCCGCGGAGCTGACACCCCGCCGCTGACCCCCGTGTGCGGATTCCGCACGGACCAAGGGTTCCGCACGGACGAAGGCCCGAGGTCCCGTAACGGGACCTCGGGCCTTCGGCACCTCTCCTCACGCTCGC
This sequence comes from Streptomyces sp. NPDC088747, assembly GCF_044751025.1. Lineage (NCBI taxonomy): Bacteria > Bacillati > Actinomycetota > Actinomycetes > Kitasatosporales > Streptomycetaceae > Streptomyces > Streptomyces sp. NPDC088747. The sequence continues at coordinate 311,401 of NZ_JBIVKZ010000010.1, forward strand.
GGATGTCACGCTCGCGGATGTCGCTTCACCACCGGTACCAGCGACCCCGAGAGCCCGAGGCGCCCGTGCCGCGCATCAGGAAGCCCAGCAGCCAGATCGCGAGCACGATCAGGGCGATCCACCAGAAAATCTTCACCGCGAATCCGACACCGAAGAGAATCAGGGCCAGCAGCAGTACCAGCAGGATGGGAACCATGGTTTCGACCTCCTGGTGGGCCGGGTTTCCCGAAATGTCCGAATCAGGCGTCTTTGCGGCAGAGAATTTCTCCGTGCAGGACGGAGAACCAGCCGTCCTCCCGCCGCGCCCAGTCCCGCCAGGCCGCCGACACGGCTCGCAGCTGCTCCGTCGTCGCGTGACCGCCCTCCGTGGCGCGGTCCGCGTACGCCGAGGCCAGCGTGCGGTCCGCCCACAGGCCGCCCCACCACTCCCGCTCGTCCTCGGTGGAGAAGGTCCAGGTGCTCGACGTGGCCGTGACGTCCCGGATGCCGGCCGTCAGTGCCCAGGACTTGAGACGCCGCCCGGCGGCGGGCTCGCCCCCGTTGGCGCGGGCCACGCGCAGATACAGGTCCTGCCAGTCGGCCATGCCCGCCACCTCGGGATACCAGGTCATCGCCTCGTAGTCCCCGTCGCGGACGGCGATGAACCCGCCGGGCCTGGTCACCCGGTGCATCTCGCGCAGCGCCTGGACCGGGTCGCCCACGTGCTGGAGCACCTGATGGGCGTGGACCACGCAGAACGTGTCGTCCGGATACTCCAGCGCGTGCACGTCGGCGACCGCGAACTCGACGTTCTCCAGGCCGCGTTCGGCGGCGGTGGCGCGGGCCTGGTCGAGGATTCCCGGCGCGTGGTCCACGGCGGTGACCTGTCCGTCGGGGACCAGCTCCGCCAGGTCGGCGGTGATGGTCCCCGGCCCGCAGCCGATGTCCAGGATTTTCATGTGCGGCTTCAGTGAGCCGAGGAGGTACGCCGCCGAGTTGGCGGCGGTGCGCCAGACGTGCGAGCGCAGCACGGACTCGTGGTGGCCGTGCGTGTAGACGGCGGTCTCCTGCGACTTCGACATGACGGGCGCCCTTCTCGTCTCCTCAGCGGGTACGCGTCACCGTACGCCTCCATGTCGAATGGTGAGACCTGTGTCTTGCTATGCGGACGGCGTCAGCGGACAGCGGACAGTGCGGGTCGGTGTCGGTTCGGTGGGGGGTGCACTGTCAGGGCCTCGGCTCGGGGCGCGGGCTGTACACCGTCAGGGCCTCCGGGAGCTTCTGGAGTGTCACCTCGCCCGCCACCTCCGTGACTTCACCGTCGTACGCGAGGAGCGTGCCGCGGGCGACGCCTTCCACCCGCAGTCGGCGTACGCGTACGGCCGCGTGGGCGGGGGAGCGGGTCAGCGGGCCGGCGAGGGCGGCGGCCAGCAGGCGGACGGCGGGGCGGCGTCCGCCGTGCACGACCCGTACGTCCAGTTGCCCGTCCGCGAGGTCGAAGCGGCGGGCGGGGGCGAGGCCCACCCGGTGGTAGGTGCCGTTTCCGGCGAAGAGCAGCCACAGCGGGTGGGAGCCGCCGCCCATCTCGGTGCTCAGCGGATGGCCGTCCGCGCGCAGGACGCGCAGGGCGCCGAGCACCCCGGCCGGCCAGCCGCCGATGCGCCCGGCCCAGCGCTTGCGCTCCTTCACCAGTTCCGGATAGACGCCCAGGCTGCATGTGTTGAGGAAGACGCCCTCCGTGCCGCCCGACGAGAAGCGCCCGACGTCGACGCGGGTGGCGTCGCCCCGCTGGACGGCCAGGCTCAGGTCGCGCGTGCCCTCCACGCCGAGGTCGTGGGCGAAGTGGTTGAGGGTGCCGCCGGGCAGGACGGCGAGCGGGAGGCCGTGGCGCAGGGCGATCCGGGCCGCGGTGTTCACGGTGCCGTCTCCGCCGCACACCCCGAGCACTCGGGCGTAGGTCGCCGCCTTCTCCAACTCGGTCTCGACGTCGGCCGGTTCGCACTCCACGGTCTCCGCGAGCGGCAGCGCGTCGTGCAGGGCCCGGATCCGGTCGGAGGTTCCCGCGCCCTTGTTCGCCACCATGACCAGGCCCTCGCCCTCGGGCAGGGCGGGCGCGTCCGCGTCGGGGCGGTCCGGCCGGAGCCGCTGGTCGCGCGTCGGCACCATGGCTCGTACGGCGTACGCGGCACCGGCGCCCAGCACCGCACCCGCGAGGACGTCGCTCGGGAAGTGGACGCCCGTGTACACGCGGGACACGACGACCGCGGCGGCGAGCGGGGCCACGACCGCGCCCCAGCCGCGGGACTCCATGGCCACGCCCGTCGCGAAGGCCGCGGCGGAGGCGGCGTGGCCCGACGGGAACGACGTGGTGATCGGCTGGCGCTTGAGCTGCCTGATCACCGGGACCGGGTCGAGGACGGGCCGGGGACGGCGCACCGAGCGCTTGCCGACGGTGTTGATGGTGACCGACGCGAGCGCCAGCGAGGCGAGACCGCGGGCGGCGGCGGCGCGGGACCTCGGGGTGCGGGCCGCCGCGATCGCCGCGGCCGTGGCGAACCACAGCACGCCGTGGTTCGCGGTGCGGGTCAGTCTCGGCAGGACGTGGTCGGCGCCCGGCCAGTGCCGGGTCGCGATCGCCTCGAACAGGTGGTAGTCGGAGTCGAGAAACCGGTCCCGGAGGATGCGGGGGCCCGGGGGGCGGAGCGTGAGGTCCACGTCTGGGATCGGGGTCATGGAGCTTCGTGTACCCAAGGATCCGCCTTTCGCCCTCGGCGCCGGGTGCCTCGCGCCGTTCCGGATCGGCCCCGGTCTCGGGTGCGTCGCGTCGTTTCGGATCGGCCCCGGTCTCGGGTGCCTCGCGCGGTTTCGGACCGGGCCCCGGCCAGGGGTGCGTCGCGCCGTTCGGTTCCGGGCCCCCGGGTCTCCGTTCGGATCCGGGCCCGGGGCCCGGAAAGCCCTGGCCCGTCCGATACCCGTTTGCCCGTCGCCTCCCGCCCCCGGAGAATGCCTCCCCATGGGACACCTCGAAGCCGCACACCTTGAGTACTACCTTCCCGACGGGAGGGCGCTGCTCGGCGATGTGTCGTTCCGGGTGGGGGAAGGGGCCGTCGTCGCCCTGGTGGGGCCCAACGGCGCCGGGAAGACGACACTGCTGCGGCTGATCTCGGGGGAGCTGAAACCGCACGGCGGGACCGTCACCGTGGGCGGCGGGCTCGGCGTGATGCGCCAGTTCGTGGGATCGGTCCGGGACGAGACGACCGTACGGGACCTGCTCGTGTCCGTGTCGCCGCCGGGGATCCAGCAGGCCGCCAAGGCCGTCGACGCGGCCGAGCACGCGATGATGACCGTCGACGACGAGGCCGCTCAGCTCCGGTACGCGCAGGCGCTGTCCGACTGGGCCGAGGTGCGCGGATACGAGTCGGAGACCCTGTGGGACATGTGCACCGTCGCCGCGCTCGGCATCCCGTACGAGAAGGCGCAGTGGCGGCAGGTGCGGACGCTGTCCGGCGGTGAGCAGAAGCGGCTGGTCCTGGAGGCCCTGCTGCGCGGCACCGACGAGGTGCTGCTCCTGGACGAGCCGGACAACTACCTCGACGTGCCCGGGAAGCGCTGGCTGGAGGAGCGGCTCAAGGAGACCCGCAAGACCGTCCTCTTCGTCTCGCACGACCGTGAACTGCTGGCCCGCGCCGCCGAGAAGATCGTCAGTGTCGAGCCCAGCCCCGCCGGAGCGGACGCCTGGGTGCACGGCGGCGGGTTCGCGACCTACCACGAGGCGCGGCGGGAGCGTTTCGCCCGCTTCGAGGAACTGCGCAGGCGCTGGGACGAGAAGCACGCCCAGTTGAAGAAGCTTGTGCTGAACCTGCGTCAGGCGGCTTCCATCAGCCATGAGTTGGCGTCCCGCTACCAGGCCGCACAGACCCGGCTGCGCAAGTTCGAGGAGGCCGGGCCGCCTCCGGAGCCGCCGCGCGAGCAGGACATCAGGATGCGGCTGCACGGCGGTCGCACCGGCGTAAGGGCCATCACCTGCAAGGGACTTGAGCTCACCGGCCTGATGAACCCCTTCGACCTGGAGGTGTTCTACGGCGAACGGGTCGCGGTCCTCGGCTCCAACGGCTCGGGGAAGTCGCACTTCCTGCGGCTGCTCGCCGGTGACACCGTCGCGCACACCGGGGAGTGGAAGCTCGGCGCCCGCGTCGTGGCGGGCCACTTCGCGCAGACGCACGCCCACCCCGAACTGGAGGGGCGCACGCTGCTCGACATCCTGTGGAGCGAGCACGCCCAGGACCGCGGCGCCGCCATGTCCCGGCTGCGCCGCTACGAGCTGACCGCGCAGTCCGAGCAGCGTTTCGAGAAGCTCTCCGGCGGCCAGCAGGCCCGTTTCCAGATCCTCCTGCTCGAACTGGCCGGTTCCACGGCCCTGCTCCTCGACGAGCCGACCGACAACCTCGACCTCGACTCCGCCGAGGCCCTCCAGGAGGGTCTGGAGGCGTACGAGGGGACGGTCCTCGCGGTCACCCACGACCGCTGGTTCGCCCGCTCCTTCGACCGCTACCTCGTCTTCGGCTCCGACGGCCGGGTGCGGGAGACGCAGGAGCCGGTCTGGGACGAGCGGCGCGTGGAGCGGGCGCGATAGCACGCGGATTCCGGACGGGCCCGCTCGCGCCGGGCCGGCACGCGGATTCCGGACGGCCTCGCCCGCGCCGGGGCAGCACGCGGATCGCGGACGGCCCCGCCCGCGCCGGGATTCCGCGGTCCGTCCGGAGGTCCCGCGTCCCCGAAGTTCGTAGAGTGGAGGGGGACGGCGGGAACCCGCCGTCCCGGACGCCGGTCGGGGCACGTTCGCCGGGCGGGGTCCGCGGACCGTGCCGAAGGCCACGACAAGAGGGCCACGACGAGCGGGGTGCCACCATGACCGGAGTCGACCCGGGCGCTCTGGACGACCAGCAGCTGATGAAAGAGCTGGAGACGATCCACCGCACCCGCCACGACACACTGCTGCACGGTTCGAACGACGCCCTGCGGACCCACAACGACCGCATGGCACGGTTGGAGGGCGAGTACCTCCGGCGCCATCCGCGGCGCCGGATCGCCGCCGGGCGGACCCGCGAGGGAGCCCGGGAGCGGGGCCCCGCCGGGGAGTGAAACCGCGGCGCAACCCGGCGGATCCCCCGCTGAGTTGACCGCCCGAACCCGTGTGTTTGCCCCGGGCTCGCCGGGGCAGGCGCAAGCACAGTGCTTCGGACAGGAGGCACGTCCGTGGGAGCGATGCGTCACGCGCCCCGGGTGTGCCGGTCCGTCGACCTGCGCGCTCCCACGGTGACTGTCCCATCAGGCACCCGTGAGGGAGTTGCGACGCATCATGCGAACTCAAGCGAGCACCAGGCGCCATCCGCACAACGACGCCCCCGACACCGCGGAGTCGTTCCGCGAACTGGCCGCTCTCCCTCCGGGCAGCCGGCGTGACGCGCTCCGCGGGGAGATCGTCGAAGCGTGGCTGCCGATGGCCGAACGGCTCGCGGGACGGTTCCGCAACCGGGGCGAGAGCGCCGAGGACCTGCGACAGGTCGCCGCGCTCGGTCTGGTCAAGGCCGTCAACCGTTTCGACCCCGAGCTCGGCAACGCCTTCGAGAGCTACGCCGTGCCGACCATCACCGGCGAGATCAAGCGGCACTTCCGCGACCACATGTGGAGCCTGCACGTGCCCCGCCGCGTCCAGGACCTGCGCAACCGTGTGCGGTTCGCGAGCCAGGACCTGTCGCAGACCATCACGGGCCGCAGGCCCACCGTCGCCGAGATCGCCGAGCACACCCAGCTCAGCGAGGAGGACGTACGGGCCGGTCTGGAGGCGCTGGAGAGCTTCACCGCGCTCTCCCTGGACGCCGAACTCCCGGGCAGCGAGGACGGCTACTCGCTCAGCGACGCCCTCGGCTCCGCCGACCCCGCCCTGGACACCGTCATCGACCGCGAGGCGGTCAAGCCCCGGCTGCGGGCCCTGTCCGAGCGTGAACGCGCCATCCTGTACATGCGGTTCTTCGACGACATGACGCAGAGCAGCATCGCCGAGGAACTCGGCATCTCCCAGATGCACGTCTCCCGGCTGATCAGCCGCTGCTGCGACCGGCTGCGCAATCAGGTGATGCGGGACGCCGACTAAGGCGCGCTCTCGGGTTCCTGCGCTCCTGAGCTCCCAGGGTCCGGGCTCGTTGTCTGCGGTCTGCGGCGGGAGTCGGATTTTCGGTGCCCGATCGAGGCGCGTGGGGGGACCGTACCGTCACCCGCCCGGCGGTGCGGGTAGCGCGAATGGTGCCCGGTGGCGGGCGCCCACCGCCCCGGCGGGCTGTGATGGGCTCCGGGGGCACGACGGCCGTGCCCCTTCAGCGCCCCGCCGAAGGAGCCCAGCTCATGCGCCGTACCGCCCGTGTCCTGTCCGCCACCGCCCTGGCCGGTGCCGCTCTGGGCGCCGCTGCCTCGGCCGCGTCCGCGGACCCGGCCGCGGAGGTCAACCCGGGCTCCGTGATGCCCGGCGGCAGCGTCACCGTCTCCGTCACCTGCGACGCCATCGGGGGTGCTCCGCCCGACTTCATCGAGGCCGCCTCGGAGGGTTTCGAGGACGGCAAGGTCCAGCTGCGCCGGGTCGTGGGCGACGGAGAGGGCGTGGCGGGCGCCGCGTACAGCGGTACGGCCCGCATCCCGCCCGGCGGCGGCCGGGGCGAGCATCCCGAGAACCCTCTCGAAGGCGACGACCCGGTGGGCCCCGAGTCCGAGTGGGACGTCGACGGCACCTGCCCGGTGGCACCCGGCGGACACGAGAAACAGTGGTCCGCCTCGTACGCCGTGACCCGTGAGGAATCCGCCGCCCGCGACACGGTGGAACCTGAGCACCTCGCCCCGGTCCAGCGCGGCGTCCACGCCGGTGAGGGTGGCGCCTTCACCGACTCCCTCCCGGCCCTGATCGCCGGCGGCACCCTGATCGCAGGAGCGCTGGGCGCGGCCGTGTACCGCCTGCGGACCAAGGACGCCTCGGCCGACCGCTGACCCCCGCTGGGACCGGCGGGACCCAGCCGCACCCGGCAGGACACCGATGCCATGGGACCGGTCGATCGTGGGTACGGAGAGGCTGAGGGGGCGGACGGGACGGGACCGGTGAATCCGTACGGTGCTGTGCCGCCCCGCGCGGAACAGCACAGCACCCGGACAGCGCCGCACCACGGCAGCACAGCACCACGGAATGCACGGACTGCACGGAACGCACGAAACGCACGGAGGCACCCATGCGGCGGACGGATCCGGAGGGGCACGGGCCCGTCCGTTACGGGCCGCCCCTTCCCGACCAGGGTCTGCCCGTGCTGCCGGAGCTGCGTGCCGTGCTCGCCGCCGCCGCGGACCGGGCCGACGCCGAGCCCCCTGGCGGCGGACCGGCGCTCCTGGACGCGGCCCGCGGCTACTGGACACGGCGTGGGCTGCCCGCCACCCCCGACCGCGTGGCCGCGGCTCCCGGCGCCCCCGCGCTGCTCCTCGCGCTGACCGGCGCCCTCGGCGGCGACGTCCTGGTACCGAGGCCCTGCGCCGCCTGGTGGACGCCACAGGCGCACCTGCTGGGTAGATCCGTGTTCCATGTGGCGACTCCCGCGGAGTGCGGCGGGGTGCCGGACCCCTACGCCCTCCTGGAGACCGTACGAAGAGTGCGTGCCGAGGGCGGTGACCCACGACTGCTCGTCCTGTCCGTCGCCGACGACCCGACCGGCACTGTCGCGCCCCCGGAGGTGGTCCACGAGACCGTCGAGGCGGCGGCGGGCGAGGGACTCCATGTCGTCAGCGACGAGACCTGGCGCGACACCCTGCACCAGCCGCGGGACACCGTCCTGCTCAGCCCCGCCGAGATGCTCCCCGGCGAGGTCACCGTCCTCACCGACCTCGCCGGCCCCTTCCTGCCGCAGGGCTGGCCCGCCGCCGTCGCCCGCTTTCCCGACAACGACTTCGGCGCCCGGCTGCGCGCCCGCGTCCTCGACGTGCTCACCGTGCTCGGCGCCCGGGTCGCCGAGCCCGTCGCCGCGGCGGCCGCGTACGCGCTCGGCGAGCCCGAGGCGGTCACCGCTCGGCTCGCAGCCTCCGTACGCCTGCACGCGCGCGTGGCCGCCGCCGTGCACCACGCGGTGGTCGGTGCGGGCGCCCTGGCGCTGCCACCGCGGGCCGGCAGACACCTGTACGTCGATCTCGGACCGCTGCGCACCGCGCTCGGCGCGCACGGGGTGGGCGACGCGCAGGATCTGGAGGACTTCCTCACCGCCCGGCTCGGGCTGCCCGCGCCCGGCGGCCACCGGTTCGGCGACGAACTCGCCGCGCTACGGGTACGACTGCCCACCGGGCCGCTGCTCGGCGCGACCGACGAGGAGCGTGCGCGATGCCTCACCGCTCCCTCGGCATCGGAACCGCCGCATGTGCAACGCGCGTTGACCCTGTTGGAGTCGGCCTTCGACGATCTCCGAGATGACGCTCAGCGACGGGAGCCTCCTCGATGACGCAGCAGTCCGAGTCGACCACGACCAGCTCTACGACCTCCACGACCACGCGGGATGGGGACGAGCCGGCGTCCACCGCGGACCGGGATCTGGCGACCGGGTCCGGGCCGGGGTCCAGATCCGGGCCGGGGTCCGGGTCCGGGTCCGGACCCGGGAATGCCGCCACCGCCACCGCCGCCGCCTCCGCCTCGGCGGACCCCGGAGCCGCCGCTCTGCCACCTCTCTCACCTCCGTCACCCCTCGCCTCCCCCGCCCCTCCCGTCCCCCTCGCCGACCCCCGACCGCTCGGCGAACGGCGTGTCTGGCCGCGGTCGTTCGCGGACCGGCTGACGGCGCCGCTGCCGGGGCTGCGCTCCTTCGCGCGGTTCGCCCGTGAGGGCGCGCTGCGGCCGGACCCCGCCGGCCTCGCCGACATCCCGGCACTGCCGTTCGAGCCAGGGCCACTGCCGCGGGTGGACGCGCGCACCGTCGCTGTCTCCTGGGCGGGGCACGCGAGTTGGGTGATCAGGATCGGCGGGCTCACCGTCCTCACCGACCCGGTGTGGTCCCGCAGGATCCTCGGCACGCCGGCCCGGATCACGCCGGTCGGCGTGGCCTGGAGCGCCCTGCCGCGCGTCGACGCGGTCGTCATCAGCCACAACCACTACGACCACCTGGACGCGCCGACCCTGCGCCGACTCCCGCGCGACACACCGGTGTTCGCGCCTGCCGGGCTCGCACCCTGGTTCAGACGCCGCCGGTTCACCCGGGTCACCGAGCTCGACTGGTGGGAGGCGGCCGAACTGGACGGCGTCCGCTTCGACTTCGTCCCCGCCCACCACTGGTCCAAGCGCAGCCTCACCGACACCTGTCGCACGCTCTGGGGCGGCTGGGTCCTGACCGCCTCGGACGGACAGCGCGTGTACTTCGCGGGCGACACGGGGTACGGCCACTGGTTCGCCCAGATCGGCCGACGTCACCCCGGCATCGACCTCGCGCTGCTGCCCATCGGCGCGTACGACCCGCGGTGGTGGCTGAGCGACGTGCACTGCGACCCGGAGGAGGCGGTCCGCGCGTCCGTCGACCTCGGCGCCCGCCGGATGGCACCCATGCACTGGGGCACCTTCGTCCTCTCCGCCGAGCCGGTCCTCGAACCGCTGACCCGGGTCCGGGCGGCCTGGGAGAAGGCGGGCCTCGACCGGGAGGACCTGTGGGACCTGCCGGTCGGGGGTTCCCGGGTTCTGGTGTGACGCGGGGCGCCGGAGGGTGACGTCGTCCTGCCCGGATGTCGTCCTGCCCGTACGCCGTCCCGCCGGGGAGTCGTCCTACTGCGGCGCGGTCCTGCGTACCCGCTTCCACAGGCCGGGCAGCAGGCTGATCACCACCGTCAGCACCACCGCCGCCACGACCCCCTCCCATGGCTCGCTGAAGAGGGAACCGCCCGCGACGCCGATGAGTTGGTAGGTCGCCGCCCAGGCGAGACAGGCCGGGACGTCACCGCGGGCGAAGGTGCGCAGCGGCATCTTCGCCAGCAGGCAGGCGAGCATCACCGGGATGCGGCCGGCCGGGACGAGCCGGGAGAGGACGAGTACGGCTATGCCGTGGTCGCCCAGCTTCTCCTGGGCCTGCGCGAGCCGCTCCTCGGGGGCACGGGAGCGCAGGGCCTCCAGCCAGCGTGAGCCGTTCTTGGAGTGCATCCCGCGCCGCCCCAGCCAGTACAGGGCGACATCGCCGAGGAACGCGGCCAGCGCCGCGACACCGAAGACCAGCAGCATCGAGAACGGCGCCGTCTGGTGAAAGGCGACCACGGCCGCCGAACTGACCAGCGCGCCCGTCGGCACCACCGGCACCAGCGCGCCGATCAGCACCAGCAGGAAGAGCGTGGGATACCCGATCGCCTGCTGCGCGGTCTCCGGCGACGTGGTCGACGCCGCGGCCAGGAAACTCACCGGCCCACCTCCGGCGCGGGGCACGCGCGGAAGGTCGCGCCCACAGCCGCCGGACACGCACCCTCACGCCCGCCCGCGAGCTCCGTACGCGCACCAGCCCCTATGACCGTCGGCACCGCACGCGACCCCGCGTCCACCAAGACCCCCGCGGACAGAGCCGTCACCGTGCGACCTCCGGACGTACGCTCTCGCCGTGGCCGAGCAGGTGTACCGCGACCTTGGGGGCGCGCTCAGCGGCCAGGCGCACGAACTCCGCACCCGGCGCGTGGAATTCATGGGGGCGCACGGCATCCATTCCGATCGGCCAGTACGTGCCGTAGTGCACCGGCACAGCGCTTCGGGGCATCAGCCGGGCGAGCGCCTCGGCCGCGCGCCCCGCGTCCAGATGCTCTTCCCCGAGATACGGACCCCATCCGCCCACCGGCAGAAGAGCCACGTCGACCGGTCCGACCTCCTCGGCCATCGAGTCGAACAGCCCGGTGTCCCCGGCGAAGTACGTGCGAGCCTCGCCCTCGACCACGAAACCCAGGGCGGGCACCCGGTGCGGTCCGACCGGCAGCCGCCGCCCGTCATGGCGGGCCGAGACGGTCCGTACGACCAGGTCACCGACGTCCGTCCGGTCGCCGGGCGCCACCTCGGTGATCCGCAGGCGGTCCAGCCTGCGCAGCGCGGGCACCGCGCGCCGGGCACCGCGTGGCACCAGCAGCCGGGTCCCCGGCGCGAGCCGCGCCAGCGAGGGCGGATGCAGATGGTCGGAGTGCAGATGCGAGACGAGCACCACGTCGGCCACCGCGGCGGCGGGAGGGGGCGGCGCCCCGCGCCTTCGCCTGAGGTGCGCGAGCCGGCGCGCGAACAGCGGGTCCGTGAGCACGCGCGTGCCGGAGTCCTCCAGCGTGCAGGTGGCATGCCCCCACCAGGTGATCTCCACCGGCACTTCTTTGCCTCCTTCGTGCGACTCCCCCCGAGCCTACGGGCAGGAGTAGGGTCGGCGACGAAACCCGGAGGTGAGGGGGACGCCATGGGAGAAGCGCGCGGTGCCACCGGCACGCACGCCCTCAGGTTCCCGCCCGGCCGGGCGGGGCCCCTCTCGCTGCGCGTGACGGCGATCGCGAGCCTGACGCCCCTTGAGGAACTGGACGCCGACCCGTTCCTGGTCGACTCCCGCAGCCAGCACGCGATGTGCGCCCGCTGGGCCGCCGAGCACGGCTACGTCGTCACACGGGAACTTCTCGTACGAGGCCTGCGCCCCGATCACCGCACCCTGTGGGCCGACGTCGAGGCGGGCCTCGTGGACCTGTTCGTGGCGCCCAGCCACCGGGTCCTGGAGCGCGCCCTCGCCTCGGTCGACGAGTTCACCGCCGAGTGCGTGCGCCGCGGCGTACGGGTCGAGACCGTCGGCAGCGCGGAACCCTCCTACGACGCCCAGATGAAGGCGAGCGTGCACCGCCGTCTCTCGATGCCGACGGCCGGGTACGACGGCCGCTGAGCGTCTGACCTGCGATCCGGCCCGGGATCCGGTGACGAACGGGGCCCGTCGGCCGTTGTGACAGGGTGGGAGCAGGTCTCGCGAACCGGGCGGGCCGGGACGTGAGGCGGGCAGGGCGTGGGTGGCGGGCGTTGGCGCAGGATCCTCAGCGGGCTGTGGCGGAGTATCGCGGTGTGGGCCGTGTCCACCGTCACGATGCTCGTCCTCGCCGGTGCGCTGCCCGACTTCCAGCTCCAGTCGGACACCGGTGACAGCGCCACCCGGATCGCCGTCACCGCGGGCGTCGGCGCCGGCGTCTTCGGTCTGCTGTCGTCGATGGTGTGGCCGCTCCTCGTCAGGGCGCTGCTGCTGGTCCCCGCGCTCGTGCTCGGGCTGCTGGTCTTCTTCCTCAACGGGTCCCTGCTGCTGATCGCCCTGTGGATAAACCCCTCCGGGCGGGGCGAGGCGGCGCCGGAGACGGCGGTGGTCGTCGCCGCGGTGATGTCCGCGGTCGCCTCGGCCACCGGCGGTGCCCTCGCCGTCCGGGACGACGACGCCTACCGGCGCAGGCTGTACCGCCTCGCGGACCGGCGCCGCAGACGCGCCGACGGGCGGTCCGGCCCCGCGACGCCCGCCGCCGTCTTCCTCCAGCTCGACGGGGTCGGCCACGACGTACTGCGGGAGGCGGTGGGCAGGGGACTCATGCCGACCCTCGCCCAGTGGCTCGGCGCCGGCGGTCCCGCGGGCGCCCGTGTCACCCACCGGCTCACCGCCTGGCGCACCGACTGGTCCAGCCAGACGGGCGCCAGCCAGCTCGGCATCCTGCACGGCAGCAACCACGACATCCCGGCCTTCAGGTGGTACGAGAAGGAGCGCCACGAGGTCATGGTCTGCAACCGGCCGAGCAGCGCCGCCGAACTCCAGCGCCGTGCCGTCGAGTTCACCGGCGACGGGGGACTGCTCACCGCGGACGGCGCCAGCCGCGGCAACCTCTTCAGCGGCGGCGCCGACCAACTGGCCCTCGTCCTGTCCGTGTCCGCGCGCAGAGGCCGGGAGAACCGCTCCCGGGCGGGCTACTTCGCGTACTTCATCGACCCGGCGAACGCCGTCCGTACGGTCCTGTCCTTCGGCGCCGAGGTCCTCCGGGAGATCACCTCGTCCACCCGCGGACGGCTGCGGAAGCTGCGGCCACGCGTCAAGCGCGGTGGGCTCTACCCCTTCATCCGCGCCTTCGCGACGGTCGTCGAGCGCGACGTCGTCGTCACCGCGGTGATCGGCGACATGCTCGCGGGCCGCAACGCCGTCTACGCCGACCTGGTGGGCTACGACGAGGTGGCGCACCACTCGGGGCCGCGCGGCCGGGACGCCGACAAGGTCCTCGCGCGGCTCGACCGTTCGATCGCGCTGATAGCGAAGGTCGCCGACCACGCGCCGCGGCCGTACCGGATCGTGCTGCTCTCCGACCACGGCCAGAGCCCCGGCGAAACGTTCCTGACCCGTTACGGGCTCACCCTCGGCAACCTGGTCCGGGCCGGCTGCGGGCTGCCCGTGCCGCGCAGGGCACGGCGCACCCACAGCGGTGCCGAGGCGCGGGCGGCGGTGCGGGCCGCGCTGCGCAGGCCCGTCGAGGAGGGCGGCGCCCAGCACCCGCCCTCGCAGCACCGCTCGGAGCCCGTCGTGCTGGCCTCCGGGAACCTCGGCCTGATCTCCTTCCCCGACGTGCCGCACCGGATGAGCCGCGAGGAGATCGACCGGCGCCACCCCGCGCTGCTGTCCACGCTCGCCAACCATCCCGGCGTCGGCTTCCTCCTCGTACGCAGTGAGGAGTACGGCGGTCTCGTCATCGGCGCGCACGGGGCGGAGGTCCCGCTGGACGAGCTCGACGACGAACACCCGGGCCCGCTCGCCGACTTCGGCCCCGGCGCCGCCGACGTCGTGCGACGGACCCACTCCTTCCCGCACGCCGCCGACATCATGGTCAACTCCTGGTACGACCCCGCGGAGGGTGAAGTGCTCGCCTTCGAGGAGCAGATCGGCTCGCACGGCGGACTCGGCGGCGCCCAGGGGCGGCCCTTCCTGCTGTCGCCGGTCGCGCTCTCCGCGCCGGTCGAGGACGGCGCGGAACTGGTCGGCGCGGAGCAGGTGCACCACGTACTGCGGCGCTGGCTGCGCGAGTGCGACGGGCCGCAGGTACCGCTGCCGGCGCGGCCGAACGAGCGGGCCGCGTAGGCGGGGCGGTGTCGGCGGGGCCGCGCAGGCACGGGCCTGGTGGGCGCGCGGAAAATGGGCTGCGTGAACGGACCGGCGCGCACAGACTGTCCGTATCGGACATCGCGCACCCGCGCGCCCCACGGACACCTCCAGGAGCCGCTGCGTGCAGGCAGCCGTCACCGTCACTCCCGCCCGGATACCGGAACTGCTGCTCGGTCTCGCGACCGTCCGGCCGGTCTTCATCTGGGGCGCCCCCGGCATCGGGAAGTCGTCCCTGGTGCGGGAGTTCGCCGAGTCACTGGGCCTTGAGTGCGTGAGCCTGCTCGGCACACAGCTCGCGCCGGAGGACCTCATCGGGGTCCCGCAGATCCGGGACGGGCGCTCGGTGTTCTGCCCGCCGGAGGCGATCGCCCGCGACGAGCCGTACTGCCTGTTCCTGGACGAGCTGAACGCGGCGACGCCGGACGTGCAGAAGGCGTTCTACTCGCTGATCCTGGACCGCCGTATCGGCAACTACGAGCTGCCGGCCGGCTCGATCGTCATCGGCGCAGGCAACCGTGCGACGGACAACGCCCTGGCCAGGCCGATCGCCTCCGCGCTGATCAACCGGCTCGCCCATGTGCACCTGGAGGCGTCCCCGAAGGACTGGCTGGTGTGGGCCGCCGCCAACGACATCCACCCGTGGATCCTCGACCACCTCACCGACCGCCCCGACCACCTCTGGTCCAAGCCGCCCAAGACTGAGGAGCCCTTCTCCACACCCCGCTCCTGGCACATGCTCTCCGACGCCCTGCGCTCCTTCGGGCCCGGCGTCGACGAGGACACCCTGAAGGTGATCGCGCACGGCACGCTGACGCCCGCGCACGCGGTCGCCTTCTGCGGCTACGTCAAGATCGTGCGCAGCCGGTTCGGCATCGAGGCCATCATCAAGGGCGAAGCCCGCTGGCCCAAGCGGGTCGAGGACCGCGACCTGCTCTACTACCTCGCCGAGTCCTTCCGCGGCCGTCTCGTCAAGGAGCTGCCCGCCAGGAAGGAACACGCCTCGGAGCACGGGCGGCAGACCGCCTTCCGCGCCAAGTCGCTGCTCGTGCAGCTCGCCGAGATCTCCGTCGAGGTCGCCCAGAGCGTCATCGCCGCCGACGCCGACGGCAATCCCGTACTGCCCGCGTGGTTCCTGGTCGAGGCGGCGCGGGACATGCCGAGGCTGGTGGAGGCGCGGCGGTGAGCGGCAGGCGCGGGCAGGGGGAGAAGGAGAAGCCGGATCCGGCCGCCGAGGCCTTCGCGGAGGGGATGCGGCTGGTGCGGGCCAACCGTGCCCTGGCCGCCATCGGATTCAGCACCTGCCGGCAGAAGGACTGCCCCGCGAGTCCCCGTGACGGCCTGGTCCGCGTCGACTCCAGCGGGGTGCTGCACGTCCACCCCACCCGCCGCGCCGACCCCGCCGCCTGGGCCTGGGCAGCCGCGCACGGCATCATCCACCTCGGCTTCGGCCATGTCCCGGCGGCGTCCGGCGAGCGGGTCCAGCCCGACCGCTTCGACCTCGCCGCCCGCTGCGCCGTCGTCAACCGCTTCCTGCTCGGCTTCCCGGTCGGGCTGACCCCCGAGGACCTGCCCGCCTCCTACCCCGACGGCGACGAGGAGCAACTCGCCGCGCGCTGGCGCCGCGACGGGATCCCGGCGGCGTACGAGGGGTGCGGTACGGCCGGGGGAGAGCCGGACCAGCTCCTGGTGACCTGGCACACCTGGAGCGGCGGCACCGTGCCCGACTGGCAGCTCGCCTTCGCGCACGCGCTGACCCGCACCATGGCCGCGGCGATGGACATGGCGGGCGGCCGTCGCGCCTCCATGCGCGGCGGACCCACCCGCCTTCAGCCCTGGGAGAAGGCGCTGAGCTGGTTCGTGTCCTCCTACCCCCTCCTCGGCGGCATCGCGGCCGGCATCACCGTCGTCGCCGACGCCGAACTCGCCCACGCCCACGGCATCTCCATCGCCGCCGTCGACACGGAGGCGGCCGAGATCTACATCAACCCGCTGCGCGAGTTCGACGACGAGGAATGGCGGTTCGTCCTCGCCCACGAGATGCTGCACGCCGCCCTGCGGCACAGCGACCGCTGCGGCACCCGCGACCCGTACCTCTTCAACATCGCCGCGGACTACGTCATCAATGGCTGGCTGTCCGAGATGCACGTCGGCTCGATGCCCGAAGGGCTGCTGTACGACCGGGAGTTGAGGGACCTGTCGGCGGAGGAGGTGTACGACCGGATCGCGACGGACCTGCGCCGGATGCGGCGCCTGTCCACGCTGCGCGGCAAGGGCGTCGGCGACATGCTCGGCGGCCCGCTCGGCTCGCCCCGCGACTACGTGGACCTCGACGAGTTCTACCGCCGTGGTCTCGGCCAGGGTCTCGACCTGCACCAGCGTCAGGAGCGCGGCTTCCTGCCCGGCGGCCTGGTCGAGGAGATCCGCGCGCTCAGTCACCCACCGCTCGCCTGGGACGCCCAACTGGCCCGCTGGTTCGACGAGTTCGTGCCCCGCCCAGAACCGCTGCGGACGTACGCCCGTCCCTCGCGCCGTCAGGCGGCGACCCCGGACATCCCCCGCGCGGGCCGCTACTTCCCGCCCGAGGAGATGGCGCGCTGCACCTTCGGCGTGGTCCTGGACACCTCCGCCTCCATGGACCGCACCCTGCTGGGCAAGGCGCTCGGCGCCATCGCCTCCTACGCCGAGGCCCGCGACGTACCGGCCGCCCGTGTCGTCTTCTGCGACGCCGCCCCGCACGACGCCGGCTATCTCCCGGTGACGGAGATCGCCGGCCGCGTACGGGTGCGCGGCCGCGGCGGTACGGTCCTGCAGCCCGGCATCGACCTGCTGCACCGCTCGGACGACTTCCCGCCCGGCGCGCCCGTCCTGGTCATCACGGACGGCTGGTGCGACGTCCTGCGGGTGCGCCGCGAGCACGCCTACCTGATTCCGCAGGGCGCGCGACTGCCTTTCACGGCCCGGGGGCCGGTGTTCCGGGTGAGCTGACGCCGGGCGCGGGCTCAGTGCTGCGGCCAGAACCCGGAGCGCATCCTGCCGAAGTCGTTCATCGTCCGGACGGCGGGCGCGAAGCCGGGGCTGTGCGACGCGTCGCTGAAGGAGACCATGGTGCCCAGCGTCTCCGCGAGCGTCATGAACTTGCGCAGCGTCACCTGGTCGTCCTTGAACTCCTTGGCCGGCAGGTGGCTGTGCGCCGCCTCCAGCGCCTGGAGATGACGCAGCAGCCGGTCCCGCGCCGCCTCCCGGTCGCGGTCGTACAGGTCGTCCAGCGCGTAGAAGGTGACCTCGCTGGTCCACAGGCCGACCGCATGCACCGTCACGGTCTCCTCGGAGAGGGTGAGCGCCGCGGCCAGGTCGATCTCGTGCCGGCGGCCCTCACCGGCCACGGTGTCCACGTACTGCACGGTCGCCGTACCGAGGTCGGACAGTTCACGGCCCGGCGGCACCCTCACCTCCAGGACCACCCAGTACGTCTCCTCGAACGCCAGGTCGGGCGCGAAGATCCGGACGCCCTTCTCCTCGGTGATGATGTCGGGCAGCGCCTCGGCGCCGTAGTTCTCCCGCGCCAGCCCGGCCGCCCGCTTCGCCGCACGGTGCACCGCGGCACGCGCCCTGGGGTCGGTGATCAGGTCGTGCCCGTACAGGTGCCGGATCTCCACCCCGGGGTCGATGTCGAGGCGGAGCTGGATGTCGATGGCGGCGAGGTGGTCACGTCTGCTCAGATCGCCGAGCAGGTCGGCTCCGACCTGCTCGGGACGGGTGACGAAGGTCGAGTTGCCGCCGGAGAGCCCGGCGAGCGCGGCCAGTTCGGGCATCCGGGCGTCCGAGCCGAAACCGAAGCAGGACAGGGTGAGGTCGCCGCGCATCCTGGCCGCGATGTTCGTGCGGATCCTGATCCAGTCCAGCTCGCCGGACGTCGGGTCGCCGTCCGAGAACAGGTACAGACAGTTGACGGTGCGCCCGTTACGGGAGTTGCGGCTGATCTCGTCGATCCCGTACTGCACGCCGAGGTTGATGTCGGTGGCGCCCTGCGGGGTCAGACCGGCGACCACCGCGGAGAAGCGGTCCTCGGGCAGGTCCTTCTTGGCGACGGCGGGCAGGACGGTGCGCACGTTGTGGTCGAAGGTGATGATCCCGAGGCAGTCCTCGGGCCGCAGTTCGCGGTAGATGGTCTGCAGGGCGGACTTCACCGTGTCGAGCTTCTCGCCCGCCATCGAGCCGCTGATGTCGACGACGAACACGAAGTTGACCGGCAGCGGTTCGCCGCCGGGGGCGTCACCGGGCCGCGCCGCACCGGCCTTGAGCGTGATCTCCACGAAGTGGGTGGTCGCCTCGTCGGCCTTGAACTCGCCTGGCACGGCGGCGAGTCCATGACTCACCGCGACGGCTTCCCCGGGACCCGGCCCCGGCACCTGATCGGTACGGGCCGCCACGAAGTCGTCGAACCTGATCTGGTCCTGCCCGATGATGACGCCCTGCTCGATCAGGTCCTTCGCACCGAGGACCGAGCGGGTGCCGAAGGCGTTGTTGCGCCGGATGAAGAGACCGTCGTGGGGGAGGGGCCGGGTGGTGTCGCGGGGGCCGGGGCCGCCGGGGGGTGAGGAGGAACGGTGGCTGCGTCGGCTCGAGAGGTAGAGGGCCTCCGAGTCACCGTCGTACGAGTCACCGCTGTACGAGTCGATGGAAGCCGAGAGACGGGACAGCCGCTCCCTGAGCAGCTCGCGCGCCGGCTCGGATTCCGGTGTCCTGTCCGCGGCCAGCTCAACGCCGTAGTAGGTCGCATGCTGCTGGGTCCCTACGGTGTGTGCGAACCCTCCCGCGGCCTGGTTGCCCAGGGTCACCTGACCCCCGAGGAACCTCGGCGACAGATCAGCTTCCTCCCACCGCCCCGAGTGGATCACCCGACCCTCCCGCAGCCACCGCCACAGCAACCCGTCCGGGGTCCCGTCGTCCGGAGCGGTGATCTCGGGGTGGACGATCACGGTCGGCGTCGGGCGGTGGACCGTCCCCCCTTCGTCGAGGGCACTGATGCTCACCGTCGAGACCCGCAGCCCGTGGAGCGACGCGAAGGCCCGGCATTCCCTCTCACGCCGTTCGTACGAGGTGCGGTGGTCCGCGCCGAGCGGCACGCCCGGAGGGATCAGATCGACCAGCAGGAGTGCGGCCGGCCCCACGTACCACCGAGGCGGGGGCGGCGGTGGGGGCGTGGCGGCCGAAGCGGCGGGATCGCACAGGCGTAACTCCGAGCCGTCCCGCAGGAAGTTCCAGAGCCTGGTGCCCGGCTCGCCGTCGGGCGTGGCCGGCGCCTCACCCGGATGGACCACAAGGACGGCGTCGGGACGCGCCGCCAGCAGCGCGTCGGCCTCGGCAGCGCTCCGCGCCACCGGCTCCAGCGGCGTCAGCCCCAGCTCGGCGGCCCGCCGGCCGGCCTCGGCCGTCAGCCGGCCGAAGGCGCTGTCGTCTCCGTCGGCGATCGCGGGCGGCCCGACGTACAGGACGGCCGGACGGCCGGTGGCCACGATGATGTCGTCATTCGGCATGCGCGTTCTCCGTCGTACGGGTGGGGAGTGGGCATCGCGCCTCCAACTCGCTGCGGGTGCGCACTCCGCCGTCGAACATTCCCTCGGCCCTCAACCGGCGCAGCCAGGCGTCGAGTTCGGCGCTGAGACCGGTGTTCTCCTCGGCCAGCCGGGCGGCCCGGTCCCGCCGCGCCGGTTCGTTGGCCAGCAGCAGGAGCGTGATCTTCAGGGCGAGGCCGTGCGGATTGCGGGCGTCGAGCTTCAGCGCCTCCTCGACGTACCCGGAGGCGACGGGGAAGTTGGAGCGGGTCAGTGCGATGCGGGCCTTCCAGTACCAGAACTCCTCCGTCTCGCGGTCCGCGCCGGAGGCCTCGAGGGCGCGCTCCGCCTGGTCCGGCTCATTGAGGGCCACATGCCTGCGTACGGTGGTGAGGGACCGTTCGACCCTCGTGTCCCCGGCGCCGTTCCGACGCGGACGTGCGCGCGGGCCCGTGGCCACGCGTGCCGCGATGAACACCACGGCGAGCAGGAACAGCAGCAGCATGCCGACGAGGACGAGGAACTGCTGAATGCCCTCGCTCTCGGCGAGCGTGGCGAAGATCCCGAGGATGGCGACGCTGAAGGCGAGCACGATGACGGCGCCGAAGAAGGCGGTCGCCTGGGCCGAGGTGAGCGTCCGGAACATCCTGTTGCGGATGATGTCGCGCACGAAGTCCCGGTAGAGCAGATAGAGGACGCCGAGTGCGATGCCGCCAAATCCCGCGATTCCCCCGAGGACTTGGAAGAGTTCGACCATGCCTGGACTGTAGGGCCTCTTCGCGGCTTTCGGCAGGGAAAATCACAGGTACGGTCCGGCAGGTCGCGGCCCCATCAGGCGCGTGGAGGGCCCCAAGGTGTGATCGGATGGGACACACGGAACCCGGTAGCGGGACCACACCCGAAAGGAACCATCGTGGCAACCACGCGCTCTGCACACACCGTCTGGGAAGGCAACCTGCTCGAGGGCAGCGGCGTCGTCACCTTCGACTCCTCCGGCGCCATCGACGAGCAGCCCGTGACGTGGGCGTCGCGTTCGCAGGACGCGAACGGCAAGACAAGCCCCGAGGAACTGATCGCGGCCGCCCACTCCAGCTGCTTCTCCATGGCGTTCTCGCACGCCCTCGCGGGCGCCGGAACGCCGCCCACCAAGCTCGTCACCTCCGCCGAAGTCAACTTCCAGCCGGGCGAGGGCATCACCGGCATCCACCTCACGGTGGAGGGCACGGTGCCGGGCATCGACGCGGAGGCCTTCGCCGCCGCGGCCGAGGACGCCAAGAAGAACTGCCCGGTCAGCCAGGCGCTCAGCGGCACGACGATCACGCTGTCGGCGAAGCTGGCCTGACGGTCCGCACGTTCTGAGAGCGGTACGGCGCCGCGGTCCCCAAGGGGCCGCGGCGCCGTCATGTCCGGGCCCGCCAGGGCTCGTCGCGGGCCCGGACGGGCACATGTCCGGACTCGCGCGGAGCGTCCGCCCCATTGACAGATGCGCACTCAAGTTTTGTGCTGGAGGGCGGCAGAACCGGGCGGAAGGGGACGGACATGGCACGTGCGGTCGGGATCGATCTCGGTACGACGAACTCCGTGGTCGCTGTTCTGGAGGGCGGCGACCCCACGGTCGTGGCCAACGCGGAGGGCGCGCGCACCACACCCTCCGTGGTGGCCTTCGCCAAGAACGGCGAGGTGCTCGTCGGCGAGGTCGCCAAACGGCAGGCCGTGACGAACGTGGAGCGCACCGCGCGTTCCGCGAAGCGGCACATGGGGGACACGAGCTGGCGCTTCCCCGAGACGGGCGCCATCGACGGCACCCGGTACCGCGCGCAGGAGCTGGCCGCGCGCGTGCTCCAGAAGCTGAAACGGGACGCCGAGGCGTACCTCGGCGAGGACGTCACGGACGCCGTGATCACGGTGCCCGCCTACTTCGACGACGCGCAGCGCCAGGCCACCAAGGAGGCCGGTGAGATCGCGGGCCTCAAGGTCCTGCGGATCATCAACGAACCGACGGCCGCCGCCCTCGCGTACGGGCTCGACCGCGGGGAGGAGCAGACCGTTCTCGTCTTCGACCTGGGCGGCGGGACCTTCGACGTCTCCCTGCTGGAGATAGGAGACGGTGTCATCGAGGTCAAGGCGACCAACGGCGACACCAAACTGGGCGGCGACGACTGGGACCAGCGGGTCGTCGAGCACCTCGCCCAGCGGTTCAAGTCCGCGCACGGCGTCGACCTCGGGCACGACAAGATGGCGCTGCAACGGCTGCGCGAGGGTGCCGAGAAGGCCAAGATCGAACTGTCCAGCTCCTCCGAGACCACCGTCAACCTGCCCTACATCACCGCCACCGCCGACGGGCCGCTGCACCTGGACGAGAAACTGACGCGTGCTCAGTTCCAGGAGATCACCGCCGATCTGCTCGACCGCTGCAAGAACCCCTTCCACCAGGCGGTGAAGGACGCCGGGGTGCCGCTGTCCGTGGTCGACCGGGTCATCCTGGTCGGCGGCTCGACCCGGATGCCCGCCGTCACCGACCTGGTGCGGGAACTCACCGGCAAGGACCCGCACAAGGGCGTCAACCCGGACGAGGTCGTCGCCGTGGGCGCCGCGCTCCAGGCGGGTGTCATCCGCGGTGACGTCAAGGACGTCCTGCTGCTCGACGTCACCCCGCTGTCCCTGGGGATCGAGACCAAGGGAGGGATCATGACCAAGCTCATCGAGCGCAACACCACGATCCCGACCCGGCGTTCGGAGATCTTCACGACCGCCGTGGACAACCAGCCCTCGGTCGGCATCCAGGTCTACCAGGGCGAACGCGAGATCGCCGCGTACAACAAGAAGCTCGGCGTCTTCGACCTCACCGGGCTGCCGCCCGCGCCGCGCGGGGTGCCGCAGGTCGAGGTGGCCTTCGACATCGACGCCAACGGCATCATGCACGTCTCCGCGAAGGACCTCGCCACCGGGCGCGAGCAGAAGATGACCGTCACCGGCGGCTCCGCGCTTCCCAAGGACGACATCGACCGCATGATGCGCGAGGCCGAGCAGTACGCGGACGAGGACCGCGGCCGCCGCGAGGCCGCCGAGACCCGCAACCAGGCCGAGCAACTCGTCTACCAGACCGAGCGGTTCATGCAGGAGAACGCGGAGCGCATCCCGCCCGAGACGAAGCCGGAGGTCGAGGAGGCGGTCGTGGAGCTGAAGGCACTGCTGGAGGATCCGGCCGACACCGGCGCGCTCCGGGCCGGCGTCGAGAAACTCGCCACGGTGAGCCAGCGCATGGGGCAGGCCATGTACGCGCAGGCCCAGCAGACCCAGCAGGCACAGCAGACCCAGGAGCAACCGCCGCGGGAAGCGGCCACCGAGCAGGCCCCGAACGACGAGGAGGGCGTGGTGGACGCGGAGATCGTGGACGAGGAGAAGGAAAGGGGCGGAGAGGCGGGCAGCGGTGGAGATACGGGCGCGGACAGGGGCGGCGATACGGATGGGGGCAGGGGCGGCGAGACGGGCCGGGGCAGGGACGCGAAGGGTGGCACGGGTTGAAGCCCGGGTGCCCTGTGTCGCCCCGTGTCGCCCTGTGTTCGGCCGCACGTCATCCGCGGTCCCTAACGTGCGGGCCATGAAGAGACTTTCGATCACGGTCAGCGCCGTCGCGCTGACCGTCGGACTCGCGTCCCCCGCCGTGGCCCAGCGTCACTCCGAGGACTTCGGCCAGGCGAAGCTGACCGGCTTCGCCTCGCTCCCGGCCGAGACGTTCGTCCCGAACAGCGAGCCGTCCGGTTCGGCCATCGGCGCCGGACCGTTCAACGGCATCACCGGCCCGTTCGCGGACCAGCCGGTGCAGGGCTTCAGCGGTGCCGTGAACCGTCACGACGGCAGCTACGACGTGCTGTCCGACAACGGCTACGGCAACAAGGCCAACAGCGCCGACTTCCTGCTCCGCGTGCACCGTGTGAAGCCGGACACCAGGACCGGCGAGGTCAGGGTCCTGGGCGACTTCAACCTCAGCGACCCGTACCACAAGGTGCCGTTCGCGCTCACCCGGGCCGACCGGGTGCTGACCGGAGCGGACTTCGACGTCGAGTCCATCGTGCGGACCTCCGACGGCACGTACTGGCTGGGCGACGAGTTCGGCCCCTTCCTGCTGCACTTCTCCTCGACCGGCAAGCTCCTCGAAGCCCCGATCGCGCTCGCCGGAGTGCGGGCACCGGAGAACCCGTACCTGAACGGCGCGCAGCCCACCATCGCCGGCAGCAAGGGCTTCGAGGGCATGGTCCGTTCCGTCGACGGCCGGCACCTCTACCCGCTCCTGGAGGTCACGGTCAACGGCGACACCCCCGGCGACCTGCGTTTCAGCGAGTTCGACCTGAAGTCCCGCAAGTACACCGGGAAGCGTCTCACGTACCGCCTGGAATCTCCCTCGAACGCCATCGGGGACGCCATCGCGGTCGACCGGAACCGCTTCCTCGTCATCGAGCGCGACGGCGGCCAGGGAGCCGACGCCAAGTTCAAGCGGATCTACCTCGCGGACACCCGGGACCGCGACGGCGACGGCGCCATGGACAAGACCCTCGTGGCCGACCTGATGAACATCGCGAACTCGAAGGGCCTCGGCGGCTTCGGCGCGACGTTCACCTTCCCGTTCACGACGATCGAGGACGTGGTCCTCCTCGACGACAGGACCCTCGCCGTCCTGAACGACAACAACTTCCCGTTCTCCTCCGGCCGTACGCCCGGCAAGGCGGACAACAACGAGTTCATCACCGTCCGGCTCTCGCAGAGCCTGAAGGCGGACAAGCGCGCCCTGCGCTGACGGCGTCCCGTCCCTTCCCGGCCCGCCACCGCGGACGCGACCCGAGGCAACTCGGGTCGCGGCCCCCGTCAGCGGGGTCTCAGAAGGTCTCGCGGAACTCCCGGAGAAGCTCCTTCGTGCGCTGGGCCGACGCCGCGTGCGCCGACATGTGGTCCAGCACTTCGAGGTGCAGTGCCACCTCGATGCGCGAGTCGAGGTACAGGGCGCCGGTCACGTACTCGCTGTAGACCATGTCGGGCAGCTCCGGCTCCGCGAAGCGGAACAGCGCGAAGGACGTGTACGTCCCCGGGTGCGGGCCGTTGGTGAACTCGGCGACCTGGAGGGTGATGTGGTCGTGCTCGACCGCCTCCAGGAGCCGGTCGATCTGGTCGCGCATGACCCGGCCGTCGATGCTCACCGGACGCCGCAACGCCGTCTCGTCCATGATCACCCAGAGGTGGGGGGCCTTCTCGCCGGTGAGCAGCCCCTGCCGCTTCATCCGCAGGGCCACATGCCGCTCGATGGACTCGGGGCCCGTCTGCCCGACCGTCCCCGCCTCCAGCACGGCGCGCGCGTAGTCCTCGGTCTGCAACAGCCCCGGCACGAAGTGCGGTTCGTAGCTGCGGATCAGCTCGGCGGCGCCCTCCAGGCTGACGTGCATGCTGAACCACTCGGGCAGCACGTCGTGGAACCGCTGCCACCACCCCGGCCGGTTGGCCTCCTCGGCCAGTCCCACGAAGGCGGCCACCTCGTCGGCGGCCACGCCGTAGGTCTCCAACAGCACCTGTACGTAGGGGATTTTCAGCGAAACCTCGGCCATCTCCATGCGCCGTACGGTCGCCGGGGCCACGCGCAGCACGCGCGCGGCCTCTTCCCGCTTCAGTCCCGAGGTCTCCCGCAGTTCCTGGAGCCGTCGCCCCAGAACCACCTGTCCCACGGTGGGCGCAGCCCGCCGCTCGCTCACGCCACGCCTCCCCACGCGCCGAAGTACATGCGCAGTGTGCCATGTTCCCCGGCGGCTCTCACAGGGGCGACCGGATCACCGTCGCCCCGGCGGCCCCGCGAGCCATTACCCCGGACGTAATCGACCGCGGCCCGCCCGGCCCGTCATCGTGGCCCCACCGAAGAAAAACGATCCCTACGAAGGGCGATCCGCCATGTCCGCGACCCAGCTCTCAGCCCTGGCCCGCACGAGTGAACCACGCACCGCGCTGCGCCGGTTCCTGATGGCGGACGCGCTGGTCACCGGCGTGAACGCGGTGGCCTACCTCGCCGTCTCCGGACCGCTCGCCCGGCTGCTCGGGGTCGGGTCCGGACTGCTCCTCGTCCTCGGGGCGGTCCTCGGGGTGTACGCGGCCGGGGTGGGCGGGCTCGCGTCCCGGCGGGAGCCGCCGGCCTGGGCCGTGCGGGGTGTGATGGAGATCAACTGCGCGTGGGCGGTGCTGAGTTGTGTCGCCCTGTTCGCGTGGCTCTCGCCGAGCACCGCCGGATCGGTGTGGGTGCCGGTGCAGGCGCTCACCGTGGCGGGTCTCGCGGCACTCCAGTACGCCGCGCTGAGGTCGGTTCAGCGGAACCGGAAGTGACGCGAACTCAAGAAACCTTCGCCTGAAGGTACTTGGCCGTCGCGGGGTCCGCCGGGAGGAACGTCTCGATGGCCAGCTCGGACACCGTCACGTCCATCGGGGTGTTGAACGTCGAGACGGACGAGATGAAGGACAGGATCTGCCCCTGGTGCTCGATCCGCATCGGGAGCGCGAAGTACGGCACCCCGTCGAGGGAGCCCTCGTCGTCGGCGGGATCCGGGTCCGGGCTCACCGGAAAGGCCGCCACCTCCTCGTACAGAGCGCGCAGCGGCTCCGACCGGCGCAGCGCGATCTGGCGTTCCAGCTGGGCGAGCAGATGCCCGCGCCAGGCCCGGAGGTTGCGGATGCGGGGCGCCATGCCCTCCGGGTGGAGGGTGAGTCGCATCGCGTTCAGCGGGGGCACGAGAAGGGCATCGGGAATGCCGTCGAGGAGCATGACGATGCCTTGGTTGGCGGCGAGGACGTTGTACATGGCGTCCATCACCAGTGCCGGATACGGCTCGTAGCCCTGGATCAGCCGCTCCACACCCTCGCGCAGCGCGTCCATCGCCGGATCGTCGAGCGGGGTCTCCGCGTAGCGCGGCGCGTACCCGGCGGCGAGCAGCAGCGCGTTGCGCTCCCGCACCGGGACCTCCAGATGTTCGGCCAGCCGCAGCACCATCTCCTCGCTCGGCCGGGAGCGGCCCGTCTCCACGAAGCTGATGTGCCGGGCCGAGGAACCGGCCCGCAGCGCCAACTCCAGCTGGCTCACGCGCCGCTGCTCCCGCCAGCCGCGCAACAGCGGGCCGACCCCCCTGGCGGCGGCGCCACTTGGCGGCGCGGAGGCACCCGGTGGCAGCCCGGAGATACCCGGCGCGACAATGCTCATAAGAGGACGGTAACCGAGGAGCGGCGCGTGAACGAGATGGGTGACAGGCGGCTGGGCTGGGAGGCCAAGGCGGTCTACCGGGCACGGGTACGCGGCTGTCTGCTGGGCGGGGCGGTCGGGGACGCGCTCGGCTACCCCGTCGAGTTCGACTCCCTGGAACGCATCCGCGCCGCGCACGGGGCCCGCGGGGTGGCCGGACCGGTCCCCGACGCCGACGGTGTCCTCGGACGTGTCAGCGACGACACCCAGATGACCCTGTTCACGGTCGAGGGCCTCCAGCAGGCGCACGCCCGCGAGCGGCTCAAGGGCATCGGGGGCGGCTGGTCCCGACTGGTGCGGTCGGCGTACGGGCGGTGGCTGGACACCCAGACCAAGGCCGGCCCCGCCGGCGACGTGCACGGCGGACTCGCCGCGCAGCCCTGGCTGTACGCCCGACGGGCGCCCGGCAACGCCTGCCTCTCCGGACTCCAGCACCAGGACTTCGTGCCCGACCCCGCGACCGAACTCGGCCCGCCGGGACCGGTCAACTCCGACTCCAAGGGCTGCGGCGCGGTGATGCGCTCGGCTCCCTTCGGCCTCACCAGGACCTCCGCCGAGACCGCCTTCGGCATGGCCGCCCGCTGCGCCCAGATGACCCACGGCCACCCCACCGGCTACTACGCCTCCGGCGCCCTCGCCGCGATCGTCACGCATCTGGTCGCCGGGGACTCCCTGGAGGGTGCGGTCCTGCGCTCGCTGCGGCTGCTGGCCCGTCACCCCGGCCACGAGGAGACGACGGCCGCCCTGACCGGCGCCCTCGACCTGGCCGGTGAAGGCGCCCCGAGCGCGGAGAAGCTGGAGACCCTCGGCGCCGGCTGGATCGCCGAGG
The DNA here is from genome assembly GCF_044751025.1 of Streptomyces sp. NPDC088747. Lineage (NCBI taxonomy): Bacteria > Bacillati > Actinomycetota > Actinomycetes > Kitasatosporales > Streptomycetaceae > Streptomyces > Streptomyces sp. NPDC088747. The sequence goes on from NZ_JBIVKZ010000010.1 coordinate 339,193, forward strand.
AGGCCCTGGCCATCGGCGTCTACAGCGCCCTCGCCACCCCCGACGTGACCGACGCCCTCCTCCTCTCCGTCAACCACTCGGGCGACAGCGACTCCACCGGCTCCCTCTGCGGCAACCTCCTCGGCGCCCTGCACGGCGACCACGGCCTCCCGCACCCATGGCTGGAGCACGTCGAGGGACGCACCACGATCACCGCCCTGGCGGACGACTTCGCGACGGAGTGCGTGCGGGGGTGACGCGGGACGCGCCGGGCGGGGCGCGGGGCCAACGCCGGGCGGGGCCGACGCCGGGCGGGGCCGGCGGAATACGAAGCCGATGTCGGACGGAGCCGATGTCGGATGGGGCCCACGTCGGATGGGGCCCACGTCGGATGGGGCCCACGTCGGGCGGGGCTGACGCCGGTCGGGGCCGGCGGAGTATGAAGCCCATGCCGGACGAAGCCCATGCCGGACGGGGCCCACGTCGGACAGGGCTGACGCCGGGCGGGGCCGGCGGAGCATGAAGCCGATTCCGGACGGGGCCGATGCCGGTCGGGATTGACGCCGGACGAAGCCGATGCCGGACGGGGCCGTCGCCGGACGCGGCTGTCGCCAGACGCGGCCGCTGACGTACGAGCCGCTGACGTACACGTCCGGATGCCGTGGCCGCTGACGTACGCGTCCGAATGACGTACGGAGCCGTGTCGTCCCGAGCCGCGGGGACTGTGGCACGCTGAGGAACAGCCCCTCGCGCACCCTCCCGACGTACGAACGGAGCCCAGGTCATGCCCGTCGAACCGCTGTCGCAGAAAGAGATCGAGGAGCAGCTGGCGGAGCTGCCCGGCTGGTCCCTGGACGGCGACCGCCTCGCCCGCGTCTACGAGCTCGGCTCGCACTTCGCGGCGGCCGGGCTGGTCGTGCACATCGCCCAGGTGCAGGACGAACTGGACCACCACTCCGACCTCACCCTCGGCTACCACTCCGTCTCCCTCACCGTGAACACCCACAGTGTCGGCGGCGCGGTCACCGAACTCGACTTCGCGCTCGCGGGCAGGGTGGAGGAACTGGCTCCCGGGCACGGCGCGCGCTGACCCGCATGCTCGACTACGACGAGGAAGCCGACGCCTACGACGCAACGCGCGGCGGAGAACCGAGAGCCGCCGCGGCCGCCGCCGCCGTGACCGGCCTCCTCCCCGAGGACACCCGCACACTGCTCGACGTGGCCTGCGGAACCGGGACGGTGAGCCGGCGCCTCGCGACCGGGCCGCCGGGACTCAGGGTCACGGGAGTCGACGCCGCACCGCGCATGACGCGCATGGCGGCCAAGCGGATACCCGGCGCGGTGGTCCTAGGCGACAGCCGCCGACTGCCCTTCCCCGACGGCCGGTTCGACGCCGTGACCAGCGTGTGGCTGCTGCATCTGGCGGAGGGTCCCGAAGGCGTACGGGCCACCGTCGCGGAGTGCGCGAGGATGCTGCGCCCCGGCGGGGTGTACGTCACCACGGTCGACAAGAGCGCCGCCCATGACGTCGGCAGCGACATCGACGCCGTCCTCGCCCCACGCCCGCGCCGCCCGGCCCAGGACCAGGCCGGGCGCGTCGAGTCGTACGCCGTCGAGCACGGTCTCCTCCCGGCGGGCCGGGCCCGGTTCCGGGGCCACGGCCAGGGGCGCAGCCCGCGCAGCACGGTGGCGGACCTGCGCCGCGGCTGGTTCACCCGGCTCGCGCCGGACGACCCCCTCACCGCGCACCTCATCGCACGCCTTGAGCGCCTGCCCGACCAGGAAGTGCCGCGCGGCGAACCGGAGTTCACCCTGCTGGCCTTCAGGAAGCCGCCCGCCGGGTGAAGTCCATGACCCAGTTCGTCAGCCAGGTCTCCTCGCCGTCCACGGAGAAGGCCTGCTCCCAGCGCGCCGTGGTCGCGGTGATCCCCGACCACACGAACCGCACCCGTACGTCCTTGCCGTCGTGGACGTCGTCCCCGTGGAACTCGCCCCGCCCGTCGGGCCCGAACCGTCCGACGACCGGTGGGAAGAGCCGCCCGGTGCGGCTGGTGGACCAGTTCAGTGACCACGCCCGGGTTTCGGGGTCGAAGAGCCGCAGGGTGAGCCCCTTCCAGCCCTGACTCGGCACCGTCATCTCGTCGATGTTCGCGGCCCCGCCGAACAGACTCCGGCACACCTGCGTGGCCGCGAACTCCCGCCACTCGCTGCCGGGGTCGAGGAAGTCGGTCCGGCGCCGGTGGCGGATGTCCCACTCGCCGTGCAGGAAGTCGAAGTCGTACGCGGTGCTCATGAGCGGTCTCCCGTGGTGCCCTCGGGGAGGGCGTCGTGAAGGTAGGCGTCGAGGTCGGGGGCGTCCGGCGCGAGCATGTGCCGTACCCAGGCGTCGCGTTCGTGCAGGATCGGCGGCAACTCCCAGACGCAGCCGATCCAGGGGCGGTCGGGCGTGATGAAGTGGGCCGGGTCCCGGTCGGGGCAGCCCAGCACCGGCTGGCCCGCCGACGCGCCCCGGAAGTGCAGGACGTTGTCCCACACCCAGCTGTACGCGTTGAGGTAGGCGCCGTCGTCGGCGCCGCGGTGCAGCACCACGAAGGTCGCGGGCGGGGTGTCGTCCGGCTCCGGGAGCAGGGCGGGCAGTATCGCGTACGCGGCCTTCTCGACGTCGGGCTCGATGCCGGCCGGGTCGGCGGTGACGTGGTAGCGCTTGATGTGCCGTCCCGCGATCTCGATCGGCGCCGGGACGGTCAGCAGTTTCTCCCTGAAAGCCATGCGAGCAAGCTAGAACCGGTCCACTGACACCCTCTGTCAGTGAAGTCTGGGATTCTGGCGAGGTGAAATCGGCGCGGCTCCTCTCCGTCCTCCTGCTCCTCCAGACCCGCGGCCGGATGACCGCCGCCCAACTCGCCGCGGAGCTGGAGGTGTCGGTGCGGACGGTGTACCGGGACGTGGACGCTCTGCACGCGGCGGGCGTTCCGCTGTACGGGGACGCCGGACACGCGGGCGGCTACCAACTCCTCGACGGCTACCGCCTCCGCCTCACCGGACTCACCGAGGGCGAGGCCGAGGCCCTGTTCCTCGCCGGCGTACCCGGACCGGCCGCGGAACTCGGACTCGGTTCGGTCCTCGCCGCCGCCCAGCTGAAGGTGCGCGCCGCTCTGCCGGGCGGACTGCGGGCGCACGCCGACCGGATCAGCGGGCGCTTCCACCTGGACGCGCCGGGCTGGTACGCGGACGCCGACGAGACGCCGTTCCTGCCCGCCGTCGCGGACGCCGTCTGGAACAGCCGCGCCCTGCACGTCCGGTACCGGCGCTGGCGGGCGCCCACCGACGTGGAACGCCGTCTGGAGCCGTACGGGCTCGTCCTGAAGGCGGGCCGCTGGTATGTCGTGGCGGCGCCGGGACCGCGTACGTTCCGGGTCGACCAGATCCTCGAACTCGCCCTCGCTGACGACGGGTTCACCCGCCCGGAGGACTTCGATCTGGTCGCGTACTGGACGGCGTACCAACGCGACTTCCACGAACGGCTGTTCCGCGCCGAGGCGGTGGTCCGGGTGCGGCCGGGGGTCCCACTCGCCGGGCAGCTCGCGCGGGCCGTCCCCGTCAACGCCCGGCCGGACGAGGACGGTTGGCTTCAGGCCACCGTTCCGATCGAATCCGTCGACCACGCGCACGCCGAGTTCCTCCGGATGGGCACGGACGTCGAGGTCCTGGCGCCGCCGGAGCTGCGCGGGCGGATCGCCAGGACGGTCGCCGAACTGGCCGAGAGGTACGGCAACTCGGGGGTGGACGGCGGCGACTGAGGGTTCGGAACCCGCCGACCAGCTCAGGAGGTAGTCCACGTGCAGCACCCGCACCCGCACTCACGACCACACCCGGAACCGGACCCGCGATCACAGCCGGACCCGCGACCGCCGAGCCCCCGAAGAATCGCCCTCTCCGCGGTGATCGCCACGGCGGCCCTCGTCGCCGCCGGACTGACCGCCCTCACCCCCGGCACCGCCCAGGCCGCCACCGCCCGCCAGGTCGAGGCACTGGACCGGGGAGTCGTCAGCGTCTACACCGGCAGCGGCAACCTCGTCAGCTGGCGCTGGCTCGGCACCGACCCCAACGACGTGTCCTTCAACGTCTACCGCGCCGGTACGAAGGTCAACCCGGCCCCGGTCACCGGCTCCACGAACTACTTCCACTCCGGCGCGCCCAACTCGGCCGACTACACGGTCCGGGCGATCGTCAACGGCGTCGAGCAGGGCGACTCGGTGCACGCGATCCAGTTCCGCGCCGGGTACAAGGACGTGCCGATCACTCCGCCCGCCGGTGGCACCTCCCCTGACGGAGTCGCCTACACCTACGAGGCCAACGACGTCTCCGTCGGCGACCTCGACGGCGACGGCGCACTCGACTTCGTCCTCAAGTGGCAGCCGACGAACGCCAAGGACAACTCCCAGTCCGGCTACACCGGCAACACGGTCATCGACGGCGTCAAGCTCGACGGCACCCGGCTGTGGCGCATCGACCTCGGCCGGAACATCCGCTCCGGCGCGCACTACACGCAGTTCCAGGTGTACGACTACGACGGCGACGGCAAGGCCGAGGTCGCCATGAAGACCTCGGACGGTTCGACGGACGGCCGGGGCACCGTGATCGGCAGCTCCTCGGCCGACCACCGGAACTCCAGCGGGTACGTGCTCTCCGGGCCGGAGTACCTCACCATGTTCAACGGGCAGACGGGCGCGGCCATGGGCAGCGTCGACTACGTCCCGGCGCGCGGCACGGTCTCCTCCTGGGGCGACTCCTACGGCAACCGCGTCGACCGGTTCCTCGCCGGAACCGCCTACCTGGACGGCGCGCGGCCTTCCCTGATCATGGCGCGCGGCTACTACACCCGCAGCGTCATCGTCGCCTGGGACTGGCGGAACGGGGCCTTCACCCGGCGCTGGACCTTCGACACCAGCTCCTCGACCAACAGCGGCAAGGGGTACGACGGGCAGGGCTCGCACAGTCTGTCCGTCGGTGACGTCGACGGCGACGGCAGGGACGAGATCGTCTACGGCGCGATGGCCGTCGACGACAACGGCAACGCCCTGTGGACCACGAGGACCGGCCACGGCGACGCCCAGCACCTGGGCGACCTCGACCCGTCGTACGTCGGCCTGGAGTACTTCAAGGTCTCCGAGTCGACCGGGCAGCCCGCGGAGCTCTACATCAACCCGGCCAACGGGAACGTGAACTGGAGCCTCGCTGCCTGCTGCGACAACGGCCGGGGAGTGGCCGGTGACATCTACGCCGGCAACGACGGCGCCGAGGTGTGGTCCGCCTCCGACACGTCCATCCGCGACGAGGCGGGCGCCACCAAGGGCCGCGAGCCGTCCTCCGTCAACTTCCTTGCCTGGTGGGACGGCGACCCCGTCCGCGAACTCCTCGACGGCACGCACATCGACAAGTACGGCACGTCTTCGGACACCCGCCTGCTGACGGGCGCCTCGGTCCACTCCAACAACGGCACCAAGGCCACGCCCGCTCTGTCCGGCGACATCTTCGGCGACTGGCGCGAGGAGGTCATCTGGCCCACGACCAACAACACCGCCCTGCGCGTCTACTCCACCCCGGTCGAAACCACCACGAGGATCACCACCCTCCTCCACGACCCGATGTACCGCACAGCCCTGGCCTGGCAGAACACCGCCTACAACCAGCCACCCCACCCGAGCTACTTCATAGGCAACGGGATGCCGACGGCCCCACGCCCCACGGTCTACACGCCCTGAGTACCTGACCTGGTGCTCCTACGGGGAAAGCGTGGCCGTCGATCCATGCACGTGAGCGCCCGCCCCCAGGAAAGGGGCGGGCGCTCGTGCGTTGTCACGCCCTCCGCCGGTCAGCCCACCGCGCAGCCCCGTTCGCCCATCCCGAACGTGGTCGGTCTGCTGTTCGTGTTCGACCAGGTCGCCGTGAAGCCGAAGTTCACGGAGGAACCGGGGGCCACGTTGGCGTTCCAGGTGGTGTTCTTCGTTGTGACCGTGTTGCCGGACTGGGTGTGGGTGGCGTTCCAGAGTTGGGTGATGGTCTGGCCGTTGGGGAAGGTCCAGTTGAGGGACCAGGTGGACCAGGGGGTCGTTCCGGTGTTGGCGAGCCGGACGTCGGCCTGGAAGCCGCCCGACCACTGGTTGGTGATCGTGTAGGTCACCGCACAGGAGCCGGTGGGCGCCGGGGGATCCGTGCCGCCCCCGCCGCCCGTGTCGGAGCTGTCGCCGTAGATCACCCCGCGCCCGTTGGTGGCGACGTAGACCCGCCCGTAGATCCGCGGATCGCCGGTGATCGCGGCGCCGGTCCAACCCCACTGGTGGGCTTCGTCGTTGACGCGGGTCCAGCTCACGCCCTGGTCCGTCGAGCGGAAGATGCCGCGTACGCCGCCGATCTTCGCGCTCGTGTAGAGGGCCTGGTAGGAAGCACCGGGCGCGGCCTTGCCGAAGCCGATGGTGTCCGCCTCGGTGACGCCGGACAGCTTGGCGAAGCTCGCGCCGCCGTCCGTCGAGTGCCACAGCCCGTACGCGCCGTCACTCGCGCCGCCGGCCAGCCACACGTCGCCCTTCGTGCCGGGCAGCGCCTTGAAGCGGACGCTGTCGCCGCTCGGCAGCCCGGCCGCGGCGGACGCGGTGAAGGTCGCACCCCCGTCGGAACTGACGTAGAACACACCGGACTTGAAGCCGTAGAAGGTCCGCGGGTCGACCCGGTCGGACTCGACGACCGCGCCCGCCGGTATGCCGCTCGACGCGGCCCAGGACGAGCCGAACCCCGTCGTGTACTGCACGCCAGTCCCCGCGGGACTCCACACGAACCGGCTGCCGTCGGCCGCCGCGGCGACCGTACCGCCGCCGCTGACCCCCGGAGGGTCCGTGCCCGCGAACCAGTTGGCGCCGTTGTCCGTGGAGAAGGCGATGTGCGGCCCGGAGTCGAGATTGCCCACGCGCACCACCGTGCCGGGGCTGGTCTCGGCGAAGTCCAGGCTCGTGGTCGAGGTGAAGTTCGGCGAGGTGAACATCATCGACGGGACCTGGGTGACGTCCGTGTGCCGGAAGCCACCGATGTCACCGAGGGCACTGAGCAGCGGGGCGCCGGACGGGGGAGAGGCGAGGTCGTTGACCGCGGTCTCCTCCAGCCCCCTCACCATCGGCTTGATGGTGAACTGGCCCCCGCTGTCCCAGTTCGTCAGGTTCTCCGTACCGAAGACCGTCGCGCCCGTCCCGTACATCATCCGGGCCGAGTTGAACGGGTCGATCTCCAGCGCCTCGGTCATCCACCCCAGTTTCGGGGCCTGTTCGGGCGGTGACGGGTTCGCGCCGAAGGTCAGCCAGGGTGCGGAGGAGACGTCCATCGTGTAGCGGTTCGAGCGGTTGGGATACGAGGTGTAGTCCCAGGCCTTCGTCCAGGTGCCGCCGCTGTCCGTGGTGCGGAACAGCTGGGTGTCAGGCCACCAGGAGCTGTACGCCGTGGCCATCACCGTGCCTGGACGCTGCCGGTCGACGGTCAGCCCGCTGAAGCCGTAGTAGGTGTCCGCCTCGGCGACCGGGCTGATGTCCGTCCAGGTCCCAGTGCGGGTCGCGTACCGCCACAGGCTGCCCTTGCCGCCGTCGTAGGGGCCGCCCTTGTCGCTGTAGGTGAGATAGAGGTAGCCGTTCGTCGCGTCGAGCACGCCCTTGTGGGCGAGTTGGCCGGTGGGCTGTCCGGCCAGCCGTGACCAGGTGGCTCCGCCGTCCGTCGAGCGGTAGACCGCGTTGTCCTTGTCCGCGACCCCGACGTACACGGTCTGGCTGGCGCCGCCCGCCGAACCGCTCGACTCGTCGAAGGTGACCCAGACGATGCCCTGGTTGTCGGAGGCGTAGCCGCTGGTGTCGGTCGGATCCTGCGCGTAGTTCCCGGGGTTGGGGAAGGCGGTCACCTGGGACCAGGAGACGCCCGAGTCCGTCGACCGCCACAGTCCCCTGCCGCTGGGCGCGCCGAGATACAGCACGCTGTTCCTGTTCGGGTCGACCGCGAGCCGCTCGCCCATCCCGCGGCCGGGCATGTTCCCGCCCAGCTTGAAGGGCAGGTCCGCCTTCTGCCAGCTCGCCCCGCGGTCGGCCGAGCGGAGCACCGCGCCGTTTCCGGGGTCCCAGCTGTTCGTGTACGTGCCGACCGCCGCGTACACCCTGTCGGGGTCCACGGAGTCCGAGGCGAGACTGACGACGCCGGTGTGGCCCCAGTCGGTCCAGCCGACCGAGTCGAGCAGCGGTGTCCAGGTCTTGGAGGCCTCCACCCAGCGGTAGGCACCGCCGATGTCGGTGCGGGCGTAGGCGAGGTTCTTCTCGGAGCGGTTGAAGACGATGCCGGGGACGAAACCGCCGCCGTCGATCCGGGCGTTCTTCCAGGTGTACGTGTCGGCGGCGAGCGCCGGGCCGGGTGGAGCGGCCGCGAGGGCGGGCGGGGCGCCGGCCAGGAGGCCGGCGGCCAGGGCGAGCACGGCTGTGAGGATGCGGGTTCTTCGCACGGGTGGGGTCCTCTCCGGGAGAGAAGGGTGCGCGACGACCGGGCGGCCCCCGGTGCGGGTGGGGGCCGCCCGGCGCGGTACGCGGAGCTCCAGGCCCTGGTGGGCCTGGCGGGGGCTATTCGAGGAGCTCCGCGTACGAGCCCATGGCGAGCGCGATGTCCGCCTGGGCCCAGAACCGGTGGTACGTGAAGGAGGGCGCGGCCCCGCCCGCCAGATAGGACTCGATCTTCGACCACGCGGGGTCGTCCTCGTAGAAGGAGCGGATCGAGTCGAAGGTCGACGACGCGTTGACGGGGTCGCCGTTCGGCATGGTGCCGCTCCAGCCGCTCGGGACGTACAGGCCGTCGTCGAAGCGGTTGTAGTCGGCGCGGGTCTCCGGGACGGCGATACCCAGGCCGTCCTGGTGGTGGTCCCACATGCCGTCGAGCAGCGCCTTCGCCGTCGTCGCGGCCTGGGTGTCACCGGACTTGTCGGCGTAGTACGTCAGGGTCTTGGCGTACGCGGCCGCCACCCCGACGTCGTTCGTGTAGTCGGCGACGGTGACGTGAAGTCCGCTGTTGGCACCGGGACTCGACGCGTTCCAGGTGTCCGGGGCGCCGGACCACTGGAGGGTGGAGGGGATCTGGTAGGTGCCGTCCGGGTTGATCGTGGTCTTGGACAGCGCCCAGTCGACCCACTTGTCGAGGACCGCCTTGGCGTTCGCGTTCCCCGTCTGCTGGTAGTACTCGGCGACCCGCTCCATGGACCACGCCTGGAAGCCGAACCACTGGTTGGACGGCGGGTCGTGGTAGACGGGCTTCTCGTCGTAGTACATGCCGTGGAAGGTCGGCGTACCGGCCGGGGGAACCGCGTAACGGCCCGCCCAACTGTTCGTCGCACCACCCGCGATGGCGCCCTCGTCCGACTGGAGCCAGCGATAGAACTCCAGTTGGCGGCTCAGGGACGTCGCCCAGTCCGCCTGTCCTGTCGAGGACTTGGGCTTCAGGTCGGCGTACGAGCTGAGCGCGTAGGCGGCCAGCGGGTTCTGGTAGCCGCCGTGCGTGTGGCTGGAGCCGATGCGCCAGGCCCAGCCCGCCGAGGTGTCGGTGGCGCCGCCCCAGGCGTAGTACCAGGACATCAGATAGTGCGAGGCGTCCTTGCCGGTGCCCGCGGGGCACGTCGAGGGGCCCACACAACCACCGATTTTCTTGAAGTACTTGTCGTACATCGAGTAGCGCAGATAGTCGCCCATCTTCGCCGCCTTGCCGACGGTCGCCGAGACGTCGGAGCCCTTGCCCTGCTGCTCGGCCCACACGTCGGCCCAGTACGCGGCCTGCACGGCCCGCGCGTCGGCGTCCGGCGCGTTGGTGAACTTCCACTGCTTGGCGTACGAGGCGTCGCCGGTGAAGAGGTCCAGATACCCGTTCGGGCCGCCGTACTTGAAGGCGTCACAGGTGGGCTGCGGAACCGTCTCCCACACCGACTCCTGTGGGCCGCGCTGGAAGGTGTTGATGTACGAGGGTCCGGTGTCCGCCGGTCCCGCCTCGCACTTGCCGGGCGAGTTGCCGAAGCCGTAGACGTTGTCGACGTCCTGGAGCCAGTGCATCCCGTACACGTCGTCCGTGCCGTAGGCGCTCTTCAGCTCGCCCGCGATCGGGTCAGGACCGACCGGCACAGCGCTGTCGAGCTGCGCGGGATACTGGTTCGGGGTGTCGTACTCGGGTGCGTACGTCGCCGGTTTCGAGGCGTTGTAGAAGGAGTTCGTCGGCTGGTCGGCGTGCGTGGGGATCATGTACGTCTCCATGGTCGTCCACGCGGCGTTGAACCTGGACCAGTCGCCGGTGACCTTCCCGTACATCGCCTGGAGCCAGATCAGATAGCTGTACGCCTCCGAGGTCGTCTCGTGGCCGTGGTCCGGCGCCTCGACGATCAGCGTCTCCACCGAGTGGTACGGAATGCCCTCGGGGGAGAAGTAGCCGTTCGCCGGGTTGGTGATCTTGCCGTAGAGGTCCAGGAAACGGGCGTCGTACGCCTTTGACGCGGCCAGTTCCGTCACGGTGACGGTGGCCTTGGCGTGGCCGGTCGCGGAGGCCGTGAAGGTGGCCGAACCCGTGCCGGAGGCGTCGGCGGTGATGGTCGCCTTCTGCGCCGTGGCCCAGTTGGCCGGTGTGAAGGTGAGCGAGGCGCCCCCGGTGACGGACAGCCCGGTGTTGCCCTCCGTGCGGGCGACCGAGACGGCCACGTTCGCGCTCGGCTGCGTCGACAGCTTCACGTCGAAGGTGCCCGACTTGCCCTGCTGGACGCCGAGTTGGCCAGGCGAGGCCACCACGGCGGGACCCGAGGCGACCGTGATGCCGACCGGGGTGGAGTTCGCCGAGGCGCCCAGGCTGTCGTAGGCCTTGGCCACCAGTGAATGACTGCCCACGGTCAAGCTGTTGACCGAGAGCGTGTAGGGCGAGCTGGTGTCGGTGCCCAGCAGGGTCGTGTCGTCGTAGAACTCGATTCTGCCGATGGTCGCGCTGTCGGCCGCCGCCGCGGTCGCGGCCAGCGGGATCGCGGCGCCCTGGGAGTAGACGGCGCCCGGAGCCGGGCTGGTCAGCACGGTCACCGGCGGCTGGTGCGCGCCGGCGCAGGTGGTGCCGTTGACCGCGAAGGACGTCGGAGCGGTGTTCGTACCGCTGTAGGTGAACTGGGCGCCGGTGGTGACGGCGGCCCCGGCGGCGATCATCCCGTTCCAGGTCGCGTTCGTGGCCGTGACCGTCCTGCCGGACTGGGACCAGGTGCCGTTCCAGCCGTTGGTGAGGGTCTGGTTGCCGGTGTAGGCGTAGGTCAGGTTCCAGCCGTTGATCGGGTCCGTGCTCCGGTTGGTGAGGGTGAGATCCGCGGTGAAGCCGGAGCCCCAGTCGTTCGCCCTGTAGTCGACGCTGCACTGAACTGCCGCCGCATGAGCGGGAGTTGCGCCGGTCGCCAGGGTGGTCAGCGGAAGGGCGAGGGCCGCCACGACAGCCGTCCACAGTCGCCGCGCGGTGCGGCGTCTCCGTCTGGAATGCATGTGCTGGTTCCTCCTTGCGGCTCGGAGAAGTGGGGGAGGAGCAACAAGCCTTGAACCAGTGGGAGCGCTCCCATAGTGGGGATGAGGGTGGAAGGGGTCAAGGTGCTTGAAGAGTCGAAATGATTCGATTGATCAACAGTGCAACTGCTCTGTCCTTTACCGGCACTTGGCGCTAGCTTCATCCGCACCAGTGGGAGCGGTTCCATCAGTCGACGCGTCCGTCACGACGCGTCCGAGCTGCAAGGAGTCGCTCATGAGACACCCCCCTCGATCAGTCATGCTCGTCCTCGGCACGGCGGTGGCCGTTGTCGGCACCGCCATCGCGCCGGTCGTCACGGCTTCAGGAGCCGCACCCGCCTGCACGGTGGAGTACTCCGTCACCGGACAGTGGGACACCGGCTTCCAGGGCGCCGTGACCATCACCAACAACACCGCTGCGGTCAGCAGTTGGAACCTGACCTTCGACTACGCACAGGGCCAGAAGGTCACCCAGGGCTGGAACGCCAAGTGGTCCCAGTCCGGTACGACGGTCACCGCGGCCAACGAGAGCTGGAACGGCGCGCTGGGCTCAGGGGCCAGTGTGAGCGCCGGATTCCTCGCCTCGCGGGCGGGGAGCAACGCCGTACCCACGTCGTTCAGGCTCAACGGGACCGCGTGCAACGTGGACGTCGACCCGACGCCCACGCCGACCCCGACCGATCCGCCGCCCGGCACCGGTGAGGCGCCCGAACTGCACGTCTCCGGGAACAAGTTGGTCGACGCGGACGGCGCCACCCGCCGACTGCTCGGCGTCAACCGCTCCGGCGGCGAGTACATGTGCGTGCAGGGCTACGGCATCTTCGACGGTCCCGTCGACGACGCCTCGGTCCAGGCCATCGCCGACTGGAACGCCAACACGGTCCGCATTCCGCTGAACGAGGAGTGCTGGCTGGGCCTGTCCAACATCAAGCCCGAGTACGGGGGCGCCAACTACATCGCCGCCGTCAAGGACCTGGTGGCGAGGGTCGAGGCGCACGGCATGACGCCGATGCTCGAACTGCACTGGTCCTACGGCCAGTACACCGGCAACTCCGCCGGCTGTTCGGACGTGCACGCCAGCTGCCAGAAACCCATGCCGAACGCGCAGTACACGCCGGCCTTCTGGACCTCCGTCGCGAGCACCTTCAAGGACGACGGGGCCGTCGCGTTCGACCTGTTCAACGAGCCCTACCCGGACCGCGCGACCTCCACGACCACCCAGGCGTGGACCTGCTGGCGGGACGGCGGCAACTGCCCCGGCATCTCCTACGAGGTCGCCGGAATGCAGGACCTCGTCGACGCGGTACGCGCCACCGGCGCCCGGAACCTGATCCTGGCCGGCGGGCTCGCGTACTCCAACGACCTGAGCCAGTGGCTGACGTACCGGCCCAGCGACCCGACGGGCAATCTCGTCGCCGCCTGGCACGTCTACAACTTCAACACCTGTTCCAGCGAGAGCTGCTGGGACTCCACGCTCGCCCCCGTCGCCGCACAGGTCCCCCTGGTGGCGGGGGAGATCGGTGAGAACACCTGCGCGCACTCCTTCATCGACCGGGTGATGGCGTGGTTCGACGCACGGGGTCTCTCCTACCTCGGCTGGACCTGGAACACCTGGGACTGTGCCTCGGGTCCGGCCCTCATCTCCGGCTACGACGGCACGCCGACGCCGTTCGGCATCGGGCTGCGCGACCACCTGCGCGCCCTCGACGGATAGCCCTCAACGGACAGCGCCACTACGGACATCCCCGACAGAAAGTCGTCCAGCAGTCCTCTATCGACAGGAACCCGCACTCATGAGCCGTACCAGAACAGCGTTACTCGCCGCCCTCGCCATGGTCGCAGGAACGGCCGGAGCCGCGGCCGCGGCCATCCCGGCCGACGTGGGCGTCGCGGCCATTCCCTGCTCCGTCGACTACAAGGTGCAGAGCCAGTGGGGCGCCGGCTTCACCGGAGCCGTCACCATCACCAACAACAGCGCCGCCAAGTCCTCCTGGGCGGTGAAATGGTCGTACGCCGGGAACCAGCAGGTCACCTCCGGCTGGAACGCGAAACTCAGCCAGAGCGGCACCGCGGTCACGGCCGCCAACGAGAGCTACAACGCCTCGCTGCCGAGCGGCGGTTCGGTCAGCTTCGGCTTCAACGCCTCCTACAGCGGCACCAACGCGCTGCCCACCACCTTCACGCTCGACGGGGTGACCTGCAACGTCGACGACGGGGGCGGAGGCGGCGGCGACCCGACGGATCCGCCCGCCGGCACCAAGGCCGACAACCCGTACGCCGGAGCCAAGGTGTACGTGAATCCCGAGTGGGCCGCGAAGGCCGCCGCCGAGCCGGGCGGCAGCCGTATCTCCAACCAGCCCACCGGAGTCTGGCTCGACCGGATCGCCGCGATCAACGGCGTGAACGGCGGCATGGGCCTGCGCGACCACCTCGACGAGGCACTGGTCCAGAAGGGCACCGGCGAACTGGCCGTCCAGCTCGTCATCTACAACCTCCCCGGCCGTGACTGCGCGGCCCTCGCCTCCAACGGGGAGCTCGGCGCGACCGAGATCGACAGGTACAAGAGCGCCTACATCGACCCGATCGCGGCGATCCTCGCCGACCCGAAGTACGCGGGCCTGCGGATCGTGACCACGGTGGAGATCGACTCGCTGCCGAACCTGGTCACCAACGTCACCCCGCGCCCCACCATGACCGCGAACTGCGACACGATGAAGGCGAACGGCAACTACGTCAAGGGTGTCGGCTATGCCCTGAACAAGCTCGGTGACGTGCCCAACGTCTACAACTACGTGGACGCCGGACACCACGGCTGGCTCGGCTGGGACGACAACTTCGGGGCCTCCGCCGACATGTTCAAGCTGGCCGCGACCGCCGAGGGCGCGACCGTCGCCGACGTGCACGGCTTCATCGTCAACACGGCCAACTACAGCGCCCTCAAGGAGGACCACTTCACGATCAACGACACCGTGAACGGTTCGTCGGTCCGCCTCTCCAAGTGGGTCGACTGGAACCGCTACGTGGACGAGCTGTCGTACGCGCAGGCGATGCGGAACCAGCTCGTCTCCATCGGCTTCGAATCCGGCATCGGCATGCTGATCGACACCTCCCGCAACGGCTGGGGCGGCACCGCGCGGCCCACCGGTCCCGGCGCCACCACCTCCGTGGACACCTACGTCGACGGCGGCCGCTACGACCGGCGCATCCACCTCGGCAACTGGTGCAACCAGTCCGGCGCCGGCCTCGGCGAGCGTCCGAAGGCGGCTCCGGCGGCCGGGATCGACGCGTACGTGTGGATCAAGCCCCCGGGTGAGTCGGACGGCTCCAGCACCGCCATCCCGAACGACGAGGGCAAGGGATTCGACCGGATGTGCGACCCGACGTACACCGGCAACCCGCGGAACAACAACAACATGTCCGGCGCGCTGCCGAACTCGCCGCTCTCCGGGCACTGGTTCTCCGCCCAGTTCCAGGAGCTCATGAAGAACGCCTACCCGGCGCTCTGACCGGCGGGTAGACCGTGGCACACCGGGGCCGGGGCCGCTCGGACCGGCCCCGGTGTGCGCACTTCAGCCCTCGCGTTTTTTTGCCGTTCGAGCAACACGAGTGGCTGTTTCCGGGAGTCGTGACGCACGCTGTCCTCACCCGGACGAGAGGCTCAAGCCATGGCACACGACCACGACCACGCGCACGAGGGTCACCACAAGCACGACCACAAGCACATGGACTTCGCCAAGATGCTCCCCTACCTGGAACAGGAGGCCGAGCTGTTCACTCCTCTCTACAGGAGCGCCGCGACCTGGCTGCGGGAGTGGCAGCCCGAGCCCGAGATGATCGTCGACGCGGGCAGCGGCCCCGGCGTCATCTCCTGTCTCCTCGCCGAGACCTTCCCGCGGTCGCGAGTCGTCGCCGTGGACGGTGTGGAACCCCTCCTGGAGCGGGCCCGCGAGCGGGCGGGGCGGCTCGGGGTCGGCGACCGGTTCAGCACCCTGCGGGCCGAACTCGGCGACGGCCTTGGCGACCTGGAGTACCCGGCCGACCTGGTGTGGGCCAGCAGGTCCCTGCACCATGTCGGCGACCAGCGGGCGACGCTCGCCGGGTTCGCGCGGGCGCTCGCACCCGGCGGCGCCGTGGCTCTCCTGGAGGGCGGCCTGCCCTCGCGCTTCCTGCCGCGTGACTTCGGCATCGGACGCCCCGGCCTGCTCGCCCGTATGGACGTGGTCCAGGAGGAGGCGTTCGCCGAGATGCGGACCGAGCTGCCCGGCGCCGTGACGGAGACGGAGGACTGGCCCGCCCTGCTGGCCTCGGTCGGCCTGCGCCACGTGGCGACCCGTACGTTCCTCGCCGACTTCCCCGCCCCGGTCACCGCGGAGGCCCGCACCTTCGTCGTGTCCTCCCTCACCCACCGCAGGGACACGATCGCCGAGGGCCTGGACGCGGACGACCGCGCCACCCTCGACCGGCTCCTCGACCCCGGCGACAAGGCGAGCGTGCACCACCGCCCGGATGTCTTCCTGCTGACGGCGCACACGGTCCACGTCGCAGTGCGGCCTTGACTTCGAGAGCGCTCCAGGTGGTGAACTCCCCTACGTCCGACGGGAAATCAACTGGGGGTAGACATGACCGACTCGCCTGTGGCGCTCATCACCGGCGGCGGCAGCGGAATCGGTGCCGCGGTCGCGCGCAGACTTCTCGGCTCCGGTCACCGGGTGACGGTGACCGGGCGCGGTGAGGAGCGGCTGCGCGGATTCGCCGAGGAACTCGGGCGCCCCGAGGGCCTGTTGACGATCGCCGGGAACGCCGCCGAGTACGACCACGTGAGTGCGGCGGTCGCGGCGACGCTCAAGGAGTTCGGGCGGCTCGACACCGTCATCGCCAACGCCGGGTTCGCCACGCACGACACCGTCGCGGAGGGCGACCCCGCCGGCTGGCCCGAGATGGTGCTGACCAACGTGCTCGGTCCCGCGCTGCTGATCAGGGCCTCGATCGACGCCCTGAAGGAGACGCGGGGCCGGATCGTGCTGATCGGCAGCGTCGCGGGCCACATCCACGGCCCCGGCAACATCTACGGGGCGACCAAGTGGGCCGTCACCGGGCTCGCCGAGAACACCCGGCGGCAGGTCACCGAGTTCGGGGTCGGCGTCACCCTGATCTCGCCCGGCCGGGTGGAGACGCCGTTCTGGGACAGCTACGGCAGCCTGCCGCCCGGCCTGCTGCTGACCTCCGACCAGCTCGCCGAGTCGGTCGTCTGGGCCATCGGGCAGCCGGCCGGCGTCGACGTGAACACCGTGGTGGTGCGACCGGTGGGCCAGCCGGTCTGAGAACGCGCCGGTCCGTTCGAGAGCGTCGCCGGCTCGTTCCAGAGCGTCGCCGGCCCGTCCGAGAACGCCGTCGGGCCCGCCCCCGGGGGCGGGCCGGGCCCCCGGGTTGTTCCCGCAAGGGGGGGGCAGTTTTGCGGCGCCGGGGGGGTACCCAGTAGCCGGGGCCCGGT
>NZ_JBIVKZ010000011.1:0-337974 GCF_044751025.1 Streptomyces sp. NPDC088747
TGCGTTTCCGACTCTATCAGACCGTTTCCGGTTCCGATTTCCTCGGTGCCTTTCAGGTTTCCGCTTTCGCGTTTCCCTTTCCGGCGGTTCCGACTTTATCAGAGGTTCTGAGTCAGAATTTCCGCCCCCTTCGGGGACTGGCTCCAGCACGCGAGGCGTTCCGGGTTCCCGTTCAGGCGGAGCCGTAAACGTACTGGAGCGGGGCTCCTCGATGCAAATCGAGGAGCCCCGCTCCAGGTTGGCGCGTGTGAGGGTCAGACCTCGACGACGACCGGGAGGATCATCGGGCGCCGGCGGTAGTTGTCCGAGACCCACTTGCCCAGCGTGCGGCGGATGAGCTGCTGCATCTGGTGGGGCTCGACGACGCCGTCCTGAGCCGACTTCTCCAGCACGTCCCTGACCTTCGGGATCACGTCGACGAAGGCCGAGTCGTCGATACCGGAGCCGCGGGCCTGTACGTGCGGGCCGCCGGTGATCTTGCCGGTACTGGCGTCCATCACGACGAAGACCGAGATGATGCCCTCGTCACCGAGGATGCGCCGGTCCTTGAGCGCGGGTTCGCCCACGTCACCGACCGAGAGGCCGTCAACGTACACGTATCCCGCCTGGACCTTGCCGGAGATCTTGGCCTTGCCGCCGACGAGGTCGACGACGACGCCGTCCTCGGCGATCACGATGCGGTCGTGCGGGACGCCGGTGAGAGCGCCCAGCTCGGCGTTGGCCCGTAGGTGGCGCCATTCGCCGTGCACCGGCATCAGGTTCTTCGGCTTGCAGATGTTGTAGAAGTACAGGAGCTCGCCCGCGGACGCGTGGCCGGATACGTGCACCTTGGCGTTGCCCTTGTGGACGACGTTCGCGCCCCAGCGGGTCAGGCCGTTGATGACGCGGTAGACCGCGTTCTCGTTGCCCGGGATGAGCGACGACGCGAGGATCACCGTGTCGCCCTGGACGATGCGGATCTGGTGGTCGCGGTTGGCCATACGGGACAGCGCGGCCATCGGCTCGCCCTGGGATCCCGTGCAGACCAGCACGATCTCGCTGTCGGGGAGGTCGTCGAGCGTCTTGACGTCGACGACGAGGCCCGGCGGGACCTTCAGATAGCCGAGATCTCGTGCGATGCCCATGTTGCGCACCATCGAGCGGCCGACGAAGGCGACCCTGCGGCGGTTCTCGTGGGCCGCGTCCAGGATCTGCTGGATGCGGTGCACGTGGCTGGCGAAGCTGGCCACGATGATCCGCTTGCGGGCGCCGGCGAAGACCTGGCGCAGCACGTTCGAGATGTCGCGCTCGGGCGGGACGAAGCCCGGGACCTCGGCGTTCGTCGAGTCCGAGAGAAGAAGGTCGATGCCTTCCTCGCTCAGCCGTGCGAAGGCGTGCAGGTCCGTGAGACGGCCGTCCAGCGGGAGCTGGTCCATCTTGAAGTCGCCGGTGTGGACGACCATGCCCGCGGGGGTGCGGATGGCGACCGCGAGGGCGTCCGGGATGGAGTGGTTGACCGCGACGAACTCGCAGTCGAAGGGGCCGATGCGCTCGCGGTGGCCCTCGGCCACCTCCAGCGTGTAAGGCCGGATGCGGTGCTCCTGGAGCTTCGCCTCGATGAGCGCGAGGGTCAACTTGGAGCCGATGAGCGGGATGTCCGGCTTCTCGCGGAGGAGGAAGGGAACACCGCCGATGTGGTCCTCGTGACCATGGGTGAGGACGATGCCCTCGATGTCGCCGAGGCGGTCTCTGATGGACGTGAAGTCCGGCAGGATCAGGTCGATTCCGGGCTGCTCCTCCTCAGGGAAGAGCACTCCGCAGTCGACGATCAGCAGACGACCGTCGTACTCGAAGACCGTCATGTTCCGGCCGATTTCGCCGAGGCCGCCCAGCGGGGTGACCCGCAGGCCGCCCTTCGGGAGCTTCGGCGGGGCGCCGAGTTCGGGATGCGGATGACTCAAAAGACTCTCCTCACCACACGCGCCACGTACCTGGCAAGGCACGTGGCGCGCGTGACGTTCGTGCAGTAGCAGTTGTCGTGTGGGGTGCAGGCCCGGTGGCCTGCGTGGTCGTGCGTATTCAGTTGTGAAGTCTGTATTTAGAGCTGTACCCCGCCGGCGGCAAGAT
This sequence comes from Streptomyces sp. NPDC088747, assembly GCF_044751025.1. NCBI lineage: Bacteria > Bacillati > Actinomycetota > Actinomycetes > Kitasatosporales > Streptomycetaceae > Streptomyces > Streptomyces sp. NPDC088747. Next base: position 2,107 of record NZ_JBIVKZ010000011.1, read on the forward strand.
CGATCTTGAGCTGGCTGGTCTCCTCGGGCGAAAGCTCGACCATCGGGGCGCGCAGCGGTCCCGCGGGCAGGCCCTGGAGGGCGAGCGCGGCCTTCGTCGTCATGACGCCCTGGGTGCGGAACATGCCGGTGAAGACGGGCAGCAGCTTCTGGTGGATCTCGGTGGCCTTCTGCACGTCACCCGAGACGTAGGCGTCCACCAGGGTGCGGAGCTCGGGGGTGACCACGTGGCCGACGACCGACACGAAGCCGACAGCGCCCACGGAGAGCAGCGGCAGGTTCAGCATGTCGTCGCCCGAGTACCAGGCGAGGCCGGAGCGGGCGATCGCCCAGCTGGCTCGGCCCAGGTCTCCCTTGGCGTCCTTGTTCGCGACGATACGCGGGTGCTCGGCGAGGCGCACCAGGGTTTCAGTGCTGATCGGTACGCCGCTGCGGCCAGGGATGTCGTAGAGCATCACCGGGAGTTCGGTGGCGTCGGCGATGGCTGCGAAGTGCCGGTACAGGCCCTCCTGCGGGGGCTTGTTGTAGTACGGCGTCACGGTCAGCAGGCCGTGCGCGCCGGTCTTCTCGGCGGCGCGGGCGAGTTCGACGCTGTGGCGCGTGTCGTTCGTGCCGACTCCGGCGACGACGTGGGCGCGGTCGCCGACCGCTTCCAGTACGGCTCGTACGAGATCCGCTTTCTCCGCGTCGCTGGTGGTCGGGGACTCACCGGTGGTGCCGTTGACGACCAGGCCGTCGTTGCCTGCGTCCACCAGGTGGGTTGCGAGCCGCTGCGCGCCTTCGAGGTCGAGCGCGCCGTCCGCCGTGAAGGGCGTGACCATGGCGGTGAGGACCCTCCCGAAGGGGGTCTGCGGAGTGGAGGTCGGAGCCATGGGTAACACGCTACTCGCTGCTCAACGCGGGGTCTGCCCTCGGGGCAGGCGACAAGTCGTGAAAAAAGTGGAGCCCGGCACTGCCTGCTCGGGGGTTCAAGCAGTGCCGGGTCCGTTTCATCAGGCTAGATGAACTTCTCGAAATGCCGCAATACGGACACTTCGCTCGGGCCACCCGCGCATCTGTGCCGCAAGGCGTGCGGGAGCACGCTACGGCGCCACACGTCCATTGGCGTTGAAGGCCGCGTACGTGAGCGGCATCAGCTTCGCCCACTCCGCTTCCATCTTCTCCCCGACCATCTCGATCTCGCGCTGCGGGAAGGACGGGACCTTGGCCAGCTCGTGCTGGGTGCGCAGGCCCAGGAAGTGCATCAGCGAGCGGGCGTTGCACGTGGCGTACATCGAGGAGAAGAGGCCTACCGGCAGGACCGCACGGGCGACCTCGCGGGCCACGCCCGCGACCAGCATTTCCTGATACGCCTCGTACGCCTGACGGTATGAGTCCTCCATCACGCGGGAGGTGAGCTCCTGCTGGGCCGGGGTGCCCTCGACGAAGATGTACTTGCCGGGGCGGCCTTCCTGGATCAGCTTGCGGGACTCGCCCGGGACGTAGAAGACCGGCTGGAGCTCCCTGTACCGGCCCGACTCCTCGTTGTACGACCAGCCGACGCGGTGGCGCATGAACTCGCGGAACACGAAGATCGGGGCGCTGATGAGGAACGTCATCGAGTTGTGTTCGAAGGGGCTGCCGTGCCTGTCCCGCATCAGGTAGTTGAGCAGGCCCTTCGAGCGCTCCGGGTCCTTCTTCAACTCGTCCAGCGACTGCTCACCGACGGTCGAGACACGGGCGGCGAACAGCACGTCCGAGTCGGAGGCGGTGTGCTTGACCAGCTCGACGTGCACGTCACTGCGGAAGCTGGGCTTGAGGTCGTCGGCGGAGGTGTCGGTCACGGTGGAGAGGGTCCTTCCATCACGGGCTCGGGCGGCGCCCACTCTACGGCCCGGCACCGACAACGGGGCGTTCGGTGTCGTGCCGCGACAATAGTCCGCGAACTTCTGCGAATTCGGTGAAACTGGGCACCTCTTGGGGCGTTCGGTCGTCTGTATTGGTGACAGCAGTTCGTTCGAGTTCCCAGAGGAGAAGCAGTTCCCATGTTCCGTCGGCGCGAGCCCGTTCCCTTCGCCTTCATCGCCGAAGCCGACCAGTTCCGCAGCAACGTCACTCCCCCGCCCCGTGAGCGCCCCTCGGCCGGTCAGATGGTCGGCCGATGGCTGATCGGACTCACCGTGGTCACCGGGCTCATAGGCGCTCTGATCATCGGAATGCCCGCCTTGTCCCTGGACAAGTCGTCCGCGGACCAGACATCCGCGACAACGCGGCAGTCCGAAGCCTCCGACGGCCGCTGACTCGTCCGGACCCCCAAGGGTGGTGAGCGGGGACCCGGCTCGATAGCCTCACCGGGCACAGCCCATGCGTGGATTGAGTGAGGACCAATCGTGCCCCTGCCCTTCCTGACGGCGGATCGCGCTTTTGACGAGGTGGCGGACGACCTCGCGCTGCCGTTCGACGACCGCGACCACTGGCGGCGTCCCTACCGGCCCGGACCGTGGCGGGTGGGCGCGGCCGCGCTCGTCCTGCTGCTGGCCTCGTACGTGCTGTTCGCCGGCGTCATCATCGCGGTGACCGGGACCCTGACCGCTGCCATGGCCTGCTTCGGCGGTGCCGTGCTCGTCATACTCTGCGCGCTGCGGTTGCTGCGGGTGGGAGTGTGGGTGAGTGCTCAGGGGCTGCGCCGGGTGACCTTCTTCCTTACGAGTACGACGCGGTGGGACAAGGTCGTCGCGGTGCGCACGGTGCAGCAGCCGGTGCGCTGGCTCGGACTGCCCCGCACCGTTCAGGGACAGGCCCTGGTCCTCGTACGCGGAGATCGCTCGCCCGACGACCTGCCGCCCCTGCTGACCACGCACAACGCCGACTTCCTGGCGCGCATGGAGGCCTTCGACCGGGCGGCCGACGCCATCGAGGTGTGGGCGGACGAGTACCGGCGGCCCTGAGGACCGGCACCGACGAGAACACGAGAGGGGCCGGCCCGCGAAACGCGGACCGGCCCCTTCGTCGTACCTCCGAGGTCTCCGTGGTCGTACCTCTGAGGCTTCCGTCCAGGGCTTCTCAGGCTTGCACCGGTGGTCTGCCCTCGTGGAGGGCGATCGCTCGCTGCATCGCCTTGCGGGCGCGTGGGGTGTCGCGGGCGTCGTGGTAGGCGACGGCGAGGCGGAACCAGCTGCGCCAGTCGTCGGGGGCGTCCTCCGTCTCGGCCTTGCGCCGGGCGAAGACCTCGTCGGCCGAGTCGCGGTCGATGCGGCCGCCCGGGGTGCGCTTCAACTCGTCGACGGGCAGGCCGCCTTCGGCGTCGAGCTCGGCGGCGAGGCGATTGGCCTTGCGGACGAACTCGGTGTTCTTCCAGAGGAACCAGATGCCGATGACCGGCAGGATCAGCACCGCCGCCCCGAAGGTGACGGTGAGGAGCGTGCCCGTCTGGATGAGCAGTACTCCGCGCCAGCCGACCAGCACGAAATAGGCGACCAGGACGGCCGCCGTGATGGCGTATGTGAGCTTCGCGCGCATGGTTACCGGTTCAGATCCAGGAAGTGTTCCAGGCCGAAGGTGAGGCCCGGGGTGGTGACCACGCGGCGGGCGCCGAGCAGGATGCCCGGCATGAAGCTGCTGTGGTGCAGGGAGTCGTGGCGGATGGTGAGGGTCTCGCCCTCGCCGCCGAGCAGGACCTCCTGGTGGGCCAGGAGGCCGCGGAGGCGTACGGCGTGCACGGGCACTCCGTCCACGTCGGCGCCGCGGGCGCCGTCCAGGGCCGTGGCGGTGGCGTCGGGCTGCGGGGCGCTCCCCGCGCGCTCCCGGGCCGCGGCGATGAGCTGCGCGGTGCGGGTGGCGGTGCCGCTGGGGGCGTCGACCTTGTTCGGGTGGTGCAGTTCGACGACCTCGACGGACTCGAAGTACGGGGCCGCCGCCTCGGCGAACTTCATGGTGAGTACGGCGCCGATGGAGAAGTTGGGCGCGATGAGCACGCCCGTCTCCGGGGAGGCGGACAGCCAGGCCCTGAGCCGCGCCAGGCGCTCGTCGGTCCAGCCCGTGGTGCCGACCACGGCGTGGATGCCGTGCCGTACGCAGAAGTCGAGGTTGTCCATCACCGAGTCCGGTGTGGTCAGCTCGACGGCGACCTGGGCACCGGCCTCGGTCAGTGCCTCCAGTCCGTCGCCCCGGCCGAGCGCGGCCACCAGCTCCATGTCCTCGGCGGCCTCGACGGCTCGTACCGCCTCGGCTCCGATACGGCCCTTGGCACCGAGGACCGCCACCCGCAGCTTGCTCATCTTCTTGTTTCCTTAGTCGAGGACTTGCGCGACCGGTCGAGGACCTACGCGACCGCTTCGTGCAGACGGGAGGCCTGCTTGTCCTTGAGCGGGCCGATGACCGACAGCGAGGGCCGCTGTCCCAGGATGTCGTGGGCGACCGCGCGGACCTCGTCCGGGGTGACCGACGCGATCCGGACCAGCATGTCGTCGACGGACATCTGCTCGCCCCAGCACAGCTCGCTCTTGCCGATACGGTTCATCAGCGCGCCGGTGTCCTCGAGGCCGAGGACGGTGGAGCCCTGGAGCTGGCCGATGGCGCGGCCGATCTCGTCGTCCGAGAGGCCGTGCTCGGCGACGTGGTCCAGCTCGTCGCGGCAGATCTTGAGCACGTCGTGCACCTGGCTCGGGCGGCAGCCCGCGTACACGCCGAAGAGGCCGCAGTCGGCGAAGCCCGAGGTGTACGAGTACACGCTGTAGGCCAGGCCGCGCTTCTCGCGGACCTCCTGGAAGAGGCGCGAGGACATGCCTCCGCCGAGTGCGGTGTTCAGGACGCCGAGGGCCCAGCGGCGGTCGTCGGTGCGGGCCAGGCCCGGCATGCCGAGGACGACGTGGGCCTGCTCGGTCTTGCGGCCCAGGAGCTCGACGCGGCCCGCGGTGCGGATGGCGCGGCGGCCGTCGCGCGGGGCGAAGGGGACGGCGTCGGGGACCTTGAGGGCGCCCGCCTTCTCGAAGGCGGCGCGGACCTGGCGTACGACCTTGTTGTGGTCGACGTTGCCCGCGCAGGCCACGACGAGGTGTGTCGGGTCGTAGTGCTTCTTGTAGAAGCGGCGGATGCGGTCGGCCGTGAGGGCGTTGACGGTGTCGACCGTGCCGAGGACCGGGCGGCCGAGGGGGGTGTCGCCGAGCATGGTGTGCGCGAACAGGTCGTGCACGCAGTCGCCCGGGTCGTCCTCGGTCATCGCGATCTCTTCGAGGATCACCCCGCGCTCGGCGTCGACGTCCGCCTGCTCGATCAGCGAGCCGGTGAGCATGTCGCACACGACGTCGATGGCGAGCGGGAGGTCGGTGTCGAGCACGCGTGCGTAGTAGCACGTGTACTCCTTCGCCGTGAACGCGTTCATCTCGCCGCCGACCGCGTCGATGGCGGAGGAGATGTCCAGGGCCGACCTGCGCCGGGTGCCCTTGAAGAGCAGGTGCTCCAGGTAGTGGGTCGCGCCGTTCAGCGTCGGCGTCTCGTCGCGGGAGCCGACGTGCGCCCAGATGCCGAAGGTGGCGGAGCGTACGGAGGGGAGCGTCTCGGTGACGATGCGCAGGCCGCCCGGGAGGGTGGTCCTGCGGACCGTACCGATGCCGTTCTCGCCCTTGATGAGGGTTTGGGTACGGGCGACGGCCCGCGCCTCCGAAGAGGTGCGGGCCGTCGCCGTGGAGCTGCTCGACGTCACTGGTCGGTGTCGTCCTTCTTGTCGTCGCCCTCTTCGCCCTCGACCACGGGGATCAGGGAGAGCTTGCCGCGGGAGTCGATCTCGGCGATCTCGACCTGGACCTTGGAGCCCACACCGAGCACGTCCTCGACGTTCTCCACGCGCTTGCCGCCGGCGAGCTTGCGGATCTGCGAGATGTGCAGCAGACCGTCCTTGCCCGGGAGCAGCGACACGAACGCGCCGAAGGTGGTGGTCTTGACGACCGTACCCAGGTAGCGCTCGCCGACCTCCGGCATGGTCGGGTTGGCGATCGAGTTGATCGTGGCGCGCGCGGCCTCGGCCTGCGAACCCTGCTGGGCACCGATGTAGATGGTGCCGTCGTCCTCGATCGTGATGTCGGCGCCGGTGTCCTCCTGGATCTGGTTGATCATCTTGCCCTTGGGGCCGATGACCTCACCGATCTTGTCCACGGGGATCTTGACGGTGATGATCCGCGGGGCGTTCGGGGACATCTCGTCCGGCGTGTCGATCGCTTCCATCATCACGTCGAGGATGTGGAGGCGGGCGTCGCGGGCCTGCTTGAGGGCCGCGGCCAGGACGGAGGCCGGGATGCCGTCCAGCTTGGTGTCCAGCTGGAGGGCGGTCACGAACTCCTTGGTGCCGGCGACCTTGAAGTCCATGTCACCGAAGGCGTCCTCCGCACCGAGGATGTCGGTGAGGGCGACGTAGTGCGTCTGGCCGTCGATCTCCTGGGAGATCAGACCCATGGCGATACCGGCGACGGGGGCCTTCAGCGGCACACCGGCGTTCAGCAGCGACATGGTGGAGGCGCAGACCGAGCCCATGGACGTCGAGCCGTTGGAGCCGAGGGCCTCGGACACCTGACGGATCGCGTAGGGGAACTCCTCGCGGGTCGGCAGGACCGGCACGATCGCGCGCTCGGCGAGCGCGCCGTGGCCGATCTCGCGGCGCTTGGGGGAGCCGACGCGGCCCGTCTCACCGACGGAGTACGGCGGGAAGTTGTAGTTGTGCATGTAGCGCTTGCGGGTCACCGGGGAGAGGGTGTCCAGCTGCTGCTCCATGCGGAGCATGTTGAGGGTGGTGACGCCCAGGATCTGGGTCTCGCCACGCTCGAACAGCGCCGAGCCGTGCACGCGCGGGATGGCCTCGACCTCGGCGGCGAGCGTACGGATGTCCGTGACGCCTCGGCCGTCGATGCGGACCTTGTCCTTGATGACGCGCTCGCGCACCAGGGCCTTGGTCAGCGAGCGGTACGCGGCGGAGATCTCCTTCTCGCGACCCTCGAACTGCGGGAGCAGCTTCTCGGCGGCGATCTCCTTGACGCGGTCGAGCTCGGCCTCGCGGTCCTGCTTGCCGGCGATGGTGAGCGCCTGGGAGAGCTCGCTCTTGACCGCGGCGGTCAGGGCCTCCAGGACGTCGTCCTGGTAGTCGAGGAAGACCGGGAACTCGCCGGTCGGCTTGGCGGCCGCGGCGGCGAGTTCGGCCTGAGCCTTGCAGAGCACCTTGATGAAGGGCTTCGCGGCGTCCAGACCGGCGGCGACGACCTCCTCGGTCGGCGCCTCGGCGCCACCCGCGACCAGCTGGATGGTCTTCTCGGTGGCCTCGGCCTCGACCATCATGATCGCGACGTCGCCGTCCTCCAGGGCGCGGCCCGCGACGACCATGTCGAAGACGGCGTCCTCGAGCTCGGTGTGCGTCGGGAACGCGACCCACTGGCCGTTGATCAGCGCGACGCGGACGCCGCCGATCGGGCCGGAGAAGGGCAGGCCGGCCAGCTGCGTGGACGCGGAGGCGGCGTTGATCGCCACGACGTCGTACAGGTGGTCGGGGTTGAGCGCCATGATCGTGGCGACGACCTGGATCTCGTTGCGCAGGCCCTTCTTGAAGGACGGGCGCAGCGGGCGGTCGATCAGACGGCAGGTGAGGATGGCGTCCTCGGAGGGACGGCCCTCACGGCGGAAGAAGCTGCCGGGGATCTTGCCCGCGGCGTACATCCGCTCCTCGACGTCCACCGTGAGGGGGAAGAAGTCGAGGTTTTCCTTGGGCTTCTTGGAGGCGGTGGTGGCCGACAGAACCATGGTTTCGTCGTCCAGGTACGCGACGGCGGATCCGGCGGCCTGCCTGGCCAGCCTGCCCGTCTCGAAGCGGATGGTGCGGATGCCGAAGGAACCGTTGTCGATAACGGCCTCGGCGTAGTGGGTCTCGTTCTCCACTAGCGTTTTCTCCGATACTTTTCGTCTTTCGCCCCGTCCTGCCCGTGTGGCAGGGGGACAGCGGCGGAGAAGCGCTCCTACTGGTGCTGGCCGGTCTTCGATCGAAGCACCCGGGTTTCGCGTTCTCCCGGGGGCCACTACCGAGGACCGGCGGCGGCGAGGTGCGCTTCTCCTCGTTCCCTGACGTGACGTGCCCTGCCCGGCGGGCGGCGCTTCGTCACGCTTCGTCCTGCGTACTTCTGTCGTACCAGCTGTCTCGTATCAGCTGTGCTCCGCGTACCGCGTCGCGCTACCACACTACAAAGCGTCGGTGACACTCCGCACCTAGAGCACGTACAGCAAAAGGGAGCGGTCCCCTAGTAGTGGGAACCGCTCCCTCTCACGGTGTCTTACTTGGCGCCCGCCGCACCGCGGCGGATGCCCAGGCGGTCGACCAGCGCACGGAAGCGCTGGATGTCCTTCTTGGCCAGGTACTGCAGCAGGCGGCGACGCTGACCGACCAGGATCAGCAGACCACGACGGGAGTGGTGGTCGTGCTTGTGGGTCTTGAGGTGCTCGGTCAGGTCCGAGATACGGCGCGAGAGCATGGCGACCTGGACCTCGGGGGAGCCGGTGTCGCCCTCCTTCTGACCGAACTCGCCGATGATCTGCTTCTTCGTTGCGGCGTCGAGCGACACGCGTACTCCTCGTAGTCTGTGATGTGCCACCGAGTGCCCCTGGTCCACATCTCAGGGGAGCTTCCGATACTCGGGAGGCGGGATCCGCCGGGCGCGGCCTCCGGAGCGGTGAGCTCCGAGGGTGCGTACACAGGCGGCCGTTACACAGGGTACCAGCCTGGACAGACCCGGCTTACCCGCTCCCCGAACCCGCCCATACGGCGCGGACCAGGCCACTAGGCTGGACCGACAGGTCTTTCGTATGCGGGGAAGGGGCCGGCGGAACATGGCCGAGGAAGCGGACAAGGACGTCAAGGCGCGCAAGGAGCGGGAGAAGGACGAGCTCTACGCCCTCGACATCTCGGGCGTCGAATGGCTGAGCGCGCCGGGCACCGAGGAGCACGAGGAGCGGGTGGAGATCGCGTACCTGCCCGAGGGCGCGGTGGCCATGCGTTCGTCTCTCGACCACGGGACGGTCCTGCGGTACACGGAGGCGGAGTGGCGGGCCTTCGTGCTCGGCGCCCGGGACGGCGAGTTCGACCTGGAACCGGCTCCGCACAACGGCGGGCTGGCGGGCGACTAGGGCGACGGGGCCACCGCCCGAGAGGGTCGGCGCGTAGGCAGGCGTGAGCGGTCGGGGCGGTGTGTTCGCCTCGGCCGCTTTTCACGTTCGGGCGGGGGTTCTACGTCGACATCGACATGTACTTGGGCGTACGACTTGACCGTCGCTGTCGGTCATGAGCGCGGCGCTTCGTCGTGGACGGGGAGGCGTCGTGCGTCAACTGCCCGGCGCCTGGTGCGGCTTGTTCACCGGTGCTTCCAAGGCCCGTAGGCGGCTTGCTGTTCCGCCGCCGCCTCGGACTGGGTACAAGGGGAGAGGCGGGTCGGCCCCCCTCGCCGGGTCGACCGCCTCGATGACAGTGTTTGTCCGCTTTGCTGGTCAATAGTGCACGTGGGTACGCCACTTCTGGGCAGCGTGTGTCGTAGTGGGCAGTGGCGGTGGGGCGGACGGGCCTGCCGTATTGACAGTCGTGGTGATTAGGCTGGGACCGGGCGCGACGCCAGAACCCGTGGACGGACCGACCACATCCCGCCCCGGCACGGCGCCGCATCAGGGGGCTCGACCACACCAGGAGGAATTGTGAGCAGCGATCGGGACGGCATCCGCGGGGGCTGGGCCACACCCGGCGATGACCACTCCGACGCGGAGTCCGCCGTCGAGACGACGGGCGAGTTCACCATCGACTACGCGCCGCCGGCCTGGTACACGCAGAACGCGTCGGGGAGTTCGGGGGATGCGGCTCCCAAGCCGGAGCCCGAGGCCGAGGCCGAGGCCGAGCCGGAGTTCGAGCCCGAGCCGGAGCCGGAGCCCGCTTCGGAGGACGCGGAGAACGCCGGCGATGTGGCTGAGGGCTTCGCGGGTTCCGACTCTCCGGAGGCGCCGGTGCCCGACGCGGAGGCCGCGGGCGACGCGGGCGCTGCTTCAGAAGCGCCGGTCACTCCGGAGGCTTCGGCCTGGGGTACGTCCTCCGTGCCGCCCGTGGTGAGCCCCGCCGCCGTGCCCGACCTGCCGGTGGGCGGGGAGTTCGAGCCGCCCACCGGCGCCCCGGCGGACGAGGCTCCTGTCGCGGGGCCCGTCGCGGGCACCCCGGCCGAGCTGCCGAGCCTGCCGCTCCAGGTGCCTCCCGCCGTGGCCCCGGCCGCCGCCGCTGCTCCCTCCGCCGCTCCCTACGTCGTCCCGCCCGCCGCTCCCGACGTCGCACCTCCCGCGTCGCCCGTCGGGGTGTCCGGCGACGACGCGGAGAGCCGTGCCGGGGATCTGGAGAGTGGCGCCACCATGCGGATCTCCGCCCGCGCCGTGAAGCGCGAGGTCGAGGAGCGGGCGGGGGCGACCCCGGATGCCGGTGTCGCTGCCGGAACCGCCGGGGACGGCGTTCCCGGGCACGCCGGTGATTCCGGCGGTGTCGGTGACCCTGATGTCGTACAGGACGAGGAGACGGGCGGCGCCGGGGCGCGGTCCGCTGACACTGATGCGATCGACGACGCCGTGGTCGTCTCGCGGACTTCCGGCGCGTCCGATGACGCCGGGGCCGTGGAACCGCGGGACGCCGATGCCGGTGACGGCGTCGACGAGGTCCAGGACGCAGTGCCCCAGGACGCGGCGGTCCGGAACGCCGAGCCACAGGACGTGGTCCCGGCCCCTGAACCGCGTGGAGAGGCTCCGGCGCAGGACGCTCCCCCCGCGTGGGCTCCGCCTCCGTTGCCGCAGGCCGGGCTGCCTCCGTTGCCGCCCGCCTATCAGCCCGCGGCGCCCACTCCCGCGGCGGAGTGGCCCGCGTCCACGCAGCCCGCTGCGGCCGAGGCCGGGCAGGTACAGGAACCGCCGCGGGTGCAGCCGCCCGCGCCGGGCCAGCCGTTCCAGCCACCGGCATCCGCACCCGGCCAGCCTTTCCAGCCACCGGCACCGGCCCCCGCGCCCGGCCAGCCTTTCCGGGCGCCCGTACCCCAGCCCGCTCCGCAACCCGCACCCCAGCCCGCAGCGCCTCCGGCGTGGCCCGCCTCCAGTGCGCCCGCTCCCGCAGGCCAGGCCCAGGCGCCCGCCCCGGCCGAGGCCCCACCTCAGGCGCCCCAGCCTCAGACTCAGGCCCCCGCTCAGGCCCAGCCACAAGGAAGCTACGGCTTCCCCCAGCCCAGCGTGCCTGCCCCCAGCCCCACCCCGCAGGGCAGCTACGGCTTCCCTCAGCCGGGCACCCCCGCGCAGGCTCCGGCTGTGCCCGGCCAACCCGCACAGGCGGCCCCGCCCGCCCCGGCGCCCGGTTACGGCTTCCCGCAGCAGGCTCCCGCCCCGCAGGCGCCCGACGCCCCCGCGCCCCAGCCCGGCTACGGCTTCCCGCACCAGGCCTCCGCGCAGCCCGCGGCCCCGGTGCCCCCGGCGCAGGCGGCACCGTCGTACCCGCAGCAGGGCCAGGCACAGCCCCAGCCGGGCCACCCGCCCGTACCGCAGCAGTACGAGGCGCAGCCGCCGCAGGGTTTCCCCCAGCAGGGACCCGACGCCCCGCCGGCCGCGGAGCCGCAGGCCCAGCAACAGCCGCAGGCGCCCGTCGATCCGCGGGCCGGGGCCGGCTGGCCGCAGCCCGTGCGGCACGACCAGCGGCAGCCCATCAACCCCAACGCCGCCCCGCTCGGGTACACGGCGGCGGTGGAGCTCTCGTCCGACCGGCTGCTCAACAACAAGAAGCAGAAGGCCAAGAGCGGACGCCCGGCGGCCGGCGCGTCGCGGTTCAAGCTCGGCGGGAAGAAGGAGGAGGCCGAGCGGCAGCGGAAGCTGGAGCTGATCCGTACGCCGGTCCTCTCGTGCTACCGGATCGCCGTGATCAGCCTCAAGGGCGGCGTGGGCAAGACGACCACGACCACCGCGCTCGGTTCGACGCTCGCCACCGAGCGGCAGGACAAGATCCTCGCGATCGACGCCAACCCGGACGCCGGTACGCTCGGGCGCCGCGTCCGCCGCGAGACCGGGGCCACCATCCGTGACCTCGTCCAGGCGATCCCGCACCTCAACTCGTACATGGACATCAGGCGGTTCACCTCGCAGGCCTCGTCGGGCCTGGAGATCATCGCCAACGACGTCGACCCGGCGGTGTCGACCACGTTCAACGACGAGGACTACCGGCGCGCGATCGACGTACTGGGCAAGCAGTACCCGATCATCCTGACGGACTCGGGCACGGGGCTGCTGTACAGCGCCATGCGCGGGGTGCTCGACCTGGCCGACCAGCTGATCATCATCTCGACGCCGTCGGTCGACGGTGCGAGCAGTGCCAGTACGACGCTGGACTGGCTGTCGGCGCACGGGTACGCGGATCTCGTCTCGCGGTCCATCACCGTCATCTCCGGGGTCCGCGAGACCGGCAAGATGATCAAGGTGGACGACATCGTCAGCCACTTCGAGACGCGCTGCCGGGGTGTCATCGTCGTGCCCTTCGACGAGCACCTGTCCGCGGGTGCCGAGGTCGACCTCGACATGATGCGGCCCAAGGTGCGGGAGGCGTACTTCAACCTCTCCGCGATGGTGGCCGAGGACATCGCGCGCCACCAGCAGTCGCACGGGCTCTGGACGTCCGACGGCAACCCGCCGCCGGTGGCCGCTCCCCCGCTGCCCGGACAGCAGTACCAACAGGGGCCGGCCCAGCAGTACCCCGGTCAGCCCGCCCCCGGGCAGCCGGCGCCGGGTCAGGTCCCGCAGCAGCCGCAGCCGCAGCACGGACAGCAGCCGTATCCGCAGCAGCCCGGTCAGCCCTACCCCCAGCAGCCCCAGCAGCCGGGGCAGGGCCACCCGCAGCAGCCGGGACAGCCGTATCCGCCGCAGCAGGGGCAGCCGTACCCCCAGCCGGGGCAGCCCTTCCAGCCGCCGGCACCCCCTCAGCAGTAACCCGATCGGCCCCTTTCCGGGGACCGATTCGCGTCAGGGCCCGCACCGTCTCCGTACGGTGCGGGCCTTTCGCGTACCCGGGGCTGTTTCCCGCCGTCAGGCCCCCACCTGGAGGGCTTCAGCGGTCTGAACCAATGAGTGAAAAATGCGCGTCAACTCGTTATTTCCGCAGGCCACATGGGGTTCACGCGCCGTTGACTCGTGGAGACCGCCGCTGGTAGACACACTCACCAACCCCGCCGGCGTCCCCCATCAACCGTGGTCCATCCGTTCAACAAGCCATCCCTGTGCGAGCGATGACGCGAGGTCACCGACCCATGAAGACACAGCATCAGCACGGCAGAAGGCGTCTGCGGCTCGTCGCCGCCGCGGGCCTCGCGGCGCTCTCCCTCACCGCCGCTCTCGCGACCCCGCTCAACCCGGCGCCCCAGCAGGCCGAGGCGCGGCCCGACGCACAGGCTCAGGCCAAGGAGGGCAAGGAGGCCAAGGAGGGCAAGGAGACGCTCACGGTCGCGGTGGCGCAGAGCGTCGACTCACTGAGCCCGTTCCTCGCGAGCCGTCTGGTCAGCACGAGCATCCACCGGCTCATGTACGAGTATCTGACCAACTACGACCCCACGGACAACCACGCCATCCCGGGGCTCGCCACCAAGTGGGAACCGTCGGCCGACAAGCTCACGTGGACCTACACGATCCGCTCCGACTCCAAGTGGTCGGACGGCGAGCAGGCCACCGCCGAGGACGCGGCCTGGACCTTCAACAAGATGATGACCGACGACGGCGCGGCCACCGCCAACGGCAGCTTCGTCGGCAACTTCAGGAAGGTCACCGCCCTCAGCCCCACCGAACTGGTCATCGAACTGAAGAAGCCGCAGGCCACCATGGCCGCGCTCGACGTGCCGATCGTGCCGAAGCACGTCTGGGAGAAGGTCGGGGACTTCTCGAAGTTCAACAACGACAAGACCTTCCCCGTGGTCGGCAACGGCCCGTTCGTGCTCACCGACTACAAGGCCGACAGTTACGTACGGCTCAAGGCCAACAAGAGCTTCTGGCGCGGCTCCCCCAAGTTCGACGAGCTGGTCTTCCGGTACTACAAGGACAACGACGCCGCCGTCGCCGCCCTGCAGAAGGGCGAGGTGTCCTTCACCTTCGGCCTGACGCCCGCCCAGGCGGACACCCTGGAGACCCAGAAGAACATCAAGGTCAACGACGCCCCGGGGCGCCGCTTCTACGCGCTCGCCGTCAACCCGGGCGCGCGGGCCAAGAACGGGCAGAAGTTCGGCGACGGGCACGAGTCGCTGCGCGACGAGCGGGTGCGGCAGGCGCTGTTCAGGGCCGTCGACCGCAAGGCACTCCTCGCCAAGGTCTTCCAGGGCCACGCCGTCGAAGGGGCCGGCTATCTTCCGCCGCGCTTCGCCGACTACTTCTGGAAGCCGTCCGCGAGCCAGGAGCTGTCCTACGACCCGGCGGAGGCGGCCCGGCTCCTCGACGAGGCCGGCTACAGGAAGAACGGCGACGGCAGGCGCGTCGGCAAGAACGGCAAGCCGATCAACTACCGCGTGCTGTGCCACGCCACCGACCCGAACGACAAGGCGGTCGGACAGTACCTGAAGGAGTGGTGGGGCGAGCTCGGCATCGGTGTCACCCTCAACTGCCTGGACAACGTGACCGACCCCTGGCTCGCGGGGACGTACGACATCGCCTTCGACGGCTGGTCCGCCAACCCCGACCCCGACTTCCTCCTGTCGATCCAGACCTGCGGCGCGCTCCCGGCGACGCCCGAGGACACCGGAGCCACGGACAACTTCATCTGCGACAAGAAGTTCGACGACCTGTACGACCAGCAGCTCGCCGAGTACGACACCGCCAAACGGGCGGACCTCGTCAAGCAGATGCAGTCGCGGCTGTACGACACCGGATACATGAACGTCATGGCGTACCCGAACGCGGTCGAGGCCTACCGCACCGACCAGATCGAGTCGATCGAGACGATGCCGAAGTCGGCGGGCAACATCTACGGCCAGGACGGCTACTGGAGCTGGTGGTCGGCGGTTCCGGCGGCCTCCTCCGGTGAGTCCTCCGACGGTTCCGGCTCGACCGGGGTCATCATCGGCATCGTCGCGGGCGTCGTGGTCCTGCTGGGCGCCGCGGCGTTCTTCGCGATGCGGCGCCGCTCGACCGCCGACGACCGCGAGTAGTCACGGGTCCCCCACCGAGCCGCGAACAGCCCCCCACCGAGTGAGAGTCCATGACCGCTGAAGCAACACCCTCGCCGGCCACGGCGATCGGCGGTCCGGCCGAGGCCGGGCCGTCGGTCCGCGGGCCGCGGGCGCGCAGCAGGACCGCCTATCCGCGGTACGTGGCGGGCAAGTTGGGCGGCGCGGCCGTCTCCCTGCTCGCCGTGCTCGTCACCAGCTTCTTCCTCTTCCGGCTCATCCCCGGCGACCCCGTGAAGTACATGACGGGCGGCCGTCAGGTGTCGGCCGAACAACTCGCCAACTACCGCAAGGAGTTCGGGCTCGACCTGCCGCTGTGGGAGCAGTTCACCGACTACTGCGCCAAGGTACTCAGCGGCGACCTCGGCACGTCGTACCAGTTCCGCGCCCCGGTCATCGACAAGATCACCGAGGCGCTCCCGAACACCCTTCTGCTCACCGGCACGTCGTTCGTCCTCTTCACGGCGCTGGGCATCTTCCTCGGCACCCGCTCCGCGTGGCGCAACGGCGGGGTCGGCGACCGGCTCAACACCGGTCTGGCGCTCACCCTCTACTCCATCCCGTCGTTCTGGCTCGGGCTGCTGCTCATCATCGTCTTCTCGGTGGGCATGGGCCCGATCCCCGGCCTGTTCCCGACCGGCGGCATGGAGTCGGGGAACGGCGAGACCGGTTTCGCGTACGTCGCCGATGTCGCCCAACATCTCGTCCTGCCGGTGCTGACACTGGTCGCGGTCGAGTACGGGCAGACCCTGCTCGTGACGCGCTCGGCGCTGCTCGACGAGATGGGCAGCGACTATCTGACGACGGCACGGGCCAAGGGCCTGCGGGACGACCTCGTGCGGCGCAGGCACGCCGTGCCCAACGCGCTGCTGCCGACCGTGACGCTGATCTTCATCAACCTCGGCAGGACCGTCGCCGGTGTCATCCTCGTCGAGACCGTCTTCTCCTGGCCTGGCCTGGGCGGGCTCTTCTACCAGGCGCTGAGCGTGCCCGATCTGCCGCTGGTGCAGGGGCTGTTCTTCTTCTTCGCGGCGGCGGTGATCGTGATGAACACGCTGGCCGATCTGATCTATCCGCTGCTGGATCCCCGGGTGGGCCGATGACGACCGAATCCACCGCGGCCGAGCAGGCCGCGCCGGTATCCGAGAAGAGCCCTCGTGCTCTCGCCCGGCAGCGCCGCCGGGCCTCCGCGGCCCGCTTCTGGAAGCAGTACCGGACCCACCGGGCGGGCGTCCTCGGGCTCGCCGCGCTCGGCCTCTTCGCCCTCATCGCGCTCACGGCGCCGCTGACCGTCGGCTCCGACGTGCGCAGTGTGACCAACGCGCCCGGCGGTCCGATGGAGAGTCCGAGTGCCGAATTCCCGCTGGGGACGGACCAGTTCGGGCGCAATCTGCTCGGCCTTGTGGTGTGGGGAGCGCGGGTGTCGCTGCTCGTCGGTCTGCTCGCCGCCGTGCTCTCCGTGGCGATCGGCGCGGTCATCGGGATCACCGCGGGGCACTTCCGGGGCTGGTTCGCGACGGTGATGATGCGGATCACGGACTGGTTCCTGGTCATGCCGACGCTCGTTCTCGCGATCGCGCTGGCGACCGTGATGTCACGCTCACTCGGCACGATCATCCTCGCGATCGGCGTCACCACCTGGCCGACGACGGCCCGGCTGGTGCGCGCGCAGACCCTGGCGGTGGAGTCGCGGCCGTACATCGAGCGGGCCAGGGCGCTCGGCGGCGGGCACTGGCACATCATGTCCCGCCATGTGCTGCCCAATGTGATGCCGCTGGTGCTGGCGCAGACGACGCTGATCATCTCTTCGGCGATCCTCGCCGAGGCGACGCTCGCGTTCCTGGGGCTCGGCGATCCGACGGTCGTGTCGTGGGGCGGGCTGCTCCAGGACGCCCGGGAGGCGGGCGCGGTCAGCGCCGGGAAGTGGTGGTACCTGGTGCCGCCGGGGGTCGCGATCGCGGGCGTCGCGCTGGCGTTCACCCTGTGCGGGCGCGCGGTCGAATCGGTCCTCAACCCCAAGCTGGGGGTGGCACGTTGACGCTCCTCGATGTCCGGAACCTCGAAGTGACCTACGCGGGCGGCGCGGCCGCCGTGCGCGGCGTGGACCTCAGGCTCGAAGCGGGCCAGAAGCTCGGCATCGCGGGCGAGTCGGGCTGTGGCAAGTCCACCCTGGCGCTCGCGCTGCTGCGGCTGCTGCCCGCCGGCACCCGCACCACCGGCGAGATCCTGCTCGACGGCGAGGACGTGCTGTCGATGAAGTGGGGCCGGGTGCGGGCGGTCCGCTGGGCGGGCGCCTCGATCGTCTTCCAGGGCGCCATGCACTCGCTGAACGCCGTGCACCGCGTCGGCGACCAGATCGCCGAGCCGATCCTGCTGCACCGCAAGGCGACCGCGGCGGGCGCCAAGCGGAAGACCGGCGAGCTGCTCGAACACGTGGGTCTGCCCGCCGCCCGCGCGGACGCCTACCCGCACGAACTCTCCGGCGGCCAGCGCCAACGCGTCATGATCGCCATGGCGCTGGCCTGCGACCCCCGGCTCGTCATCGCCGACGAACCGACCACCGCGCTCGACGTGATGATCCAGGCACAGATCCTCCGGCTCATCCAACAGCTCGTCACCGAGCAGGAGTTGGGCCTCGTCATGATCAGCCACGACCTCGCGGTGCTCTCCGACACCTGCGACCGGCTGGCCGTGATGTACGCGGGCAGGGTGGTCGAGGAGGGACCCGCCCGCCAGGTCTACGAGAACGCCCGACACCCGTACGGCCAGGCCCTGTCGGCCGCCTTCCCGCGCATCGGCGACACCGCCTCCCGGTTCGCGCCCCGCGGGCTGCCGGGCGACCCGCCGGATCCGTCGGCGCTGCCGTCCGGCTGTACGTTCCACTCCCGGTGCACCGTGGCGCTTGACTC
The DNA here is from genome assembly GCF_044751025.1 of Streptomyces sp. NPDC088747. Classification (NCBI taxonomy): domain Bacteria; kingdom Bacillati; phylum Actinomycetota; class Actinomycetes; order Kitasatosporales; family Streptomycetaceae; genus Streptomyces; species Streptomyces sp. NPDC088747. The sequence goes on from NZ_JBIVKZ010000011.1 coordinate 20,212, forward strand.
GTGCGTGACCGAGGACCAGGTGCTCCGGGACGCGGGAGCGGGCCGGTGGGCCGCCTGCGTGCACGCCGGGGCGCCCGCTCCGGAGACGAGGAGCACCGTATGACCGGCCCCGCACGCCAGGAGCAGCCCGTGACAGCGCCTCCCATGCCAGCACCCTCGCCCCTGCTCAGCGCCCAGGGCCTGCGCATCGCCTTCCCCGGACGGCACGGCGCGGCCCTAGCCCGTGCCGTCGACGGGGTCGACCTCGACATCAGGCGCGGCGAGATCGTCGCGCTGGTCGGCGAGTCGGGCTGCGGCAAGACGACACTGGCGCGCTCGCTGCTCGGCCTCGTCCCGCCGACCGGGGGCCGCGTCACCTTCGACGGCAGGCCCCTCGACTACTCCTCACGCGCGCTGAAGGCGTACCGCAAGCGGGTCCAGCTGGTCCTCCAGGACCCGAGCGGCTCGCTCAACCCCCGTCACACGGTGTACGACGCGGTCGCCGAGGGCCTGCGCATCCACCGGTACGGCGGTGACGAACGGGCCGCGGTCGCGGAAGCCCTCTCCCGGGCGGGACTCCGCCCCCCGGAACGCTTCTTCCTCCGCTATCCGCACGAGCTGTCCGGCGGCCAGCGCCAGCGAGTCGTCATCGCGGGAGCCCTCGTCCTGGAACCCGAACTCATCGTCGCCGACGAGCCGGTGGCCTCCCTGGACGCCTCGGTACGCGGCGAGATCCTGGCCCTGCTCCTGTGGCTGCGCACCGAACTCGGCCTGTCCGCACTGGTGGTGACCCATGACCTGGGCCTGGCGTGGAACATCGCCGACCGGGTCGCGGTGATGTATCTGGGCCGCATCGTGGAGACGGGCAAGGTCGAACAGGTCCTGACGGCACCTCAGCACCCTTACACACAGGCCCTGTTGTCGGTCCTGCCAGAAGCTCCCGGCGACCCGGTGGTCCTGACCGGCGAGCCCCCGGACCCGTCCCGCATCCCCTCCGGCTGCCGCTTCCACGCGCGCTGCCAGGTCCTGGCGAGCGGCGAGGCGGAACGGGCGGGAGTCGCGGACGCCTGCCGAACCCAGGATCTCGCGGTGCTCGCCGGAGGCGCCGAGACACAGGTCGCGTGCCACTGGGCAAAGGCACCGGCAACCAAGTAGGACACCGTCAGGGCGTGAGGAGAGCGGCCGGTGCGACCACGGGCGCCGGCCGCCGCCATCGACGTACGACAGGCGACAGGCGACAGAAAACCCGAGGGAGAACACCCGAGGGAGAACTACTCCCCCTCGTACCCCTCGATCAGCTCCCGCGACCGCTTCACGTCGTCCCCGATGGCCACGAGCAGGGCCTCGATGGAGTCGAACCTGGCCTGGCCGCGCACGAAGGCGAGGAAGTCGACGGCGACGTGCAGGCCGTACAGGTCGAGGCCGACGCGGTCGATGGCGTACGCCTCGACGGTGCGCTCGGTTCCGTCGAACTGGGGGTTCGTGCCCACGGAGATCGCGGCGGGCATCGCCTCGTCCGCGACGTGCAGCCAGCCGGCGTAGACGCCGTCGGCGGGGATGGCGGTGTGCGGCAGTGTCTCGACGTTCGCCGTCGGGAAGCCGAGCTCGCGGCCTCGCTGGGCGCCGCGTACGACGATGCCCTCGACGCGGTGCGGACGGCCGAGGATCTCGCGGGCGCCCTCGACATCCCCCTCGGCGACGAGCCGGCGGGTGAGGGTCGAGGAGAAGGGTTCACCGCCGCCGGCGTCACCGGTCACGTACAGGTCGACGACCTCGACCTCGAAGTCGTACGTCCGGCCCTGCTCGCGCAGGAAGTCGACATTTCCCGCGGCCTTGTGGCCGAAGCGGAAGTTGGGGCCTTCGACGACCGCTTTCGCGTGCAGTTTGTCGACGAGGACCTTCGCGACGAAGTCGGCGGGCGACAGCTTCGAGAACTCGGTGGTGAAGGGGAGGATGAGGAGGGCGTCCACGCCCAGCTCGGCCATCAGTTCGGCGCGGCGGTGGTGCGGGGCGAGCAGCGGCGGGTGGCTGCCGGGGCGCACGACCTCGCTGGGGTGCGGGTCGAAGGTGACGACGACGGAGGGAACGCCCAGGTCACGGGCGCGGTCCACGGCATGCCGGATGATCAGCTGGTGCCCGCGGTGCACCCCGTCGTAGGAACCGATGGTGACGACGCTGCGCCCCCAGTCCTCGGGGATGTCCTCCAAGCCACGCCAGCGCTGCACTGTGTCTGCTCCTTGTCGCAAACTCGTCGAACCCGTGTCCGTGATTGCCCTCATGCGCAGCTCTAAGAGTGCCATGCCGGGTGCTCTCCGCTTGCATCGGCATCGGGCTGTGACGCATCCGGCACCACCGCACGGCGGTCAGGCGGGAACCGGCGCGCCGGCCAGGTTCTCGATCATGCGGCGGGTGCTCGGCCCGACCACGCCGGACCACTCCTCGGGAGCCTCGGCCAGCCAGCGGGCGACGAGCGTGGCGAAGCCGGGGACGGCACGGGCGAGTTCGACGAGGCCGTGGTCGAGAACGGTGGCGCCGGCCGGGGTGCGGGCGAGGAGGAGGCCGGTGCGGTGGACGAGTTCGCGGGTGGGTCCCTCTCCCCCGCGGGCGGCGCCCCTCGCGGCGGCCCGCAGCAGGGTTTCGAGGACGGCCGGGTCCCGCTCGTGCGTGAGGACGAGGTCCAGCAGTTCGCGGCGCAGTGGCCGGGAGGCCGGGCCGCCGGGCGCGGCGAGCACGGTCGCGAGCGACGAGCGCGCCGGTGCGGGGCAGCCGTAGAGCAGGCCTGTGACCAGCGGAAAGAGCACCGGACGCGCTTCGGGACCCTGTTCGAGGCGCCTGTCGACGTAGGCGGCCACGTGGGGGGCCGTCGCCGGGCGCAGCTCCACCACCTCGCGGACGAGGACGGCGACGCGGCGGGCCAGGGCGGGGGTGGTGACATCGACGAGCGTGCGCAGCGTCTCGTACGTGTCCGAGTCCAGGTCCGAGTCCGAATCCGAGCCCGTGTCCCTTCCCGTCCCCGTGCCGCTGCCCGACTGGCACAGCCGTGTCCTGAAGGCGGCGAGCACCTGGTCGGGGTGGGTCGTGAGGGCGGCCGCCGGCGCGCTCGCGGGCAGCTGCGGGTCGCCTGCCGTGAACCGCTCCAGAGCTCCGGGCAGATGACGGGCCCTGGTCCACGGGTCCCGTACGAGGAGGCCGAGCGCGCCGCCGTGCAGGGTGCTGTCGGCGGGGCGGGCCAGCAGGGCGAGCGCCGCGTAACGCAGCAGGGCGCGGTCGGCCTCGGTGCGCACATGCGGCGCGGCACGGAGTCCGTAGGCGACCGCCGCCACCCGCCAGGCCGGCCGCTCGTCGTGCGCCCACCGGTCGACCGCCCGGCAGACGGCGGACGGTTCCTCCTCGGCGAGTACGGCGAGCAGCTCGTCGGCGCGCCGGTGCGCGACTCCGACCAGCGCCTCCGCGAGATCGTCCAGGGCGCGGCGCCGGTGGGCGTACAGCAGCGCCTGTGCCGCCGTGGCCACCGTCGCGTGCGGGGTCGCGGGGAGAGGGCGGTCGTCGTCGAACCAGGCGGTGAGATGCGGCTGTACGGCGGTGGGGTCGGCGGCGAGCCGGCGGGCCACGGCGTCCAGGTAGCGGGGGTCGCCTTCGTGGTCGCGGCCCGGATCCAGGCCCTGGCTCCGGTCCGCGGAGCGCGGCGCCTCGTCCGCGACGACCAGATGCCGCAGGAGTTCGAACCGGTCCGCCTCGGGCAGCGCCAACGCCTCCCAGAACGCCGGCCCGAACTCCCCTGGTACGCGGCGCCCTTGTTCCCGCCACACCCCGATCCGCTCGGCGAGCTGCCGCAGCACCCCGGCGTACGGGCCCGCGTCGGGCACGCTCAGCAGGACGTCGGCGCAGAGGTGCGTGGCCCACCAGGCAGCGTCGCCGGCCGGTGTCGGCTCCGTGGGCAGGAGGTCGTCCATGGCGTGGACCAACTCCGCGAGCCTGCGCGCCAGTTCGGCGGGATACCGCTGACGGGCCAGCAGGAGCAGGGCCTGCACGACCGGGCCGATGCGGTGACGGGGAACGGGCGGCGCGGGCGCCTCCCGGGCATCCTCGGGCGTCTCGGACGGAGCGGCGCGCGCCCGGTGCACCAGGGCGTGCAGGGCCGGGGCCAGGTCGAGGTGGGCGCCCTGGATCCAGTCGGCGAGTTCCTCGTGGGCGAAGCGGTAGCCGGTGCCCGCCGGGACGAGGAGTCCCTCGGTGAGGACGGCCGAGGCCCAGCCGGTGGCGGCGCCGAGGCGGCGTCCGCGGCCGGGGCCCCACGGGAAGACGGCCTCGAAGGCGGCACGGTCCAACTCCCCCTGGCCGGGCCCCAGACAGCGCCGCGCAGCTTCGTGCACCTGGCCGGAGACCTGGGCCGCCATCCGCCGTACCGCCGCGCCCCGCAGCCCGTTCGCCGCGGCGAGCCGCACCGCGACGCGCAGGCACATGAGGTCCAGGTAGGCGGCGAAGACCTCGTCCCGGTCGAGCGGCCCGGCGTCGCCGTCCGGCAGCGCGGCCCGCACCTCGGACAGCAGCCGCAGGGTCAGCGGGTGCCGTGCGTCGGCTCGCGCCAGCACCCCCTCGGGGATCCCCGCCCGGATCCGCGCCCGCAGCGCCTCGTCGTCGGTCAGGTCCCCCAGCCGCACACAAGCCGGTGACCGCCCGGTCTCCCGGGCCGAGGGGGCGGGTGGGGCGGGGTACGTAGCGGGCGGAGCGGCGTAGGGAACCGGCGGGGCAGCGGGCGGAGCCGCGTAGGGAACCGACGGAGCAGCGGGCGGAGCCGCGTCCAGAACCGACGAGGCAGCGGGCACACCGGCGTAGGGAACCGACGGAGCAGCAGGCGCACCCGCGTCCAGAACCGACGAGGCAGCGGGCACACCGGCGTAGGAAACCGGCGGAGCCGCATACGGAGCCCACGGGGCGACCGGCGAGGCAGCGTCCGGAACCGACGCGGCAGCAGGCGCACCCGCGTCCGGAACCCACGAAGCCGCAGGCGCACCCGCGTCCGGAATCGAAGAGGCAGCAGACGCACCCACGTCCGGAACCCACGAAGCGGCAGGCGCACCCGCGTCCGGAACCCACGAGGCAGCGGGCGCCCCGGCCCGGTGCAGCAGTTCGCTCGGGAACTCGGCCCCCGCCTGCTCCCAGTACTCGGCCCGGCACGCGATCGCGAGCCGCGCGCCGTTCTCCCGCAGCCACTGCGCCGTGGCCGCCGTCCACCGGGGCATCCGGTGGGCGAGGGCGGGCGGCATCTCCTCCGGCCCGTCCAGGAGCAGCAGCAACGGGCGCCCGGCGTCCCGCGCCACCCGGGCCAGCCGCTCCGGGCCGATGTCGCCCAGCTCTCCGCCGTACCCCTGGGGAGGCAGCACGCCCGAGCCCTCCGCGCTGCTCCCGGTGCCCTCCCGCGAGGCCGCGACGATCCGCCCCGCCCGCTCCAGCGCCCGCGCCGCGGCCTCCGCCACCGAGAGGTCGGTGGCGAGGAGGTCGGCGCCTCGCAGCCACAACGTGGGAGCCGGTTCCGCGCTCCGGGTGCGGCGTTCGGCGAGGGCCGCCAGTTCCGTCGTACGACCGCTGCCGGGTGGGCCGACGAGCCCGAGCACCGCAGCCGGGCCGCCGTGCGGAGCCGTGAACGCCGCCAACTCCCGTGCGACCTCGGCCCGTTCGACAGGAGCGCAGTCGACGGTGTCCGGACCGCCCGAGCCGACGCCCGGACCCTCCGAGCCCACGGAGGTCGCCGTGAGCTCCAGGACACCCGCCGGATTCAGGTCGGCCCCGTACGCGGGCACCGTGCTCGCGTTGCGGGCCAGCAGTGCGGCGAGGGGGCCTTCGGCGTCCGGCCCTCGCAGCGGGACGGCGAAGCCGGCCACCCTGTGCCCGGCGTGCAGCGCGGTGCCGAGGACCGCCACCACCGCTCCCGTGGAGACGTCGATGACCGGGCCTCCGGCGGCTCCCCCGCCCAGCCGCAGCGCGTCGGCGCCGCTCGTACCGATCGCCAACTCCAGTGCGTCGCGCAGGAGATGGAAGCGGTCGGTCGCCGTGTAGGTGACCGCGCAGCCGCCGAGCACCCGCGCCTCGCGCCAGCCGCCCGCGGCGATCCGCACGTAGGTGCCGGTCTCGACACGGCCGCGCACGGTGACGGGGAGCGGGTCGACACCGAGACCTTCGGTGCGTACGAGAGCCAGATCGGCGTCCGGGACGGGCGTGACGGCGTCGGCGGTGACTACGCAGGTGCGTCCGCCGGGGGCGTGCAGGACCAGGCGGGCAAGTCCGTCGACCGCCTCGTGACTGGTGACCACCGTGCCCTGGTGGTCGGCGACGAAGCCCATTCCGCGCGGACGCCCGGCAAGATCACAGACGCGCACCAGCGCCTCGTCGGGCGTCGCCCGGCTGTCGTCCTGGATCTCCCGGTCCTCGTCAGGGAGCTCCCGGCCGTCGTCAGGAATCTCCAGGCCGTCGTCGGACGCCCGCCGCGCGTCGGCCCACGTCGCCCAGGTGTCGGCTCGCTTCGCCCGTGTGCCGCCCGGCTTCCCCCGCGTGCCGCCCGACGCCGCCCGCGTGTCCCCCGGCGCCCGCAGGCCGTCGACAGCGGCTCCGCCGTCGACCGGCGTGCCGTCGTCGACCGGCACTGTGCCGTCGACCGGCGCGTGCCGGCGCCCGGTCCGCGGGCCTCGTCCCGCCATGCTCGAACCTCCCCGCCGCGCTCCTGCTTCCGACGGTAGGCGGGGGATGATCAGCGGGACAGATCGCTTCGCGAACACGCCCCCTTCCGCTCCCCCGCTTCACTCCGAGCGCCTGCTCGATGGGGTGAATGGACGAGTGCGGATGGATAAACCCTTGGGTGGGGGAACCGAGGGGGGACCGTGGAGCGGCGGGCACGAGACCCCGTGATCGCCGCTCCACGGGTGGGCGGACAGAGCGCTCCGGCGGCGCTGTCGGCGTCAGCCGAAGACCGCGAGGCTCTTGGCCTTGCCCTTCTGGTCCTCCACCAGCGCCAGGAAGCGCCCCTCGGGGTCGAAGACCGCGACGGCGCCGCGACCGGCGTACTCCTCGGGCATCTCCAGCCGCACGCCGTTCAGCAGCAGCTTCGCCCGTCTGTCGTCGACGTTCCAGCGCGGGAACGCGGCCGTGGCGGCGTCCGCGACCGGCATCACGGTCAGCTCCTGCTGGAGCTGGTCCAGAGTGCGCGCGGAGTCCAGCTTGTACGGGCCGACGCGGGTGCGGCGCAGCGCGGTGAGGTGACCGCCGACGCCGAGGTCCGCGCCCAGGTCACGGGCGAGCGCCCGGATGTAGGTGCCGGAGGAGCAGACCACGGACACCACCAGGTCGAGGACCGGGGTGCCGTCCTCGGCGACGGCGTCGCGGACGTCGTACACCGAGAACGACGAGATCCGCACCGGCCTTGCCGGGATCTCGAAGTCCTCTCCGTCGCGCGCCCGCTTGTACGAGCGCACCCCGTTGATCTTGATGGCGCTGACCTTGGACGGCACCTGCATGATGTCGCCGGTCAGCTTGGCGATGCCGGCGTCGACGGCGTCCCGCGCGATGCCGGACGCGTCCGTGGACGACGTGATGTCACCCTCGGCGTCGTCCGTCAGCGTGTTCTGCCCGAGCCTGACGGTCCCCAGATACTCCTTCTCGGTGAGCGCGAGGTGCCCGAGGAGCTTGGTCGCCTTCTCGACGCCGAGGACGAGTACGCCCGTAGCCATCGGGTCGAGGGTGCCCGCGTGTCCGACGCGGCGGGTCTTGGCGATCCCGCGCATCTTGGCCACCACGTCGTGCGAGGTGAAGCCCGACGGCTTGTCGACGATGACAAGTCCGTCGGGCGTCCGGTGCTTCTCGGTCATCCGGTGGCGTCGTCCGTCTCGTCGTCTTCCGGGTCTTCGACGGAGTCGGGCTCTTCGTCGGAGTCGGGCTCTTCGTCAGAGTCGGGCTTCTTGTACGGGTCCGCGTCACCGGCGTACTTCGCGCCGGAGGAGACCTCACGCACCTTCTCGTCCGAGGCCCGTGCCTTGTCGAGCAGGTCCTCGATGGTCTTGGCGGTGTCCGGCAGGGCGTCCGCGACGAAGGTCAGCGTCGGCGTGAACTTCACACCCGCCGCGGCGCCGACCGCGGAGCGGAGCACGCCCTTGGCGCTCTCCAGGCCCGCCGCGGCCTCGGCCCGCGCCTCGTCGTCCCCGTAGACCGTGTAGAAGACGGTCGCCTCCCGCAGATCACCCGTGACCCGGGTGTCCGTGATGGTGACGTGGGTGCCGAGCCGCGGGTCCTTGATCCCGCGCTGCAGCTTCTTGGCCACCACCTCTCGGATGAGGTCCGCCAGCCTCTTAGCCCGCGCGTTGTCGGCCACTGGTCCGTCTCCTTCTTCGCCTTGCTTGTTTCGTCGGTCTACGTCGGACGTCGTCGGTCCTGGTCGGACGAATACCGTCCTGGTCGGACGTCGTCATCGGACGTCGTCAGTCGTCGTCCGTGTGGAGTCTGCGCCGTACCGACAGCAGGTCCACCTCCGGCCGGGCCGCGACGAGCCGTTCACATCGGTCCAGCACGTCGGTGAGGTGCTCGGTGTCCCCGGAGACCACCGCGAGGCCGATCTCGGCCCTGCGGTGCAGGTCCTGGTTTCCCGTCTCCGCCACGCTCACCGCGTACTTCCGCTGAAGTTCGGCGACGATGGGCCGGACGAGGGAGCGTTTCTCCTTGAGCGAGTGGACATCGCCGAGGAGCAGATCGAAGGACAGCGTCCCCACGTACATGTGTATCCGGATGTCCCGCCGGTACGGGATAGACGGCCTGCCAATGCGCTTGGCAGGGACATCAGAACCGTACAACGAAGTCCCGGCCCTCTCGACGGGGTTTTCGCCCCCGCCGCCCCTACCCGTCCCGTCCTTCCGGGGCTGTGCCCCGGACCCCCTCGGCTGTTCTTCGGCTGTCGGCCGGTGGGGGCTTGTCGCGCAGTTCCCCGCGCCCCTGAAAAGCGGCGAGCTGGCCGGCGGTGACTTGTCACCGCCGGCCAGCTCACACCATCACTCTACGAGCGCGGCTTCTCGCGCATCTCGTACGTCGCGATGACGTCGTCGACCTTGATGTCGTTGAAGTTGCCGAGGTTGATACCGCCCTCGAACCCTTCGCGGATCTCGGTGACGTCGTCCTTGAAGCGACGCAGCCCGGAGATGTTGAGGCTCTCCGCGATGACCTTGCCGTCGCGGATGAGGCGCGCCTTGGTGTTGCGCTTGACCTCGCCCGAGCGGACCAGGACACCGGCGATGTTGCCCAGCTTGGACGACTTGAAGACCTCGCGGATCTCCGCCGTGCCGAGCTCGACCTCCTCGTACTCCGGCTTGAGCATGCCCTTGAGGGCCGCCTCGATCTCCTCGATGGCCTGGTAGATCACCGAGTAGTACCGGACGTCGACGCCCTCGCGCTCCGCCATCTGCGCCGCTCGGCCCGCTGCGCGGACGTTGAAGCCGATGACGATGGCGTCGGAGCCGGTCGCCAGGTTGATGTCCGACTCGGTGACCGCACCCACACCGCGGTGCAGGACACGGATGTCGACCTCTTCGCCGACGTCGAGCTGGAGCAGCGAGGACTCGAGAGCCTCCACCGAACCGGACGCGTCGCCCTTGATGATGAGGTTGAGTTCCTGCACCAGACCGGCCTTGAGGGCCTCGTCCAGGTTCTCCAGGGAGAACCGGACTCCGCGCCTGGCGAAGTTGGCGTTGCGCTCACGCGCCGCGCGCTTCTCAGCGATCTGACGCGCCGTGCGGTCCTCGTCGACGACCAGGAAGTTGTCGCCGGCGCCCGGGACGTTGGTGAGACCCAGGACCAGGACGGGGGTCGACGGACCCGCTTCCTCGACGTTGTTGCCGTTGTCGTCGAGCATCGCCCGGACACGGCCGTACGCGTCGCCGACCACCATGGTGTCGCCGATGCGCAGCGTGCCGCGCTGGACCAGGACCGTCGAAACGGCACCGCGGCCGCGGTCGAGGTGGGACTCGATCGCAATACCCTGCGCGTCCTGCTCCGGGTTGGCCCGCAGGTCGAGCGAGGCGTCCGCGGTCAGGACCACGGCCTCCAGCAGGCTCTCGATGTTGAGTCCCTGCTTGGCGGAGATGTCGACGAACATCGTGTCGCCGCCGTACTCCTCGGCCACCAGACCGAACTCGGTGAGCTGACCGCGCACCTTGGTCGGGTCGGCGCCCTCGACGTCGATCTTGTTGACCGCGACCACGATCGGCACGTCGGCCGCCTTGGCGTGGTTCAACGCCTCGATCGTCTGGGGCATCACACCGTCGTTGGCCGCCACCACGAGGATCGCGATGTCGGTCGACTTGGCACCACGGGCACGCATGGCGGTGAACGCCTCGTGACCGGGGGTGTCGATGAAGGTGATCCTGCGCTCTTCACCGTTGACCTCGGTCGCGACCTGGTACGCGCCGATGTGCTGCGTGATACCGCCGGCCTCGCCCGCGACGACGTTCGTCTTGCGGATGGTGTCGAGAAGGCGGGTCTTACCGTGGTCGACGTGACCCATGACGGTCACGACCGGCGGACGGACCACGAGGTCGTCCTCGTCGCCCTCGTCCTCGCCGAACTCGATGTCGAAGGACTCGAGCAGCTCGCGGTCCTCCTCCTCGGGGCTGACGATCTCGAGGACGAAGTTCATCTCGTCCGCGAGGAGCTTCAGCGTCTCGTCGGAGACGGACTGCGTGGCAGTGACCATCTCGCCGAGGTTCATCATCACGCCGACGAGCGACGCCGGGTTGGCGCCGATCTTCTCGGCGAAGTCGGTGAGCGAGGCACCGCGCGACAGGCGGACGGACTGTCCGTTGCCGCGAGGCAGCATGACGCCGCCGACCGACGGGGCCTGCATGGCCTCGTACTCCTGGCGCCTCTGCCGCTTCGACTTGCGGCCACGACGCGCGGGACCACCGGGACGGCCGAAGGCGCCCTGTGTGCCACCACGGCCACCGGGACCGCCCGGACGACCACCGAAGCCGGGACGACCGCCGCCGCCACCGGGACCACCGGGACGACCGGCGAAGCCACCGCCGCCGCCACCCGGACCACCGGGACGACCGGCGAAACCGCCGCCACCGCCACCGGGACCGGCCGGACGACCGGCGAAACCGCCGCCGCCGCCACCGGGACGACCGCCACCGGCACCGCCGGGACGACCGCCACCGCCGCCGGGACCACGACCGCCACCGGGGCCACCGCCACCGGGACGCGGGCTGCCCGCGGCAGGACGCTGCGGCATCATGCCGGGGTTGGGACGGTTACCGCCGGGGCCGCCGCCGGGACGCGGAGCGCCACCCTGCGGACGGGGCATGCCACCGGGGGTCGGACGGGCACCGCCCGGACCGCCCTGCGGACGCGGAGCGCCGCCGGGGCCGCCCTGCGGACGGGGACCGCGGTCACCACGGTCCTGACCCGCGCCCTGCGGACGCGGGGCGCCGGGGGCGCCTGCGCCACCCGGACGCGGGGCACCGCCCGGACGGGGCGCCTGCGGGCGCGCCATACCGGTGGAGCCACCAGAGGTGAACGGGTTGTTGCCCGGACGCGGGCCGGCCGGACGAGCACCGGGACGCGCACCCTGGCCACCCGGACGCGGAGCGCCCTGACGGTCGCCACGGTCGGGGCGGTCGGCACGCTCGGGACGGTCGCCGCGAGGCTGACCACCCTGGGCGGGACCGGCAGGACGAGCACCCGCGGGCTTCGGAGCACCGGGGCGGGCGGCAGCCGGACGTGCGGCACCGGCGGCCGGGGCCGCGGGAGCCGACGGGGGCGCCGTGAACTCGGCCGCGACCGGAGCCGGAGCCGCCGGAGCGGGCTTCGGCGCGGGCTTGGGACCCGGACGCGGGCCCGAGGCCGGAGTGGACGGCACGGCCGGAGTGACCGGGGTGACCGGTGCGGCCTCCGCGGGCTTCTCGGCCACGGCCGGCTTGGGAGCCGGCGGACGCGGGGCGGCCGGACGGGCCGCCTGCGCGGGAGAAGGCGCGCCCGGCTTGGCGGGCGCGGCCTTGCGCGGCGCCGGCTTGCCGCCGCCGTTGCCCTGCTGGAGGGCGTCTGTCAGTTTGCGTACAACGGGCGCCTCGATGGTCGAGGACGCCGAACGGACGAACTCACCGAGTTCCTGGAGCTTGGCCATGACGACCTTGCTCTCAACCCCGAACTCCTTGGCGAGTTCGTATACCCGGACCTTAGCCACTTCGCTCCTTTTAGGTCCGGGTGCGTCCGGACCGTCGCTACTTCATGGGCGTACTCATCGCGTGCTCATCGAGTGCTCATCGCAATCTCGACCTACTTCCAACTCGCGGGGTACCAGGGCCGCACGGGGGTTCCGTGCGACACGTCTTACGGTGTTGCCTGCTCGACGCAGTGGCGCAACGCCTTGCTGTCGAGCGGTCCCTGGACGCGCAGCGCCCGTGGGAACGCCCGGCGGCGGACCGCCAGGTCGAAGCAGACCAGGGCGGGGTGTACATACGCACCCCGGCCGGGCAGCGTACCGCGATGATCGGGGACGCATTCACCCTCGACCGCCACGATGCGCAGCAGATCCTTCTTGGCCGCTCGCTCCCGGCACCCCACACAGGTGCGTTCAGGGCATGCGCGGGCTCGCGTCCGGCCAGACACTCTTAAGTCTACCTCCCCGTACCGACCTCACCCCTTCGGGGCAATAATCGAACGGTTGTTGTCGTGATCTAAGCCACCCGCGGCTTGGATCTATTCCCCGGACTGGTCCCCGCGCTGCTCGGACGGCTGTTCGGTGTCCGGACGGATGTCGATCCGCCAGCCCGTGAGGCGGGCCGCGAGGCGGGCGTTCTGCCCTTCCTTGCCGATCGCCAGCGACAGCTGGTAGTCGGGAACGGTCACCCGCGCGGAACGGGCCGCGAGGTCGACGACCTCGACCTTGGAGACGCGGGCCGGGGACAGCGCGTTCGCGACCATCTCCGCCGGGTCGTCCGCCCAGTCGACGATGTCGATCTTCTCGCCGTTCAGCTCGGCCATCACGTTGCGCACCCGGCTGCCCATGGGGCCGATGCAGGCGCCCTTGGGGTTGAGCCCGGACCGGGTGGAGCGGACGGCGATCTTCGTACGGTGGCCGGCCTCGCGCGCGATGGCGGCGATCTCGACGGAACCGTCGGCGATCTCCGGCACCTCCAGCGCGAACAGCTTCTTCACCAGGCTGGGGTGGGTGCGCGAGAGCGTCACGGACGGGCCGCGGACACCCTTCGCCACCCGGACCACGTAACTGCGCAGGCGCAGGCCGTGCGTGTAGGTCTCACCGGGGACCTGCTCCTGCACGGGCAGGATGGCCTCCAGCTTGCCGATGTCCACGAGCACGTTCTTCGGGTCGCGGCCCTGCTGCACGACACCGGTGACGATGTCGCCCTCGCGGCCCGCGTACTCGCCGAGCGTCGCGTCGTCCTCGGCGTCCCGCAGGCGCTGGAGGATGACCTGCTTGGCGGTCGTCGCGGCGATCCGGCCGAACCCGGAGGGGGTGTCGTCGAACTCGCGCGCCTCCTGCCCCTCCTCGATGTCCTCGGGGTCCTCCTTCGCCCACACGGTCACGTGGCCGGTCTCCCGGTCGAGCTTCACGCGCGCGTGCCGGCGGCTTCCCTCGGTGCGGTGGTATGCGATGAGGAGGGCCGACTCGATCGCCTCGACCAGCAGGTCGAAGGAGATCTCCTTCTCCCGTACCAAACCCCGCAGGGCACTCATGTCGATGTCCACGGCTACGCCTCCTCTGCGTTCTCTTCGTGCGATTCCTGCTCTGACTGCACGTCCTGCTCGTCCTCTGCGTCCTGCGCGTCGTTCTTGTTCTTGCGGTTGAACTCGACCTGGACACGCGCCTTGGCGATGTCCTCGAAGGCGAGCCGCTTCGCGGTGGGCTTGCGCCCCTTCACGCCGGGCACCTCGACGTCGACCCCGGTGTCGTCCACCGTCAGGATCCGGGCGACCAGCTCGTCGCCCTCGGTCAGCTGGAACTTCACCAGGCGGTCCGTGGCGCGTACGTAGTGGCGGTGCTCCTTGAGCTCACGCTCGGCACCGGGGGTTCCGACCTCCAGGGTGTACTCGCCCTGGCCCATCGCGTCCGTCTCGTCCAGCTTCGCCGAGAGCGCGCGGCTCACATCGGCGATCTGGTCGAGGTCGGCGCCCGTGTCCGAGTCGACGACGACCCGCAGCACCCGCTTGCGTCCCACCGAGTCGACCTCGACCTCTTCGAGATCGAGTCCCTGAGAGCTGACGAGCGGTTCCAGCAGTTCTCGCAGCCTCTCGCTCTGGGTGGTGCTCATCCGGGTGACTCCTCGGCCGCGTGTGCTGTTGTGGGTAGGTCTCGTGTGTCAGGTCAAAGGGTATCCGGTCGCCGGGGGTGTTGCCGTCCATCCCGACGTGGCCGGACGGGGCGCGGGGCGGGCGGGACGGAGGAAACCGGCCGGGAACCCACGGTCCGCGGGAGCCGCTGGCAGGGGATCGGCCGGGGCGCGGGTACCGTGATCACGGGCGTGCAGCCCTCTCCCTTCGTACGAGCCTGCCGAGGACGTCTCCCGTGCCGTTCACCCCGCCGTCGCGCACCCTTTCGGGCCCGCGCCGAAGGACCCTGCTGGCGTCGGCCGCGGGTGCCTTGGCGCTCGCGGGCTGCTCCTCCCCCGAGTCCTCCACCGACACCACCGGCGGGAGCCCGTCGGCCGCCGACCGGGCACGCGCGCGTGGGGCCCTGGACAGCCTGGCGCTCGCGGAACGGTACGCGACCGTGATCACCGCGCACCCGGCACTGGCGGAACGCCTGCGCCCGCTGCGGGCGGAGGTCCTGCGGCACGCGGCGGCGTTCGGCACGGCGGAGGACGCGTCGGCTTCGGCGTCGCCGTCGGCTTCCGCCTCCGCCTCCGCGTCGGCCAGTGCCTCCCCCACCGCGCCGGTCGACCAGAAGGGCGCCCTCGCAGGCCTCGCGGCGGCCGAGCGCACCCTGGCTGACCAGCGCGCGAAGACCCTCCTGGAGGTTCCGGGAGAGCTGGCCAGACTGCTGGCCTCGGTCGCGGCGGCCGGCGCGGCCCACGCCTTCTTGCTGACGGAGGGGACGAAGTGAGCGACACCAAGGACAGCGGCGGAACCAAGGGTTCGAAGGAAGCGAAGGAGGCCAGGGCCGCGGAACTCAAGGCTCTGCAGGCCGCGCTCGGCGCCGAGCACGCCGTCGTCTACGGGTACGGCGTGGTCGGCGGGAAGGTCGAGGCGGCACGCAGGACGGACGCCCGCGCCGCGTACGACGCCCACCGGGCGCGGCGGGACGAACTGGCGCGTGCCGTGCGGGACCTGGGCGGCACGCCCGACGCCGCGGCGCCCGCCTACGCGCTGCCGTTCCGGGTGAAGGACTCCGGCGCGGCCGTGCGCCTCGCGGCGCGGTTGGAGGAACGGGTGGCCGGCGTGTACTCCGATCTCGTCCGGGCCACCACCGGCGACCGGCGGGCCGCGGCGGCCGAGGCGTTGCGCGAGGCGGCGGTACGGGCGGTGCGGTGGCGCGGCGAGAGCGTAGCCTTCCCTGGGCTCGCCGAGCGGGCGGCCACCCCGTCCTCGTCGGCGCCCTCGCCGTCGTAACGCCAGCTGGAAGGGAACCACTCGCGCATGCCTTTCGAACCGCCGCCGCGTCTCGTACGGGCGCTCGGCGAGACGCACCTCAGCGGAGCCGACGGTACGGAGGGGAACGGCGGGTCGGGCGAGTGGCTGGACAAGCTGCCCGTACTGGCGCAACAGGCGGTCGATCTACGCGAGTTGACCGTGGAACGGGTGCAGGCGCCCGGCGGTCGCAGCAGCCTGGTGGTGCTGGTCGGGCGGGCCGACGGCACACCGGCGGTGCTGAAGCTGGCGCCCGAGCGGGCCCGTCCGGAGAGTGAGCGGGCCGCTCTCGCCCATTGGGACGGCCGGGGTGCGGTGCAGCTCCTCGACGACCCCGGCGACGCTCCCGGCGTACTGCTGCTGGAGCGGCTCCGCCCCGATCTGTCGGTGCGGTCGCTGCCGGAGGCGAAGGCCCTGCTGGAGGCCGCCGGAACCCTACGGCGGCTGTGGGTCGAGCCGCCCGCCGGGTACGCCTTCGAGACCGTCGCCGAGCGGACCGGGCGGCAGGCGGCGGTGATGCGGGCGTCCGCGGGCGCCGACCCGGAGGTCGCGGCCCTGGTGGACGCGGCGCTCACGGCCCGCGAGGAGCTGCTCGCCGGCCCGCCCGAGGAGCGGTTGCTGCACGGCACCTTCCGGCAGAGCAAGGTGCTCGCCGGTGAGCGCTCGCCGTGGCTGGCCGTGGGTCCCGACCCGGTGGTCGGCGAGTGCGCCTTCGATCTGGCCCGGCTGGTCCGCGACCGGGTGGAGGATCTGATCGCCTCGCCCTCGGGGTCCTCGACCACGCGTCGGCGGGTGAAGCGGCTCGCCGAGTCGCTGGACGTGGACCAGGAGCGGTTGCGCGGCTGGACCCTGTTCCGGGCGGTCGAGTCCGGCGTACGGGCCCGGCGGGTCGGGCGTGCGCAGGACGCGGAGCTGCTGCTGGAGTTCGCGGGCTGGCTCTGAGGCCCTTGTGTGAAGCGGGCCGTGGAGAAGGCGGGCCGCCTTCTCCACGGCCTCAGCCGTGCCTACGCGGTCAGGCGGGCGATGGCCTCGTCGACCGTCAGCTCCTCGCGCTCGCCGGTGCGGCGGTCCTTGAGCTCCACGACGCCCTCGGCCGAGCGCCGTCCGGCGACCAGGATCTGCGGTACGCCGAGGAGTTCGGCGTCCGTGAACTTCACGCCCGGCGAGACGCCGGCCCGGTCGTCGACCAGGACACGGACACCGGCGGCGCCGAGCTTCTCGGAGACATCGAGGGCCAGCTCGGTCTGGAGGGCCTTGCCCGCCGCGACGACGTGCACGTCGGCCGGCGCGATCTCCTTGGGCCAGCACAGCCCCTGACCGTCCGCGGTCTGCTCGGCCAGGGCCGCGACGGCGCGCGAGACGCCGATGCCGTACGAACCCATGGTCACGCGGACGGGCTTGCCCTGCTGGCCGAGTACGTCGAGCTGGAAGGTGTCGGCGTACTTGCGGCCGAGCTGGAAGATGTGGCCGATCTCGATGGCGCGGTCCAGCTTGAGGCCGGTGCCGCAGGAGGGGCAGGGGTCGCCCTCCTCGACCACGACGACGTCGAGGTAGTCGTCGACCTCGAAGTCACGGCCGGCGACGACGTTCTTCGCGTGGGTGTCGGCCTTGTTCGCGCCGGTGATCCACGCGGTGCCGGGGGCCACCCGCGGGTCGGCGATGTAACGGACCTTCTCCAGGCCCTGCGGGCCGACGTAACCGCGTACGAGGTCCTCGCGGCCCTCGAAGTCCTCGGCCGTCACCAGTTCCACGACGGCGGGTGCGAGGTGCTCGCCGAGCTTGCCGAGGTCGACCTCGCGGTCGCCGGGGACGCCGACGGCGACGATCTCGCCGTCCACCTTGACCAGGAGGTTCTTGAGAGTCGCGGAGGCCGGGACGCCGAGGTGCTGGGCGAGGGACTCGATGGTGGGGGTGTCGGGGGTGTCGAGCTCCTCGACCGGGCCGTGCTCCTCGGCGACGGGCGTCAGCTTGAAGGTGACGGCCTCCGTGTTCGCCGCGTAGTCGCAGGCCGGGCAGTCCACGAAAGTGTCCTCACCGGCGGCGGCCGGGGCGAGGAACTCCTCGGACGCCGAGCCGCCCATCGCGCCGGAGACGGCGGAGACGATGCGGTAGTCGAGGCCGAGGCGCTCGAAGATCTTCTGGTAGGCGGCGCGGTGCAGGGCGTACGACTGCGCGAGGCCCTCGTCGGTGGTGTCGAAGGAGTACGAGTCCTTCATCTGGAACTCGCGGCCGCGCAGCACGCCGGAGCGCGGGCGGGCCTCGTCCCGGTACTTCGTCTGGATCTGGTAGAGCATGACCGGCAGGTCCTTGTAGGAGGACGCCTGGTCCTTCACCAGGAGCGTGAAGATCTCCTCGTGGGTCGGGCCGAGCAGGTAGTCGGCGCCCTTGCGGTCCTTGAGACGGAAGAGCAGGTCGCCGTACTCCTGCCAGCGGCCGGAGGCCTCGTACGGCTCCTTGGGCAGCAGGGCGGGGAGGAGGACCTCCTGCGCTCCGATGGCGTCCATCTCCTCGCGGACGACCCGGGAGACGTTGTCGAGGACCTTCTTGCCCAGCGGCAGCCAGGTCCAGATGCCCGCGGAGGTGCGGCGCACATAGCCGGCGCGGACGAGCAGCTTGTGGCTGAGCGTCTCGGCGTCCGCCGGGTCGTCACGCAGTGTCTTGACCATCAAACGGGACATGCGCTGGACCTGGGCCATGATTGTTGACTCCTGCTGCGTAAGTGGTGATGGCAAGGAGGTTAGCCGGGGGCCCGCCGTCCCCGGAAATCCGTTTCGCCGTCAGCGGCGCCGCAGCGGCAGCGGAGCGCCCATCACGGCGTACGGCTTCGGAGCGCTGGGGAACAGAACCTGCCTGGCCAGATCCTCGTACCCGAGGGAGTGGTACAGGCCGCGTGCCGGGCTGTCCGTGTCGATGGCGGAGAGGATCGACCGGGGTTCGGCGACGCCGTCCGTGATGACCGTGATCAGCGCCCGGCCCACACCGCGGTTCTGGTACCGCGGGTGGACGTGGAGTTCGGTGATCACGAAGGAGTCGTCGAGCCAGCCGTCGTGGCCCTGGCCGCGCAGATACGGCTCCACGACGGTGGACCACCAGTGCGTGCGGTCGTTCGGCATGCCGTAGACGAAGCCGACGAGCCGGCCGTCGGCGGTGGTGGCGCCGAGCGCGCGGGCTCCCGGATAGCTCAGGTGCCGCAGCACGATCTGTCGTCGTACGGCGATCTCGTCGGTGCCGAGTCCGAAGGCGAGGGCCTGCACGGCGAGGGCCTCGTCGACGCGGGCAGCGAGATCCAGCGGGCCGATGACCACGTCGTCGGGGGTACGGGGGCCCTGACCGGGGAAGCGCAGCATGCCGGGGAGACTACAGGCCTGGTCCGTGGCTCAGAACTGTCCGCCGGGCCGCGGCCGGAACAGAACGGTCCGGGAAGGGCGCCGGGCCAGAACAGCACGCTCATGAACGCGCCGGGCTAGAACAGCACGCTCATGAAGGCGCCCGGCTAGAACAGCACGCTCATGAAGGCGCCGACCTCCTGGAAGCCCACCCTCTGGTAGGTGCGCCGCGCGGCCGTGTTGAAGTCGTTGACGTAGAGGCTGGCGACCGGGGCGACGTCCGCGAGGGCGTAGCGCAGGACGGCGGCCATGCCCGGGGCCGCGAGTCCCTGTCCCCGGTATTCGGGGGCGACCCAGACGCCCTGGATCTGGCAGGCGTGTGTCGTGGCGGCGCCGATCTCGGCCTTGAAGACGACCTTGCCGTACTGGTCGACGCGGGCGAAGGAGCGGCCGGAGCCGACGAGTTCGGCGACCCGGGCCTGGTAGAGCAGCCCGCCGTCACCGGCGAGCGGCGAGACGCCGACCTCCTCGGTGAACATCGCCACGCACGCCGGCATGATCGTCTCCATCTCGTCCTTGCGGACGCGGCGGACGTAGGGATCCGGGGCGATGTCGGTGGGGAGCCGGTCGGTGACCATCAGGGGCTGGTGGGTGCGGACCTCGCGGGCCGGGCCCCAGTTCGGTTCGAGCAGGCGCCACAGCCTGGCGGTGGCCTCGGCCGGGCCGACGATCGAGGAGCAGCGACGGCCTGCCCTGCGGGCGCGGTCGGCGAAGCCGCGGACGGCTCGGGGGGTCGCGCAGATCGGCACCAGGTTGGCGCCCGCGTAGCAGAGGGAGCGGAGCATGCCGTCCTCGTACCAGCCCCACATCTCGCCGCCCAGGCGCCAGGGGTCGAGGCCGGCGATCTGGACGCGGGAGGCGACGAACGCGTTCGCCACCGGCTCGCTGTCCAGGACTGCGAGCGCGGCGTCCAGGTCACTCGGTTCGAGGACCCTGGTGGTGGTCTGGGTCAACACGTGCGGGGGCCTCACCATGCGGATCTGCTGATCTCCGCACTGTACCTGGCGAGGTTCAGCGGCGCCGCCCCGCGGGTGGGAGGAGGTTCTCCGCCCCCTCCGCCCCTTCCCGTCCCCTATCCGGGGGCTGCGCCCCCGGACCCCCGCTGTCGCGCTTCGCGCTCGTCCTCAGACGCCGGACGGGCTGGAGGATCTTCAGCCGGCCACCGAGACCGACGGCTCGCCCGAAGCGACGCCGGCCGCCTCCATCTCCTCGGCGATCTTCAGCGCCTCCTCGATGAGCGTCTCGACGATCTTCGACTCGGGGACGGTCTTGATGACCTCGCCCTTGACGAAGATCTGGCCCTTGCCATTGCCGGAGGCGACGCCGAGGTCGGCCTCGCGGGCCTCGCCGGGGCCGTTGACGACGCAGCCCATGACGGCGACGCGGAGCGGGACCTCCATGCCGTCGAGGCCCGCGGTGACTTCCTCGGCCAGCTTGTACACGTCGACCTGGGCGCGGCCGCAGGAGGGGCAGGAGACGATCTCCAGGCGGCGCTGCTTCAGGTTCAGCGACTCCAGGATCTGCATGCCGACCTTGACCTCCTCGGCGGGCGGCGCCGAGAGGGAGACGCGGATCGTGTCGCCGATGCCCTCGCTCAGCAGGGCGCCGAAGGCCACCGCCGACTTGATGGTGCCCTGGAAGGCGGGTCCTGCCTCGGTGACACCGAGGTGGAGGGGGTAGTCGCAGGCCTGCGAGAGCTGACGGTAGGCGTTGACCATGACGACCGGGTCGTTGTGCTTGACCGAGATCTTGATGTCCCGGAAGTCGTGCTCCTCGAAGAGGGACGCCTCCCAGAGGGCGGACTCGACGAGCGCCTCGGGCGTCGCCTTGCCGTACTTCTTCAGCAACCGCTGGTCCAGCGAGCCCGCGTTGACGCCGATGCGGATCGGGGTGCCGGTGTCCTTGGCGGCCCGCGCGATCTCCTTGACCTGGTCGTCGAACTGCTTGATGTTGCCCGGGTTGACCCGCACGGCCGCGCAGCCCGCGTTGATCGCGGCGAAGACGTACTTCGGCTGGAAGTGGATGTCCGCGATGACGGGGATCTGGGACTTCTTCGCGATGACCGCGAGGGCGTCGGCGTCGTCCTGGGTCGGGCAGGCGACCCGGACGATCTGGCAGCCGGACGCGGTCAGCTCGGCGATCTGCTGGAGCGTGGCGCCGATGTCCGACGTACGCGTCGTGGTCATCGACTGCACGGAGATCGGGGCGTCTCCACCCACGGGCACGCTTCCGACCATGATCTGCCGGGTCTTGCGGCGTTCGGCCAGCTTGGTCGGAACGGACGGCATGCCGAGAGAAATCGCAGTCATCTGCTGTGCAACCCCAAGTTGTGGATCAAGGTCCCGGAATCGTGGGCTCCAGGCTTCGAGATTACGGCACCGGTAGGCGGCCGGGCACATCCCGCTTGTAAACGCACTCATTAGTGGGTGGCCGGGCCCACACAGCGGTGGGCGGCCGGGCAGTCACTCTGCCCGGCCGCCGCGAACACCGCCCGGCTAGGAGATTTTCACCGGGTTAACGACGTCGGCGATCAGCACCAGGATCGTGAAGCAGATGAAGACGCTGGCCACCACATAGGCGACGGGCATCAGCTTGGCGACGTCGAAGGGGCCCGGGTCGGGGCGCCGCAGCACCTTCGCCAGGTTCCGGCGCAGCGACTCCCACAGCGCGCCCGCGATGTGCCCGCCGTCGAGCGGGAGCAGCGGGAGCATGTTGAACAGGAACAGTGAGAGGTTGAAGCCGGCCACCAGGAACAGCATCATCGCGACCTGCTGGGACGCCGGGATGTCGAGGGTGAAGACATCGCCGCCGATGCGGGCCGCGCCGACCACGCCCATCGGGGAGTCGGCCTCGCGCGGGCCGTCCCCGAAGGCCGCGTCCCACAGGGCCGGGACCTTGCTGGGCAGGGCGATCAGCGACTCCACGCCGTTCTGCATCATCTCGCCCATGCGGTCCACGGACTGGCCGAAGGACTGCTCGACGATGCCGGTGGCGGGTGTGAAGCCGAGGAAGCCTGCGTACACGTACTGGCCCTCGACATAGCCGCCGTCGCCGTCGCTCTTGCTGACCTGGTTCCTGATCAGGTGGGCGGTCAGGTCGACCTGCTCGCCCTTGCGCTCGACGGTGAGGGTGACGTCCTTGCCGGGGTTGGCGCGGATGTCGGACTGGAGGGTCGACCAGTCCTGGACCGCCTTGCCGTCGAAGGCGACGATCTTGTCGCCGCCCTGGAGTCCGGCGGCCTTGGCGGGCGCGGCCTGGTCGCCGCTCGCGCACTTGGTGCGGTTCTCGCTGCCCTGGATGACGCAGTCGGAGACCTTGCCGACGGTGGTGGTCTGGGTCTGTATGCCGAACGTCATCATCACGCCGAGGAAGATCGCGACGGCCAGGATGAGGTTCATGAAGGGGCCGGCGAACATCACGATCACGCGCTTCCACGGCTTGCGCGTGTAGAAGAGGCGGTTCTCGTCGCCCGGCTTGAGCTCCTCGAACGCGGCGGACCTGGCGTCCTCGATCATGCCGCGGAAGGGGGAGGTCGAGCGGGCCTCGATCCGGCCGTCGGGGCCCGGCGGGAACATGCCGATCATGCGGATGTAGCCGCCGAGCGGGATCGCCTTGATGCCGTACTCGGTGTCGCCCTTGCGGCGCGAGAAGATGGTCGGTCCGAAGCCGACCATGTACTGCGGCACCCGGATGCCGAAGAGCTTGGCCGTCGACAGATGTCCCAGTTCGTGCCACGCGATCGAGATGAGCAGGCCGACCACGAAGACGACTATGCCGAGGATCATCATCAAGGTCGTCATGCACGAGCCTCCGCGGTTGTCGCCTGTGGCGTCTGTTTCGTCTGTGCCGTCAGTTCACGGGTCCGGGCACGCGCCCAGGTCTCCGCTTCAAGGACGTCCGCGACGGTCAGGGAAGTTCCCGTGTCCGGCGTGCCGTGTTCCTCGACCACTCGCGTGACAGTCTCCATGATGCCGAGGAAGGGCAGCGCGCCGTTCAGGAACGCGTCCACACACTCCTCGTTGGCGGCATTGAACACCGCCGGGGCCGTGCCCGCGAGCCGCCCGACGTGCCGGGCGAGCGCGACCGAGGGGAACGCCTCGTCGTCGAGCGGGTGGAACTCCCAGCTCGACGCCCTGGTCCAGTCGAAGGCGGGCGCCGCGTCGGGCACGCGCTCGGGCCAGCCGAGCCCGATGGCGATCGGCCCCCGCATGTCGGGGGGCGTCGCCTGGGCGATCGTCGATCCGTCGGTGAACTCAACCATCGAGTGGACATACGACTGCGGGTGCACGACCACCTCAATCCGCTCGAAGGGAATGTCGTAGAGGAGGTGCGCCTCGATGACCTCGAGCCCCTTGTTCACCAGGGTCGCGGAGTTGATGGTGATGACCGGCCCCATCGCCCAGGTGGGGTGGGCCAGTGCGGCCTCGGGGGTGACGTCGGCCAGCTCGGATCTCGTACGTCCCCGGAAGGGGCCCCCGGAAGCGGTCACGACGAGTTTGCGTACGTCGGCCCGGGTGCCCGAGGCGAGGGCCTGGAACAGGGCGGCGTGCTCGGAGTCGACCGGGATGATCTGGCCGGGCTTGGCCAGCGCCTTCACCAGCGGGCCGCCGACGATGAGCGACTCCTTGTTGGCGAGCGCGAGAGTGCGGCCCGCCTCCAGGGCGGCGAGGGTGGGCGCGAGGCCGATGGACCCGGTGATCCCGTTCAGCACGGTGTGGCAGGCGGAGGCGGCGAGCAGGGTGGCCGCGGTCGGCCCGGCGAGGATCTCCGGAAGCCGCTCACCAGGGGCGTACTGCGCCGCGAGGGCCTCCTTCAGCGCCGGTACGACGTCCTCGCGCGCGACGGCGACCCTCTCCACGCGCAGCAGGCGGGCCTGTTCGGCGAGCAGGCCGACCCTGCCGCCCGCGGCGGAGAGTCCGGTGACCCGGAACCGGTCGGGGTTGCGCAGCACGAGGTCGATGGCCTGGGTGCCGATCGAGCCGGTGGAGCCGAGGATCACGACATCCCGGACTCCCTCCACGGGGTCGAAGACAAGATGCGGATCGGCGAGGGGGGCTGGACTGTCGCTCATTCCCCCATTGTGGCCGCAATGGGTCCCGCGCAGGACAGTGCGCCCCTCTTCCGGTCCCTTTAGCACCCTCGCGCCCCGCAGGAACGGAAATCACCCTTTGTGAAACCAGCGTGAAGATCACGTGATAGCACTGCACAACCGGTCGGTGGACGACCGACCGGCGGACAACACCCTGGGGGGTTCTCATGCGGATTCGCGCTGCCCTGCCCGCGCTCGTGGGCGCAGTGGCACTGACGGGCACGTTTCTCAGCACTCCGGCTCAGGCGGCCGGCGGTGTGACCATTCACCGTGCCTACTTCGACAGCCCCGGCTCGGACCGGGGCTCGAACGCGAGCCTCAACGGCGAGTGGGTGCAGCTCAAGAACACCGGTTCGGTGGCGATCTCGGTCAAGGGCTGGATCCTGAAGGACGTCGCGAACCACAGATTCACCTTCCCCGACGTGAAGATCGGGGCGGGCAAGACCGTCATCGTGCACACGGGCAAGGGCACGGCCACCTCGGCGCACCGGTACCAGAACCGGCGCGCCTACGTCTGGAACAACACGAGCGACACCGCCACGCTCACCAAGGCGAACGGCAGCAGGGTCGACTCGTGCTCGTGGACGACGCGGGATCCCAGCGACAAGTACTGCTGACCCGCCTCACCGCCTGCGGCGGCGCCTGGCCTTCGACTTCGCGGGCCGGGCGCCGCCGCGCGCGGGCGCCGGGCCGGTGGGTGCGGGCTTCTGGTCCGCGCCGGTGGAGGACCGATCGCCGGGGCCGGGCCCGGACGCGCTGTCGGCCGGGGTGAAGGAGCCCTCGACGACGCCTTCCGCCGTGTCCAGCGTCGGCGCCGTGTAGTGCAGTTCCTCGGTGCGGTCGCGGCGTTCGAGGTTCTCCGCGCCGGGGGCCGCCGCGTCGAGGTTGAACACGTAGCCGACGGACTCCTCCTTGATGGCCTCGGTCATCGCGCCGTACATGTCGAAGCCCTCGCGCTCGTACTCGACGATCGGCTCCCGGCCGAGCGTCCAGCGCAGGCCGATGCCGTCGCGGAGGTAGTCCATCTCGTAGAGGTGCTCGCGCCATTTGCGGTCGAGGACGGAGAGGACGACCAGCCGTTCCAGGTCGCGCAGGACGTCGGCGCCGAGGTCGGCCTCGCGGTCCTCGTAGCGGGCGTGGATGTCCGCCGTCACCGCGTCGAGCAGTTCCTCGGCGGTGAGGCTCGCGCGGTCGCCCGCCGCGTCCTCCAGGTCCTCGATGGTGAGCCGTACGGGGTAGAGCTGCCGCAGGGCGCTCCAGAGCCGCTCCAGGTTCCACTCCTCGGCGAACCCCTCGCCCGTCTCGTGCTCGACGTAGGCCCGCACGGTGTCGTCCATGAAGTGCAGGATCTGCTCGCGCAGGTCCTCCCCCGCCAGGACCCGGCGGCGTTCGGCGTAGATCAGCGTGCGCTGCCTGTTGAGGACCTCGTCGAACTTGAGGACGTCCTTGCGGGACTCGAAGTGCTGCTGCTCCAGCTGGGCCTGGGCGGAGGCGATGGCGCGGGTGACCATCTTGTTCTCGATGGGTACGTCGTCGGGGACGTTCGCCATGGACATCACGCGCTCGACCACGTTGGCGCGGAACAGCCGCATCAGGTCGTCCTGGAGCGAGAGGTAGAAGCGGGAGGCCCCCGGGTCGCCCTGCCGGCCGGAGCGGCCACGCAGCTGGTTGTCGATACGGCGGGACTCGTGGCGTTCGGTGCCCAGGACGTAGAGGCCGCCAAGGCTCTTGACCTCGTCGTGTTCGGCGGCTGCCGCCGAGGTGATCCGGTCGAGGATCCGCTGTCTGTCCTCGGGGCCCGCGTCCTCGCCGGCCTCGGTGAGCGCCATGGCCTCCGGATTGCCGCCGAGCATGATGTCGGTGCCGCGGCCCGCCATGTTGGTCGCCACGGTGACCGCGCCCCTGCGTCCGGCCTGCGCGACGATCTGGGCCTCGCGCTGGTGGTTCTTGGCGTTGAGGACCTCGTGCCGGATGCCCTTCCTCCGCAGCCGGGCGGAGAGCAGCTCGGACTTCTCCACGGAGGTGGTGCCCACCAGGACCGGCTGTCCTGCCTCGTGCTTCTCGGCTATGTCGTCGAGGATCGCGGCGTACTTCGCCTCCTCGGTGCGGTAGATCTGGTCGGGATCGTCGAGGCGGACCATCGGCCGGTTGGTGGGGATCGGGACGACGTGCAGCTTGTAGATCTGGTGGAACTCGGCGGCCTCGGTCATCGCGGTGCCGGTCATGCCGGCGAGCTTGTCGTAGAGGCGGAAGAAGTTCTGGAGGGTGATCGTGGCGAGGGTCTGGTTCTCGTCCTTCACCGTCACTCCCTCCTTGGCCTCGATCGCCTGGTGCAGGCCCTCGTTGTAGCGGCGGCCCGCGAGGATGCGCCCGGTGTGCTCGTCGACGATCAGCACCTCGCCGTCCACGAGGACGTAGTCCTTGTCCTTCTTGAAGTGCTCCTTGGCCTTGAGCGCGTTGCCGAGGTGGCCGATGAGCGGGGTGTGGTCGGACTCGTAGAGGCTCTCGATGCCCAACTGGTCCTGGAGGTACTCCACTCCGCGGTCCAGGATCGACACCGTGCGCTTCTTGGGGTCGTACTCGTAGTCGTACCGCGTACGCAGCTCGGCGAGGCGCTCCTTGTCCGACGGCGTCGTGAACTGCTCCTCCTGCACCAGGACGCCCTTCATGCGCAGGGCGAACCTGGCGAAGGACTCGTACCAGTGGGTGGGCTGGTCGGCCGGGCCGGAGATGATCAGCGGGGTGCGGGCCTCGTCGATGAGGATCGAGTCGGCCTCGTCGACGATCGCGAAGTTGTGGCCGCGCTGGACCAGTTCGTCCTGCGACCAGGCCATGTTGTCGCGCAGGTAGTCGAAGCCGAACTCGGTGTTGGTGCCGTAGGTGATGTCGCAGGCGTACTGCTGTCGGCGCTCGGCCGGTGTCGACTGCGTCTTGATGACGCCGACGGTCAGGCCCAGGAAGCGGTACGCGCGGCCCATCCACTCGGCGTCGCGCTCGGCCAGGTAGTCGTTGACCGTGACGAGGTGAACCCCCTTGCCGGTGAGGGCGTTCAGGTAGACCGGGAGCGTGCCGACCAGGGTCTTTCCCTCGCCGGTCTGCATCTCGGCGATGTTGCCGAGGTGGAGCGCCGCGCCGCCCATGATCTGTACGTCGAAGTGGCGCATGCCCAGGGTGCGGCGCGCGGCCTCGCGCATCACGGCGAAGGCCTCGGGCAGCAGGTCGTCGAGGCTCTCGCCCTCGGCGTACCTCGCCTTGAACTCCGGGGTGAGCGACTGGAGTTCCTCGTCGGTCAGTTCCCTGAAGTCCTCCTCGATGGAGCCCACCTGTTCGGTGACGCGCTCCAGACGGCGCAGCATCCGGCCCTCGCCGGCCCGCATGATCCTGCCGGTGATGGCGTCAAGGCCCTTTACTGGCATGGGAATTCCCCCACAACTAAACGGCGTCCATGAGCATTTCCATCCAGCGGTTGGCCCGCTGGAGAATATGGACGTTCTGTTGATTCGCTCTGATCACCTCGCGCAGAACGGGGTTCTCGACCACGTCGAGCGCGGCACGGAAAAGCTGCTGGATCACCGGCCGTTCACCCGGCCGCCCCGCGTCGAGCAGCGCGTCGACGTCACGGAGGTCGAACCTCCGGATCCGGGGCGCGTCGAAGGAGGCCACGGGCGGCCTCGGTTCCTCGTCCACCAGGGCGAGCGCGCAGTCGTTGAGCAGCACGGCGACCGCGTCCCGGTGCCCCTGGAAGGTCTCAGGGGCGGTCTCCCGCAACTTCTGCGCGAGCGGCCGTACTTCGTCGCGCACGGTCCGCAGGGCCCGTACGAGATCCGTCTCGTCGAGCTGCCGCCACGCCTGGCCGCGGGCGCGCGTCAGCTGTACGGAAATGCCGTGACCGTATTCTTCCCCGGCTCCTTGGCGCATGTGCCGTCCCCGTTCGCCATTGTGCTCATTGTTGGCGCACATTTCCGGTGCGGCAAGCGGCACAATGACGGACGGGGCTGTTGTGCACGGTTGGGGAAAAGGTCAGCGAATGGGTCGGTGGACGTTTTCCCTCTTGCTCGGACCGGGCGTCGCGTCGGCGATCCAGGGGCCTTCGCCCGAGGGGTCGATGACGCCCTGCTCCAGCCACGCGTAGGTGCCGGAGAGGACTCCCTTGACCACCTTGTGGTCGAGGTCGTCGGTGTTGGTCCACAGACGGTTGAAGAGTTCGTCCACGCGGATGCGGGACTGGCGGCAGAAGGCGTCGGCGAGTTGGTAGGCCTCGCGGCCGTGCGCCTCCGTGGTGCGCAGAAGTTCGGCGCGGACACAGGCCGCGCTCATCGCGAAGAGTTCGGCGCCGATGTCGACGATCCGGCCCAGAAAGCCCTGCTTGGTCTCCATGCGGCCCTGCCAGCGGGACATGGCGTAGAAGGTGGAGCGGGCCAGCTTGCGGGCGCTGCGCTCGACGAAGCGCAGGTGCGGCGAGAGGTCGATCTCCTGGTTGAACTCGGCGTACGCGCGCGGCAGTTGACCTTGCCCAGTGACCAGCTTCGGCAGCCACTTGGCGTAGAAGACACCGGCGTTGGCGCCCGCCTTCGCCTTGTCCGAGAGGGACTTGTCGGGGTCGATGAGGTCCCCGGCGACCGAGAGGTGGGCGTCGACGGCCTCGCGGGCGATCAGCAGGTGCATGATCTCCGTCGAGCCCTCGAAGATGCGGTTGATGCGGAGGTCGCGCAGGATCTGCTCGGCCGGTACCGCCCGCTCCCCGCGCGCCGCCAGCGAGTCAGCCGTCTCGAAACCGCGGCCGCCGCGGATCTGGACCAGTTCGTCGGCCATCAGACAGGCCATCTCGGAGCCGTACAGCTTGGCGAGGGCGGCCTCGATGCGGATGTCGTTGCGGTCCTCGTCGGCCATCTGGGAGGACAGGTCGAGGACGGCCTCCAGCGCGAAGGTGGTCGCCGCGATGAAGGAGATCTTCGCGCCGACCGCCTCGTGGTGGGCGACCGGCTTGCCCCACTGCTCACGCGCCGCCGACCACTCGCGGGCGATCTTCAGACACCACTTGCCCGCGCCCACGCACATGGCGGGCAGGGACAGCCGGCCCGTGTTGAGCGTGGTCAGCGCGATCTTCAGGCCCGAGCCCTCCGGGCCGATCCGGTTCGCGGCGGGCACCCGGACCTGGTGGAAGCGGGTGACGCCGTTCTCCAGGCCGCGCAGGCCCATGAAGGCGTTGCGGTTCTCGACGGTGATGCCCTCGGAGTCCGCCTCGACCACGAACGCCGTGATGCCGCCCTTGTGGCCCTCCGACTTCGGCACCCGCGCCATGACGACGAGCAGGTCGGCGACGACGCCGTTGGTCGTCCAGAGCTTCACCCCGTCGAGGACGTACTCGTCGCCGTCCGGTACGGCACTGGTCGCCAGCCGCGCCGGGTCGGAGCCGACGTCCGGCTCGGTGAGCAGGAACGCCGAGATGTCGGTGCGGGCGCAGCGGGGCAGGAAGGCGTCCTTCTGCTCCTGGGTGCCGAACTGCTTCAGCGGCTGCGGTACGCCGATCGACTGGTGGGCGGAGAGCAGCGCGCCGATCGCGGGGCTCGCGGATCCGACCAGGGCGAGCGCCTTGTTGTAGTACACCTGGGTGAGGCCGAGACCGCCGTACTTGGTGTCGATCTTCATGCCGAGGGCGCCGAGCTCCTTGAGGCCGTTGATGACCTCGTCGGGGATCCGCGCCTCGCGCTCGATGAGCGCGGGGTCGATCTTCGTCTCGCAGAAGACGCGCAGCCTGGCGAGGAACTCCTCGCCGCGCCGGGCGTCCTCGTCGGCCGGCAGGGGGTGCGGGTGGATCAGGTCGAGCCGGAAGCGGCCGAGGAACAGCTCCTTGGCGAAGCTGGGCCTGCGCCAGTCCTGTTCGCGCGCGGCCTCGGCGACCTGCCGGGCCTCACGTTCGGTGACTGTGGGCTGGTGGGGTGTTGCGGTCATGAGGGTCACCTCGCCGCGCATCGGGAACAGGGGTTCGTGTGCCGGTGTCGTACGCTCTGACACCCCGATCTTGTCCGCCCATTTCAGCGATCTTGGGGCGCACGTTACCGATCGGTTCTACTCGATCGTATTTACCTGATTCCGGATGACCCCACCAGCCCTCGCGCGGCGTTCGGCCCAACGCGCTCGCGGCGGCGTCGCATCGGGGATGCTTGACGGGGGGACGGTGGACGGTTGGAGAAAGCGCGGCCACGGGAAAAGGTGTCGAAGCGCTTCGACAACCTATGGACACCCAACATCCATCGGGCTACTGTCGAGCCACCCTCACTCGCCGTTATCCGCAACGCGCACTGTCGAAGCGCTTCACACAATGCTGGGAGAGCTGGATGGTCACCCTCGCCGAGGTCGCCCAGCACGCCGGAGTATCCGCGAGCACGGTGAGCTATGTCCTCAGCGGCAAGCGGTCCATCTCCATGGGCACCCGGCAACGGGTCGAGCAGAGCATCCAGGAGCTGGGCTACCACCCGAACGCGGGAGCCCGCGCCCTGGCGAGCAGCCGGTCCAACATCATCGCGCTGATGATCCCGCTCCGTACGGACATGTACGTGCCGGTGATGATGGAGATCGCCATCGCGGTGGCGACCAACGCCCGCACCCACGGGTACGACGTGCTGCTGCTCACCGGCGAGGAGGGCCCCGACGCGGTACGCCGGGTCACCGGCAGCGGACTCGCCGACGCGATGATCCTGATGGACGTCGAACTCGACGACGAGCGGATGCCGTTGCTTCGCGACACGGACCAGCCCTCGGTGCTCATCGGGCTGCCCGCCGACACCTCGGGACTGACCTGTGTCGACCTCGACTTCGGCGCGACGGGCGCTCTGTGCGCCGAACACCTGGCGCTGCTGGGCCATCGTGACATCGCTGTCATCGGCGAGGCGCCCGCGGTCTACGAGCGGCACACGGGGTTCGCCGAGCGCACACTCGACGGACTGCGTTCCCGGTCACGGGAGTTGGGCCTGCGCGTACTGCACCGCCCCTGCGAGGGCGGCTTCGACGCGATGTCCCTGACACTCGCGCGGATCTTCGACGAGCGTCCGGGCACCACCGGTTTCGTCGTGCAGAACGAGTCCGCGGTCGAGCCGCTGCTCGCGCTGCTGCGCCGGCAGGGCCGCGCCGTCCCCGAGGACGTGTCGGTGATCGCGATCTGCCCGGACCAGGTCGCGACCCAGGCCTCGGTGCGGCTGACCTCGGTCGCCATCCCCGCGCAGGAGATGGGGCGGCACGCGGTGGAACAACTGGTCGCCAAGCTGGACGGCCATGGCAAGGACGAAGTCGTGCTGATCGCACCGGAGTTGACGGTGCGGGCGAGCACGGGCCCGGCGCCGAGCGCGGGCTGAGCCCACCCGTTCGAGTACGAGTACCCGCGCCACCCGCCCGGGTCCCCCCGCCACCCGCTCAGGCACCCCTGAGCCCGTCCGCTCACGCACCCCTGAGCCCATCAGCCCAGGACCCCGGCCGGTCGCCTCCCCGGCGGCCGGCCACCTCAGGCGGCCCCACGGGGCAGCCCCTTCTTTCCCGGTACGCGTCCGTCGCGGGCCGGGTCTGTCGCAGCCCACTCCTTCTCCCAGGAGCACCCCCAGTGAATCTGCCTGCCGAAACACAGCCCCAGGTCAGCCTCGCGCAGTCCTCACCCACCGTCGGCACCTTCCGCGAACGGGACGGTGCGCTGGAGTGGAGCGGCCGCACGGAGACCGTGCGTGTCGAGCCCTGGGGCCCGGACGCGGTCCGGGTCCGCGCACGGCTCGGCGGACCGGTCCTCGAAGGCCTCCCGGGCGCGCTGCTCGACGAGCCGCCGGCCACCGAGAGCACGGTCAAGACCGAGGCGGGAGAAGGGCGGTTGACGGTCGGCGCGCTGACCGTCCTGGTGTCCGCGGAGGGGCTCATACGCTTCGTCCGCACCGCCGACGGCTCGGAACTGCTCGCCGAGGAGCGCGCCCACTTCTGGTGGCCCG
The DNA here is from genome assembly GCF_044751025.1 of Streptomyces sp. NPDC088747. Classification (NCBI taxonomy): domain Bacteria; kingdom Bacillati; phylum Actinomycetota; class Actinomycetes; order Kitasatosporales; family Streptomycetaceae; genus Streptomyces; species Streptomyces sp. NPDC088747. The sequence goes on from NZ_JBIVKZ010000011.1 coordinate 52,251, forward strand.
GCTCACGTCTCTACACCCCGACCGGCAACGGCCACCACCGGCTGGAGCAGCGGTTCGCCGCCTACCAGAACGAGAAGCTGTACGGGCTCGGCCAGCACCAGCACGGGCTGCTCGACCAGAAGGGCGCCGTCCTCGACCTGGTGCAGCGCAACGCCGAGGTGACCATCCCGGTGCTCACCTCCAGCCGGGGATACACCCTGCTGTGGAACTCCCCCGCCATCGGCCGCGTCGAGCTCGCAGGCAACGGCACCCGCTGGGTCGCCGACTCGGCCCGCCAGCTGGACTACTGGATCACGGCGGGCACCCCGGCCGACGCGCAACGCCGCTACAGCGCCGCGACCGGCCGTACGCCGATGCTGCCCGAGTGGGCCGCCGGCTTCTGGCAGTGCAAGCTGCGCTACCGCACGCAGGACGAACTCCTCTCCGTGGCACGGGAGTACAAGCGGCGCGGGCTACCCCTGTCGGTCATCGTCTGCGACTTCTTCCACTGGACGCACCTGGGCGACTGGAAGTTCGACCCGTCCGAGTGGCCCGACCCCGCCGCGATGCAGGAGGAACTCGCCGCGATGGGCGTCAAACTGGTCGTCTCCGTCTGGCCCTCGGTGTCCCCGCTCTCCGAGAACCACCAGCTCATGGAGCAGCGCGGCTACTTCATCGGCACGCAGTACGGCCCGATGGCGCACGCCGACTGGCCCGACAAGGAGGTCGCCTCCACCGTGCAGGTCGCCTTCTACGACGCCACCAACCCGGAGGCCCGCGACTTCCTCTGGTCCCGGGTGAAGGCCAACTACCTCGACCCGTACGGCATCACGGCCTTCTGGCTGGACGCCTGCGAGCCGGAACTGAAGCCGGGGTTCTCGGAGAACCTGCGCTATTACGCGGGTCCCGGCCTGGAGGTGGGCAACCTGTACCCGCGGGAGAACGCCCGCGTCTTCTACGAGGGGCTGCTCGCCGCCGGTGAGACCGAGATCGTCTCCCTCAACCGGTCGGCGTGGGCGGGCAGTCAGCGCTACGGCGCCGCCCTGTGGTCCGGCGACATCGGCACCGACTTCGCGACCCTGCGCCGCCAGATCGCGGCCGGCCTCAACACCGCGCTCTCCGGGATCCCCTGGTGGAACACCGACATCGGCGGCTTCCACGGCGGCGACCCGGACGACCCGGAGTTCCGCGAGGTCATGGTCCGCTGGTTCCAGTTCGGCGCGCTGTCCCCGCTGATGCGCCTGCACGGCTTCCGCGACCCGGGCATGGCCCTGGGCCCCGATATGACCGGCGGCCCGAACGAGGTCTGGTCCTACGGTGAGGAGGCCGGCGCCATCCTGGAGAAGTACCTGCGGCTGCGCGAACGCCTGAAGCCGTACGTCCTGGACGTCATGCGGGAGGCCCACGAGGAGGGGCTGCCCGTGATGCGCCCGCTCTTCCTGGAGTTCCCGGACGACCCGGCCGCCTGGTCGGTGGACGACGCGTACCTCTTCGGCCCGGATCTGCTGGTCGCGCCGGTGCTCACGGCGGGCGCGACGGACCGCACGGCCCACCTTCCGGCGGGCGCGCGCTGGACGGACGCGTGGACCGGTGAGACGTACGACGGGGGCGCGGCCGTCACCGTCGACGCCCCGCTGGACCGCATCCCGCTGTTCCTGCGGGACGGGGCCCGGCTGCCCGTGACGGAGTGAGCAGGAAAGTGCGGCCGGTCCCTCGCGAGGACCGGCCGCACTCTCACGTCCGGATCAACTGCTGCTGACCGTCAGATTGTTGGTGGTGAAGTCCAGACCGCCGGACGAGGACGTCACCTCGTAGCCGAACTGGACGTCCCCGATGGTCTCGTTGCCGAACCAGCCCTTGGTGTCCTTGATCCACTTGAGGATCGGCAGGATGTTGACGGTGCCGGAGGACGAGTCCGAGGTGCGCAGGAACGAGAAGACCTCGTTCGCTCCGTTGTTGCCCTTGTAGACGGTCCACGTGTGGCCGCCCAGTGTCACGTTGCCCTGCGAGGTGCCGAGCGGGCCGACGGCTCCGTTGTAGTTGACCCAGAGCATGATCTCGTAGTCGTAGGCGGTGTCCCAGATGTCGTACGACGTGTTGTACGCGCCGGCGGACGGGACCGTGACGTTGTAGCTGCTGGAGAGCGAACCGATCGAGGTGATCGTCTTGTTGATCACCTTCTTGGAGTTGGGGTACGACTTGATGCCGCCGGTGTTGGGGTGGTTGGCCCACACTCCCCAGTTGGTACCGGAGTTGGCCCAGACACACTGGGAGCCCGCTCCGGATCCCCAGATGTTGTTGTAGAGGGTGTAACCGTTCAGCGAGGTGTTGCCCCACTGGTCGCAGGAGCTCCAGACGGCGGCCTGAGCGGGGGCGGGGGCGGCGGCGGCTCCGACGGTGACGCCGAGCGCGAGTGCGGGGGCCGCGAGGGCCTTGGCGATCCTGTTCCGTGTACGACGTGCCATGGTGTCCCTTCCATGGGTGGGGGGAATTGCGGCTGCTCTACTGCGGCCCCAGGCTGAGGACGCAGTCTTCTCCGGCGCGCAGGGAGAGCGGTCGCGCTCCGGCGGAAGTCCTGAGATCGACGCGCAGGGTGCGGGCGGGGCGGATGACGGCCGTACGCTCCCGGGGGCTCCAGGTCAGGTCGACCTCGGCACCGAACCGCGTGCGGATGCCGTGCAGTCGGCCGGTCGGGTACGCCGTGGGGAGCGCCGGAAAGAGGACCAGCCGTCCCGGGGTGGACTGGACGAGTGCCTCGATGAGGACGGCTGGGAGCGTGTGGGCGGCGTCCGCGTTGTAGACATGGCGGTTCGGGTAGTGGCCGCTCATGAGGGAGACGTGGAAGAAGTCCCCTGCCAGCACCTTGCCGAGGGCCGCCGTCACGCGGTCGGCGTCGCGCAGCCGGGCTGCCACCAGGGCGTGGTGGAGGTGGCCGTGCGCCGAGTCGTTCTCGGCGCCGCGTAGTTCGAGGGCGCGATGGGCCGCCTCGGCCAGTTCCGGGGTGTCGTAGGGATTGATCTCGTCGAGGGGCCAGACGCCGTAGAGGTGGCTGAGGTGTCGGTGATCGTACGTGTCCTCCAGGCCCGGCCAGGCCCATTCGGCGAGCGCGCCCTCGGAGTTGACCCGATGCGGCGGCAACCGATCGGCGAGCGCCCGCCATCTTTCGGCGTCCGGGCCCGGGTGGTGGTCGGCGGCCGTGCGCAGCGCGTGGCGGGCCGCGGAGAGGTCCATGGCGGCGTTGAGGGTGACCCAGCCCGCGTTGGCGGGACGGTTCTCCGGTGAGTACGACGGGACGACGACCAGCCGACCGTGCTCGTCGGTCCGGGTGAGGAAGTCCTCGTAGAAGTACGCCACTTCGGCGAGCGCGTCCGCCAGGCGCGGGTCCCGCACGCCTTGGGTCTCCTCGTGGTCCACGAGCGGCTTGAGCAGCCAGTCGGCGCCGGCGGTCCACACGTGCAGGGGGTACTCACGGCTGAGGTGGTAAATGTGCCCGGACTCACCGTCGGTGTGCGCGGGGGCGACGACGCCACGTGCACCGAAGATCGCCCGCGCGTTGTCGCGCCAGTCGGGCAACTGGCCCCGCACCAGGGCGGCGTGGGCCTCGGTGACCTCCGGGAGGGCCCCCGCCGCCGCGGACGCGGTCTGGAGGTTGAGGTTGGCGTCGGTGGTGAACGCACCGGACCAGGCGGTGTCCCAGTCACCGGTCCACAGGCCGGTCAGACGCGGCGGCAGCGTTCCGGAGGCCGACAGGAGGTGGTAGCGGCCGGCCGCGAGGAGACGCTCCAGGAGGGCGGGGCTGCCCGGTCGGCGCAGCAACTCGGAGCCGGGTAGGGCTCGTTCGGCGGCGGGGGCCGCCAGATCGAAGCCCGCACGGAGGTACGCGGAGCGGTGGAGAGGTGTGTGGCGGGCCAGGAGATGGGCGTAGGCGGTATGGGCGGGGGTGGGGGTGGAAGCGGGGACGGGGGCGGTACCGCCCCCGGCCAGCAGCGCGCGCAGTTCCCGGGCCTCGGCGAGTACGTCCAGCTCGCCGGTGTGCCGTCGTACCCGGGTGAGCAGGAGCAGGGAGCGGGCGCCTTCCACCCGCAGGCCGGGAAGGGCGGTCCGGGTCCGGCCGCCGGTGACGACGGCGAGGGTGACTCCCGTGTACGCCAGGTCGCTGCCCGGATAGCGGGCGCGCAGCGTGAGCAGCGCGCCCTCGGGGGTGAGGACCCAGCTGTGCCCCACCATCACGTCACCCGGCAGGCCCGGTAGTCGATGGTCGAGGGTCACGTCGACGGTGAGGTCCGGCTCGGTCACGTACTGGACGACGACGTCGTCGGCGCGGGAGACGAAGACCTCGCTGCGCCAGCCGCCGTGTTGGGCACCCGCCACGCCCGTGGTGAAGTCGACCTCCCGCCGGTAGGAGCCCCGTTTCGCCGCCGGACGGCGCAGCCGCACCTGGAAGGCGGGGTGGAAGGGCCGCACCCACAGCAGTGGACGTCCGTCGGTGAAGTCCTCCCCCGCGGTGACGTCACCGGCGAGCAACCGGTCCTGGACCGCGCGGAGTTGGTCCGCGAGTGCGGGAGGACGGGCGTCCTCGTCGCCGTTCGGGCGGACCAGGGAGTGATGGTTGACGATGACCCGGTCGTCGTTCGGATCCCCGAACACCATGGCGCCGTGTGTTCCGTTGCCGCTCAGGAAGGCGTCCTCCCAGCGGGCGGCGGGCGCGGGTTCCCAGGTGCCGTGCACGGGTCCGGTGTCCGGGGCGGCGGTCGGCTCGGGCGCGGTCATGGCGCGAGCACCGCCACTCCGTAGCGTTCCAGGTGGACGGAGCCGGTGAGGGAGCGGCCGGTGAGCAGGTCGCGGTGGGTGCCAGGCACCTCGACGGTCACCTCGTCGCGCCCGTGGTTGAGCAGGAAGAGCAGCTCACCGCGGCGTACGGCCTCGACCCCCTCGGGGAGCGCGTCGAGCACCGGTCGGACCCCCGCTCCCTCGGCCACCTCCGCCAACAGCGCCCGGAGTGCGGGGAGTTCGGGGAGCGTGGAGAGGTACCGGACACTGCCTTTACGGAGGACCGCCGGCAGCCCGTCCAGTTCGCCGCCCTTGTAGACGGCCTCGGTCACGCCGTCCTCGGCCTCGATCTCCTCCGACCAGAGCGTCCCGCGGAAGCCGTCGCACTCGACGGTCTCCCCCGCGTCCAGCGGCCACCACTCGTGCAGCGTGCGGATGCCGAACAGCTCCCGCAGCCGCGCGTCCACTCCGCCGGGGCGCACCCGGTCGTCCTCGTCGGCGACTCCGGTCAGGAATCCGCAGACGAGGGTGCCGCCGTCCCGTACGTAGGCGACCAGGTTGTCGATCGCCGCGTCCGTGAGCAGGTAGAGCTGCGGTACGACCACGAGCCTGTACGGGGAGAGGTCGTGTTCGGGGTGGGCGAAGCCGGTGGTGAGGTGGGCCTCCCAGAGGGCGCGGTGCCAGGCGCTCAGGACCTGGGGGTAGTCGACCTCGGAGGAGAGACGGCCGTCGTGGGCGCCGGCCCACCAGGAGTTCCAGTCGTGCAGGACGGCGATGTCGGCGGTGACCTGACTTCTCGTCACTTCGGGGCCGATAAGTGCGAGTTCGGCGCCGATCCGCTTGATCTCCTGGAAGGTGCGGCCCCGCTCCCCCGCGTGGCCGACCATCCCCGAGTGGAACTTCTCCGCGCCCTGCCGGGACTGGCGCCACTGGAAGTAGCAGACGGCGTCGGCGCCGCGCGCCACCGCCTGGAGGGACCAGAGGCGGTTGAGGCCGCGCGGTTTGGGGTGGTTGACGCCACGCCAGTTGACCGGTCCTGCCGCCTGCTCCATGAGCATCCAGGGGGCGCCCGCGGCCTGGGAGCGCGTCATGTCCTGGACGAGCGCCGCGCTCTGGGCGCCGAGGGGATCGCGGGGGTCGGGGTAGATGTCGACGGAGACGACGTCCTCCTCGGCGGCCCACCGCCAGGCGTCCTGGCCCATCCACATCGGCATGAAGTTGCTGGTCACGGGGGTGTGCGGGGTGTGACCGCGGACGATGTCCCGTTCAGCGCGGTAGCACTCCAGGAGCATGTCGGAGGTGAAGCGCCTGAAGTCGAGAACGTGCGTCGGGTTCTTCAGGTAGTGGGCGTGGCGCGGCGGGAGGATCTCGTGCCAGCCGTCGTAGCTCTGACCCCAGAAGGCCGTTCCCCAGGCCTTGTTGAGGACTTCGGGAGTGCCGTACTTGTCCTGGAGCCAGCGGCGGAATCCGGCGGCCGCCTCGTCGCCGTAGTCGAAGGTGCAGTACTCGTTGTTGATGTGCCACATCGTGAGCGCGGGGTGGCTGCCGTAGCGGGCGGCCAGGTCCTCGGTGATGGCGGCGGCGTAGCGGCGGTAGGTGGCGCTGGAGTGCGAGAAGTGCTGGCGGGAGCCCCACCACTCGGTGCGGCCCTCCTCGTCGCGGGGCAGCGTCTCGGGGTGGAGGCGGCCCATCCAGGGCGGGGGCGCGGAGGTCGGTGTGGCCAGCACGACACCGATGCCGCTGTCGTGCATCAGGTCCATCAGCCGGTCGAGCCAGCCGAACTCCCTTGCACCCGGGCGTGGTTCGAGTTTCGCCCAGGAGAAGACGCCGAGGGTGACGGAGTTGACGCCCGCCTCCTTCATGAGGCGTACGTCCTCGTGCCAGGTCTCCTCGGGCCACTGCTCGGGGTTGTAGTCACCGCCGAAGAGGATGCGGCCTCGGGTCGCCTCGCCGAGTTCGGGCATCAGGCGGGCTCCCCGTACTGGATTCCGCGGCCGTTGGTGCCGAGGTACACGCGGCCGTGGACACGTGGGTCGCCGACGATGACCTCACCGGTCCAACCCCACTGGTGGGCGTCGTCGTTGATCCGCACCCAGGTCCTGGCCTCGTCGTCGGAGCGGAGGACGGCGGTGATCGCCTCGGTGGAGCCGACCTGGTAGATCGCCGGGTAGCCCGCGCCGGGAGCCGCCTTACCGAAGCCGAGGGTGTACGAGGCCCAGCAGCTGTCGACCTTCGTGAAGGTGGCACCGCCGTCGGTGGAGCGGTGGAGGCCGTTCCACTTGGCCGAGAGCCACAGGTCACCGTTGCGGCCGGGCGCCGCGACCACCTTGAACTGGCTGTCCCCCGCGGGCAGCCCGGTCGCACGGGCTGTGAACGAGAGGCCACTGTCAGTGCTCGCGTACAGCGTTCCTGTGTCGGTGTCGTACGCGTAGAAGAGCGTCGGGTCGGCCGGGTCGGCGACCGGCGTGGCGCCCTTCGGGAAGGAGGAGATCTCGGACCAGGTCGTGCCGTTGTCCGCCGAGCGGTGAGCGGGGTACTTCGTGCCGTCCCAGTGCACGAAGGACCAGAGCAGGACGCTGCCGTCGGCGTCGGTGGCGATCGGCCCCGGTGCGTTCTTGGCGATGTCGGGTTGGGCCGCGAAGGGTGCCCAGGTCCTGCCTCCGTCGCCGGAGTGCGCGCCGTTGCCGTTGTCGCCCCAGCCCGCCCGGACGACGTACGCCGGCCTGGCCGCGGCCTGCGCGAGTCCCGTCGCCGACCCGGACACGGGGTTCGTCGCCATGCCGCGCGACGGAGACGCCGTGAGCCGCTCGTGGTACATCACGCCGATGTCCCCGAGTCCGCTGATCAGATGTGCCTCCCCGGCCGGGGGCGAGATCAGCTGGCGCACGGCCGTCTCCTCCAGACCGCGGACCCGCGGCGCCCAGTGCCTGAGGTCGCGGGTGCCGTAGAGGGTCGCGCCCGTGCCGTACACGACGTGTTTCGAGTCGTACGGGTCGACCGCGAGCGCCTGGATCCACCAGCCGAACTTCGGCTCGTCGCCGCCCCACTTGAGGAAGGGAGTCTCGGACACGTCGAACACGGCCACGTCCTTGAGGGACGTCCAGGTGCGACCGCCGTCGGTGGTCCTGAACAGCGTGTCGACGTCCGCCCAGCGGTTGTTGGTGGAGACGACGACGGTACCCGCGCGGCGGGCGTCGACGGCGACCCCGCCGTAGCCGAAGGTGTCCGAGGCGCCGTCCGGCCTCGTGCCGCCCGGCTCGACGGGGGTCACGTCGGTCCACCGGCCGGTGGTGGTGCGCAGCTTGTGCACGCTGCCGTCCGACTGGCCGTTGGGTCCGGGCGCGTCGGCGTAGGTCACGTACAGCTCGCGGGTGTGCGTGTCGTAGGCCGCGCGGACCGGGACCTTGGCGGCGGTACCGGAGGGCTGTCCGGGTACGGCCTGCCAGGTCGTGCCGTCGGTCGTGCGGTAGAGGTTCGCCGTACCGGAGGTGCCGTCGGCGTCGCCCCAGCCCGCGTAGACGGCGCGTCCGGCCGCGACGAGGAAGGTGATGCCCTGCCCGGTCGGGGTCGCGGTCGCCGGGAAGCCGGTGACGGCCGCCCAGCCGGCGCCGCGGTCGGTCGACTTCAGCAGTCCGTCGTGCCGGGTGCCGAGCCACAGGGTGTCGCTGTCGCGCGGGTCGACGAGGAGGCGTTCGCCGGTGCCGCGCCCGTCCTCGTTGGCGCCGAGTTTCACGTTCAGGTCGGTGCGGGTCCAGGTGGCTCCGCGGTCCTCGGAGCGCAGCACGGCGCCGTCGCCGGCCCACGACTGGGCGTACGTGCCGAGCGCGGCGTAGAGCCGGTCGGGGTGCGCGGGGTCGACCGCCAGCGCCTCCACCCCGAGGAGGTTCCAGTCGTCCCAGCCGATGTGGTCGGTGAGCGGGGTCCAGCGGGCGGCGCGCTCGTCCCAGCGGTAGGCGCCGCCGATGTCGGTACGGGCGTAGGCGAGTCCGCGTACGGCGGGGTGGAAGAGGACGCCGGTGACGAAACCGGTTCCGCCGATGACGACGTTGCGCCAGCGGTACGCGGCGCCTTCGGCGGCGACGGCCCGGCTCCCGAACGCGGGAACGGCGGTGAGCGCGGCCACGGCGGCGGTTCCGGCGAGAACGGCCCGTCTGCTCGGGCGGGGCGTGCGCATGACATACCTCGTTCGGAAGGAGGGGGTAGGGGAAGCGCCCCTTCAGGGGCGCGGGGAACCGCGCGGCCGGCCACAGCCGGACCCGCGGCCGAAGGACGGCCCCCGGCGCTAGGCGAACAACGCGGAGCGAACCCCGCGGAGCGAACCCGTTGGGGGCCGCCACGGCCGACCGCCGATCAGGAGCAGGTCGGCCGTGGCGACGACAGTGGGCCGGGGACAGCGGGCCGGCGCGAGTCAGCCCTTCACCGCCCCGGTGAGCATGCCCTTCTTGAAGTGCCGCTGGACGAAGGGCGAGAGGAACGCGACGGGCAGCAGCGCCAGCACCATGACGGCCATCTGCACGGCGAGCGCGGACAGTTGGCCGGTCTTGATGGCCTGCCCCATGCCGACCGGCGGCTCCTGCTTCTGGACCAGCTGGATCATGACGTTCTGCAACGGCATCATGTCCTGGTCGCTCAGATAGATCGACGCGTTGAACCAGGCGCTCCAGTAGCCGACGGCGTAGAAGAGCGTGATCACCGCGATGACCGCGCGGGAGAGCGGCATCACGATCGTCCAGAGGATCCGCCAGTCGCCCGCGCCGTCGATCCGCGCGCTGTCGGTGAGTTCCGGCGAGATGCCCATGAAGAACCCGCGCAGCACCAGGATGTTGAAGACGCTGATCGCGCTCGGCAGGATCAGCGCCAGATAGGTGTCCGTCAGACCCAGCGCCTGCACCAGCAGATACGTGGGGATGAGGCCGGCGCCGAAGAACAACGTCGCGAGCAGCGTCATCAGCATCCAGCGGTGCCCGACCGACCCGATCCGCGAGAGCCCGTACGCGGAGAGGATCGACACGGCCATCGAGAAGAGCGTGCCGACGAGGGTGACGCCCAGACTGACGAGGGTGGCCCGGGTGACCTGGCCGCCGCTCAGCAGTTCCTGGTAGGCGATGAAGGTGACGCCCTTGGGGATCACCACCAGTCCGCCGGCCTCCGTGATCGCCTGTTTCGTGGACAGGCTGGTGACGACGACGATCCACAGCGGGAACAGGACGGCGAGGCAGGCGCCGACCAGCACTATGCCCTTGCCGGCGAGACCGGCCCTGCCGGGTTCCTCCTCCCAGACGGGTCTGGGCGGGGCCGCCCAGCGGCCGGGTGCCCTCGGTGACCGTTCGTCGGAGACGGAGGCCGCGGAGGACTCCGTGATCGTGGCACTCACTTCTTGTACACCCCCTGCTCGCCCATGAGATGGGCCACCTTGTTCGCCGCGAGGACGAGGCCGAGACTGACCACGCCCTTGATCAGGCCCGCCGCGGCGGCGTAACTGAAGTCCTGGTTGCGGACGCCGTTCCACCACACGTAGGTGTCGAGGACCTCGGCCGCGCCCGGTCCGACGGCGTCGCGTTGCAGCAGGATCTGTTCGAAGCCGACAGTGAGGGCGTCACCGACGCGCAGCACCAGGAGCAGGGCGATCACCGGGCGCAGCGCGGGCAGCGTGACGTGCCACATCCGGCGCCACCGCCCGGCCCCGTCCATCGCCGCGGCCTCGTACAGGTCGGGGCTGACCGAGGCCAGCGCGGCGAGGAAGACGATGATGCCCCAGCCCGCGTCCTTCCAGATGCCCTCGGACGTCACCAGGAACTTGAAGATACCCGGGTCGGTCATCAGGTCGAAGCCCTCGTAGCCGTGCTGTCGCAGGGTCTGCGCGATGATGCCGGCGCCGCCGAAGATCTGCTGGAAGACGGTGATGACCAGCACCCAGGAGAAGAAGTGCGGCAGGTAGAGGATCGCCTGCGACACCGCTCGGACCCGGGGCCTGATCACGCTGTTGATGAGCAGCGCGAGCAGGATCGGGATCGGGAAGAACAGCAGCAGTTGGAGGGAGAACAGCACGAGCGTGTTCCGCACGGCGTCCCAGAACGCCGAGTCCTCGAAGAGCCGGGTGAACTGCTCCAGCCCCACCCAGGGGCTCTCGAAGATGGCGACGAAGCCGTTGTCGCTGACGTAGGGGTCGTACTCCTGGAAGGCGACGACGTTGCCCAGGATCGGGATGTAGTTGAAGACCAGGACCAGCAGGATCGCCGGCAGGGTCATCAGGATCAGCGTGCGGTCCCGCTTGAAGCGGTTCCTGAAGGTGCCGCCCCTGGCCGCCTTCCCGGACGTCGAGGCCCGGGCTCTCCCGGAGCCCTTGGTCACCCCGGAACCCTTGGCCACCCCGGACCACTTGGACGTCGGCGAGGGCTCGCCGTCGGCGGCGTCGGTCACCGAGGACGGGGCCGAGGCTGGCGCCGCGCCCTCGGCGGCGCCCGGTGTGGTGCTGTGTGCCACCTCGTCACCCCTGCGCCGAACCGTTGTCGTCGAGCAGCTTCTTGTACCAGTCGCGCAGTCCGTCGCCGCCCTGGCTCTTCCAGTCCGAGACCGCCTGCTGCATGTCGCTGATCTTCTTGCGGCCGCGGACGATGTCGTCCTCCAACTGCTCGAAGTCGTTGGAGAGGTTGGTGTAGCGGGCCGGCTCGGTGATCTGGAGGCCGTAGAACGAGGACTTCTTGGTGAACGCGCCCATCCGCTGCTGCCACTCGACCTGTTCCTTCGCGATATCTGGGAAGTCCGGGTGCGCGATGGTCGAGGCGGGGCTCGCGAGCATCACGAAGGCGTTGACGACCTCCTGGTTGCCCTTGTCGTTCTTGGTGGGCGTGCCGTCCTTGACGGTGTAATGCGTGCCCTCGACCCCGTAGTTGGTGAGCATGTACTCCTCGGTGCCGTACGGGGCGGCGGTGACGTTGGCGGCGGCCAGGATGTCGTGGACCGCGGCCTTCGACGCCTTCCGGTTGACGAAGGCGAAGATGCCGGCGGGCGATCCGGCCCACAGGGTGGGGTCGCCGCCGTCGTGGCCGATGATGTCCATGCCGCCGATACGGAACTGCTTGTTCTGGGTGGACTGTTCGGCGGTCTTGCCCCACCAGGTCGAGATGTCGTTGTTGAAGAAGAGCACCTCGCCCGAGGTGAAGCGCAGCCCGGAGTCGCCCTGGTTCTGCGCCCTGGCGTCCGGGTGCACGACGCCCGCGTCGTACAACTTCCGCGTCCACTCCAGCGCTTCGAGGTACTCCTCGGTCTCCACGCGGTAGACCAGCTTGCCGTCGACGAGGTTCCAGCCGAGCGGCTTCTCGCTGCCGGACAGGACGCCGAACATGTTGAAGGCGGTCCACTTCAGGTCGTCGCAGGCCCAGACCTTGGCCTTCGCGTTGGTGATCTCCTTGGCGAGGGACAGGAACTCGTCCGCCGTGGTGGGGAGTTGGTAGCCCTTCGCGTCGAAGATGTCCTTGCGGTAGTACGGCACGATGTTCGGCACGTACGAGGAGGGCATCGGCAGGCCGCGCAGCTTGCCGCCGAAGATCGAGCGCTGCCAGGCGTCGGTCGGGATCGCGGCGAGGTTCGGGTAGTCCTTGACCTTGTCGCCGGACAGGTACGGGCCGAGGTCGGCCATCTTGCTGATGATGGCGCTGGGTATCTTGCCGCCCATGTTCCAGCTGGGGATGACGACGACGTCCGGCATGTCGCTGGAGGCGAGTACCGCGCCCAGCTTCTCGTCGTAGGTGTTGCCGTCCTGGTTCTGCCAGACGACGTCGGCGCCGATCCTCTCGTTCATCGCCGTGTAGTAGGCGTTGTCGCCCTTGGGCGGCGAGCCCCAGAACGGCGACATGATCTTGATGGAGCCGCCCTTGCCGAGCTTCTGGGGCACCGAGGTCTTCAGGTCGTCGAGGACGAGCTTGCCGGTGAAGCCGAGGGAGGAACCGTTCTTCGACGGGATGTCCGGCGTCACCACGTTCTGTGCCACGAAGGTGGGGAGGATCTTCTGCGCGTCCTTGCCCGAGGTCGTGCCGTCCTTGGAGCCGCCGTCGGAGCCGCCGCAGGCGGTCAGCAGCGGCATCCCGCCCGCCACCGCTGCGGCGGCGACCGCCGTGGAGGCGAGGAAGCTTCTCCGGCTCGGAGCGGAGATGGCGGAGTTCGGCGTCATTGCGTCAACCCTTCATGGCGCACCAGGACACCCGGCGGTAGGGCCGTCGGCTGCGGTGTCTTGAGTGGAACTGGCTGAGCTGAAACGGTCCTCGGAGGACTGCACGCCCCAGGCGGCGATCCCGTTCAGTCGAAGCGCTTCGATGTTGCTGCGAGGTTAAGTGAACGTGTGGGGGTGCACAAGGGTCGATTCCAAGATTCCTCGGAGGCGTACCAGGGCTCCAGAGGACTGGATCGGCCCCGTGCGGCACTTGATGTGCCGATGAGGAGACGGAGTTGTTGCGGCTGGGTGTCTTGACACCCAGCCCTCAGTCGACTGAGCATCGAAGCGCTTCGAAAGCGCCCCGTCGCTCCATCGCAAAGGGATCACCACGTGACCGCACAAACGCCGCCTACGCCCCCTTTCCGTGATCCGCAGCTGCCGTTCGCGAAGCGCATCGACGACCTGCTGGCCCGGCTCACGCTCGACGAACGGATCGCGTTCCTGCACCAGTTCGCACCGGCCGTCGAGCGGCTCGGCGTCGCCGCCTTCCGCACCGGACAGGAGGCGCTGCACGGCGTGGCCTGGATGGGCCCGGCGACGGTGTTCCCGCAGGCCGTGGGGCTCGGCGCGACCTGGAACGACGAGCTCGTACGGCGTATCGGGGAGGCCGTCTCGACCGAGACCCGTGCCATGCGCGCCCGCGACGAGCGCGTCGGCCTCAACGTGTGGTCCCCCACGGTCAACCTGCTCCGCCACCCGCTGTGGGGCCGCAACGAGGAGGGCTACTCGGAGGACCCACGGCTCACGTCGGCGATCGCGACGGCGTACACCCGCGGTCTGCGCGGCGACCACCCGGTGTACTGGCGCACGGCCCCGGTCCTCAAGCACTGGCTGGCCCACAACAACGAGACGGACAGGGACACCTCGTCCGCCTCCGTCCGCCCGCGCGTTCTGCACGAGTACGACCTGCGCGCCTTCCGCGAGACGGTGGAGGCGGGCGCCGTGGCCGGTGTGATGCCCGCGTACAACCTGGTCAACGGCCGCCCCAACCACGTCTCCCCCTATCTGCGCGAGCACCTGCGCACCTGGACCGAACAGGACCTGCTGGTCTGCTCGGACGCGGGCGCGCCCTCCAACCTGGTCGATTCCGAGCACTACTTCGACACCCACGAGGAGTCGACCGCGGCCGCGGTCCTCGCCGGAGTGGACAGCTTCACGGACCACGGCACGGACGGCTCGCGGATCGCCGAACGCGTCCGAGGCGCTCTCGTCCAGGGCCTGTTGAGCGAGGCCGACATCGACGCGGCGGTACGCCGGCAGCTCGCGGTCCGGTTCCGGCTGGGCGAGTTCGACCCGGGGCTCGACCCGTACGCGGGCGCCGCGGACTTCGACACCCCGGCCCACCGCGCCCTCGCCCAGGAGGCCGCGGAGCAGGCGGTCGTGCTGCTCAAGAACGACGGCCTGCTGCCGCTGGCCCCCGGTGTCCGCGTCGCCGTCGTCGGACTCCTCGCCGACGAGTGCAAGCTCGACTGGTACAGCGGCACGCTCATCCACCGGTCCACTCCCCTGGAGGGCCTGTACGAGCGTTTCGGCGCCGAGTACGTCGACTTCGCGGAGGGCGTGGACCGCGTACGCCTGCGGACTTCGTCGGGCGCCTACCTGTCGGTGCCCCTGCACGGGGAGGCGGACGACGAGGCGGACGACGAGGCGTGCGGCGCGGAGGGCGCGCTGGACCCGGCGCTCCTCGCGGGCCGTACGGACCTGCCCCCGCTCACCACCGACGCGGCCGGCACCGAACTCGCTCTCATCGACTGGGGCGACGGAGTCCTGACGCTGCGCGCCCCCGACGGCCGCTATCTCTCGGTCGCCGACGACGGCTTCGTACGGGCCTCCGCGGACCAGCCCGGCGGCTGGGTCGTCCAGGAGACATTCCGCCTGGAACCCTCCGGAACCCACGAGAGCGGCCACCTCCTGAAGCACATCGGGACGGGTAGGTACGTCTCTGTCGCCGCCGACGGCGTTCAGGTTGCCGCCGAGGACGCGGCCGAAGGGGAAATCCTCCAGCTGGAGTTCACCGAGCGCGGCGAGGACGCGGTGGCGCGCGCGGCGGCCGGCGCGGACGTCGTCCTGGTGGTCGCGGGGAACGACCCGCACATCAACGGCCGGGAGACGCAGGACCGTACGACCCTGCGGCTCCCGGCCCACCAGGAGCGGCTGCTCCGGTCGGCCCGCGCGGCGAACCCGCACACGGCCCTGGTCCTGGTCAGCGCGTATCCGTACGCGGTGGACCACACGGACCTTCCCGCCGTCCTGTGGACCGCGCACGGCGGGCAGGCCGCGGGCACCGCCCTCTCCCGCGTGCTGGCCGGAGACGTCTCCCCCGCAGGCCGCCTCCCGCAGACCTGGTACGCCTCCGACGAGGACCTGCCCGGCCTCCTCGACTACGACGTGATCGGCGGCCGTCAGACGTATCTGTACTTCGAGGGCACGCCGCTGTTCCCGTTCGGACACGGCCTTTCGTACGCGCGGTTCTCGTACACCGGCCTCGAAGTCAGCACTCCCACCAGTGGGTTGCGGGTCTCCTTCACCGTCACCAACACGGGCACGGTGGCCGCCGACGAGGTCGCCCAGCTCTACACCCGTGCCGTGGACCCGTCCGTCCCGCGTCCCCGCCGGGAACTGGCGGCACACCGCCGCGTCCACCTCGCTCCCGGCGCCGCGACCACGCTGACCTTCGAAGTCCCGCTCTCCGCACTGGAGTTCTGGGATGTGGCACACGGCCGTCCACGTCTGGAGCCGGGCCCTCACGAACTGCTCGTGGGCGCCTCCAGCGAGGACATCCGGCTCCGCGCGACGGTCGAACTCGACGGCGAACCGGCCGCCCCTCGCCCGGTCCGCGAACTGGGCCTCGCCGCGGCCGACTTCGACGTGCAGCGGAACACCTCGATCGTCGACCGTACGAAGGTGACGGGCGACTCCGTGACACCGGTGGACGGCGGGGCGGGCGAACTCGTCTTCCACGCCTGCGACTTCGGGGACGGCGTCCGGCGGGTCACCGTCGAGGTGGCGGGCGAGGGCGTCGTGGAGATCTCCCTGGACGGCGGCTCCCCGATTACTCCAGTGACCCTCGACGCGACCAAGGGACCCTACGAGTACACGACGCTCGCCGCCGAGTTCACCGCCGCCGGCGTGCGTGACGTACACCTCGGACTGCGCGGCCCCTTGCGGCTCGCGCACGTCGGCTTCTCCGGTTGAGGGTCCGGGCAGGCCGGCACGACGGGGCCCGGCACCGGAAGGCATCGGCGCCGGGCCCCGCACCGGGAGCCTATATGAAAATGGTTCCCATGAGCTAGGGACGGAAAACTGAGGGCGGACGTCAGAGGGCGAGACCCGTCAGCACCAGCACCCGCTCGTAGGTGTAGTCGTCCATCGCGAACTTCACGCCCTCGCGGCCGACACCGGACTGCTTCACACCGCCGTACGGCATCTGGTCGGCGCGGTAGGACGGCACGTCGCCGATCACGACACCGCCCACCTCCAGCGCGCGGTGCGCGCGGAAGGCGGCCTGCAGGTCGTGCGTGAACACACCTGCCTGGAGGCCGTACTTGGAGTCGTTGACGGCGGCGAAGGCGGCGGCCTCTCCCTCCACCTTCCGTACCGTGAGGACCGGTCCGAAGACCTCCTCGCAGGAGATGGTGGCGTCCGCCGGTACGTCGGCGAGCACGGTCGGCGCGTAGGCGGCGCCGTCGCGCTTGCCGCCGGTGAGCACGCGGGCACCCGCCTGGGCGGCCTCCTCGACCCACGCTTCGACACGCTTGGCGGCGTCCTCGCTGACCAGCGGGCCCACGTCGGTCCTGTCGTCCGACGGATCGCCGGTGACCTGCGCCTCGACGGCAGCGACGATGCGCGGCAGCAGCCGGTCGTACACGGAGGCGTCCGCGATCACCCGCTGCACGGAGATGCAGGACTGGCCGCCCTGGTAGTTGGAGAAGGTGGCGATGCGGGTGGCGGCCCAGTCCAGGTCCTCGTCGCTCGCCCAGTCGGCCAGCACCACGGCCGCACCGTTGCCGCCGAGCTCCAGCGTGCAGTGCTTGCGCGGCACGCTGTCCATGATCGCGTAGCCGACCTTCTCGGAGCCGGTGAAGGAGATGACCGGCAGCCGCTCGTCCTGCACCAGCGCGGGCATCCGCTCGTTGGACACCGGCAGGATGCTCCACGAACCGGCGGGCAGCTCCGTCTCGGCCAGCAGCTCGCCGATGATCAGGCCCGACAGCGGGGTCGCGGGCGCCGGCTTCAGGATGATCGGCGTGCCGGCGGCGATGGCCGGGGCGATTTTGTGGGCGCACAGGTTGAGCGGGAAGTTGAAGGGCGCGATGCCCAGGACGACGCCCTTGGGGAACCGCCGGGTCAGCGCGAGCCGTCCCTGACCGCCCAGGTCGGTGTCGAGCCGCTGAGCCTCTCCGCCGTTGAACCTGCGGGCCTCCTCGGCAGCGAACCGGAACACCGACACCGCGCGGCCGACCTCGCCGCGGGCCCACTTGACCGGCTTGCCGTTCTCGGCGGAGATGAGCCGCGCGATCTCCTCGGTGCGTTCGACCAGGCGCCTCGACACGTGGTCGAGGGCGGCGGCGCGGACGTGGGCCGGGGTGGCGGCGAACTCGTCCCGTACGGCGTACGCGGCGGCGACGGCCTCCTCGACCTGGGCCTCGGTCGGCACGCTGACCTGGCCGACGAGGCGGCCGTCCCACGGGGAGGTGACGTCGAACGTGGTCTCGCCCGTGGCCTGGCGGCCGGCGAGCCAGAAGGCGTGGGTGGAAGTCATGTGTGGTCCCGGCCCTTCCGAGGTTGGGGTGTGGGCGTGGCTTTCTTCGTCCACGGTAGGGGTGGGGCGGCCGGGGGTCGTTTGTCCGAGTCGTAGCAGTCGGGGGGTGGGGTGTGCCGGTTTGGAACGGTGGGGGTGGCCGGGGGTGCTTTTTTCGCCCCCTCCGCCCCTTCCCGTCCCGTCTCTCGGGGGCTCCGCCCCCGAACCCCCGCTCGGGATCTTTCAGCCCGTCCGGCGTTTGAGGACGAGCGCGTCAGCGCGAAGCGGGGGTCTGGGGGCGGCAGCCCCCAGAAACAAGGGACGGGAAGGGGCGGAGGGGGCGAGAAAACCCCCTACTCCCCCGCCGCCGCCGTCGTCTTCAGCGCCAGCCACAGCTCCATGCGCACATCCGCATCGTCCAGCGACCGCCCGAGGATCTCCTCGACCCGCCGCATCCGGTACCGGAGCGTATGCCGATGCACCCCCAGATCGGCGGCGGCCGCGTCCCACTGCCCGTGCCGGGACAGCCACGCCCGCAGGGAGGCGACCAGATCCCCCCGCCCCGTCGCGTCATGCTCCCGCAGCGCCCGGAGCAACCCGTCGGCGAACGCCCGCACCGCGTCGTCGGCGAGCAGCGGCAGCACGGACCCCGCGGCCAGCTCCTCGTGCTCGACGAGGAACCGTCCCCGCCGCCGGGCGACGGACAGCGCCTGTTCGGCCTGCTTGTACGCGGCACCGGCCGCTATCGGCCCGGCGGGCGCCGACAGTCCGACCACCAACTCGTCCTCGTCCGCGGCGGCCTGCTCCCGCACGGACGCCCGCACGGCCTCCAGCGCCGCCGCGTGCTCTCCGCAGGCGGCGACGGCGGCACCGCCGTCGACGGCGAGCACGACGAGCCGGTCCCCGTCGGGCACGACGAGCACCGCCTCACCGGAGCGGGCCGCCGCCGACTCGACGACCTCGGCGAGCGCGCCGAGCGGATCGCCGCCGGTGTCGGGCACGGCGAGGGCGACGGAGGAGACGGCCGCGGCCACGCGAGTCCGGCCGTCGGCGTGCGCCCGAGCAGCCGAGGCGGAGGCCGACTCGGCGAGGATCAGCCGGAAGGGCGCGTCGAGGAGCGCGCCGAACAGGTCACCGGCGACGGCCCTGGCGTGGTCGGACTCCCCGGCGAGCAGCATGCGCAGCACCGCCGCGCCGATCCGCTGCTCGGCGGCCTGAAGGGAGCGCGAACGCTCGGTGGTGAGGGTGAGCAGGGCGATCGCCGAGTGCAGCGCGTACCGTTCGGCGGTGCCGAGGGCGGCGGCCGTGCCGACGGCGAGCGCGGCGCGCGGCCGGCGTCCCGTGCCCAGCGAGTGCAGCTCCACCCGGTCCTCACCGCCGACCACCGAGCTCGCGGGCGCGGGCCGGTCCCGCAGCCGCTCCACGTCCGGCGTCAGCCGGGCGGCCCGGCGGCCCGCCCAGTCCGGCGCGGTGGCGACGACGGCGCCGGACGCGTCGTACAGCGCGGCCCATCCGTCGACCTGCCCGGCGAGCGAGGCGAGCAGCCCCTCGGGCCCGTCGTTCAGGGCCTGCCTGGTCAGCTCGCGCTGTGCGGCGAACCCCGCGGTCACGGCCCGGTACTGGTCGGCCGCGATAGCGGCGGAGACGGCCTTGCTGATGGCCAGGAAGGGCGTACGCCGGGGCACCTCCAGGAGCGGCAGGGCCTCCTCCTGTGCCGCGTCGACGAGTGCCTTCGGGATCTCCTCGTAGTGCACCCCGACGGCGAAGCCGAGTCCGGCCACACCCGCCCCCGCCAGCCGCTTCACATAGCGGCGCATGGCCTCGGGGTCGTCCGCGTCCAGCTTGAGGGCGGTGATCAGCAGGAGCTCCCCGCCCTCCATGTACGGCACGGGGTCGGCGAGTTCGCTCGCGTGCGCCCAGCGGACGGGGGTGTCCAGCCGTTCCTCGCCCGCGCGCACGGTGAGCTTGAGCGCGGAGTGGTGGACGAGCGAGGCGAGCGTGGGGGGCATGGGACCTTCAGGCCTTCGGGTTCTCAGGTCTTCACAGGATCTTGGTCTTCACAGGATCTTCGACGATCACTGGCGGTGTGATCTTTTGGCCGCCACGTATGAACGACCCATGTCGATTCTGCCTCACCGTACGGTACGGGCGTGACCGTATGTCCAGACGTAGAGGTCAGGATGTCCAGGCGTAGAGGCCAGGATGTCCAGACCTACAGGTCAGCGCCGCACCCCCCGGGACGGGACCGTCGAACGCGCGGCCCGTCGGCGTCAGCCGCGCAGGTCCACCAGCAGCGGCGGCGCGTGCTCGCCCCGCACGCTCGTGAGCGACAGCACGGCGTGCCCCGGGGGCACCCCGTGCGCCAGCTCGGACGCGGACCACCGCTCCCGCTCGACCTGGCGCACGGTGACGGCACGGGCGGTCGGCGCGTGCCCGGTGATCACCCGGCGCACCATGTGCAGGGCCTTGCCCGCCGGGGTCTCCGCGATGATCTGCCGGTCGGTGACGTCGCGCGCCTCGATCCACTCCTTGCCCCAGACCTCGGCGAAGTCCTGCCCGTCCCAGGGCGTGAGGCCTGACAGTGCCATCCGGCACCCGATGGCCCCGAGCAGCGGAGTGCGCAGCGTGCGCGGCACGTCGTCGAGGGTGCGCAGCGTCAGGACGGCGCCGGCGTTGCCGGAACGCAGCCGCTGGATACCCCGTACGGCCTCGGGTGTGACGACGCCGGTCGCGTCGTCGAGGACCAGGCAGGCGAACAGCGACCGGTCCTCGCGCACCGCGACGCTCGCCGTGAACTGGGCGAGCACCAGCCGCGCCAGGATCCGCGAGGCGTCGGCGTGGCCGCGCGCGGGCAGGTCGATCCGTACCCGCACCGGATGGTCCAGGGCCCGCAGCGAGAAGGGGCGGGACTGACCCGACGTGTCGAAGAACCCCGCGAACGCCGGCCTGTCGAGCAGCGCGACGCGGTCCGAGAGAACACCGCCCAGATCTCCCGGCTGGCCCAACTGGCGCTCCCGCGCGTCGAGTTCGCGCAGCAGGGATTCCTTCCCGCTGTCTTCCAGGGCCTTGCGCAGCGCCCCGAGCGGACCGGGGGTGCCGTCGAGGAGCTGCCGCAGCTCGGGCACCGAGGGGAACCGCCCGTAGACCGAGCGGAAGGGGCCGAGGAGCTGGGCGAGGACGGTGGTGGACCGGCGGCTGTCGCCCCCGGGGTGGGGGTCGGCCAGATCGCCGACGAGCGCCTCCGCGAGTACGGCGGCGGCCTCGTCGGGGTCGGTGGTACCGCCGTACAGGTCGAGGTCGTACACGGATGCGGGGTTCCCGATCCGTACGACGACGTCGTAGGCGTCGGGGGCGCCGAGCCCTGCACCGGCGGCGCCGACCACGACCACGGCGGCCCGGCCGGCGAGCGCCTGGAGGCAGAGCGACTCGGCGAGCGGCCAGACGACGCCGCCGGTCTTGCCCGATCCGGGCGGGCCGACCGCGAGCAGCGAGGTGCCCAGCAGGTCGGGGCCGAGACCGAGTCCGGTGGCGCGGTAGGCGTACGGGTTGCGGGCGTCGTCGGCTGTCGTGCCGAGGCGCACCTGGCCGGTCACGAGGTCGTGGAGGGCGTGCCTGCCGGGCAGGTCACGGGCGCCGGAGGGATGCAGACAGGCGGCGGACCCGTCCTTGAGGACCGCACCGGTGAAGGTGGCGAGGCTGTGCCGTCCGCTCCGTACGCCCTGCCAGGCGCGGGTGATCCGGGCGTGATCGACGTCGCGCATCAGCCCCTGGCGGGCCTCGGTGGCGAGCCGGTCGGCGGCGTCGGCGGCTCCGGCGGCGCGGAGCTGGTTCCACTGGGCGGGGTCCTCCTCGGGTGCGGGCAGCCGCTCGTTCACGGGAGCGGCACGGCGCCAGGCGGGCGGTCCGTAGCGCCGCCAGACCTCGCCCCAGCGGCCGAGGCGGCCGACGCCGAACATGATCCCGAGGGCGATCAGCGTGTAGTAGCCGTACCAGAGGAACGCGTTGCCCACCGCGTCGTCGCTGCGGCGCCAGGAATCGGGGGTGAAGAGGTCGAGCGGGATGATCCACCAGCCGCCCAGGTAGCCGTTCCAGAGGAGCGACCAGATCAGCCACCCGACCAGGAACGCGATCACGGCGCCGCTCAGCAGCTGGCGCGCCGGGATCTCCTCGGGCTCCTCGTCCGGCCGCGGCCGGTGCCCGAACCGCCACACCCCGGGGGCCGCCTCCGGCCTGGCCGTCCGGACCCACGTCAGGAAGTCGGCGCCGTCCGGCAGCGGCGGCATGCCGGGCGCCCGGGTGGGCCTCGGCGGCGTCGTCGGCACGTCCGGCGGCCCCGCCGGACGCGGCACAGGATTCGCGTGCGTGCCCCGCGCGTCCCGCGTCCCGTCGCTGTCCATCGCCCTGCCCCCTGACCAGCCGCTCCGTGCGTCGTCCGCGAGCCAATCTAGTGCCCCTGCCCGGGGAGTTCACCGCTTACACGGCCGGACCTGCCCGAAGGCGCCCGCCGGACCGGGTCCCGCGCCGCCCCGCGGGCCCCTCCCCTCTATGTCCACCACGGACAACCGGAAGCCCGAACATCTCCCCCGTGGAGCATGCCCACCCCCCTCCCCCGGCCCTAACCTGCGAAGAAAGCAGTGAAGCGTCCGAAAACACCCCCACCCGGTGCGCCCCCGTCCGCCGGGGACCGTCCGGTTCGTAGGAACATCAGGGAGCCCCTCATGACCGCACTTCCGCAGGAGCGCCGCGTCGTCACCGCCATCCCCGGCCCGAAGTCGCAGGAGTTGCAGGCCCGCCGTACCGCCGCGGTCGCGGCCGGTGTGGGTTCGGTGCTCCCCGTGTTCACCACGCGCGCCGGCGGCGGCATCATCGAGGACGTCGACGGCAACCGCCTGATCGACTTCGGCTCCGGCATCGCCGTGACGTCGGTCGGCGCGAGCGCCGAGGCCGTCGTACGCCGGGCCTCCGCCCAGCTCCAGGACTTCACCCACACCTGTTTCATGGTCACGCCGTACGAGGGGTACGTCGCCGTCGCCGAGGCGCTCGCGGAGCTGACGCCGGGCGACCACGCGAAGAAGTCGGCCCTGTTCAACTCGGGCGCCGAGGCCGTCGAGAACGCCGTCAAGATCGCGCGGGCGTACACCAAGCGGCAGGCCGTGGTCGTGTTCGACCACGGTTACCACGGCCGCACCAACCTCACGATGGCGCTGACCGCCAAGAACATGCCGTACAAGCACGGCTTCGGCCCGTTCGCCCCCGAGGTCTACCGCGTGCCGGTGGCGTACGGCTACCGCTGGCTGACCGGCCCGCAGAACGCCGGCGCCGAGGCGTCCGCGCAGGCCATCGACATGATCAACAAGCAGATCGGGGCCGAGAACGTCGCCGCGATCATCATCGAGCCGGTGCTCGGCGAGGGCGGCTTCATCGAGCCGGCCAAGGGCTTCCTGCCCGCGCTCAGCAAGTTCGCCACCGACAACGGCATCGTCTTCGTCGCCGACGAGATCCAGTCCGGCTTCTGCCGCACCGGCCAGTGGTTCGCCTGCGAGGACGAGGGCATCGTCCCGGACCTGATCACCACCGCCAAGGGCATCGCGGGCGGCCTTCCGCTCGCCGCCGTCACCGGCCGCGCCGAGATCATGGACGCCGCGCACTCGGGCGGCCTGGGCGGCACCTACGGCGGCAACCCGGTGGCCTGCGCGGGCGCCCTCGGCGCGATCGAGACGATGAAGGAGCTCGACCTCAACGCGCGGGCGAAGCACATCGAGGGCGTCATGAAGACCCGGCTGGGCGCGATGGCCGAGAAGTTCGACATCATCGGCGAGGTCCGCGGGCGCGGCGCCATGATCGCCATCGAGCTGGTCAAGGACCGCGAGTCCAAGGAGCCGAACAGCGAGGCGACCGCCGCGCTCGCCAGGGCCTGCCACCAGGAGGGCCTGCTGGTCCTGACCTGTGGCACCTACGGCAACGTCCTCCGCTTCCTGCCCCCGCTGGTCATCGGCGAGGACCTCCTCAACGAGGGCCTCGACATCATCGAGCAGGCCTTCTCCCGGATCTGACACCGCCAGCCCGCCCTCCGGGCGGAGTCCGGACGCCCCTCACGCCGGATTCCGCTTGGCCCGCCGGGCGGGGCGGCGGCCGTCAGGCCGTGTGAAGAAGGTGTGCGAGGTGCATGACGGGACGCGATTCCGTCTGTCGGACCCCGATCCCCTGTCGTAGGTTCTACCCAGATGAGAGATACACCCCGCCCACAGGGGACTGTGGGCGACGCCGGGTCGGGGCCTCCCCAGCTTCGCCCTGGTCGTGCCCTCGCGCACACACCCGGAGCTTCCAGCTCCGATTCTCCTCACCGATCGGACAGTCGCCCGCCCCAAACCCCCCGGGGCGTGCGACGATCCGGTCCGGACGGCCACTCCGGAACCACCCCCCCTGTTCCGGGGTGGCCGACCTTCCTCCTCCTTCTCGGCCTTCCGGCCCTCCTCTTCGCGCTGTTCACCTGGCAGGTAGTGGCCCACGGCCCCCTCGCCCGCACGGACGAACGGCTCAGCGGACATCTCGTGAGCCCGGCCCGGATCTACGAACTCCTCGCCGACCTCGGCGGCATCGCGGTCGCCGTTCCCGTGCTCGCGGTCGTCCTCGGGTACGTCGCCCTGCGCGGCCGTCGGGCGGGGCTGGACCGCTGGTGGCTGCCCTCCGTCGCGGCGGCGGTGCTGATGGCCGTCGTACCGGCATTGGTCGTGCCGGTGAAAGAACTCGTCGCCCGGCCGGGTCCACCGGTGATGGGACCGGGCACGGGCTTCTATCCCTCGGGCCACACGGCGACCGCCGCCGTCGCGTACGGCGCCGCGACCCTGGTCCTCCTCCCGTGGCTCCGCACCGCCCTCGCCCGGCGCGCACTCGTCGCCGGCTGTCTCGTCCTGAACCTCGCCGTGCCCTTCGGCCTGGTCCGGCGCGGCTTCCACTGGCCGCTGGACGTGGTGGCGAGCTGGTGCCTGTGCGCGGTGCTGCTCTCCGCGCTGTGGATGCTGCTCGGCCGGACCGGCTCCGTGGACACCGGGCGGCCGAGCAGTCCCGCCGCCGCTCAGCCGAAGTAGCCGTCGAAGTTCCGCTGGAACTCCCAGCCTCCGAAGCGGTCCCAGTTGATCGACCAGGTCATCAGGCCGCGCAGGTCCGGCCAGGTGCCGTGGGTGGCGTACGAGCCGCAGTTGGTCTTCTTGGTGAGGCAGTCGAGGGCCTTGTCGACCTCGGACGGCGTCACGTATCCGTTGCCCGCGTTCGTCGTCGCCGGCATGCCGATGGCCACCTGGTCGGGGCGCAGGGCCGGGAAGACGTTGCTCGCGTTGCCGGCGACGGGGAAGCCGGTGAGGAGCATGTCGGTCATGGCGATGTGGAAGTCGGCGCCGCCCATGGAGTGGTACTGGTTGTCGAGGCCCATGATCGGGCCCGAGTTGTAGTCCTGGACGTGCAGGAGCGTCAGGTCGTCGCGCATGGCGTAGATGACCGGGAGGTAGGCCCCGGCGCGCGGGTCCTGGCCGCCCCAGGGGCCGGTTCCGTAGTACTGGTAGCCGAGCTGCACGAAGAAGGTCTCCGGGGCCATGGTCAGCACGAAACCGGCACCGTACTTGGCCTTCAGCGTCTTCAGGGCCGAGATGAGGTTCACGATCACGGGGGTGGTCGGGCTCTTGAAGTTGGTGTCGCTCGCGTTCAGGGAGAGCGAGTGGCCCTCGAAGTCGATGTCCAGGCCGTCCAGACCGTAGGTGTCGATGATCTTCGACACCGAGGTGACGAAGGTGTCACGGGCCGCCGTCGTCGTGAGCTGCACCTGGCCGTTCTGGCCGCCGATGGATATCAGGACCTTCTTGCCGGCCGCCTGCTTGGCCTTGATGGCCGCCTTGAAGTCGGCTTCGCTCTCGACGGTCGGGCACTCGGTCACCGGGCAGCGGGTGAAGCGGATGTCGCCCGAGGTGGTGGAGGTGGGCTCGCCGAAGGCCAGGTCGATGATGTCCCAGCTGTCGGGGACGTCGGCGAGGCGGGTGTACCCGGCGCCGTTCGCGAAGCTGGCGTGCAGGTAGCCGACGAGTGCGTGTCCGGTGGAGCCGCCTCCGCCGCCCGCTGTCGTCGTCGCGGTGACGGTCGCCGACTTCGGCGACTCGCCCGCGTCGTTGACCGCCGCGACCTGGAAGGCGTACGCCGTAGAGGCCGTGAGCCCGCTGACCGTGGCCGAAGTCCCGGTCACCGTCTGGATTTTGACGCCGCCGCGGTAGACGGCGTATCCGGTCGCGCCGGTCACCGGGGACCAGGACAGGGCGACGGACGAGGACGTGACGGTGCCTGCCGCCAGGCCGGTGGGCGCGGCCGGGGGCTGGCCCGGGGTGGCGGCGGGGCCGAACAGGGAGATGTCGTCGGCGTAGTACGCGCCGGTGCCGTACCAGCCGTGGGTGTAGATGGTGACCTTGGTGGTGGACGCGCCGGTGCGGAAGGTCGTGGTGAGCTGCTGCCAGCCGGTCGCGGACTGGGTCCAGGTGGAGACGTCGGTGGTGCCGGTGCCGCTCGCGCCGAGGTAGACGTAGCTGCCCCGGACGTAACCGGACAGGGTGTACTGGGAGTTGGGCTGGACGGTCACCGCCTGGGAGCACTGGGCGTGGTCGCTGCCGGCCGGGGTCGCCTGCAACGCGGAACTGCCACTCCGTACGGGTGAGTTGACGGTGGTGCCCGCTGTGCAGGTCCAGTTGTCCAGGCCCGCCTCGAAACCGCCGTTCCTCGCGATGTCCGCGTCGGCCGCACGGGCGGCCGACGAGAGCGCGGTCATGCCGGGAACGGCCAGGAGGATGGCCGTGCACACGGCGAGAAGTCTGTGACGTACGACTGATCCGTTGCGTCGGGTTCGATCCACGACTGCCTCCGTGCAGGGGGGAATTGGAGGGTGAAGCGCGCCCAATTTGGTCCAGACCAATCCTGTTGTCAAGACCTCTGACTGTTACCGGGGTCCGGCCCCGGCACGGCTACCGGTCCTCGTTCCCGGCGATACCCGCCGCCGCCTCGTGCATGGCCAGCTCCAGCAGCGCCGGGTCGGTGAGCGTGCCGGAGCCGTCCGGCGGGATCAGCCAGCGGACCCCGCCGGTCGTCCGTCCCGGGTACGGCACCACGATCCAGGTGCCGCGGCCCGCCGTGCGCACCCCCGTGCCGAGCCACCGGGCCGCGGTGCCCGCGGGCACGAAGAAGCCCATCCGGGCGTCCCCGAAGTCGACGAGGACCGGACCGAGTTGGTCGATCACCCGGGTCAGCACGTCGAGCGTGGGGTAGCCGAGTTCGCCGGGCAGGATCAGTACGTCCCAGGCCTTGCCCGCGGGCAGCAGCGCGATCCCCAGCGGATTGCGCTCCCATTCCCAGCGGCAGGCCTCCGGATCCGGAGCTACGGATGCCAGCCAGTCGACCGCCGTCTTGGCCCCTGTCATGGCGGAACCTCCCTCTCTCATGTCGACGCTGGTCGCGTCACAGGAGAGAGCGAGGTTCGGCCCGGCCATTACGCGGGTTCTGAACATTTGTTGACAGCGCGGGGATCACAGCGGCTGAGCAGGGCGTACGCCGTGGATCAAGAACCGGCGCACGCGCCCTGCCGCGCCGTAGGAGCCCTCGCCCGTCGGTGCTCCTCAGCTGTCGAAGCCGAGCCCCACCCTGTCCATCGCCTTGAGCCACAGATTTCGCCGGCCGCCGTTCGAATCCGCCCGCGCCAGCGACCACTTGGTGAGCGCGATGCCCGTCCAGGCGAAGGGCTCGGGCGGGAACGGCAGCGGCTTCTTACGGACCATCTCCAGCTCGGTGCGTTCCGTGCGCTCCCCCGCGAGCAGGTCGAGCATCACGTCCGCCCCGAACCGGGTCGCGCCCACACCGAGCCCGGTGTAGCCCGCCGCGTAGGCCACCTTGCCCTGGTGCGCCGTACCGAAGAAGGCGGAGAAGCGCGAGCAGGTGTCGATCGCGCCGCCCCAGGCGTGCGTGAAGCGGACGCCCGCCAACTGCGGGAAGCAGGTGAAGAAGTGCCCGGCGAGCTTCGCGTACGTCTCGGGACGGTCGTCGTACTCGGCGCGCATACGGCCGCCGTACGGATAGATCGCGTCGTAACCGCCCCACAGGATCCGGTTGTCGGCGGAGAGCCGGAAGTAGTGGAACTGGTTCGCCGAATCCCCCAGTCCCTGGCGGTTCTTCCAGCCGATGGACGCCAACTGGTCGGAGGTCAGCGGCTCGCTCATCAGCGCGTAGTCGTAGACGGGGACGGTGTACGCGCGCACTCGCCTGACCAGGTTCGGGAAGATGTTCGTACCGAGGGCCACGCGGCGGGCGCGGACCGAGCCGTACGGGGTGCGTACGGCCATTCCGGCGCCGTGCGGCCTCAGTTCGAGTGCGGGAGTGTGCTCGTAGACGCGGACGCCGAGTTCCCGGCACGCCCGCTTGAGGCCCCAGGCGAGCTTGGCGGGGTGCAGCATCGCGACGCCCCGGCGGTCGTACAGACCGGCCAGGAACGTCGGCGAGTCGACCTGTTCCCGCACCGCCTCCGCGTCCAGGAATTCGGTGCCGTCCGCCAGCCCCTCGCGGCGCAACTCCTCGTGCCAGTCGCGCAGTTCGGCCGCCTGGTGCGGCTCGGTGGCGACGTCGATCTCGCCGCTGCGCTCGAAGTCGCAGTCGATGGAGTAGCGGGCGACGGCCGCCTCGATGCCGTCGAGGTTGCGGGCGCCCAGCTCCTCCAGCTTCCTGATCTCGTCCGGCCAGCGGGTGAGGCCGTTGGCCAGACCGTGGGTCAGGGACGCGGCGCAGAAGCCGCCGTTGCGGCCGGAGGCGGCCCAGCCCACCTCACGGCCTTCCACCAGGACCACCTCGCGCCCGGGGTCACGCTCCTTGGCCAGGAGCGCGGTCCACAGTCCGCTGTAGCCGCCGCCGACGACGAGCAGGTCGCAGGTCTCGGCGGTGGTGAGGGCGGGTTCGGGGCGGGGCCTGCCGGGGTCGTCCAGCCAGTAGGACACCGGCTGTGCGTCGGAAAGAGACTCGGTCCAACGGGTCATGGCGCCTGGGGCCATGATTTCCACTCCCTTACACGTGCTTTTCTCTCGGGGCTTATGCCTTCTGGCGGTTGCGGCGGTTACCGACCACCATTCCGGCCAGCACGAACAGTACGGCGACGACGAACATGGCCGTACCGATGACATTGATCTGAACGGGTGTTCCGCGCTGTGCCGATCCCCAGACGAACATGGGGAAGGTGACGGTCGAGCCCGCGTTGAAGTTGGTGATGATGAAATCGTCGAAGGAGAGCGCGAAGGCGAGCAGCGCGCCCGCGGCGATCCCGGGGGCCGCGATCGGCAGGGTGACCCGGACGAAGGTCTGCACCGGTCCCGCGTACAGGTCCTGGGCCGCCTGCTCCAGACGCGGGTCCATCGACATGACGCGCGCCTTGACCGCCGTCACCACGAAGCTGAGGCAGAACATGATGTGGGCGATGAGGATCGTCCAGAAACCCAACTGTGCGCCCATGTTGAGGAACAGGGTGAGCAGCGAGGCTGCCATCACCACCTCGGGCATCGCCATCGGCAGGAAGATCAGCGAGTTGACGGCGCCGCGCGCGCGGAAGCGGTAGCGGACCAGGGCGAAGGCGATCATGGTGCCGAGGACGGTGGCACCCAGGGTCGCCCAGACGGCGATCTGGAGGCTGAGCGAGAGCGAGCCGCACATGTCGGCGACGCCGCACGGGTCGGTCCAGGCGTCCGTGGAGAAGTTCTGCCACTCGTAGTTGAAGCGCCCCTTCGGTTTGTTGAAGGAGAACACCGTGACCACGACGTTCGGCAGGAGCAGATATCCGAGTGTCAGCAGTCCCGCGATGACGACGAGATGGTGCTTGAGCCAGCGTACGAAGGCCATTTAAACCAGATCCTCCGTCCCGGACTTGCGAATGTAGAAGGTGACCATGATGAGAATGGCGGCCATGAGAATGAAGGAGAGCGCCGCGGCCGTCGGATAGTCGAGAATTCGCAGGAACTGCGTCTGGATAACGTTTCCCACCATCCGGGTGTCCGTCGAGCCGAGCAGATCGGCGTTGACGTAGTCGCCGCTGGCCGGGATGAAGGTCAGCAGGGTCCCGGAGACCACACCGGGCATCGACAGCGGGAAGGTGACCTTCCTGAACGTCGTGACCGGCTTCGCGTAGAGGTCGCCGGCCGCCTCGTGCAGGCGTCCGTCGATGCGTTCCAGCGAGGTGTAGAGCGGCAGGATCATGAACGGCAGGAAGTTGTACGTGAGACCGCAGATCACCGCGAGCGGGGTCGCGAGGACCCGGTCGCCCGCCGTGACGCCGAGCCAGCTCGTGACGTCCAGGACGTGCAGCGAGTTGAGGGCGCCGACCACCGGGCCGCCGTCCGCGAGGATCGTCTTCCAGGCCAGCGTGCGGATCAGGAAGCTGGTGAAGAACGGCGCGATGACCAGGATGAGGACGACGTTGCGCCAGCGGCCCGCCCGGAAGGCGATCAGATAGGCGAGCGGGTATCCGAGGATCAGGCACAGGATCGTCGCGGAGCCCGCGTAGAGGACGGAGCGCAGGAACTGCGGCCAGTAGTCCGCCAGCGCGTCCCAGTAGGTCGCGAAGTGCCAGGTGACCTTGTAGCCCTCCTCCAGGGAGCCCGTCTGCACGGACGTGGAGGCCTGGTAGACCATCGGCAGCGCGAAGAAGACCAGCAGCCAGAGGATGCCGGGCAGCAGCAGCCAGTACGGGGTGAGCCGGCGGCGTTTGCGGGGCGGCTTCTCGGCCGGTTGCGGAGCCAGTGGCGGCGCCTCGGTGACGGTGGCCATCAGGCGGCCGCCCCCTTCTCCGGGTCCACCGACTCGACCCCGGCGTCGATGTCCTGGGCCGCGTCCAGCCCGAAGGTGTGCGCCGGGTTCCAGTGCAGGACGACGTCCGTGCCGGGCCGGAGCCGGGAGTCGCGGTCGATGTTCTGGGCGTACACCTCGAACTCGGGGCAGACGGCGCTGTCGATGACGTACTGCGTGGAGACGCCGATGAAGCTGGAGTCGGCGATCTTGCCGGTGATCCGGTTGCGGCCCACCGGGATGTCGCCCGCGTCGTCGGCGTGCGTGAGCGTGATCTTCTCGGGGCGGACGCCGACCAGCACCTTGCCGCCGGTCGTCGTGGGCGCCGAACATCGCGCCGCGGGCAGCGACAGCTTGCCGCCGCCCGCCTTGAGGACGATCTCGTCGCCGCTCGTGGAGTCGACCTCGGCCTCGATGAGGTTGGAGGTGCCGAGGAAGTTGGCGACGAACGTGGTGTTCGGGTTCTCGTAGAGGTCGGCGGGCGAGCCGAGTTGTTCGACGCGGCCCGCGTTCATCACGGCGACCGTGTCGGCCATCGTCATGGCCTCCTCCTGGTCGTGCGTGACGTGCACGAACGTGATGCCGACCTCGGTCTGGATGCGCTTGAGCTCCAACTGCATCTGGCGGCGCAGCTTGAGGTCGAGAGCGCCGAGCGGCTCGTCGAGGAGCAGCACCTTGGGGGTGTTGATCAGCGCGCGGGCGACGGCGACGCGCTGCTGCTGGCCGCCGGAGAGCTGATGCGGCTTCTTGCGGGCCTGCTCGCCGAGTTGTACGAGCTCCAGCATGTCCTCGACCTGCTTCTTCACCGACTTGATGCCGCGCCGGCGCAGGCCGAAGGCGACGTTCTCGAAGATGTCGAGATGCGGGAAGAGCGCGTAGGACTGGAAGACGGTGTTCACCGGCCGCTTGTAGGGCGGCAGGTTCGTCACGTCCTGGTCCCCCAGGTGCACGCTTCCCGAAGTGGGCTCCTCCAGGCCGGCGATCATGCGCAGCGTGGTGGTCTTGCCGCAGCCCGACGCCCCGAGGAGGGCGAAGAACGATCCCTGCGGCACGGTGAGGTCGAGCGGGTGTACGGCCGTGAAGGCGCCGTACGTCTTGCTGATCCCGGAGAGGCGGACGTCGCCGCTGTTGTCTGTCGTCATCATGGTCACGCCCCTGTGAGCTTCGCGAACTTCTCTTCGTAGGCCGTCTCTTCCTTGCTGCTGAGCAGGCGGAAGGCGTGAGACTTGGCGGCCATGGCCTGGTCGGGAATGATCAGCGGGTTCTCCGCCGCCTCCTTGTCGATCTTCTCCAGGTACGGCTTCACTCCGTCGACCGGACAGACGTAGTTGATGTAGGCGGCGAGCTGGGCGGCCGGCTCGGGCTCGTAGTAGTAGTCCATGAGCCGCTCGGCGTTCGTCTTGTGGCGCGCCTTGTTGGGGATCAGCATGTTGTCGGTCGAGGTGATGTAACCGCTGTCCGGGATGATGAAGTCGACGTCCGGGCTGTCCGCCTTGAGCTGGACGACGTCGCCGGCCCAGGCGATGCAGGCCGCGAAGTTCCCGCTGGTGATGTCGGACGTGTAGTCGTTGCCGGTGAAGCGGCGGATCTGACCCTTGTCGACGGCCTTCTGGAGACGGGCGATCGCCGCGTCGTAGTCGTCGTCCGTGAATTTGGCCGGGTCCTTGCCCATGTCGAGCAGCGTCATGCCGATGCTGTCGCGCATCTCCGTCAGGAAGCCGATCCGCCCCTTGAGCTTGGGGTTGTCGAGCATGTCGGAGACCGACTTCACCTCGACACCGTCGAGCGCCTTCTTGTTGTAGGCGATGACGGTCGAGATGCCCTGCCAGGGATAGGAGTAGGCGCGTCCGGGGTCCCAGTCGGGGTTGCGGAACTGCTGCGACAGGTTGGTGTAGGCGTGCGGCAGGTTGGCCGGGTCCAGTTTCTGGACCCACCCGAGGTTGATCAGCCGGCCGGCCAGCCAGTCGGTGAGGACGATGAGGTCACGGCCTGTGTCCTGGCCCGCGGCGAGCTGCGGCTTGATCTTGCCGAAGAACTCGGCGTTGTCGTTGATGTCCTCGGTGTACTTGACGGTGATGCCGGTGCGCTTGGTGAAGGCGTCCAGCGTGGGGTGGTGCTTCTCGCTCTCGTCGACGTCCATGTACTCGGTCCAGTTGGAGAAGTTGATCGTCTTCTCCTTGGCCGAGAGGTCGTCGGCGGAGACCCCGCCCTGGGTCTTGCCGGCCGCGGGGATCCCGCAGGCGCTGAGCGCCCCGAGTCCGCCGATGGCCAGCGCACCGCCCGCCGAGGCGCGCAGCAGGGAACGGCGGCCGAGGGAGGCCCTGCCGTTCCTGAGGCTGCGCCGCATGGCGGCCAGTTGGACCGGGGACAGAGGTTCGGGCTCGTACTGCTCCATGCTCCTGGTGCCCTTTCGGAAGGATCGCGGCCGTGGTCGCGGCCTGGTCTGTCTCGGTGCCGGCCGAACGTGCCGACTAGCTCCGGTCCCCGAAGATCGTGCGGTGCCAGTCCTTCCCGGCAACCCCAGTGTTGTCGAACATGACGTGCTTGAGCTGTGTGTACTCCTCGAACGAGTACGCGGACATGTCCTTGCCGTAGCCGGACGCCTTGTAGCCGCCGTGCGGCATCTCGCTGATGATCGGAATGTGGTCGTTGACCCAGACGCAGCCCGCCTTGATCTCGCGGGTGGCGCGGTTGGCGCGGTAGACGTCGCGGCTCCAGGCGGAGGCGGCCAGTCCGTACGGTGTGTCGTTGGCCAGCGCGATGCCCTCGTCGTCGGTGTCGAAGGGCAGTACGACCAGCACGGGCCCGAAGATCTCGGACTGCACGATCTCGCTGTCCTGGGCGGCGTCGGCGACGAGGGTGGGCCGGTAGTACGCGCCGCTCTTGAGGTCCCCCTGCGGGGCGGCCCCGCCGGTGACCACGCGCGCGTAGGCGCGCGCACGGTCGACGAATCCGGCGACGCGGTCGCGCTGGGCGTGCGAGATCAGCGGCCCCAGGTCGGTGTCCGGGGCGAAGGGGTCTCCCACCCGGACGCTCGCCATGAGGTCGGCCGTTTTGGATACGAACGCCTCGTAGAGGGGCCTCTGCACGTACGCGCGCGTGGCCGCCGTGCAGTCCTGCCCGCTGTTGATGAGGGAGCCCGCGACCGCGCCGTTGACAGCGGCTTCGAGGTCCGCGTCGTCGAAGACCACGAAGGGCGCCTTGCCGCCCAGCTCCAGGTGGAGCCGCTTGACGGTGGAGGTGGCGATCTCCGCGACCCGCTTGCCGACGGCGGTCGAACCGGTGAAGGAGGTCATGGCGACGTCGGGGTGGCCGACGAGGTGCTCACCGGCGTCCTTCCCCGCTCCGGTGACGATGTTGACGACACCGTCGGGGATACCGGCCGCGGTGGCCGCCTCGGCGAAGAGGAGGGAGGTGAGCGGGGTGAGCTCGGCGGGCTTCAGGACGATCGTGTTGCCGGCCGCGATCGCGGGGAGGATCTTCCAGGCCGCCATCTGGAGGGGGTAGTTCCAGGGGGCGATGGAGCCGACGACACCGATGGGTTCACGGCGTACGTACGAGGTGTGGTCGCCGGAGTACTCGCCCGCGGACTGGCCCTGGAGGTGGCGGGCCGCGCCGGCGAAGAACGCGATGTTGTCGATGGTCCCCGGGACGTCGAACTCCCGGGTGAGCTTGAGCGGCTTGCCGCACTGGAGGGATTCGGCGCGGGCGAACTCCTCGGCGCGCTCGGCGACCACGGCGGCGAAGCGGTGCAGCGCGTCGGAGCGCTCGCCGGGGGTGGCGCCCGACCAGCCGGGGAACGCGGCGCGGGCTGCCGCGACGGCGGCGTCCACGTCTGCGGTGCCCGCGAGTTCGTACGTGTAGACCTCGTCGCCCGTGGCCGGGTCGACGACCGCGTACGCATGGCCGGAGGTGCCCTTGGTCAGCCGGCCCGCGATGTACTGCGCGCCGTCCGCGAAACGGTCCTGCGCCTGGAAGCGATGGCCCGGATTGTGCATGTCGCTCTCCTCCGCCGTCCTCCCCGTCCAGCGGGGGTCGGCGTAGCTCCGGCTCGATTTGAGTGCCGATCCTGACAGAGCAAAGGGACTCCAACAAGTGATTCCGTTGTTGCCTTTTGGTTACGCGACGGAATCTGTCGACCAGGTGTCGAGTCGGCGAGGAAAAGGCAGGACGGAGTGTCAGTGGTGGATGCCAGACTCGCGTGCATGGGGAAGATCGATTCACGGGACGCGCTGGTCAGCGAGGTCCGGTCCGGGGCGAGGGTGAAGTATCTGCACTTCTGGGGACACCGGGAGCGGCAGGACGGCCAGGTCGGCGCGAGCTGTCTCAGCCAGTGGTGGCCGTCGCCGTTCACGGTGGACGGCGTGGCGTACGCGACGGCCGAGCACTGGATGATGGCTCGCAAAGCGCGGCTCTTCGGGGACGCGGAGGCCGAGCGGCGCGCTGTGGACGCGGCGAACCCGGCGCTGGCCAAGAAGGCGGGGCGGCTCGTACGCGGCTTCGACGAGGGCACATGGGAGCGCGAGCGGTTCGCGATCGTGGTCGAGGGCAGCGTCCACAAGTTCGCCGCGCAGCCCGAACTGCGGGCGTTTCTGCTGGCCACGGGCGAGCGTGTGCTCGTCGAGGCCAGCCCGATGGACCGGGTCTGGGGCATCGGACTGGCCGCGGACGACGAGCGCGCAGCGGATCCGCAGCGGTGGCGGGGGTCGAATCTTCTGGGGTTCGCCTTGATGGAGGCCCGGGAGCGGCTCCGCGGGGTGGCCTAGGACGGGGGTCGGGGTCTGGCGGGGTGACGGTGGGGGACGGGGGCGGGGCGGCGCGTTGTCTGGGTCCCGCGGGGGGGCCTGGTCCCGCGGGGTCTGGTCTCCGCGGGAACCTTGTCTCCGCGGGGCCTGAGCCGGAAGGTCCGGCTCGCTCGCTAGCGGAGTTGCTCCACGACGAGTGACGTGGAGAAGCCGTCGCCGTCCGTGCCCGAGTCGGTTCCGGACTCGGAGTCGTCCGCGAAGACGACGATCAGCACGACCAGGGCGATGCCCAGGAGAATGCCGACCGCTCCGCAGATGATCCCGGCCAGCGCCTGGCCCGGGTTCGTCGCCTCGCCACGGCTCGCCTTGCGACGGCCGATCGCGCCGAAGACGATACCGAGGATGCCCATCACGATGGTCAGCGGCCAGACGCAGAACGCGACCGCCGAGGCGATGCCGAGGATCAGGGCGGCGGTGCCCATGCCGTTGCTGGGCGCGGGGGGCATGAGCGACCAGCCGCCGTAACCGGGGGCGCCGGGGTGGAAGGGCTGTTGCGGGTAGCCCGGGTAGCCGTATCCGTACGGGGGTTGCTGGCCGGGGCCCCCGGGAGCGAAGGGCGGCGGCGGGACAGGCTGACCGTGGACGGGCGGCTGCGGGTAGGGCGTGTGCCCGGCGTTCGGCTGGGGGTAGGGCGGGTGGCCCGCGGGCGACTGGGGGTAAGGCGTGTGGCCCGCGGGCGGCTGCGGGTAGGGGATGCGGTCGGCGGGGGGTGCGAAGGGGTTGCCCCAGGTCGGGGGGTTGGCGGCGCCCGTGCCTGGCGGGACTGGCATGGCCGTCCGCTGATCGTGCGCGGGAGCACCGGAGAAACCGTTCGCCGGGGAGGGAGCGGTCTCCGCCGGCGCCGCCCAGGGGTCCGGCGCGGGGCGCGGTGCGGCGGCGGGTTTGTCCAGCGGGACCCTCGACGCGGGGGGTGCGTCCTCGGGCGCGGAACCTGGCCCGTGGCCGACCGTGGGAGACGGCTCCGGTATCGGCCCGGACACCTCCGCGCGCTCGCCCGACGCGGCCCCGGTGGGAGCGGGTGCGGACCCCGCCGGTTGCTCCCAGGAAGGCGTCGACTCCGACCGAAGCGCGCTGACCTCCACGGACTCGCCGGAGGGGGGCCCGGGGGCGCCGGACACGGAGGCCGGCGCGTGGTCGGCCGGGGGTGTCGTGCGCGACGGGGTCGCGTCGGCGGGGGTCACGTTGGCGGGCGTCGCACCGGCGGGCGTGACGCCGGCAGGCGTCGCATCGGCGGGAGGCACCTCCGCAGGCGCCGCGTCGGCGGGAGGCACGTCCGCAGGCGCCGCGTCGGCGGGAGGCACGTCCGCAGGCGCCGCGTCGGCGGGTCTCGCGTCCGTTGGCGTCGCATCCGCGGGCGTCGCCTCGGCGGGAGACACGTCCGCGGACGCTACGTCGGAGGGCGCCACTACGGCGGGCCTCACACCGGCGGGCGTCACGTCGACAGGTCCCGCATCCGCGGGCGGCACGTCCGCAGGCGTCGCATCGGCAGGAGACACATCCGCAGGCGCCGCGTCGGCGGCTCTCGCGCCCGTAAGCGTCGCATCCGCGGAGGTCGCCTCGGCAGGAGACACGTCCGCGGGCGCCACGTCGGAGGGCGCCACTTCGGCGGGCCTCACACCGGCGGGCGTAACGTCGGCAGGCGTCACATCCGCAGGCGCCGCGTCAGCGGGAGACACATCCGCCGACGCCACTACGGCGGGCCTCACACCGGCGGGCGTGACATCGACAGGTCCCGCATCCGCAGGGCTCGCATCGGCGGGCGTCGCGTCCGCGGACGTCACATCCGCGGGCGTCGCGTCCGCAGACGCCACGTCGGCAGGCGCCGCGTCGGCGGGCGTGACGTCGGCAGGCGCCGCATCCGCAGGCGCCACGTCGGCGGGTCTCGCGTCCGTAGGCGTCACCCCCGCGCGTATCGCCTCCGCCGGCTCGCCCGGCCCGGCCGCCTGGGCGGGAGGCGCGTTCTCGGGTGCCGGTGTCGGTGCGGGTGTCGGTGCCGGTGGCCGGTCCTCCGGGGGAGTCGCGTCGGGGGGCGGCTGCGAGGGTGTCTCTCCCCTGGCGACCCACGCGCCCGCGTCCTGCGGTGCCCCCGGCATCTGCGCGTCGTCGGACATGCGTGCGCCCCCCTTTGTCGTACGTTCCGTCATGCTACGGCCGGAGCCTGTGTCGCGCGGGCCGCCGCCTACGATGATCCCTGAACCACCGATCAGCCGATCACCCGCGTCCCCCGTCAACCGCGTTCCGGGGACGCCGTTCCGGGGAGGAACCCTTGACCGACCACCACACCCCACGCGATGACGCCCGCGACCTGCACGCCTTCATCGCCGGACTGCCCAAGGCCGAACTGCACGTGCACCACGTCGGATCAGCCTCCCCGCGCATCGTTTCCACGCTGGCCGCCCGCCACCCCGACTCCAAGGTGCCGACCGACCCCGAGGCCCTCGCGGACTACTTCACCTTCACGGACTTCGGGCACTTCATCGAGGTGTACCTGTCCGTCGTCGACCTCATCCGCACCCCGGAGGACGTACGGCTGCTGACGTTCGAGGTCGCGCGGGACATGGCCCGCCAGCGGGTCCGCTACGCCGAGCTGACCGTCACCCCGTTCTCCTCCACCCGCCGTGGCATCGACGAACGCGCCTTCATGGAGGCGATCGAGGACGCCCGCAAGGCGGCCGAGGCCGAGCTCGGTGTCGTACTGCGCTGGTGCTTCGACATTCCCGGAGAGGCGGGCCTCGAAGCCGCCGAGGAAACGGTACGGCTGGCCACCGAGGACCGGCTGCGCCCCGAAGGGCTGGTCTCCTTCGGGCTCGGCGGGCCCGAGATCGGCGTACCGCGACCGCAGTTCAAGCCGTACTTCGACCGCGCGATCGCGGCCGGCCTGCACTCCGTGCCGCACGCCGGGGAGACGACGGGTCCGGAGACCGTCTGGGACGCGCTGAACGACCTGCGTGCCGAGCGCATCGGGCACGGCACCACCTCCGCCCAGGACCCGAAGCTGCTCGCGCATCTCGCCGAGCACCGCGTCGCCCTGGAGGTCTGCCCCACCTCGAACATCGCGACCCGCGCGGTCCGCACCCTCGACGAGCACCCCATCAAGGAGTTCACCCGGGCCGGAGTCCTGGTGACCATCAACTCCGACGACCCGCCGATGTTCGGCACCGACCTCAACAACGAGTACGCCGTCGCCGCCCGCCTCCTCGAACTCGACGAACTCGGCCTCGCCGCCCTCGCGAAGAACGCTGTCGAGGCGTCCTTCCTCGACGCGCGGGGCAAGGCGAGGCTCGCCGAGGAGATCGACACGTACGCCTCGACCTGGCTCGCACCCTGACCCAGACATCACAATGGGCCCATGCGCACCGTTACTGCCGTGGCCCATCGCGGCGACCCCTACCGCGTCCGCGAGAACACGATCGACTCGCTGCGTTCCGCGTTCGAACTGGGCGCGGACGCGGTGGAGATCGACGTACGACTCACCCGTGACGGCGTCCCCGTCCTCCTGCACGACGAGACGCTGAAGCGGCTGTGGGAGCACGACCGGCCGCTCCGCTCGCTCTCCTGGGACGAGGTGCGCGGGCTCACGGACGGCGGGGTGCCGACGCTGGCGGACGCGCTCGCCGCGACCGGGGACGGCCGGATCATGGTCGATCTGCCGGGCGCCCCCGACGATGGGTCCGTGAGCCGGATCGTCGGTGTCATCCGCGACTGCGGAGCGCGGGAGCGCGTGTACTACTGCGCCGGTGCCAGGGCCATGCTCGCCGTGCGGGCCGCCGACTCCGCCGCGGAGATCGCGCTGACCTGGACGACGCTGGCGCCACCGCGCCCGGCCCTTCTCGACGCGGTACGCCCTCGCTGGCTCAACTACCGCTTCGGCCTGGTCGACCGTGCCCTCGCCGCCCAGGTCCACCGCCAGGGCTACTTGCTGTCGGTGTGGACACCCGACACCCGGCGCTCCATGCGGCGGCTCCTCGACGTCGGCGTCGACTCGATCACGACGAACCGCGTCGACGCGTTGGGCGCGCTGCGCAGGGTGTAGCCACGGGGGACGGGGAGCGCGGCTCCCCGTGGCCCGTGACCCGTGACCGCGGGGGCGGCGGTCATCGATCGTCAGGACCAGCGGGGTCGGCCGGGTCAGCCGGGTCAGCCGGGTCAGCCGGGATCAGGGGAGGTCCGCGCCACCCGTGCCACCCGTGCCACCCACGCCACCCGAGGGGTCCTCCGCGTCCAGCGCCGCCAGCGCCTCGCTCACCCCCGTGGCTCGCGGTGAACCGAGGGCGCTGTAGAGGGCCAGAGCCTCCTGCCAGTGGGCGCGGGCCTTCGGCAGGTCCGTGCCGGTCCGGTGGATGCGGGCCAGACCGATGTGGGCGCGGGCCTGCTCCTCCTTCTCCTCGATCTCCGTGGCCAGGGCGAGCCCGGAGCGGTGTGCCGCTGCGGCCTCGTCCAGTCGGCCCGAACCGTGCAGGGCCTCGCCGAGACCGTTGAGGCTGCCCGCCTCGCCGTAGCGCTCGCCGGTCCGCTGGAACAGCGCGAGGGCCGCCCTCTGGTGGGTGGCCGCCTCCTCGTGGTGGCCCAGCCGGTGGCGGGCGTCGCCGAGGTTGCTGAGGGCGTGTGCCTCGCCGCCGCGGTGGCCGAGCCGCCGGAACAGGGCGAGTGCCTGCTCGAAGTGGTCGGCAGCCGTGGCGTGTTGGTCGAGCCGGGACAGGACGATGCCGAGGTTGCCGAGGGCGCTGGCCTCGCCGAAGGTGTGGCCGGTGGCACGGTAGAGGGTGAGGGCCTGGCGGTGCTGGACGGCGGAGGTGTCGTAGTCCTCCAGCAACTCGTGCACGATTCCGAGGTTGTTGAGGGCGTCGGCCTCGCCGCCGACGTCGCCGACCTTCCGGAAGAGGACGACCGCCTCGCCGTGCCGCTGGGCGGCCTCGCGGTACCTTCCGCGCAGTTCGTGCAGGACACCGAGGTTGGTGAGGTTGCGGGCCTCGGTCACCGGCAGCCCGATCCTGCGGCAGAGGTCGAGTGCCTCGGTGTGGTGCCTGACCGCCTCGTCGTACCGCGCCAGCCGCCGGTGGGTCATCCCGAGGCAGGTGTGCACCTCCGCCTCGCCCTGCTGGTCACCCGCGGCGCGAGCGGCACGGAGCGCGTTGCCGTGCACGACGAGCGCGTCGGTGAAGAGGCCGCGGCTGTCGAAGTGGCGGTGCAGGGTGGTGGCGATGTCGACGGCGTACTCCGCACGCCCGCGCGCGGCCTCGGCCGCGGTGACGGCCGTCAGCACGCCGTGCTCGGCCGCCAGCCACTCCTGGGCATGGGTCGCCGTGGAGAAGGGCGGCAGTTCGGTCGTGGGCGCCTGGATCCGCGGCCGCAGATGGCTCTCGGCAGGCAGCAGCACGTCCATCGCGGCGCAGGACGCGGCCAGGTAGTGGGTCAGCAGACGGTCGAGCGCGGCCTCGCGGTCGTTCGCGCCATCGTGCCGTTCGGCCTGCCAGGCCGCGTACACCCGCAGCAGGTCGTGCATGCCGTAGCGGCCGGGCCGGGTGGGCTGGATCAGATGGCTGCGGGCGAGCAGGTCCAGCGTCTCCCGGGTGTCGGCGACGGACCGCCCGCACAGGGCGGCCACCGCGTACGCGTCCACGTCGGGTCCCGGGTGCAGTCCGAGCAGCCGGAACGTGGTGGCGGCGTCGGCGGGGAGCCGGTCGTAGGACCAGGAGAAGACGGCCCGCACGGCCGCGCGCGGGTCGTCGTCGGAGTCCAGCAGCTCCAACCTCCCCCGCCGGTCCTCGAGTTCGGCGGTGAGGGCGCTCAGGGGGGACGCGAGCCGGGAGAGTGCCAGCTCCGCGGCGATGCGCAGGGCGAGGGGCAGCCGTCCGCACTGCTCGGCGAGGACGGCCGTCGCCTCCGGTTCGGCCGCGGCCCGGGGGCCGATGAGCCGGTACAGCAGTCGTACGGCGTCCTTGGGCGGCAGCACGTCCAGTACGAGCCGGTGCGCGCCGTGCAGGGAGACCAGCGAGCTCAGGGTGTCCCTGCTGGTCACCACGGTTCTGCACAGGGGCGCCCCCGGCAGCAGCGGGCGTATCTGCTCGCTGGAGGAGGAGTTGTCGAGCACGACGAGCATGCGGCGCCGGCTCAGCTCGGTGCGGTAGCGGGCGGACCGGTCGTCCAGGCGCAGCGGGATCTCCGGGCCGGGTACGCCGAGGGCGACGAGGAAGCCGGTGAGGACGTCCGCGGGGGACACCGGTTCGTCCGTGGTGTAGCCGCGGAGGTCGGCGTAGAGCTGTCCGTCCGGGAACCGCTCGCGCATACGGTGCGCCCAGTGGACCGCCAGGGCCGTCTTACCGACTCCGGCGGTACCGGACACGGCGGAGACCACGACCGTGGTGGTGGGGTCGGCCTCGTCCTTGACGGTGAGCAGGTGCCGGGAGAGTTCGTCCAGTTGGGACTCGCGGCCCGTGAACACCCGCACGTCGGCGGGCAGTTGCGCGGGGCCGGCGGACGGCGTGCGTGAACCGCCCGGCGTGCTGCCGGACTGTTCGCCGGTGGTGGCCGTGGGACGGTCGCGCAGGGTCTCGTCGTGCGCCCTGCGCAGCTCCTCGCCGGGGACGGCGCCGAGTTCGTCGGCGAGCCGACGGCGTACCTCGGTGTAGTGGTCGAGCGCCTCGGCCGTTCGGCCCGTTCGGGCCAGGGACCTGATGAGCAGGGCGGCGAGGGGTTCCGCCAGGGGGAACTCGTCGGTCATGGACCGCATCCGGCCGATCGCCTGCGAGGTGTTCCCCGCCGCCGACTCGGCCCGCGCCCACAACAGGGCTGCTTCCAGGCGCTCGTTCAGCCAGGCCGTCCGGGTCCGCTCGGCCCAGGCGCCCGGCAGGTCGGCCAGCGGGGAGCCCCGCCACAGGTCCAGGGCGTCGCGCAGGAGGCGGCCACGCTCGGGGTCGTCGGGACGCAGGCCGCGCGCCTGAAGCACCAACGCCCGGAAGCGCAGCAGGTCGATGCTGCCGCCCGCCGCCTTCAGGACGTAGCCGCCCGACGCTCGGACCAGTTCCAGCGGCGGATGTCCCGTCGTGCCGCCCTCGCGGGGCGTCGCCTCGTCCAGGACCCGCCGGATCCGGCTCACATGGGAGTAGAGCGTCGAGCGTGCGGAGTCGGGGGGAGTGTCGTCCCAGATCCGGTCCACCAGGGAGCCCACGGTCAGCAACCGGCCGGAATTGGCCGCCAGGACCGCCAGCACCACGCGCTGCCTGGGCTGCCCCAGCTCGATGTAACGACCACCGGCCCACAGTTCCAACGGGCCCAGTAATCGAAGCTCCACGTCCCCACCCACGATCGGCCGCTCCACCTGCCTCAACCCCCCGATCCCGCCCAGGATTTCACAATTGTGGAGCCGGTGTCGCCGCGACGGTGATCGCGTCGGAACGCTCCGCGATCACGACTCCGCCCCGGGCCTCGGGCGGGCCTCAGGAACCACCGTGCTGGATCATCGGCGCGCGACAAGGTTTTCGCAAGGTTCCTCTCGCAGGCTGAGAACAGTCGCTCGATCGTCCCGGTGGGTCGTACCCCCTTCACACCGGGGCGGTCGGTCGCGACGACGGCCGGTTCGGTACTTGGCCGTGCCCGTCCACGCTCTCCGATCCGTCGCCGCTGAACGGGGGTCAGCAGCGCCGGATCGGAGGCTGGGCGGCGGCGCGACGCGCCCTCCCGGCTCCCCCACTAGGGGAAATTCCTGACAACACCCTTGCTCGGTAAGGAAGTTGGTCAGGGTCGGCACCAGGGTCCCGGCCCTCCCTGATG
The DNA here is from genome assembly GCF_044751025.1 of Streptomyces sp. NPDC088747. Taxonomy (NCBI): domain Bacteria; kingdom Bacillati; phylum Actinomycetota; class Actinomycetes; order Kitasatosporales; family Streptomycetaceae; genus Streptomyces; species Streptomyces sp. NPDC088747. The sequence goes on from NZ_JBIVKZ010000011.1 coordinate 95,371, forward strand.
AGGATCCCCCGGCCCGCGCATCGCCGCACGATGATCGCAGACACCCGCGTTCATCAGGAGCCGCTCATGCGCACACGCACCCTCACCGCCGTCGCCACCGCCGTCGCCCTGGCCTCTGCGGCGGGTCCACTGACCGTGCCCGCCGTCGCCTCCTCGTCCGTGGCCGCCCAGCCCGCAGCCGGTTCCACCGCGGGCCCGGACGCCGACGCCCTGGCCGCGGCGATCGCCGGGCTGCCGGACTCGGACGCGACGGCCGCGCTCGTACGGGTCGGGGGCACCGACGGGAGCTGGCGCGGGAGTTCCGGTGTGCACGATCTCGCGAGTGGCCGGGCGGCGGACCCGGACGCGTTGTTCCGGGCGGGGTCGACGACGAAGGTGGTCACGGCGGCGCTCGTGCTCCAGCTGGCGGCGGAGGGCAGGGCCGACCTCGGCCGCCCCGTCCGGGACTATCTTCCGGAGCTGATCCCGGAGACGTACGGACAGGTCACCGTAAGGCAGTTGCTGAACCACACCAGTGGCATCCCGGCGGCCGACCTCCCCGGTGACACCTTCGAGGAGTGGTACGCGCACCGCTTCGACCTCCACACCCCGCGGCAGATGCTCGCCTCGGCCACCGCGAAGGAGCGGGAGTTCGAGCCGGGCACCCGGCAGCACTACCTCAACATCAACTACACCGTGCTCGGGCTGCTGGTCGAGCGGCTCACCGGCCACTCGTACGAGCGGGAGGCGGCACGCCGGATCCTCGTCCCGCTGGGGATGCGGCACACGCACTTCCCCGGCGCGGACCCCCGCATCGCCGGGCCGCACAACCACGGTTACCAGAGCGTCGCGCGCGCCGACGGTACGACCGAGTTGCGTGATGTCACCGTCTGGGGCGCCTCGGAGAGCTGGGCGGCGGGCGACATGATCTCCACGACGGCGGATCTGGAGCGGCTCCTGAAGGGCCTCTTCCGTGGACAGGTCGTGCCGCGGAGGCAGTTGGAGGAGATGTTCACGGTCCCGGCCGGTGTCCCCGGGGCCACGATGAGCGCGGGTCTCCAGCGGTATGTCACCGACGACGGCACGGTGTTGTGGCTGAAGACGGGGGGCCGCTGGGGTTACAACACGTTCCTCGGCGGCACCCGCGACCTGTCCCGGACCCTCGTCTACTCCGTCAACGCGACCGACGCCAAGGGGCAGGGCATGAACCCGGTCGCCGAGCGCGTCGTACGAGCGGCGTTCGGCTGGTGACGGCGGCGGGCGGTAGGCCGGTCACGGTCGTTCGGCTGGTGACGGCGGCGGCCGGCCGGTCACGGTCGTCCGCCCGGTGACAGCCACCGGCGTTCACGCGGTGACGGCGGACGTCGTCACAGGCGCGAGGGTGAGCGCCTCCAACCGCTTGATCTTCCGGCGGACGGCGTACAGCGGGAGCACCCCGAGGATCCCGAACGACATGTCGATGACCGTCCACCAGAAGGGAATTCCGCGGATCGGCCCGCAGATCAGCGCGAGCGGGATGATCCCGGCGCAGGCGATCATGCCGAACTCGATGACCCAGATATTGCGGACGGGGTCGCGGTAGGGCCCGTAGAAGGCGACGGCGATGGCCAGATGGGCGAAGGCCAGCCAGTCCGTGCCGTACAGCAGGAAGGGGTACTCCGCATCGGTGGCGTCGAGCCCTCGGCGTACCCGCTCGATCCACTCCATCAGCCCGGGAAGGTGTTCGGGCACGGACAGCGCCCTCAACGCGTCCTCGGTCCAGCGCAGTTCGTGCACCAGGGGAAAGGCCGTGGCCCCGCTGAGGACCAGGCAGACGACGAAGAAGGCCAACCAGGCGCGGATGCCCCTCAGAAGGGCGGGTCTGTCGCTCATGACAGCAGCGTACGCCCACAGTTGAACACGTTCAAAAGTGGCCCCGAGTGTGGCTCGTCACTCCTCAGAGGCGGGGCGGACGGCCTCGCCGACGCTCGGTTCCGCCGACGCCCGCACGGAGGACCTGGTCGGCGAGGTCGTCGGCGCGGCCGGGACATCCGCCGTCGTCGGGGTGCGCGAACCGCTCGTCCGGGGACTCGTGGCGGGCTGGGATTCCCGGGGCCCGGACGTCTCCGACGGAGTGGGCGCCTCGGTGCGATCGTCCGTGGGCGAGGGTTCGGGCGTGGCCGGAGGGCTGCTCAGGGGGCGCGGACTGCTCGCGGACGGCGGCGCGAGGGGCACCGTCGGGGACACGGGCGCGCCCGGTGTCGCCAGCACGACGGGCAGCGTGATGATCGCGGCGACCGCGCACGACAGGCCCACCCCCGCCGCGGCGCGGAGCAGCCTGCGGCGGGCCGCGCCGCGGCGGATCGCCTCGTACCGGCCGGGAGGCGGGCCGAGGTACTCGGAGGAGGGCCGCAGGATGACGGCGAGCGGGTCGTCGGGGTCGGAGTCCGGACCGTGGTCAGAGTGTGTGATCAAGGCTTCTCCTCAGGTGGGCGCGCAGCAGTTCTCGGGCCGCGTGGAGGTCGGCCTTGACGGTTCCTTCCTTACGCCCGGTCAGCACGGAAACCTCCCGGATCGGCATGTCAGCGTAGTAATGCAGCAGGATCGGCACGCGAAGCCGTTCAGGCAGGGACTGCACGAGCAGGCGTACCGAGGGGTCGGCCTGCTCGGGCTGCGGGCGGACGGCGGCCTCGGCGGTGGCACGGTGCATGGCTCTGCGTTCGCGTTCGGTCTTGCGCCAGTGGTCCCGGACGAGGTTGGCGGCGGTGACGTAGAGGAAACCGCGCGGCTCCTCCACCGACGTCCAGCGCGCCCAGAGCCGGGTGAACGCCTCGGAGGCGATCTCGTGCGCCGTCTCGTCGTCGTCGACGAGACGGCGGCACCAGCCGGCGAGGCGCGGGTAGAGGGCGGCGAACAGCTCGGACGCTGCCTTCTCGCGGGACCGTTTCAACGCTCTCCATGGTCGTCGTGACGCACTCGTGGGGGATCCCGGGCGGATCCCGGGCCGCCGGCGTGGGCTTCGTACGTCGGCCTCGTATGTCCGACGGCCCGGGATCCGCGAACTCGGGTAGCTCGGGTAGCTCGGGTAACTCGATGAATCGGCTAGGTCGGTGTACTCAGCGCGGCGAAGACGATCACGTTGTCGAGGTACCCGTCGTCGGTGAGGGTCCCGCCGCAGGTGATGAGCCGCAGCTCCGGACGGCCCACGTCACCGTAGACGTCGTCCGTCGGGAAGTCCGCCTTGGCGACCGTCCGTACGGAGGTGACGTCGAACACCGCCTCCGTGCCGTTCTCCAGGCGCGCCACGATCCGGTCGCCCCGGTGCAGTCCGGCGAGGTGGCGGAAGACCCCGTCACCGTATTCGCCGACGGTGACATGGCCGAGGATCACCGAAGGGCCGGTCTGGCCCGGCGTCGGCGAGTGCCGGTACCAGCCCGCCTGGTCGTGCGGCGCGATCGGCGGGACCTGCACGGTGCCGTCCGCGGCCAGCCCCAGTCGCATGACCGGGGTGTCGACCTCGATGGCCGGGATCCGCAGCCGGACCGGGACCGAACGCCCCAGGGGCGGCGACGCCTTCGTGGAAGGTGCCGTACCCGCGGTCGCTCCGGTACCCGTTTCCGAGCCCGTGGTCCCGCCCGTGGCCGCGCCCGTGCGTGCGGTCGCGGGCCCGTCGTCGGCCTGTTGACCGGCTCCGCAGCCCGCGAGCAGGGACGCCACCGCCGCCGTGGTGAACGCGCGCCTGGAGAGCGAGGTCATACTCCGGTCGCCCGGCGGCGCCGTACGAGGTAGACGGCCGCGCCCGCACCGGCGAACATCGCGGCGGCGCCTCCGCCGATCAGCGTGCCGTCGCTGCCGGACGACTCCGACACCGGCGCCGCACCGGTGTCGGGCGCCCCCTCCGGCACGGCGGACACCTCGCCGGTGCGCGGCGCCCTCGTCGGCGCGGGTGTCGCCGCCCTCGACGGGGCCGCGCTCTCTGCCGGGCGGGTGGTGGGGACCGGGCTCGGGGTCGCCCCGTCGGCGAACGCGGGCACCGTGCTCGCCAGTACGGCGGTGCACGCGAGTGCCATGGCGCTGAGGACAGTTCGGCGCATGAGTCGCTCTCTTCTCTTCGGCCGGCCCGCCGTCTTGCCGACGGGCCGCGTTACGGATCGGGAGGAGAGACGAGGCGGAATGGACCCGCGTTGCAAAGAGATGGCAAAGGCGTCGGAGCGGCCACTCGTCACGACTCCCCGCCCGTGACGCCGAGACCAACACGACTCCCCCCGTGACCGGTTCCCGCCCCCCGCGGCCCCCCTCCCCCGGACACAGGCAACCCACAGCTCCCCTTTCGCTTCCTCCGAGGCGTGAGGGGCTCCCGGTACCGCTGGGACGCCCGTGCTCGAAGTGTGAGGAGGGACCCTTGAACCGAACCCGGCGAATAGGCGTCACCGCCGTGGCCGTACTGGCGGCCCTGGCGGGTTCACCGGGCCTGGTGCAGGCCCAACAGCCGCCCCGGGCGACACAGTTGACTGCGGACGCGGATAGCGCGCTGCCACCGGGCTGGCGCGTCACCGGGGAGGGTGTCGCGCGTGAGCTGGTCTGGCGCTCGGACCGGGCCGTGCCGGTGGGTGACGCCCGTATCGAGTTCCACGCGGACGGCCGGCTGCTCGGCGTACCGGAACGGGCCGAGGACGGCCGCACGTTCCGCCTGGCCGTCAACCGCGCGACCTCGTTCGACGACCTCCAAGTCCTGGCGAGTGGACGCCGGTTGGACGCGGGCGCCGACAACGGGAGCAAGGCGCGGCGGAGTTCCCCCGCGGCCGGCCGCCCCCCGGCCCAACTCCCGGCACACTCCGTGGACCCCGGCAGGCCGGGCTCGTACGGCACGGTCGGCGGCGAGTACGACCTCGACCCGGTGAAACTGCCCGGCTTCGCCGAGCCGGTCGAGATGCGGGCCGTCGTCGTCGCCCCGAAGGGCGCAACCGGCAAACGGCCCCTCGCCCTGTTCCTGCACGGCCGCCACACCACCTGCTACAAGCCGGGCGGCACCGAGGACGACGTGACCCTGGAGTGGCCCTGCTCGGCCGGCACCCAGCCGATCCCGAGCCACCAGGGCTATCTGAAGGACCAGGAACTGCTGGCCTCGCAGGGCTACGTGACGGTGTCGATCTCCGCGAACGGCATCAACGGCCAGGACTGGGAGGCCGAGGACGGCGGCGCGCAGGCGCGCTCCTCGCTGGTGCGGCAGCACCTCGCCAAGTGGGCCGGCTGGTCCGCCCGTCCGGGCACCGCCCCGGCGGCCGTGCCGGGCGCGGGCGCGGCCGACCTCTCCCGTGTCCTGCTGGTCGGCCACTCGCGCGGCGGCGAGGGCGTCAACCGGGCGGCCCTGGACAGCCTCTACCCGGCGCCCGCCGCGCAGGACGGCTATCGGGGGCCGGTGCGCTGGAAGATCCGCGGGACCGTCCTCATCGGACCGACGATCTTCGGCCACAATCCGGTCGCCGACGTGCCCTCCACGACGATCCTCCCGGGCTGCGACGGCGACGTCTCCGACCTCCAGGGTGAGGTGTACGTCGACGGGACGCGCGGCGTCAGCCGGGGCGCCGCCCTGCACAGTGCCGTCTACGTCGTCGGCGCCAACCACAACTACTTCAACTCCGAGTGGACGCCGGGCCAGTCGCAGGCGCCGTCGTTCGACGACTTCTGGGAGTTCCCGGACGAGGAGCCCGACCCGGTGTGCTCCCCCGGCAGCGGCACCCGGCTGACCGCCGACCAGCAGCACCGGGCGGGCGCCACCTACATCGCCGCGGCGGCCCGGCTGTACGTCGCCGGTGACGACCGGGCGCGTCCGCTGCTCGACGGCTCCGGCCGGCGGGCGCCCTCCGCCGACCCGGCGCGGGTGCTCACCCACGCGGTCGGTGCCCGCCGCACCGGCGGTTTCCTGCCCGACACCCCGGTCGAGGTGACCGGCGGCGGCAGGCTGTGCTCGGCGATCGACCCCGACCCGGCCGTGGCCTGCCTGGACCCGGAGACCGAGGGTTCGTCGCCGCACTTCGCGTGGTGGCAGACGGAGAAGGAGGCCGGCCGGAACGCGGTCGCGCTGAAGTGGTCGGCGCCGGGCACGGCGGCCCGGGTCCGCCCCGCCACGCCGGTCTCGCTCTCGGGCACCAGGAGCCTGGCCCTGCGGGTGTTCGTGCCGCCGAACACGACCGGCACCGAACTGGACGTGGCCGTCACCGACTCCGCGGGCCGCCGGGCCGGACTCGGCCGGATCCGGGTCGACGGACTTCCGGGCTCGGTGCGCACCGCCTCCTACTGGGCGCGCGAACTGCGTGTCCCGCTGACCGCGGCCACCCGCGCCGGACTCGATCTCAAGCACGTCAAGTCCCTCGAATTGACGCCGCGTTCGGGCTCCGGACAGGCATGGCTGATGGACGCCTGGGGCTGGGCCCCCGGTACCCCGGCGGTGCGCGCGGCCGACCTGCCGCGCGTCGACATCGGCCGGCTCTCGGTCCAGGAGGGCGACTCGGGCACCCGGACCTACCACATCCCGGTCCAGGTCTCCGGGCACGGCAGCGGCAAGGTCCGCTTCTCCGTCCTGGACCCCGAGACCGGCGAGGCCACGGACAAGCTGGTCACGGTACGGCCCGGCAGCACGCCCCTCGACGTACCCGTGGAGGTGGAGGGCGACACGCGCTTCGGCTACGACGAGCAGTACGACCTCGTCGCCAAGGCGGTGCGCGGCGCCGTCATCGGCTCCTACCGCGGCGGGGTCACAGCGGTGAACGACGATCCCGAGCCCGTGATCAGCCTGACTCCGGTCAAGGACAGGGGAGTCGAGGGAGACGCGCTGACCTGGCGGATCTCGATCCCCGAGCCCGTCGACGTGGACCTCTACCAGCCGGTCCGGGTGTTCCCTGTCACCGAGGGCGCCGAACTGTCCACCAAGGACATCGACCCGCAATGGCTGCTCGACTACACCGGCGCGACCCCCGATCCGGAGCGCCCGCTCTCCGGAACGGGCCTGTGGGCGTGGGAGACGATCGCCGCCGGGACCACCGCGACCGAGTTCACCGTGCCGACGGTGCGGGACCAGGTGGCCGAGCCGGCCGAGTCGGTGAGCGTCGGCCTGACCGACTACGACGCCGAGCCGCTTCCCGGTCACCCGCCACTGACGGGCACGGTGGTCGACGCGCCGTAGCCGGCACCGCACCGCGGAGGGGCGTGGACCGGATGGTCCACGCCCACCCTGGACCGAGCCCGGTCCTTCGCCCAGTAGGCGACGTGCTGCGGGGCATGGGGGTGTGCTCGCCATCGTGACTCACGGCGCCGACTGGATGTCCCCGCGGGTGGAGGACGTGATGGTGTCGCGGTGGGCGAAGTCGCCCGGGGGGATGCCGGGGTGGTGCCCGAGGCGGGCCGTCGGCTGCGTGACGGAGGGGCCGAGAGTGAGCCGGGAGACGATGCGGTAGCGGTCGCCTCGGTAGAGCGAGTGGACGTACTCGACGGGCCGGCCGGCGGTGTCCGTGGTGAGCCGTTCGAAGAGCAACGCCGGGGAGAACTCGGGCACTTCGAGCAGTTCGGCCTCGGCCCGGGTGACGACGGTCGGCTCGATCGCCTGCACCGCCTCCTGGACGTGCACGCCGTGCTGTTCACGCAGGTGCTCGTACAGGTCGCCGTCCTCCAACTCCTGCGCGGACAGGCTGGGGACCAGATCGGCCCTGATGTGCAGGTGCTCGATGGCCATCGGGGCGCCGTCGACCAGCCGCAGCCGTGCCACGTAGACGATCTCGGCGGCGGGTGACATGCGCAGCTTGCGGCCCACACGGGCGCCCGCCGGGACGGTGGTGAACTCCAGCAGGCGGCTCGACCAGGTCCCGGAGGCCTGGGGCACCCCCATGGTCTGGCGGCCGGAGACGAGTTCCTGGGTGATCTTGGCGGGTGCCACGAACATGCCGCGGCCGTGTTCCCGTACCAGCAGACCGGCCGCGACGAGTTCGTCGACCGCCGCGCGCAGGGTCGGGCGGGACACATCCAGTTGGGCGCAGAGGGAGCGCTCGGAGGGGATGGCGTCCCCCGGGCGATGTGACTCGACGAGGTCGAGGAGGAAGTCGCGGACCCGCTCCCGCTTGAGCACCGCCCCTGGTGCGTCGGCCTTCATGCTGTGCTCCCTCGTCCGCGGAACCCGACTGACCAGTGACCCGGTGAACCAGTTGACCAGTTGTCGTTCTTTCCTGCCCTTTTGGTCAGGCGCAGTGTAGCCAGCACCGAGGGAGATCGTCCGACTTCCGGCCTGAGCATGTGTCATATCCCAGTGTGCACAGGGGATTGACGCCACAGATTGGTCTATGCCACCTTCGTCCACACGTCGACACGCGAGCTGTCCAGTGAGCCTCACTGGTCAGGTGGTCAAGTGCTCAGGTCATGTCTTCCCGAGGTGAACCATGAAGCTCCGTCTGCTCGCGGGCGTGTCCCCGCCCCTGACGACCGCCGGGCCCGGTGCCCGCGGCGGTTCCAGCTGACCTCCCGCACGACGCCCCCGTGACGACCCCGTCGACAACCCCGTTCCGGAGAAGATCCATGCCCGCACTCGTACCCCGTCCCACGGAAGCCGCGTTCCGGCCGGGCCACTTCACCCTCGACGACGACACCGCGCTGCGCGTCGGCGCGGGCGCCGAACCGGCCGCGGAACTCCTGCGGACCCTGCTCGCCCCCGCCACCGGAATACCTCTGCCGCCCTCTCCGGACGGGCAGTTCACCCTGGCCCTCGACTCCGGACTCGGCCACCTGGGCGAGGAGGGATACACCCTCACCGTCGACCCGCACACCGTGCTGCTGCGCGCCGCCCGCCCGACCGGCCTGCTCCGCGGCATCCAGACGGTCCGTCAACTCCTGCCTCCACAGGCCCTGTCGGAGAGTCCGCGGCCCGGCACGCGGTGGCTGCTGCCCTGCGCCGACATCACCGACGTTCCGCGCCACCCCTGGCGCGGCGCGATGCTGGACGTGGCACGCCACTTCCAGCCCGTCTCCTACCTGCGCAGATACGTCGACCTGCTGGCCCTGCACAAGATCAGCGTGTTCCATCTGCACCTCACCGACGACCAGGGCTGGCGCATGCCGGTCGCCGCCTACCCCAAGCTCACCGAGGTCGGCGGCCACCGCGCGCGGTCCCAGGTCGGCCCGGCGGGCAGCGACACGTTCGACGGTGTCCCGCACGGGGGGACGTACACGCGGGCCGAACTCGAAGGCCTGGTCCGGTACGCGGCGGCCCGCGGGGTCACCGTCATGCCGGAGATCGAGATGCCCGGACACGTACGGGCCGCCCTCGCCGCCTATCCCCACCTGGGCAACCACCCGGAACGCGCCCTCGACGTCTGGACCCGCTGGGGCGTGTGCGACACCGTCCTCGGCGTCCACGACGAGGTGCTCGACTTCTGCCGTACCGTCCTCGACGAGGTCATGGACGTCTTCCCCTCGCCGTACATCCACATCGGCGGCGAGGAGTGCCCCACCACCGAGTGGACGCGGAGCGTCGCCGCACGCGAACGAGCGGTGTCGCAGGGCCTGACGAGCCCCGAGTCCCTGCACGGCTGGTTCCTCGCCAGGATCGGTGACTTCCTGGTCCAACGCGGACGCCGTCCGGTCGGCTGGGCCGAGACGGGCGCCGAACTGCCCCTCGACTTCACGGTGATGACCTGGCGCGACCCCGCCCACACCCTGACGGCGGCCCGCCGCGGCCACCCCGTCGTCAGCGCCTACCACCGGGCCACCTACCTCGACTACGCCCAGTCGGACGCCCCGCACGAGCCGCCGGCCCAGCCGGGAGGCGTCGTGGACCTGCGCTCCGTCCACGCCCATGACCCGGTGCCCGAGGACGCGGACGACCTGGCGGCCGGGCGGGTTCTCGGCACCCAGGCCCAGCTCTGGACCGAGTTCGTCACGACGCCCGCGCACATCGAGTACCTCACCTACCCGCGGCTGTGCGCCCTCGCCGACCGCGGCTGGAGCGGCGCGAGCGACTGGGCCGACTTCGGCTCCCGCCTCGCCGAGCACACGGCCCGGCTCGACGCGCTCGGCGTCGAGCGACACCCCTGACCCGAGTCCCGTTCCGGGAAGCCCCCACCGTTCTGGAGAGGAACAACGATGAGATTCGCGAAGAACAGGCTGCGCACAGCGGCAGCCACCGCCATCGCCGCGGCCATGGGCGCCGCCGCGCTCACCGCACTCCCGGCCACCGCGTCCGCGGCAGGCGACGGACTGAGCGTCCAGTATCGTACGAGCGCCACCGGGGCCCGCGCCGACCAGAGCGAACCCTGGTTCAAGGTGCGCAACACCGGTACCACCACAGTGCAGTTGAGCGGCGTGAAGGTCAGGTACTACTTCAAGGCCGACTCGGCGAGCGCCAGTTACCGCTTCGCCTGCTCGTGGGCCGTCAAGGGCTGCGCCAACGTCACCGGCGTCTTCGGCACGCTCGCCAACCCGACCGCCACCGCCGACCGCTACCTGGAGATCGGCTTCACCTCGGGTGCCGGCTCGCTCGCCCCCGGCGCCGACACCGGCGACATGCAGCTGCGTTTCTATCAGTCGACGTGGGCGTCGCTGAACCAGAGCGACGACTACTCCTTCGGCGCCGCCCAGACCTCGTACGGCGACTGGTCGAAGGTCACCGCGCAGCTGTCCGGCACCACCGTGTGGGGGCAGGCCCCCGCGGGCAACGAGCCTACGGACCCGCCCACCGACCCGCCGACCGACCCCCCGACGGGCGGCGCCACCCTGTTCGACGACTTCAACTACAGCGGCCACACCGACCCGAGGATCTCGGCCAACGGCTGGAGCGTGCGCTCCAACTCGGGCGGCCCCGGCGTACCCGGCGCGACCTGGGCACCGGAGAACGTCACCTTCTCCGCCACGGGCGGCAACTCGATCATGAACCTGGAGACCTCGACCGCCGGCACCGGAGCGAGCACCGAGCAGACCGAAATCCTCACCAAGGCCACCAAGTTCAAGAACGGCACCTACGCGGCCCGGGTCAGGTTCAACGACGCGCCCAAGTACGGCCCGGACGGCGACCACCTCGTCCAGACGTTCTTCACCATCAACGACCTCAAGGCACCGCTGGCGGACGACTACGCCGAGTACGACTTCGAGTACCTGCCCAACGGCGGCTGGGGCGAGCCGTCGAACATCCTCTACACGACGTCCTGGGAGACCTACCAGGCCGACCCGTGGGTGGCGGTCAACCAGCACACCGAGAGCCGCCAGAGCTACGCCGGCTGGCACGACCTGGTGCTGACCATCGACAACAGCAGTATCAAGTACTACGTCGACGGCACGCTGTTCGGCACCCATGACGCCGCGTACCTGCCGGAACGGCCCATGTCCATCAACTTCAACCAGTGGCTGATCGACCTCGCGGGCCAGACCAGCACCACGGCACGGGCGTACGACCAGCAGGTCGACTACGTCCTGCACGTCAAGGACCAGGCACTCACGCCGGCCCAGGTCGCCGCCAAGGTGACCACGTACCGCGGTTCCGGCACGACGTTCCAGGACACCGTCCCCAACAGCTGATCCCGGGTCCCGGGTCCCGGGTCCCGGGTCCGGCTCCCGGCTCCCCGGTGACGGGGCCAGGAGGGTCACGACGTCGGCGCGCCCGCACCGACGGCGTGGCCCTCCCCCGGTCACACGGCCAGCCGGTAGCCCGGTCACCCGGCCGCGGCCACGTACGCGTTGAGCGGCGACAGGCCGTCCAGGTCCGCCTGGAGCCCCTTCACCCTGGAGCTGTGCAGGAACGTGCGCACCGGCACGTACACCGGGACGGCCGCCGCCTGTTCCATCACCCGGCGGTCGACGGTGGACCACTTCTCGCCCGCGGCGGCCAGGTCCGCCGTCGCGTTGGCCTCGTCGATCGCGGTGTCGACAGCCGTGCTGTCGAGCCGGGAGAAGTTCGAGGTGGTCGGGTAGGTGAAGCGGCCGTCGAAGGAGTCCGGCAGGTACGCCGACGCCAGCGGGAGACCGCTGACGTTCATCGGCAGGCGGACCAGGTCGTACTCGCCCTCGCCCACGCCCTCGTAGAGGTCGGAGACGTCCACATTCTTCAGGGTCACCCGGAAACCCGCCTTGTCCAGGCCCTTCTTGACCGCCTTCGCCCGCGCCTCGTCGGCTGCCGTCGCGTAGGCGAGGAGAAGCGGGTAGCCCGTCTCACCGGCCTCGGCGAGCAGCGCGCGGGCGCGGGCGGGATCCCCGTGATCGCCGGCCCCGTACAGGTCGAAGTCGCGCGCACCGGGGATGCCCGGCGGCATCAGGTGGTGCGTGGCGAAGCCGTCCTCGCCGCTCGCGGCCAGGACGTCCGCCGCCGGATACGCGGTGGCGATGGCCTGCCGGACCTTCAGCTTCGGTACCCGCTCGGTGTCGACGGTGTACGCGTGGACATAGGGGGCCGGTGACGTGACACGGACCGTGCCGCTGCCCGCGGCGCCGTCCGCCGCGCCCAGCCCGTCCTTGTCCAGCGAACCGGAGAACGTCATCACGGCGGAGCGCGAACCGCCCGCGCGGACACGGGTCTTGATCTCGTCGAGGGTGAGTGCGCCGGTGATCTCGTAGCGGTCGGGGTACGCCGTGCGCACCGGGTCCGTGTCCGCGCGCCACTTCGGATTGCGGGTGAGCGTCAGGTCCTTGGCGCCGGTGAAGGAGTCGACCTGGTACGGCCCTGTCGACGGCAGGAGTGTCGAGGTGCCGGAGATGTCGGCGACGCGCTCCGGTACCGGTGCGCCGTTGGGGCCTGCCAGGACCACGTTGAAGTCGGGGTGTGCGCCGTCGAGATGGAAGACGATCGTGCGGTCGTCCGGGGTCTCGATGACGCCCGGCGGCATCTCGTGCTCGTCACCGATGCCGTCCGCGTCCTCGGGACCGAGCAGGAAAGCGCGCAGGGTGCGGTCGCCCATCGGGAACTCGTCGGGGTCGAGGGCACGCTCGACCGCGTACGCGAAGTCCTGGGCGCGTACGGGTGATCCGTCGTTGTAGGTGAGGCCCGGCTTGAGGGTGAACGTCCAGTCACGGCCGCCGAGGCCCGACCGGCCGGTGTCCTCGGCGAGGTCTCCCACCAGGCGGACGGAACCGTCGGGCTGGGTTCTGAGGGCGGTCAGGCTGCGGTGCACGAGGCGGGAGATCAACCGGTCGGACCCGGACCACATGTTGCCCGGGTCCACGGTGGTGATACCGCCGGGTTCGAGGACCGTGACCGTGCCGCCCTTGCGAGCGGAGCGCACCGCCGGTGCCGGGCCCCTGGAGTCGGCGACCGAACCGAGCGTCAGGGTCTCGGTCTTCGCCACGGGTGCCACGGCCGCGCCCTTCGCCCCACCGGGGCCGCCCTTCGCCCCGCCCTCCTCGCCGTCGTCGCCGTCGCCTCCGCCGAAGGGCAGAACGACCGACAGCACGATCGCGAGCGCGGCGACGACCGCACCGGCCCCGAGCCACGCCACGCGACGCCTGCGACGCCGGGCGGCCGGAGCAGCGGAGGGCGGATGCCCGGGGCGAGGCGGCGCCAGCAAGTACGAGGTGGGGTCGGACCCGGGAGGCCGCCCGGCGTCCGTGGCGAGTCGCCCGGGTACGGGGAGCCGCTGGTCCGGGGCCACGTCGGCAGGGCTCTGCGACGCGGCCGAGGCGGAGCCGTGGGTTGGGAGGGCGGGGTGATCCGGGGAGTAGGCCTTGGGTGGGGTGCGATCCGGGGACCCGGGCGCAAGCGCGGCGTGATCCGGGGAGGGGGCGTCGGGCGCGGCGTGATCCGGAGGCCGGGAGCCAGGCGCCACCAGGTCCAAAGACCCTGCCCCGCACCCTGAGCCGGGTGTGGGTGCGGGTGTGGCAGGCTCGCGGTGGTGCGGCGCGGGCAGGGCCAGTGTCTCGAACGCCGCCCGTGCCTCCTCGGCGGTCGGCCGTTCCCTGGGCGGCTTCGCCAGCATCCGGCCCATCAGGTCGTCCCACTCGGGTGCGAGTCCCGGGCGCCGTGACGACGGCTTGGGCGGCGTCTCGTACACGTGGCAGTGCATCAGCGCGGGCGCCGACACCGCGTCGAAGGGCGGCGTGCCGGTGAGCATCTCGTACACCGTGCAGCCCAGCGCGTACACATCCGTACGGCCGTCGTCCGCGCCCCGGGTGAAGCGCTCCGGCGCCATGTAGGCCAGGGTGCCGATGGGCGAGTCGGCGGTCACGGTGAGCCGGCCGCCGGTCGTCGCGTCGAGGAACTTGGCGATGCCGAAGTCGAGCACCTTCACCATGCCCTCGTCCGTGACCATCACGTTCGCCGGCTTGATGTCGCGGTGCACGATGCCGGCCCGGTGCGCGGTCGCCAGCGCCCGGCAGACCTGCGCCGCGAGCACCGCGACCCGCTCCGGCGGCAGCGGACCTCCGGCCAGCAACTCACCCACGGTCAGGCCCGAGAGCAACGGCATGACCAGGTACGGGACTTCACCGTCCGTCCCGTGGTCGAACACCGGCACGATGTAGGAGCTGTCCAGCGCGGCGGCGGCCCGCGCCTCCCGCCCGAACATGGCGAGCAGCCGCTTCCGCTCGTCACCGTCCGTGCCCGGCGGCAGGCTCAACAGCTTGACGGCCACAGCGCGTTCGAGCCTCGCGTCATCGGCGCGCCACACCACGCCCATGCCGCCCGCGCCGATCCGCTCCGTCAGCGTGTACCGGCCGTCCAGGATCGTGCCGCGCATCCCCGCCCCCACTCGCCCACACATTCGGCAACCTCAATGTACCTACGCACAAAGCGAGTTGACCGGTTCCCGGGTGAGGGGCGGGGCTTGCGTGACCGAGGCGAACGTCCCATGCTGGCCGCAACTCCGAGGCGGGGAGACCTTGAGATGCGGTTCGGGCACGGCGTACGAGCTGCCGCCGTCGTGGCGGTGCTGGTGTGGGCCGTCGGCTGCTCGGACGGCGGCGACGGAGCGAGTGGAGCGTCGTCCTCGCCCGCCGTGTCGACCCCGGCCGCGACCGGAACCGGGACGGGAACGGGAACAAGTACCGGAACGGGAACCGGGACCGGAACGCCGTCGAGCGGTCCGCCCGAGTCGCCGTACACCGACAGCGACACCGTGCTGATGGCCGAGGGCGACTGCTACGGATCGGTGACGGGCAGCGCGCCGGGTCGTGTCGAGGAGGTGGCCTGCGACGACCCCGACGCCATGGGCAAGGTCCTCAAGCGCGCCGAGGAGAGGACCACCCAGAACACCTACATCGACTGTCCCGGCCCCACGGACGACGTGCTCGGCATCAGCGACGCCGGCGGACCGGAACTCGCGGGCCCACGTGACTACGCCCAGTACGTGAACGGCGTGGGCTACGCCTGCGTCCGCAACCTCAGGGCCCCGCACCCCGGCGACCCGGGCGGAGGCGGCATGGAGATCCGCGTCGGCGACTGCCTGTGGACCTCGGGCCCGGCCGACCAGTACGAGGAAGTCCCCTGCGAGGGGGAGACGTTGCCCGACGTCAGGATCGTCGGCCAACCCGACCTGGACGGCAACTGCCCGCGCGAGGACGACATTCAGCTGACGGAGGACTCCATCCTGGACGTCGCCGGCCTCGGCGGCCCGACCTACTGCGCGAGGCGTCCCACAAACCCGTGAGCGGGTGAGCCCGCCCCCGCTGAAGCCCCGCCTCCGCTATAGCCCCGCCCCGCTGAAGCCCGGTCTCCGCTGAAGCCCTGCCCCCCTAAAGCCCCGCGATCGCGTTCCACCGCTTCGCGAACTCCGTGCGTTCCGTGGACTCGATGTCGCGGGCGATCGCGAGGCGCTTGCGCATGGTGGAGTCGGGGAAGATCAGCGGGTCCTCGGCGAGGGCGGCGGTGTCCTCGTCCTTGGAGGAGGCGAGGACGTCCTGGGCGGCGGGGACGGGGCAGACGTAGTTGACCCAGGCGGCCAGTTCCGCGGCGACCTCGGGCTGGTAGTAGTAGTCGACGAGCTCCTCCGCGTTGGCCTTGTGGCGGGCCAGGTTGGGGATCATCAGGGACTCGGCCCACAGTTCGGCGCCCTCCTCGGGGACGACGAAGCGGATGTCCGGGTCGTCGGCCTGGAGTTGGATGACGTCACCGGAGTACGCCTGACACGCCAGGACGTCGCCGCTGGAGAGGTCCTTGATGTAGTCGTTGCCGGTGAAGCGCCGGATCTGGCCGCTGTGCACGTACTTCTCGACCTGATCGCAGACCCGGTGGAAGTCGTCCGCCGTCCACTTGGTGATGTCGACGCCGTTGCCCTGCATCAGCAGCGCGAAGGCCTCGTCCAGGCCGGACAGGAGGGTGACCCGGCCCTTGAGGTCGTCCGCCCACAGATCGGAGACGTGCCTGATCTCGCGGCCGACCTTGCGGCGGTTGTACGCGATGCCGGTGATCCCCGACTGCCACGGCACCGTGGATTTGCGACCGGGGTCGAAGGCAGGCGAACTCAGCAGCGGGTCAAGGTACTTGGTGACGTTCGGCTGCCTGGACCGGTCCATCTCCTGGACCCAGCCGAGGCGGACGAAGCGCGCGCACATCCAGTCGCTGATGACGATGAGGTCGCGGCCGGTCTGCTGGTGGTTCATCAGGGACGGGCTGATCTTGCCGAAGAACTCGTCGTTGTCGTTGATCTCCTCGACGTAGTCGACCGAGATCCCGGTGCTCTTCTCGAAGGCGTCCAGCGTCGGCCGCTTCGTCGAGTCCTCGTCGTCCGTGTCGATGTAGAGCGGCCAGTTCGCCCACGTCAGCCGTCTGTCACGGCCGGACAGGTCGGCGCCGGCCCGGTCGCCCGGCGCCACGTACGCGGCGGGCACCCCGCACCCCGCCAGGGCGCCGAGCGCCGCGCCGCCGCCCACGGCGCGCAGCAGGGACCGGCGGGACAGCGAGGCGGCGCGGTTCGTGGCCGGAGAGGGCGAGGTCCTGCGAATCACTGGCACCCGGGCAGCATGCCGCGACCGTCCCGACCGGAACAATGGACGCTGCGTCGAGCGCTCGGGCACCGACCCGACACCCTGTCGATCAGTTCGTACGCAACCGGCGCCGGGCGGCACCCGAAAGACCCCGCCCGCTGAAGAGCACCCCACCGGAAACCCCGACCCGCCCGGACACCCCACCCCGGCCACCCCGGACACGCCACCACGGCCACCCCAGCCGCCCCCGGCCACCCTCCCGAGAAGCCGCCTCACTCACCCACGCCGCCAGGCCCTCCAGACCATCGCGCGGGAAAAACCGCGCGGCCCCGGACGGATCAACTCCCGTCCGGGGCCGCGCTCTCGACGTACGGCACCTCAGAGCAACCATGAGGCGCCCCGCCAGGCTACGCGTCCAGCGACGTCATCACGTGCTTGATCCGCGTGTAGTCGTCGAACCCGTACGCCGAAAGGTCCTTGCCGTAGCCGGACTTCTTGAAGCCGCCGTGCGGCATCTCGGCGACCAGCGGGATGTGGGTGTTGATCCACACGCAGCCGAAGTCGAGGGACTTCGACATGCGCATCGCCCGCCCGTGGTCCTTCGTCCACACCGAGGAGGCGAGGGCGAACTCGACGCCGTTCGCCCACTCGATCGCCTGCGCCTCGTCCGTGAAGGACTGGACGGTGATGACCGGGCCGAAGACCTCGTTCTGGATGATCTCGTCGTCCTGCTTCAGGCCCGACACGACGGTCGGCGCGTAGAAGTAGCCCGTCTCGCCGACCCGGTGGCCGCCCGTCTCGACCTTCGCGTGGGCGGGGAGGCGCTCGATGAACCCGGAGACCTGCTTGAGCTGGTTCGGGTTGTTCAGCGGGCCGTACAGCACGTCCTCGTCGTCCGGCTGCCCGGTCTTCGTCTCCGCGGCGGCCTTGGCGAGCGCGGCCACGAACTCGTCGTGGATGCCCTCCTGGACCAGCACACGGGTCGCGGCCGTACAGTCCTGGCCGGCGTTGAAGAAGCCCGCCACCGAGATGTCCTCGACGGCCTTGGCGATGGCCGCACTGTCGAGGTCCCCGAAGACCACGACCGGAGCCTTGCCGCCCAGCTCCAGGTGGACCCGCTTGACGTCCTTGGACGCCGACTCGGCGACCGAGATGCCCGCGCGCACCGAACCGGTGATGGAGGCCATCGCCGGGGTCGGGTGCTCGACCATCGCGCGGCCGGTGTCGCGGTCCCCGCAGATGACGTTGAAGACGCCCTTGGGGACGATGGAGCCGATGATCTCGGCGATCAGGACGGTGGAGGCGGGCGTGGTGTCCGACGGCTTCAGGACGACGGTGTTGCCGGCCGCGAGCGCGGGGGCGAACTTCCACACCGCCATCATCATCGGATAGTTCCACGGCGCGACCTGCGCGCAGACCCCGATGGGCTCGCGGCGCACGATGGAGGTCAGACCCTCCATGTACTCGCCGGCGCTGCGTCCCTCCAGCATCCGGGCGGCGCCCGCGAAGAAGCGGATCTGGTCGACCATCGGCGGGATTTCCTCGGAGCGGGTGAGCCCGATCGGCTTGCCGGTGTTCTCCACCTCGGCCGCGATCAGCTCCTCGGCCCGCTCCTCGAACGCGTCCGCGATCTTCAGGAGCGCGCGCTGCCGCTCGGCGGGCGTCTGGTCGCGCCAGGCCGGGAAGGCCGCGGCGGCGGCGGCCATCGCGGCGTCCACGTCCGCCCCGCCGGACAGCGGCGCCGTCGCGTACGCCGCACCGGTCGCGGGGTTGACGACCTCGGTGGTCCGCCCGTCGGCGGCATCCCGGAACTCACCATCGATGTAGTTGCGCAGACGACGCAGCTCGGTGCTCACTGCCGGCCCTCCAGGTTGGGTGTCCGTTGACCTCAGGTGTCCATACGCTGAGACACCCACCCTAATCCGTGCACCCACGTTTTCAACACCCCCGATCGCCCCAGAACTGCGAAATCCGCAAGACTCGCACCCGTAAACAACGAATTTCATCGCCGCGACCTTGCGGATCCGTCGAACCGTCGGGCACAGTGAAAGCGTGGCCAGTCGAAGCGCAGACCCCAGGGACTCCCGCGAGTCCAGGACCGGGACCAGGACCGAGTCCAGGACCGAGTCCAGGAACGGCAGTCCTTCGTTGGACACCGTCTCCCTCGCCATCATCGAGCAGCTCCAGCAGGACGGACGGCGCCCGTACGCCGCGATCGGCAAGGCCGTCGGCCTCTCCGAGGCGGCCGTGCGCCAGCGCGTCCAGAAGCTGCTCGACCAGGGCGTGATGCAGATCGTGGCCGTCACGGACCCGCTCACCGTGGGCTTCCGCCGGCAGGCGATGGTCGGCATCAACGTGGAGGGTGATCTGGAACCTGTCGCGGACGCCCTGACCGCGATGGCGGAAGTCGAGTACGTGGTGATGACCGCGGGCTCGTTCGACCTCCTCGTAGAAGTCGTCTGCGAGGACGACGACCACCTGCTGGACGTCATCAACAAACGCATCCGGGCGCTGTCCGGAGTGCGCTCCACCGAGAGCTTCGTCTACCTCAAGCTCAAGAAACAGACCTACATGTGGGGAACCCGATAGCCGTGAGCACCAAGGACCTCAGCAAGACCGCGTACGACCACCTGTGGATGCACTTTACCCGCATGTCCTCGTACGAGAACGCGCCCGTTCCCACCATCGTGCGTGGTGAGGGCACCTACATCTACGACGACAAGGGCAAGCGCTACCTCGACGGTCTCGCGGGCCTGTTCGTGGTCCAGGCGGGCCACGGCCGCACGGAACTCGCGGAGACGGCGTTCAAGCAGGCGCAGCAGCTGGCCTTCTTCCCGATCTGGTCCTACGCCCACCCCAAGGCCGTCGAGCTCGCGGAACGCCTCGCGCACTACGCGCCGGGCGACCTGAACAAGGTGTTCTTCTCCACCGGCGGCGGCGAGGCCGTGGAGACCGCGTGGAAGCTGGCGAAGCAGTACCACAAGCTCACCGGCAACCACACGAAGTACAAGGTCATCTCGCGCGCGGTCGCTTACCACGGCACCCCGCAGGGCGCCCTGTCCATCACCGGCCTGCCGGCCCTCAAGGCACCCTTCGAGCCGCTGGTTCCCGGCGCGCACAAGGTCCCGAACACCAACATCTACCGCGCCTCGATCCACGGCGACGACCCGGTGGCGTTCGGCCGCTGGGCCGCCGACCAGATCGAGCAGGAGATCCTCTTCGAGGGCCCGGAGACCGTCGCCGCGGTCTTCCTGGAGCCGGTGCAGAACGCGGGCGGCTGCTTCCCGCCGCCCCCCGGCTACTTCCAGCGCGTGCGCGAGATCTGCGACAAGTACAACGTGCTGCTCGTCTCGGACGAGGTCATCTGCGCCTTCGGCCGGCTCGGCACGATGTTCGCCTGCGACAAGTTCGACTACGTCCCGGACATCATCACCTGCGCCAAGGGCATGACCTCGGGCTACTCCCCGATCGGCGCCACCATCGTCTCGGACCGCGTCGCCGAGCCGTTCTACAAGGGTGACAACACCTTCCTGCACGGCTACACCTTCGGCGGCCACCCGGTCTCCGCGGCCGTGGCACTCGCCAACCTCGACATCTTCGAGCGCGAGAACCTCAACCAGCACGTGCTGGACAACGAGGCGAACTTCCTCCAGACCCTCCAGAAGCTGCACGACCTGCCGATCGTCGGCGACGTCCGCGGCAACGGCTTCTTCTACGGCATCGAGCTGGTGAAGGACAAGGCCACCAAGGAGACCTTCACGGACGAGGAATCGGAGCGCGTGCTCTACGGCTTCGTCTCCAAGAAGCTCTTCGAGTACGGCCTCTACTGCCGCGCCGACGACCGCGGTGACCCGGTCATCCAGCTGTCCCCGCCGCTGATCTCCGACCAGTCGACCTTCGACGAGATCGAGGGGATCGTCCGTCAGGTGCTGACGGAGGCGTGGGCGAAGCTCTGACCCCGGGCTCGGGACTCCGGGCTCGGGACTCCGGGCTCGGAACTCCGGTCGGTCGGAGCGCTCCGACCCACCGGCGCGCTCCGATGAGCTGAACCTGTGATCAACACCGGCCCCGGTGCCGCCCGTTCGAGTGAGAATGGGCCGCCCGGGGCCGCGTGCTGTCCGGCCTCCCGTCCCCGGTTCCCTAGCGTGCCCAGTGACCGATCGGCCCTGTCTTCGTTCCCCCGACCGGGGGACCAGGACTAGGCAAATCAGATCTGAACCGAGGTGTACGCGATGGTGGCCCCGCCTGACAACGACGTGCTCTGGGCACGCGCCCTGCACGTCAAGCACGACGGCTCGCCCGCGCTCAGCGGTGTCTCGCTCGGCGTCCGGGAGGGCGAGATCCTCGCCGTCGGCGGCCCGCGCGGCAGCGGCAAGACGACCCTGCTGCGGTGCCTGTCGGGCCAGCTGCCGACGGGCCAGGGCGAGGTCTGGTTCAACAGCACGCCCGTGCACACCATGGGTCAGCTCGCCCGCGAACGGCTGCGCCGCAACCATTTCGGCTGGATCGACCCGGTCCCGGTCCTCGTCCCGGAGCTGAACGCCTGGGAGAACGCCGCGCTGCCCCTGATGCTGCGCGGCTGCGGACGCCGGGCCGCCAAGACCGCTGCCCTGGAGTGGCTGGAGCGCCTCGACATCGGCGGCTGCGCCCGCAAGCGCCCGCACGCCCTTCTCCAGGCCGAGCGCCAGCGCGTCGCCGTCGCCCGCGCGCTCGTCCCCGCGCCCACCGTGCTCTTCGCCGACGAGCCGACCGCCTCGCTGCACCGTGCCGACCGCGCCCATGTGCTGCGTACGCTCACCACGGCGGCCCGTTCGCACGGCATCACCGTCATCCTCGCCACGCACGACGCGGAGACCGCGGCGCTCGCCGACCGCACGGTCTCGCTCCTGGACGGGCGGCGCGTGAACACCGTCCACCTGCCCCCGGTCACCGAGACGGAAGGCCGGCCCGCGTGCTCGCTCTCCGTCTAGCCCGCGGGGCCCACCCCCTCGTCCAGCTGCGCCGGTTCCTGGTCACCGCCGCGTCGGCGGGCACCGGCTTCCTGCTGCTGTGCACGCTGGGGTACGCGATGGCGCACCCGGACGCCTCGACGGCCTCGGTGCTCCGCCTGACCTGGTGCGTGGCTCCGCTGGCCGCCACGGTGTACTTCGCGGTCGCGGTCGCCCGCGCCGACCCGGCCACCCGCCCGCGCCCCGGCCTCTCGGCGATCGGCCTGGGCCCCGGCCGCCTGATGGCCGTCTCGGCGGTCACCACCTCCCTGTCCACCGTCCTGGGTTCGATGCTCGCCCTGCTCTTCTTCCTGCACCTGCGTGGAGACCTGACGGGCATGCCCTTCGACGGGGCGGCGGCGGAGTTCCTCGCCGCGGACCGGCCCCTCCCGCTGCCCGCCGCGCTGACCCTGCTCGCGCTGGTGCCGATCTCGGCCTCGGCGGCGAGCGCGGTGGTCCTGCGTCCGCGGACCACGTCGGTGCGCTTCGGGAGCGCTTGGCCGGCC
Organism: Streptomyces sp. NPDC088747; assembly: GCF_044751025.1. Taxonomy (NCBI): domain Bacteria; kingdom Bacillati; phylum Actinomycetota; class Actinomycetes; order Kitasatosporales; family Streptomycetaceae; genus Streptomyces; species Streptomyces sp. NPDC088747. The sequence continues at coordinate 117,707 of NZ_JBIVKZ010000011.1, forward strand.
GCGCGCGCGGCGACGACCGCGGTGAGCGTCGCTCCGGCGCGCGCCGAGGGGGACGCGCCCCGGCACACGCGGCGCGCGCACGCCGCGAAGGAGACACGGGCGTACGACCGGCCCGCCCCCGCCGGGAACGCCACCGCCTACGACCTCGCCGACCTCTCCGACCCCTCCGCGGACGACACCGCGGGATACGAACGTTCCGACGGCCACCCGGCGCCCGACGACGGCGACGGCCCCCCGGACTCGGCGCGGCTCCGCCAGCTCCCCGAGCTGCCGCCGCCCACCCAGAGCGCCCCTGGCGGCCTCCCCTGGGGCGCCGCCGTACTCGCCGCGGGCCTCGCCGTGGAGACGTACGCGAGCCGTTCGGGCTCGGCTCCCGGGCTCGCTCTGCCGGGCGGATTCGCGGGCGGTCCCGCGGGAGTGCTGATCGGCTGGGCGCTGACCGCCGTGGGCCTCGCGCTGGCCGGGCCGGCGATCACGTACGCCTGCGGGCGGCTGCTCCAGGCGGTGCGGCCGGGCGCGCTGCGACTGCTCGCCGGGCGGGTCCTCCAGGCGGAGGCCCGGCGGATCGGGCAGCCGCTCGGCGTGGTGTGCGCGGTCGCGTCGGGCGGCTACGCGGTGGCGACGCTCTACACCGGCACGCGCCCCGACTTCGGTCCGCTGACCACCCTCGGCGGCCTGGTGGTCGCGGGGTGCACCGTCCTGACCCTGGCGACGGCGGCCCTGGAGGCCAGGCAGGCGCGCGCGGACACCACCGCCGCGCTGCTGCGGCTGGGCGCGCCCGTGACGATGCTGCGGAGCGCCGCCGCCCTGCGCGTCGGCGCCCTGCTCGCGGTGTTCGGCCCGCTGACCTGGGCGGTCGCCGAACTCGCCGCGCTTCCGCTGGTCCGCTGACCGCCCGGGGGAGAAAAGTCCGCGCCGAGCGATGAGTTCCGCGCGGACCCCGGGTCTATCCCTGCGAACGGCACCACAGAGCGCCGTACCGGACCGACTGGGAGACCTGGACATGTACCAGCAGATGATCTTCGTGAACCTCGCCGTCACCGACGTCGACACCTCCAGGAAGTTCTTCACCGAACTCGGGTACACGATCAACCCGCAGTTCTCGACGGACGACTGCGCCTGCGTGGTGATCAGCGACACGATCGTCGCGATGATGCTGAGCAAGCAGCGCTACTCCGACTTCACGAAGAAGGAGATCGCGGACGCCACCAAGACCAGCGAGGTGCTGCTGTGTCTGAGCGCGGAGAGCCGCGAGAAGGTCGACGAACTCGTCGACAACGCCATCGCGGCGGGCGGTTCGGCCACCGGCGAGACCCAGGACCACGGTTTCATGTACGGCCGCGCCTTCGACGACCCGGACGGCCACACCTGGGAGATCATGTGGATGGACCCGGCGGCGGTCCAGGGCTGATCCCGCGCACCCGGCCGCCCAGGGCCGCCCCACTCGTACCAACGACGACCGCCCAGGGCCGCCGCCCAACCGTACGACGGCGGCGGCCCAGGGCAACCCGAAGTCCCCCATCGGGGGCCTCTGTTCACGGGACGCCTGCGAACCCCGCCGCCCGTGTGCCTAGCATGGCCGCGTGCAGCCGACCTCTCTCCATGCTTCCCACGACCGTGAGATCGAGTCTCTCGCCGAGTTCGACGAGATCGTCTCGACCCACGGTTCACTCGCCCGGTTCCGTGTCCAGGCCGTCGATCTGACGGGCCGTACGGCGGACCTGCTGGCCGTCGACACCACGGGCGCCGTCTTCCTCGGGTGCCCGATGGACCCCGGCGCGGCGGCGACGATACGCGGCACGGGCGCGCTGGTCTTCCCGCCCGTCCCCGGCCTGCCCTTCGACCCGTACCGCGGCCTGCTCTACTCCCCCGCCGAACTCTTCGCCGGCCTGGACGCGGGTTACGAGACGACGCCGGACGCGGGCGCCTACGCCTGGTTCCAGCGGACCAAGGCGGACGGCGACATATTCGCGTCGATGCTGCGCGCGGTCCACGACGACTCGGTCTCCGACGCGCTCGACGAACTCCTCGTCGGCGCACGGGTGGTGGGCGTGATGGGCGGCCACGCGATGGCGCGCGGCACACTCGCGTACGAGGGGGCGGCGCGCCTGGGCCGCGAGCTGGCGCGCGCCGGTCTCACGGTCGCCACCGGTGGCGGCCCCGGCGCGATGGAGGCGGCGAACCTGGGCGCCTACGCGGCCCCCTTCGACGACGGGATGCTCGCCGGGGCGCTCGAACTCCTCGCGCGGACACCGTCGTTCGTGCCCTCGGTGACCGACTGGGCGCGCGCCGCCTTCGCCGTACGCGAGCGCTGGCCGGCGGGAGGCGCCTCGGTCGGTATCCCCACCTGGTTCTACGGCCACGAGCCGCCGAACGCCTTCGCCGCGCACATCGCCAAGTACTTCGCCAACGCGACCCGCGAGGACGGCCTGCTGGCCCGCTGCAACGCTGGGGTCGTCTTCCTGCCGGGCGCCGCCGGGACCGTACAGGAGATCTTCGACAACGCGACGCCGAACTACTACGAGTCCCGTGGCGAGCCGACGCCCATGGTCCTCGTGAACGAGGCCCACTGGACCGAGAAGCACCCCACTTGGCCGCTCCTCCGGTCGCTGGCGAGGGAGCGCGCGATGGAGTCCAGAATCGCCCTCGTTGACCGTATCGAGGATGCTCCGGCGGCGCTCAAACGTCTCGGCGGTTAACGACAAGGTAAAGGCAACGCCTTGGCAGGGCATATGCATTGACAGCCCTTAGGTGGCGCTTATAAACCAGTGAGGCTACTGGGGGCGCCGTTGTGGCAGCAGAGCAGCAGAACGCCCCTATCACCCCCCGCAGTTGCGCATCCCGTGAAGGGCAATCGTGTCCATATCTCGCCGTACCGCACGTTCTGTGCGAATCCTGGGTGTTGCTTCCGCGACCGCCGCGCTCGCGCTCGGCGTCGCCGGCAACGCAATGGCCTGCAACATCCGTGACTTCGCCGCTGTCGCCGCCTGCGACGACAACGGCAAGGGCATCATCACCGTCACCGACACGGACGCCTCGGGCGTGAAGGCCACCGTCTCGGTCTACCTCGAGTCGAACGGCGCTGACGCGCGGCTCGTCGGCGAGGAGACGGTGGTCGGCACCCGCGAGGGCGCCAAGGTCACGTTCTCGGAGGCCTGGACTCCCAAGGCCGAGTACCGCATCCACATCAAGGCCGAGAACAACGCGGTCGACGAGGACATCTCCCCGAACCTGATCACGCCGGACGTGGCGTGCAAGTCCTCGGAGACCACTCCGCCCGCATCGACGCCTCCGGCTTCGGAGACGCCTTCCCCGTCCGAAACGCCTTCGGACTCGGCGACCCCGTCGCCCTCCGAGAGCACCACCGCCCCCGCGTCGACGGGCAGCAACGCCCCGTCCCCCGCGGCCGGTGAGTCCAACCTCGCCGAGACCGGCGCGAACTCGAACACTCCGATGATCGCCGGCATCGCCGGTGCGTTCGTCCTGGTCGGTGGCGGAGCGGTGTTCTTCGGTATGCGCCGCCGTGGCGCAGCGAAGGCCTGATCCTCACACCGTACGAACGTGTGGCCCGCCCCCTCACCGAGGGGGCGGGCCACACGCCTGTACGCCCCCCGCGGCCACCCGCGCCTCCTGCCCGACTCAGCCGAGGACGGTGATCTCGGCCGAGTCGAACGCGACCCCCACCCGCTCGCCGGGCTCAGGCGCCTCCCTCAGCGTGCACGCCGCTTCGAGCCGGGGCGCGTTCTCCGGTTGCAGCTGTACGGCGACGTGGGTGCCCCGGAAGGTGCGTGCGGCCACGGTGCAGCGCAGCCCCTCGGCCGCGTCCACCAGCCGTACGCCCGCGGGCCGCACGAGCAGGGTGCCCGGCCCCTGCCGGGTGTCCTCCGGCACCGGGACCTTCCCCCACGGAGTGTCCGCGGCCTCGCCGCTCACCGTCGCCTCGACCACGTTGTCGAAGCCGAGGAAGCGGGCCACGAACTCGTCAGCGGGGTGCTGCCAGACCTCAAGTGGTGTACCCGACTGGGCGATCCGTCCGTCGCGCATGACCACGACCCGGTCGGCCAGCGCGAAGGCCTCGCCCTGGTCGTGCGTGACGGCGAGCACGGTCGTGCCCAACTCGCCGAAGAGCTCACGTAGTTCCACGACAAGGCGTTCACGCAGCGAGCGGTCGAGCTGGCCGAGCGGTTCGTCGAGCATCAGCAGCCGGGGTCGCGGAGCGAGCGCGCGGGCCAGCGCGACCCGCTGCTGCTCGCCGCCCGACAGCGCGGCGACGGCCCTGCGTTCGGCGCCCGGCAACCCGACGAGCTCCAGCAACTCCCCTACTCGCCTCGCCTGTTCACCCTTGCCCGCCCCGTGCATCCGGAGCCCGAAGGCGACGTTGCCGCCCACGTCCCGCTGCGGGAAGAGCTGGTGGTCCTGGAACATCAGGCCGACGCCCCGCCGGTGCGCGGGCACGCCCGCCTGGTCACGGCCGTCGAGAAGCACCCGGCCCGCGTCGAGCGACTGGAGACCGGCCACCGCCCTCAGCAGCGTCGACTTGCCGCTGCCGCTCGGCCCCAGCACGCACACGATCTCGTGCTCGGCGACGGCGAGGCCGACCTCGTCGAGCACCGCCCGCCCGCCGAAACGCACGGTCGCGGTCTCAAGGCTCAGCAGCATCTAGAACTCCCCGGTCCTGTCGGTCCGTACCCGCTCCAACAGCAGCAGCGCCACCGCGCACACCACCATCAAGATCGTCGAAAGGGCCATCGCCTGGCCGTAGTTGAGGTCACCGGCGCGCCCGAGCAGCCGGGCCACGGCGACCGGCAGTGTCGGGTTGTCGGGCCGCGCGATGAAGACGGTCGCCCCGAACTCACCCAGCGACACCGCGAAGGCGAACCCGGCCGCGACCAGCAGAGCCCGCCGCACCATCGGCAGATCGACCTCGCGCCACACCCGCCACGGCGACGCCCCGAGCACCGCCGCCGCCTCCCGCAGCCGCCCGTCCACCGCCCGCAGCACGGGCAGCATCGTCCGTACGACGAAGGGGACACCCACGAGCGCCTGCGCGAGCGGCACCAGGACCCAGCTGCTTCTGAGGTTCAGCGGCGGCTCGTCGAGGGCGATCAGGAACCCGAACCCGACGGTCACCGCCGACACCCCGAGCGGCAGCATCAGCAGCGCGTCGAAGCCCCGTACGAGACGCCCCGCCCGCCTGGTGAGAGCGGCTGCCGCCAGACCCCCGATGAGCACGGCGATGGCGGTGGCGGCGAGCGCGTACTCCAGGGAGTTGCCGATCGCCTCGATCGGCGCGACGAGGAAGATGCCGCTGTCGTCGGAGGCCAGCGCCCGGTAGTACCCGAAGTCGGGCGCGTCCAGGGACCGTTGGACCAGCACGCCGAGCGGCAGCACCAGCAGGACCGCGATGGTCGCCAGGACCCCGGCCAGCAGCGCCCACTGCCCGGCCCCGCGCGGCCTGCGTGCGGTCGTCTCCGGGGACACCAGGCGCAGGGCGGTCTCCCGCCGCCGTACGGTCCAGGCGTGCACGGCGAGGACCGCGCCCACGGCCACGAACTGGATGATCGTCAGCACCGCGGCCGTGGAGAGGTCGAAGATCTCCGAGGTCTGCCGGTAGATCTCGACCTCCAGGGTCGAGAAGGCGGGACCGCCGAGGATCTGCACCACACCGAAGGAGGTGAAGGTGAAGAGGAAGACCATCAGCGCGGCGGCGGCCACGGCCGGGCCCAGGGCCGACAGCGTCACCTTCCGCCAGGCCGCGAACCGGGAGGCGCCGAGCATCCGGGCGGCCTCCTCCTGCCGCGGGTCGAGCTGCGACCAGAGCCCGCCCACCGTCCGGACGACGACCGCGTAGTTGAAGAAGACGTGCGCGAGCAGGATCGCCCAGACGGTGGTGTCGAGCCGTACGCCCCACAGCTCGTCCAGGAGTCCGCCCCGGCCGACCAGGGCGAGGAACGCCGTCCCGACCACGACGGTCGGCAGCACGAACGGCACGGTCACCACCGCGCGCAGGACCTGCTTGCCCCTGAAATCGAAGCGCGCGAAGACATACGCGCCGGGGAGCGCGATCAGCAGCGTGAGTGCGGTCGAGGCGAGCGCCTGCCAGGTGGTGAACCACAGCACGTGCCGGATGTCGGACTGCGCGAGCACGTCCCAGATCCGCCCGAGCCGCCAGACGCCGTCGACCTTGAGACCGCGGGCCACGATCGCCGCCACCGGGTAGGCGAAGAAGACGCCGAAGAACGCGACGGGCAGGGCCATGAGCCCGAGCCGCGCCGCGCCTCCCCGACGGGACCTCCCGCGTACCCGGGGCGTTACTTCAGTACGAGTGAGGTCCACGACTTGACCCACTGGTCACGGTTGTCGGCGATCCTGGCCGGGTCCAGGGTCTCGGGGTCCTTGGCCTGCGGACCGAACTCCGTGAACTCGGCGGGCACCGCGGCGCCCTCGACCACCGGGTACACGAACATGTTCAGCGGCATGTCCTCCTGGAACCTCTTGGTGACCAGGAAGTCGATGAACGCCCGACCGCCCTTGGTGTTCTTGGCGTTGCTCAGCAGCCCGGCGTACTCGACCTGGCGGAAGCAGGTGCCGGCCGCGACACCGGTCGGCGCGGTCGTCGGCCTGGGGTCGGCGTAGATGACCTCGGCGGGCGGCGAGGAGGCGTACGAGACGACGAGCGGCCGGTCCGCCTTGGCCTTCTTGCCTCCCGCGGACCCGGAGAACTCCTCGTTGTAGGCCTGCTCCCAGCCGTCGACGACCTTGACGCCGTTGGCCTTGAGCTTCGTCCAGTAGTCCTGCCAGCCGTCGTCGCCGTACTTCGCCGCGGTCCCGAGCAGGAAGCCGAGACCGGGCGAGGACGTCGAGGCGTTCTCAGTGACCAGCAGGTCCTTGTACGCGGGCTTGACGAGGTCGGCGAAGGAGGCCGGCGGAGCGAGCTTGTGCTCGGTGAAGTAGGCCTTGTCGTAGTTGACGCAGATGTCGCCGGAGTCGATGGGCGTGACCCGGTGCTCGTCCCCGCCGACCCGGTACTCCGGGAGGATCCGGTCCGCGCCCTTGGCCTCGTACGACTGGAAGAGCCCGTTGTCGAGCGCGCGGGACAGCAGGGTGTTGTCGACGCCGAAGAACACGTCGCCCTGCGGGTTGTCCTTGGTGAGGATCGCCTTGTTGACGGCCTGCCCGGCGTCGCCGTCCTTGAGGACCTTGACCGTGTAGCCGGACTCCTTCTCGAAGGCGCTCAGCACGTCCTTGGAGTACGTGAAGGAGTCATGGCTGACGACAGTCACGGTCTTGGAGTCACCACCACTGCCCGAACCGGAGTCGGAGGAGCCGCACGCGGAGAGCGTGACGAGCCCCAGACCGGCAAGGCCGACGGCCGTGATCGTCCTCTTCTTGCTCACTGAATTCCTCCTGGGATGACCAGGAAGAGACGCGGCCCTGCCCGGGAACCCCTGAGGGATCCCGGGCAGGGCGCAACAGCTTGAGTATTGACCGAACTTCCTACCCAGAATGACCTGGGCAAGGTTCTGAGGGTCTGCGGCCCACCGGTGACCCGGCTGCCGCACTCTCAGCGCTGTGGCGCTCCCCTGTCGGAATATGAAGATATGAGATTTGCGGATGTACGCAGCCAGGTTACCGCTCGGTGGCCGCGAGCTGACCGCACGCCCCGTCGATCTCCTGACCACGGGTGTCCCGAACGGTGACCGGAACCCCGTGGGCGGCGATCGCCTCGACGAACGCCTTCTCGTCCTCGGGCCGCGAGGCGGTCCACTTCGAACCCGGCGTGGGGTTCAGCGGGATGAGGTTGACGTGCACCGGCTTGCCCTTGAGCATCCGGCCGAGGCGGTCGCCACGCCATGCCTGGTCGTTGATGTCCCTGATCAGCGCGTACTCGATGGAGAGCCGGCGCCCCGACCTGTCCGCGTACTCCCAGCCGGCGTCCAGCACCTCCCGCACGTTCCACCGCGTGTTCACGGGTACGAGGGTGTCGCGCAGTTCGTCGTCGGGGGCGTGCAGGGAGATGGCGAGGCGGCACTTGAAGCCCTCGTCGGAGAACCGGTTGATCGCCGGGACCAGCCCGACGGTCGACACGGTGATGCCCCGCTGCGAGAGCCCGAGGCCGTCGGGCTCGGGGTCGGTCAGCGCGCGGATCGCCCCGACCACCCTCTTGTAGTTGGCGAGCGGCTCGCCCATGCCCATGAAGACGATGTTGCTGAGCCGCGCCGGACCACCCGGGATCTCGCCGTCCCTGAGCGCCCGCATCCCGTCCACGATCTGGTGGACGATCTCGCCGGTGGACAGGTTCCGGTCGAGCCCGGCCTGCCCGGTGGCGCAGAACGGGCAGTTCATCCCGCAGCCGGCCTGCGAGCTGATGCACATGGTCACCCGGTCCGGGTACCGCATCAGCACGGACTCGACGAGCGTCCCGTCGAAGAGCCGCCACAGGGTCTTGCGGGTGGTCTCCTGGTCGGTCGACAGATGCCGCACGACCGTCATCAGCTCAGGAAGCAGCGCCTCCTGGAGCTTCCCGCGCGAGGCGGCCGGGATGTCCGTCCACTGCTCGGGATCGTGCGCGAACCGCGCGAAGTAGTGCTGCGAGAGCTGCTTGGCACGAAACGGCTTCTCACCGACCGCGGCAACTGCCTCCTTACGCTCAGCAGGCGTGAGGTCGGCGAGATGCCGCGGCGGCTTCTGGGCTCCGCGCGGGGCGACGAATGTGAGTTCTCCGGGCTTAGGCATGGCCCTACAAGTGTCGCAGACATACGGACAGGGGCTCGCCGCCCTGTGGACGACGAGCCCCCGACCATCAAACCCGCAGGTCAGCCCGACCCGACGAAGAGCACCAACAGCAGCCAGACCACCGGCGCCGTGGGCAGCAGGGAGTCCAGCCGGTCCATGATCCCGCCGTGTCCCGGCAGCAGCGTGCCCATGTCCTTGATGCCGAGGTCCCGCTTGATCATGGACTCGCCGAGGTCCCCGAGCGTGGCGCTGGCCGCGACCGCGAGGCCCAGGAGCAGGCCCTGCCACCAGGTGCCGTCGTCGATCAGGAACTCCATGAGCAGCGCACCCGCCGCCATCGCGAAGGTGATCGCTCCGAACAGGCCCTCGCGGGTCTTGCCGGGGCTGATGCGCGGCGCCAGCTTGTGCTTGCCGAAGCGCCAGCCGATCGCGTACGCGCCGGTGTCGCTGACCACGGCGAGCAGCAGGAAGGTGAGCACCCGCCGCGAGCCGTCGTCGGCCGCGAGCATCAGCGCGACGAACGTGGCCAGGAAGGGGATGTAGAAGGCCGCGAACACTCCGGCCGTGACGTCCTTCAGGTAGCCCTCAGGGGGCTCCGTCATCCGCCAGACCAGGACGGCCAGCGCGGTGAGTGCCATCGCCACCCAGGCGCCCTCGGCACCCCGTACGTAACCGGAGACGACCATCGCCGCGCCGCCGATCGCCAGCGGCACGAGGGGCGCCTTGATGCCCTTGCGCTCCTCCAGCCGGGAGGTGAGCTCCCAGAGCCCCACCACCACGGCGACCGCTATCACGCCGATGAAGACGGCCTTGACGATGAGCAAGGACGCGACGATCACCACACCGAGCCCGACAGCCACCCCTATGGCCGCGCCCAGATCGCGTCCCGCAGTCTTCTTCTGCGGTGCGGGGGCGGGCTGTGGGGCGCTGGGCATGGGCTCCTGCGGCTTCTGCGACGGGCCCCCGTAGGGCGGCGCCGTCGCCGGTGAGTCGTCGCGGAACAGGGGACCACTCAGCCGAGCGGCCCCCCGGTCGTCATCCTGGTCTCCGCCATGTGCGGGTACGTCGGGCACGATGGGCATGGGGCGAGTGTGCTGCGCGTCATACGCATCGTATGCGGGACCCGCCGGGGCAGCCCCCTGGACAGGCCCCTGCTCGGGCGCCCCCCAGTACCCGGCTTGTGGCGGCGCCCCCCAGGAAGAGTCGTTCATCAGACCTCGAGCAGCTCCGCTTCCTTGTGCTTGAGGAGCTCGTCGACCTGGGCGGCGTACTTCGCCGTGGTGTCGTCGAGTTCCTTCTCCGCACGGCGGCCCTCGTCCTCGCCGACCTCGCCGTCCTTGACCAGCTTGTCGATGGTCTCCTTCGCCTTGCGGCGGACGGAGCGGATCGAGATCTTGGCGTCCTCACCCTTGGTCTTGGCGACCTTGATGAACTCCTTGCGGCGCTCCTGGGTGAGCTCCGGGAACACCACCCGGATGATGTTGCCGTCGTTGCTCGGGTTGACACCCAGGTCGGAGTCACGGATCGCCTGCTCGATGTTGCGCATCGCGCTCTTGTCGAACGGGGTCACCACCGCCATGCGCGGCTCGGGCACCGAGAAGGAGGCCAGCTGGTTGATCGGCGTCAGCGCGCCGTAGTAGTCGGCCACGATCTTGTTGAACATCGCCGGGTGCGCACGACCGGTGCGGATCGCGGCGAAGTCCTCCTTGGCGACCACGACGGCCTTCTCCATCTTCTCCTCGGCCTCGAGGAGGGTCTCTTCGATCACCACTTGCTCCTGCGTGTCTGAGTAGGCCCGGCAGCTGTTCCTCGTAGGGGCGGCAGCCGGCTGCGTCGCGTCTTGTTCCTGCACGGTTCCCGACCGGCAGGACATTGTCCATCCCCCGGTCAGGGTCCGTACCCGGTCGGGCTCGGCCCCGGTCGGGGCCGGTCCCGTCAGGCCCGGCTGCTGTGTTCACCCACAAGTGTGCCGATCTTCTCACCCTTGACGGCTCGCGCGATATTGCCCTCCGCCAGGAGCTCGAAGACCAGGATGGGCAGCTTGTTGTCCCGGCACAGCGTGATGGCGGTCATGTCGGCGACCTTGAGGTCGCGGGTGATGACCTCGCCGTAGCTGAGCGAGTCGAACTTGACGGCCTCGGGGTTGGTCTTCGGGTCGGAGTCGTACACACCGTCGACGCCGTTCTTGCCCATCAGCAGGGCCTCGGCGTCGATCTCCAGCGCGCGCTGGGCGGCGGTGGTGTCGGTGGAGAAGTACGGCATGCCCATACCGGCGCCGAAGATGACCACACGGCCCTTCTCCAGGTGCCGTACGGCACGCAGCGGGATGTACGGCTCGGCGACCTGCCCCATGGTGATGGCGGTCTGGACACGGCTGTCGATGCCTTCCTTCTCCAGGAAGTCCTGGAGGGCCAGGCAGTTCATGACCGTGCCGAGCATGCCCATGTAGTCGGAGCGTGCCCTGTCCATGCCGCGCTGCTGGAGTTCGGCGCCGCGGAAGAAGTTGCCGCCGCCGAGGACGACCGCGATCTGGGCGCCGCCGCGCACGACGGCCGCGATCTCGCGGGCGATCTTGTGCACCACGTCGGGGTCGACGCCCAGCCCGCCGCCACCGGCGAACGCCTCGCCGGAGAGCTTCAGCATGAAGCGTCCCGCGCCTTTGCCGTCTTCGGTCGTCTCGCCCTTGTCGGCCTGGGTGGTGGTCATGGGTGTCTCTCGCCTCTTTTACGTGTCACACAGACGAAGAAGGCCACTGCCGCCGGGGTGTTGTTCGCATCCCATGCTCGGCAATGGCCTCCTCGTCAGATCTGCTGTCGTCCGACACGCACGCGCACGTGCCCACGTACGCGGACGGCTGCTGTCGACCCTAGCGGGGTCGGGCGTCGATCGCGGTACGGACTCAGATGCCGACCTTGATGCGCACGAAGCGCTTCAGGGTGACACCGGCCTCGTCCAGAACCTTCTGGACGGACTTCTTGTTGTCGAGCGCGTACGGCTGACCGAGGAGCGTGGCTTCCTTGAAGAAGCCGTTGACGCGACCCTCGACGATCTTGGGGAGCGCGGCCTCCGGCTTGCCCTCGGCGCGCGTGGTCTCCTCGGCGACGCGACGCTCGGTCTCGACGACCTCGGCCGGAACGTCCTCACGGGAGAGGTACTTCGGCGCGAAGGCGGCGATGTGCTGCGCGACGCCCTTGGCGAGCTCGGCGTTCGGCTTGTCCAGCTCGACCAGGACACCGATCTGCGGGGGCAGGTCGGGCATGGTGCGGTGCATGTACGCGGCGACGTAGGCGCCGGCGAACTGGGCGAAGCGGTCCAGGACGATCTTCTCGCCCAGGTTGGCGTTGGCCTCGTCGACGAACGCCTGGACCGTCTTGCCGGCCTCGATCTCGGAGCCCAGCAGGGCGTCGAGGTCGGCCGGGGAGGTCTTGACGACGTGCTCGGCGATCTGGTTGGCGACGGCCTGGAACTTCTCGCCCTTGGCGACGAAGTCCGTCTCGCACTTCAGCTCGACCAGGACGCCGGAGGAGTTGTCGTCGGCGATGATGGAGACCACGGCGCCGTTCTCGGCGGAGCGGCCCTCGCGCTTGGCGACGCCCTTCTGACCCTTGATCCGCAGCGCCTCGACGGCCTTGTCGACGTTGCCGTCGGCCTCGTCCAGCGCCTTCTTGCAGTCCATCATGCCGGCGCCGGTGAGCTCACGGAGCTTCTTGACGTCGGCGGCGGTGTAGTTCGCCATGATTCCTGGAATCTCTCTCGAAGTCTGAAGATCTACGGGTCGAACGGCGGGGGCTTGGTGCGCCCCCGCCGTTCAGAACCCGAAGGGGTGAGGGGGTCAGGCCTTCTCGGCGTCCGCGGCGGGAGCCTCGTCGGCGACCGGGGCCTCGGCGGCGGGCGCCTCGGCGACAGGAGCGTCGGCCGGAGCCTCAGCAGCGGCCTCGGCCGGAGCCTCGGCCTCCTCGGCGTCGGCGACCTTCTCGGTCTCGGCGGAGGTCTGGACCTCAGCGGCCGGAGCCTCGGCGTCGTCGGCCTTCTTCTCGCCCTCGAGCAGGTCGCGCTCCCACGCGGCGAGCGGCTCGCCCGCGGCCTTCTCGCCCTTGTCACCGGTGTTGACGCCGGAACGGGAGATGAGGCCCTCGGCGACAGCGTCGGCGATCACGCGGGTGAGCAGGGTGACGGAGCGGATCGCGTCGTCGTTGCCCGGGATCTTGTAGTCGACCTCGTCGGGGTCGCAGTTGGTGTCGAGGATGGCGACGACCGGGATGTTCAGCTTCCGGGCCTCACCGACCGCGATGTGCTCCTTCTTGGTGTCCACGATCCAGACGGCGCTGGGCACCTTGGACATCTCGCGGATACCACCGAGGGTCTTCTCCAGCTTGGCCTTCTCGCGCGAGAGCACGAGAAGCTCCTTCTTGGTGAGACCCGACGCGGCGACGTCCTCGAAGTCGATCTGCTCAAGCTCCTTGAGGCGCTGCAGACGCTTGTAGACGGTGGAGAAGTTGGTGAGCATGCCGCCCAGCCAGCGCTGGTTGACGTAGGGCATGCCGACGCGGGTGGCCTGCTCGGCGATGGCCTCCTGCGCCTGCTTCTTCGTGCCGACGAACATGACCGTGCCGCCGTGGGCGACGGTCTCCTTGACGAACTCGTAGGCGCGGTCGATGTACGACAGCGACTGGAGCAGGTCGATGATGTAGATGCCGTTGCGCTCCGTGAAGATGAAGCGCTTCATCTTCGGGTTCCAACGACGGGTCTGGTGACCGAAGTGGACGCCGCTTTCCAGCAGCTCCCGCATCGTGACGACGGCCATGGCCGTTCTCCTTGGTGTTCTCGGTTGTACCGCGCGTGCCGGACGGCACCCGCGCCTGACGCCCGCGACGCGCCTTGCCACAAGGGACCGAGAGGCGCTGACAACGGCTTGTTCACGGCCTGCTGTCGGGGCGTGCGAAGTCGACCCGGTCGCCCGGATCGCCACCAGAAGTGTACGGGACCCGGGAGGCACCGGATGACGCCGCTGTCCACAACCGACCGGTGCTCCACAGCCCCCTGCCGCGACCGGCCCGATACGGAACGCTTCTCACATGCGAGCGAACCGATGTCCGCCTGTGTGGACGGCCCTGCTGCTGGCCCTGACGATGATCGTCCTGACCTCCCTGACCCCCTCCGCCCTGGCCCGGACGACCGGCCCCGAGCCACCGGTCCCGCCCCGGCCCGCGGACCCGCCGACGGCTGCCGATCCGACGGTCCCGCCCGTCGCCCGCACCTGGCCCGTGGGCTCACGCCCCTCGGTCCTGCGAGGCTGGGATCCCCCGGCGACGACCTACGGCCGCGGTCACCGGGGCGTCGATCTCGCGGCCGGCCCCGGCACCCCGGTCAGGGCCGTCGCACCGGGCCGGGTGTCCTTCGCCGGCCCGGTCGCGGGGCGCGGGGTGGTCTCGGTGGAACTGACGGGCACGGGTACGCCACCGCTGCGCACGACGTACGGTCCGGTGACGGCGTCGGTGAAGAAGGGCGCGGAGGTCGCGGCGGGCGAGGTACTGGGCACCGTCGAACAGGGTGCTTCCCCCTGCCCGACCTCATGTCTGCACTGGGGCCTGCTCAGAGGCAGGACCTACCTGGACCCGCTGTCCCTGCTACCGCCCTGGCTGCTGCGGAGAGGCCCGTCCCGCCTGCTGCCGGTGCCCGGGGCGCCGTCCTGACCGGCCGGGCTCCGCGCTCCCCTGCCCTCGGATCGCCGCCTGTCCTGACCAGGCGACTCCTCACCGACGAGGGCCCGAACCGCGGCCCGAAACAGGGCCTCAGCCCCGGACACCCCGAAGAGCCATGGCGACCGCGGCGTCGGTGATGGGGCTGGAGTCCTCGGCGGCCCCCAGCTCGATCCGCCGCACCGCGGCGTCCACCACACCCTGAAGAAGCATCGCCGCCAGCCGCGGCTCCGCGTGCCCCAGCTCCGCGAGCGCCTCGACGATCATCGCCACGAGACCGCCGTGAGCGGCCCGGATCTTCTCCCGGGCCCCGGCGTCTAGCTCGCTCGCCGAGATGGCCACGACGGCCCGGTGCCGCCGGTCCCCGACGAGGGCAAGCTGCTGGCGCACATACGCCTCGACCTTGGCCTCCGCCGTGTCCGACCGCTGCATCGCGTCGGACACCTCGGCCGCCCAGACCGGGAAGTCAACCTCGCACAGCTCCTCGACCACGGCCGCCCGCGACCGGAAGTACTCGTACACGGAAGACCGCGCGAGCCCCGTGCGCTCGGCGAGAGCGGGGAAGGTCAGCGCCTCCGTGCCGCCCTCGGACAGCAGGGACCGCGCCGCGTCCAGCAGGGCGGCTCGCTGCATCGACCGGTGCTCGGCCACGGAGGCCGCTCGAATCCTTGGCACGCCACCACTTTACGGACGGACCGCTCCGAACGGCACCCACTCCGATCACAGGCCGAGGTGAACCGGCGACAAACAGGGCGAAGACGGCGGCAAACCACGACCGGGCAGGAGCAGACACGGCAGAGACAGTGAAGACAGCAGACAAGGCACAGACGGCAGACGGCAGAGACGGCAGAGACGATTCAGCATCCTGCCCCCATGGGGGTCAGCGGCCGAAACTGGCCAGCTTCGCCCGCAGCTGAAGCACCGACTTCGTGTGGATCTGGCTCACCCGGCTCTCCGTCACTCCCAGCACATTGCCGATCTCGGCGAGCGTGAGCCCTTCGTAGTAGTACAGCGTCACCACGGTCTTCTCCCGGTCGGGCAGCGTGTTGATCGCCCGCGCCAGAAACCTCCGCAGCTCCCGGTCCTCCGCGACCTCCACCGGATTGTCGGCCGCGGTGTCCTCAAGGGTGTCCATCAGACTCAGCCGGTCACCGCCCTCGCCGCCGACGTGCAGCAACTCCTCCAGAGCCACCACGTTCGCCAGCGACAACTGGCTGAAGACCGCGTGGAGTTCCTCCACCCCGATCCCCATCTCGGAGGCCACCTCGCCCTCCGACGGGGTGCGCCGCAGCCTTGCCTCCAGCGTCGCGTAGGCCCGCTCCACATTGCGCGCCTTCTGTCGCACGGACCGCGGAATCCAGTCCAGCGCGCGCAGTTCGTCGATCATCGCGCCCCGGATCCGCGTGATCGCGTACGTCTCGAACTTGATCTCCCGCTCGATGTCGAACTTCTCGATCGCGTCGATCAGCCCGAACACCCCGGAGGAGACGAAGTCCGCCTGCTCGACATTGGCCGGCAGACCGACGCTGACCCGTCCGGCGACGTACTTCACCAACGGTGAGTAGTGCAGGATCAACTGCTCCCGCAGCCGCTCGTCGCCCGTCGACTTGTACGACCGCCACAGCTCGTCGAGCGTCGAGGGAGCGGGCGGGCGCACGCTGCGGCCGTCACGGGCGGCCGGGGGGACCGCCGCCCGGTCGGACCCGGAGGTGTGCTGGGGCATTCGTCGCCTTGTGCCGTTCTGCCGTGAACCGGGGATGCCTGGGTGAGCTGTCTGTCTGATGTCGAGTTCCCTGTCTGCGCCGGAAACCCCGTGAGCGTAGCGTGACTGGAGCGTCGCAGTGCGCGAAGGCCGGGGGATCACCCCTGCGCAGATACGTTCCGCTGGGTGGCCGTCGGGGTCCCGGTGATCGCCCTGTGTGACGACCGGGAGACGCCAACTGCGGGAATTGTCAAGGCTGTCGGCGTTCGCCCGGACGGCCGAACACGCTCGGTCAACACCCGCTTCGATCACCGCGGAGGGAGATCATCGCCTGGCGTGTCAACTTCCAGCCGTCGCCGTGTCGTTCGACGAAACCAAGTGCTCGGAGTTCGTACAGCCTCCCGACCGCCTCGTCAGTCGTGGTCCCCGCGCCTCGGGCGACCTCCTCGGCCGCCATCAGGCCGCGGGCCGGCAGTGCCGCCAGCACCCGCCCGGCGCCGGGATCGAGCAGGTCGCGCGGCAGCACGGGCCCTCGCCGGTCGGGAGCCAGGTCCCCTATGTCACCCACCAGCTCCGCGACTTCCGCGGCGTCGGAGACCAGGACCGCGTCCCCGCGCAACAGCTCGTGCACCCCCGCCGACAGCCCGCTGGTGACGGGCCCCGGCACCCCCATGGTGAACCTGCCGAGCCGCGCCGCCGCACGGGCCGTGACCAGCGCGCCGCTGCGATAGGCGGCCTCGACGACCACGGTTCCCCGGGTGAGTGCCGCGATGACCCTGTTCCGGAGGATGAATCTGCTCGGCGTGGGGTGGTCGCCGGGCGGCAACTCTCCGACCACCAGACCCTGTTCGGCGATTCTGCTGATCAACTCGGTGTGCCCGCGCGGATAGGGCCTGTCGACACCGCAGGCCAGCACGGCGACGGTGGCACCGCCCGCCCCGAGGGCACCCCGGTGCACGGCGCCGTCCACGCCGTAGGCGCCGCCCGACACGACCACCCACCCGCGCTCGGCGAGACCCGCGCCCAGCCTCGCCGCCATGTGCGCCCCGTACTCGGTGCAGGCCCGCGCTCCGACGACGGCGACCGAGCGAAGTGCCCATATCCGCAGGCTGGGCCGCCCCCGTACCCAGAGTCCGGTCGGCCGGGCGTCGCCCAGGTCGTCGAGCTGCGCGGGCCACTGCGGCTCACCCGGGCAGATGAACCTCGCGCCGGCGTCGCGCGCCTCCGCCAGATCCCGCTCGGGGCGCATCCGGGCGGCCCTGCCCCGCATCCCCTCCCAGCGCTGCGCGCTCGCGCCGGGCAGCGGCTCCCGTCCCTCCACCAGCCGCCGTACCACCTCCACCGCACCGAACTCCCGCAGCCATCGCCCGCCGAGTTCGTCGCCCGGTTCGAGGACCCGCGTCAGGGCGACACGGGCCAGCCGCTCGTCGTCCGTCATGACGGCGAACCGATCATCATCGGTACCCCGCGTGGGACTCCCGTGCGCAGTTGCAGGGCCAGGGCCACGTCCCCGGCGTCGGGCCGGTCGTGCCCCGAGAGGTCGGCCACGGTCCAGGCGACGCGGAGCACCCGGTCCAGGCCGCGCGCGGTCAGCACGCCTCGCTCCAGTCCGCGCTCAGCCTCGGCCATCGCGCCCGGGAGCGCCTGCCAGCGGCTGCGCAACTCGCGCCCCGGCACCTCACTGTTGGTGTGCCAGTGGGTGCCGGCCAGCCGCGCGGCGGAACGCTCGCGTGCGGCACGCACCCGGTCGGCGACCGTCCGGGTCGACTCGCCCAGGGCACCCACCGCCGTCAGCTCGGACAGGGTGACCGGCTCGACCTCGACCCGCAGGTCGATCCGGTCGATGAGCGGCCCGGACAGCCTCGCCTGATACCGGCGGACGGAGGAGGGCGGGCACTCACAGATGTCGTTCGCCACGCTGAACCGCCCGCAGGGGCAGGGGTTGGCGGCGAGGACCATCAGGAACTTCGCGGGAAACCGCACGACCCCGGCGCTGCGCGCGATCACGACATGCCCCGCCTCCAGGGGCTGCCGCAGGGCATCGAGCACAAAACCGCTGAATTCCGGTGCTTCATCCAGAAAAAGCACACCCCTGTGCGACAGGGACACCGCACCGGGCCTGGCGAGCCCCTTGCCGCCGCCGACGAGGGACTGCATCGTCGCCGAATGGTGGGGGGCGCAGTACGGCGGGATGTCCACCATGGGCTTGCCCGGCGGCAGCAGGCCGGCCACCGAGTGGATCGCGGTGACCTCCAGGGACTCCTGCCGGTTGAGGCGGGGCAGCAGCGACGGCATCCGCTCGGCGAGCATCGTCTTGCCCGCGCCGGGCGGGCCCTGGAGGAAGACGTGGTGACCACCGGCGGCCGCCACCTCCATGGCCGTGCGCGCCGACAACTGGCCGACGACGTCCGCGAGGTCGTGCCCCTGGTCGTGTTCCGGCACCGCCATGCCGCACAGGCCGGTGGCCTCTCCGGTGCCCGGCATACGCAGACCGGCCAGCAGCGGATCGGGCCGCCCCTGCTCGTCCGGATCCTCCTCGGGCACCGGCTCGTCCGTGAGGACGGCGATCAGCTGGCGCAGACTGCGGACCCCGAGCACCGATACCCCCGGCACGAGCGAGGCCTCAGCCGCGGCGCACTCGGGCACCACCACCTGCTCGTACCCGGAATTCGCCGCGGCCAGGACGGCGGGCAGGACTCCGCGCACCGGCCGGACCCGGCCGTCGAGCCCCAGCTCGCCGATCATCACGATGTCGGCGAGCACCCGCGGATCGATCCGTTCGCAGGCGCCCAGTACGGCACACGCGATCGCGAGATCGAACCCCGAACCGCTCTTGGGGACGGAGGCGGGGCTCAGCCCGACTGTCAGCTTCTTCTGCGGCCACGCGGCCCCGGAGTTCACCAGGGCCGCACGGACCCGGTCCTTGCTCTCCGTCAGACTCTTGTCCGGCAGTCCCACCAGGGTGAACGCCGCGACCCCCGGCTCCAGGTCCGCCTGGACCTCCACGACGACGCCCTCGACACCGACCAGCGCCACCGAACACGTACGGGCGAATCCCATCACGCCACCCCCCGCGCATGCTCGACCGCGGGCGCCCCGCGGTCCGGCAGGACGACGCCGACCAGGTCGATGCGGACGCCGCCCGGCGGAGCCCCGCCATGTTCCTGGAGCCAGCGTTCGGCCAGGCGGCGCAGGCGTTGCGCCTTGGCCGGCGTGACGGCCGCCATCGGGTGTTCGAAGGCTCCGTCCCTGCGGGTCTTCACCTCGCAGACGACCAGCGCGTCGCCGTCACGGGCCACGATGTCGATCTCGCCCGCCCTGCCGGAGCGCCAGTTGCGCGCCAGGACCGTCATGCCGGCCTCGGTCAGCCGCCGCGCGGCCAGATCCTCGCCGTACCTGCCCAGCGCTCCGCGCTGTGCGCTGCTTCCCGCACCTCGACGCGCGTTGCCCTTTGCGTTGCGTGTGTTCATGTCGGCACCACCTCCGGCGCCAACATTGCGGCCGTTCCGGCCCGCTGTTGGATCTTGGTGGATGACGTGCCGCCTGTGGAGAACTCCGTCCCTCACACGAGCGGGCGCCCGCTCCGTGAGCGGACGCCCGGCGAACAGCCACCCCGTGTCATCAACCGCCCGGCAGCTCCAGATCGCTCTTGTTCAGCTCCTCGATATTCACGTCCTTGAACGTGAGTACCCTTACCTGCTTCACGAAGCGAGCGGGCCTGTACATGTCCCACACCCAGGCATCCGCCATGGATACCTCGAAAAACACCTCACCCTGAACCGAGTGCACCTGCATCTCGTAGTCGTTGGTGAGGTAGAAGCGCCGTTCGGTCTCGATCACATATTTGAACAGACCGACGACATCGCGGTACTCCCGATAGAGCTTCAGCTCCATCTCGGTCTCGTACTTCTCGAGGTCCTCGGCGCTCATGGCATGTTCCCCTTCAGCCGTGCGTCCCCCCATTGTGCGCCAGCCCCGCGGGCCCCTAGACGATTTCGGTGTCGAGGACCTCGGGCGTGGCCGGGGGACCCTCGTCGAGCACCCTGCGCAGCAGCTCGGCGAGTCTGGTCGGATACACCGTCTCATGTGCCTGGTGAAGTTCCCGGCACGTCCACCAACGTGCTCCGGCGACGCTGCGCCGTTCCAGTTCCGTCAGCCCGGCGGCCACCGTCACCGTCTGGGTCGTACGGGCCAGGTAGTACCACTCGTCCTGGTCCCAGCGGCGCCCGGCGAAGGGGAAGGAGCACCTCCGCCGCCACAGCACCGGGCCCAGTTCGACCTCGGTGATGCCGGTCTCCTCCGTGAGCTCCCGCAGCGCGGCCTGCTCGCGTGTCTCGTCGCCCTCCAGGCCGCCGCCGGGCGTGAACCACCAGTCGTCCGAGGGGTCGTCCGGCTCGTGCCCGTGCAGCAGCAGGATCCGGTCATCGGGGTCGAGCAGCACCACACGGGCGACTCTGCGCAGCCCGCCCGTGTACTCGTCCGGGGCCGCGGTCCCGACGTCGTGCGCAGTCCCGTCGTGCGCAGTCGGTGACACTCCGTGGTACGCAGTCCCGTCGTACGGAGTCCCGTCCTGCGCGGTCCCGTCGTACGGCACCTCAGCGGGCACCCGCGAGCTCCGTCCGGGCCCGGCCGCGCCGGCTCGCGTGCTTGGCGACCGGACCGTACGCCGCGCCGCCGAGGACGAGCACCGCGCCGCCCACCACCGCGCCCACGATCAGGGGCAGCGGTCCCGGCTCGGAGAGGGCGCCCAGGGTCTCGAAGCCGGTCGGCCGCCCGAGCATGCCGTTCATGGGCCAGGCGACGGCGTCGACCCGGGCCCGCACGGCGGTGCGCGGCACCGTTCCGTTGGCGGCGTCCGTCAGGTGGGCCGTGGAGTCGAGGGACCCGGTGCGCTCGTCGCCGAGCAGGAAGAGGTTGCCGTCCGGAACCGTGACGGACGGGATGCCGACGAGCTCGGCCGCCGAGCCCTTGGGGAGATACGGCTCGTCGATCTGCTTGCCGTTGACGGTCAGCTTGCCGTCCGTGCAGCAGGCGACCTCGTCGCCGCCGACGGCGACCACACGCTTGACCATCGGTACGTCGCCCCAGGTGGCCTGCTTGAAGACGACGACGTCGCCCCGCCGGACCTGGTCACCGTCGACGCGCTGCGCCAGCACCCGGTCCCCGGCGTCGATCGTCGGGGTCATTGAGGTGGTGGGCACGGTGTAGGGCCGGTAGACCACCGCTCCCCAGACGAAGCCGCCGAGGAAGAGCACCAGGCCCAGGGCGACAGCGACCCCGGACAGCACCTCTCCGGTCCGGCCGCTCGCCGGGGTGTTGCGTGTGCCGCCGCGCGCGGCCGTACCTGTCGAGCTCTCGCCACCCATGGATCCGCACCCTACCCGGGGGTAGCGGCGGAGGTCAGCCCAAGATTCGGTCTGCACACACCGGCACCACCGAGTCCTCACCGCGCCGCGAGCCGCCCCGGCCCACCGGCCCCGCGCCGCTGGACGCCCCGGCCCACCGACCCGGCCCGTGGGACGCCCGGCACCACCAAGCCCGCGCCCCGCGCCGCGTTACACCCCGGCCCACCAAGCCGGCCCCGGCCCGCCCCACCCCGGCCGGATAGCGCCAGCCCGCACCGCGCCCCGAAAGCGCCGTACGACCGAAGAAGCCGGTACACACCGAAGAAGCCGGTCCGCAGCAAAGAGGCCGGTGCGCCCGGAAGAATCCGCGCGCACCGGCCCCGTGAGGACGCTTCGAGGGGTTATGGAGTTATGGAGTTAGGGGGCTACTCGGACGCCCTGCGCCGACGCCGTACCAGAACCAGCGGGACGGCTCCGACGAGTGCCACGGCACCCGGCGGGGTGACCGCGGCCACCGCCTTGTCGTCGAGGCCCGACTGGTCGAAGGTGTCCGGAACCGGGAGGGTGCCCCAGCGGTTGATGGGCCACGCCTTGACGATGGCGCGCCCGACGACCTCGTCCACCGGGACCATGCCGTGGTTCTTGTCCGTCTGGTTGTACCGCGAGTCCCGGGAGTTCTGGCGGTGGTCGCCCATCACCCAGATGTCGCCGCTGGGAACGGTGACCTTGAACTGGCCGCCCTCCTCGTCGACGCTGCACGGGGTGTTGCCGGGGTACACGTAAGGCTCGTTCAGCGCAATGCCGTTGACCTTCAGCGGTCCGGTGCCCTTGCACTCGATGGTGTCGCCGCCGACTCCGATGACCCGCTTGATGAGGTCCTTCTCCTCGGCGGACGGCATGAGGCCGATCCAACTGAGGACCGTCTGAAGGGCGTTCGGGTTGGCCGCGGGCTCGCCGGCCAGCCAGCTGTCGGGATCGTGGAAGACGACGACCTCGCCGCGCTCCGGCTCGGAACCGAACCACGGGGTCAGCTTGTCGACGAGGACACGGTCACCCTGCTGGAGGGTGTTCTGCATCGAGTCCGAGGGGATCGAGAACGCCTGCACCAGGAACGTCTTGATGAGCAGCGCGAGCACCAGGGCGATGCCGATCAGGATCGGCAGCTCCTTCCAGAAGGAGCGCTGCTTCGGCTTGCCGGGCCGGTCGTCCTGGACCGTGCTCTCCTGCTCCGCGCGGTCGTCCACGGAGCCGCTCTCGGAGTTTTCGGCGTCTACAGCTGGGGCAGCCGAGTCGTCGGGCCGCTCCGGGCGCCCTTCGGGACCTTCGTGTCCGGACCGTGCGCCGACCGCCACATCCCCCACATCCACTCCTCACTCCGTGCCGCAGCCCGCGCCGGATTCGCCGCAGGCCCACCACTCCCATAACGAGCGGGAGTTCCGCAGGGCTCGGGAGCGGGATCAATCCGTCTGGATCCGCAGGGGCCACCCTATGCGACGTGAGCAGAGCGGAGGTCGCCCCTCCAGGCGCGGCGGCCACGGAGCCGTAGGTGCCCGGCTCCTCCAGCCGCGTCCAGTGTCCGACGGGCCAGGCGATGATCATGGCCCGGCCGACGACGGAGTCCTCGGAGACGGTGCCGGCGAACTTGTCGGTGCGGTGGTAGCGGGAGTCGGCGGAGTTGGACCGGTGGTCGCCCATGACAAAGAGACGCCCCGAAGGCACCTTCACCTCGAACGCGAAGTCGGAGGGTTTGTCGCCGGACAGGATGTACGGCTCGCTCAGCGGCGTTCCGTTGACGGTCACCCGGCCCTGCGCGTCACAGCACTTGACCGTGTCCCCGCCGACGCCTACGACGCGCTTGATGAGGTCCTTCTCGTTGTCGGACGGCAGGAGGCCGATGAAGGTGAGACCTTGCTTGACCTGCTTGATCACGATGGGGTCGTCCCCCTTCTTGGTCTCCTCCGCGGTGAGCCAGCCGCCCGGGTCCTTGAACACCACGACGTCACCGCGCTGCGGCTTGGAGCCGAACCAGGGGGTGAATTTGTCGACCAGGACACGGTCACCGATCTGGATCGTGTTCTCCATGGAGCCCGAAGGGATCACGAAGGCCTGGACGAGGAAGGTCTTCAGGACCAGGGCTATCAGGACGGCGACCCCGACGAGGAGCGGTATCTCCTTGACCGACGAACGCCGCCTGCGCCGCTTGATCTTGCGGGCCAGCTTGCGCCGCTCGACGCGGCTGGGGCGGGCCGCGCCGCCGGACGCGCGCCGCGACCCGGTGGGCAGCAGGTTGTCGGCGGGATGGCTGGAAACTCCGCGCGGTCTGCCGCGGTTACCCATGGGCACCGTCCGCGGCGGGCACGCGCGCGTAGGCGGTGGGGCGCGTCAGCCGGGTCCAGTGGCCGGCGGGCCAGGCGATCCAGTCCGCTCTGCCGATCACGTCGCCGACCGGGACCATGCCGCCTCCGGGAGAGCCCAGATGGTCACGGGAATCGCTGGAGTCGCCGCGGTGGTCGCCGAGGAGGAAGAGGGTGCCGTCAGGCACGACGACGTCGAAAGCCACGTCGGACGGGCTGTCCCCCGGGTACAGAAACGTCGACTCGTCGACCGGCCGGCCGTTCACGTCGAGCCTCCCCTCCTTGTCGCAGCAGACCACGTGGTCTCCCCCCACACCGACAACGCGCTTGATGTAGTCAGCGTTTCCGAAGTACCCGGTTCCGTCGAAGACAACGACGTCACCCCGCTGCGGCTCAGCACCGAAACGGTACGCCAACTTATTTACGAGAACGCGGTCCCCGATCCTCAATCCGGGCTGCATCGAGCCGCTGGGAATCTGGAAGGGCTGCATCACGAAGGTGCTGACAAGGAGCAGAAAGACCAGGCAGACCAGCGCGGTGAGGGTGATCCGCCCGCCCGGAAGCCAGTCGGCGGCACGGGCCGCCAAAGCGAAACGCGACCGTCCCTCCCGTCCCCCTGTGTCCGAGGTCTCCTCGGACTCGGAGGGGCGGGAGGAGCGATCGCGCTCCGTGTGCTGTGCTTCGGTGTTCATCGGAGCCAGATGTTATCCGGCCCCCGCACGACACCTTCTTACCGACTTCTCACCGGCTCGTCCGTCCGCGGCGCACCGCGGTCGCGCGAGCTCAGTTGTCGCGCTTCTCCTTGATCTTCGCGGCCTTGCCGCGCAGGTCGCGCAGGTAGTAGAGCTTGGCGCGACGCACGTCACCGCGGGTGACGAGCTCGACCTTCTCGACGATCGGGGTGTGCACCGGGAACGTGCGCTCGACGCCCACGGAGAAGGAGACCTTGCGGACCGTGAAGGTCTCGCGGACACCCGAGCCCTGGCGGCGGATGACTACGCCCTTGAACTGCTGCACACGGGAGCGGTTGCCCTCGATGACGCGGACGTGGACGTTGACGGTGTCACCCGGGCGGAAGGCCGGGACGTCGCTGCGCAGCGACGCGTTGTCGACGGAGTCGAGCAGGTGGGTCATTTCGTCTGCTTTCTTCGCTGATGCCACAGGTCATCACCGGAAGTCGTTTTCCAAAGAAGGTGCTGTCCCCGTCGGGGCGGGCGTCGTGTCCCCCTGTGGCAGGGGCGCACGCCGGACGACGCACAACAGCCCCCTATTGTTCCACGGCCTCCGGCCTGCGCCAAAATCGGCCGTCGGGACCGGGCGCCCAGCCCAGGATCGAGAGCATCTCGCGGTCCTTCTTGTCGAAGGCCGAGGGGTCGCAGCGCTCGATCAGGTCGGGGCGGTTCTCCGTCGTACGCCGCAGCGCCTCGTCCCGGCGCCAGCGGGCGACCTTCCCGTGGTGACCACTGAGCAGCACGTCGGGGATCCCGCGGCCGCGCCACTCGGGGGGCTTGGTGTAGACGGGCCCCTCCAGGAGGTTGGCCATGGCCCCGGGGGCGAAGGAGTCGTCCCGGTGCGACTCGGCGTTGCCGAGGACACCCGGCAGCAGGCGCGCCACGGCCTCGGTGACGACGAGTACGGCGGCCTCGCCGCCGGCCAGTACGTAGTCCCCGATCGACACCTCGTGAACAGGCATCCGGGTCGCGTACTCGTCGATGACCCGCCGGTCGATGCCCTCGTAACGGGCGGGGGTGAAGACCAGCCAGGGGCGCTCGGAGAGCTCGACGGCGAGCTCCTGGGTGAAGGGGCGTCCGCTGGGCGTGGGTACGACGAGTACGGGTCCGTGGGAGCCGCTCTCGTAGCCGTCCGCGAGCGCGGAGTCCAGGGCGTCGCCCCACGGGTCGGTCTTCATGACCATGCCGGGGCCGCCGCCGTAGGGGGTGTCGTCGACCGTGTTGTGGCGGTCGTACGCCCACTCCCGGAGATCATGCACGTGCACGTTCAGCTGTCCACGCGCGCGTGCCTTGCCGACTAGCGAGACGTTCAGAGGTTCCAGGTACTCGGGGAAGATCGTGACGACGTCGAGCCTCATACGTCCTCGTCCTCGTCCCCATCCACGCCCTCGGCCCCATCCACGTCCCTCGACGAGGCGATCTCGGCGCGGTCGTCGATGAGCCCCGGCGGCGGATCGATGACGGCCCGCTGCTCGTCCAGGTCGATCTCAGTGACGATCTCCTCGACGAACGGGATCAGCACCTCGGTCCCGTCCGGCCGCTCGACCACGAAGAGGTCCTGGGACGGCAGGTGCGAGATCTCGGTGATCCGCCCGACCTCGGTGCCGTCGACCATGACGACGTCCAGGTCCATCAGCTGGTGGTCGTAGTACTCGTCCGGGTCCTCGGGCCTGTCGTCCGGGTCGATCTCGGCGATGAGCAGGGTGTTGCGGAGCGCCTCGGCGGCGGTCCGGTCGCGGACGCCCTCGAAGCGCAGCAGGAGACGGCCGCTGTGGACGCGGCCCGTCTCGACGGTCAGCGGCCCGGTGGTGGCCGGGTCGGTGAGCAGGACGGCGCCGGGCCCGAGCCTGAGTTCCGGCTCGTCGGTACGTACCTCCACCGTGACCTCGCCCTTGATGCCATGGGCGCGGCCGACGCGAGCGACTACCAGCTGCACTGTGCTTGATCTCCTGTCGGTACGACTACGGGCCGGGGACGGCCCAGTAGGCCCTCCCCGGCCCGAGCCGGTGCTGCTTGTACGTCAGCGGACGTGATCCACGTCGACGAGGTCGACGCGGACGCCACGGCCGCCGATGGCACCCACGACGGTACGCAGGGCACGCGCGGTGCGGCCGTTGCGGCCGATCACCTTACCGAGGTCGTCGGGGTGTACCCGGACCTCGAGAACGCGCCCACGGCGCAGGTCGCGCGAGGCGACCTGCACGTCGTCGGGGTTGTCGACGATGCCCTTCACGAGGTGCTCGAGAGCCTCCTCGAGCATGCTCAGGCCTCGGTCGACTCGGACTCGGCCGGAGCCTCGTCCTTCTTCTCAGCCTTCTTCTTCTGGGTGATGGCCTCACCCTTGCCCGTGTCCTCGCCACCGAGGGCGTCGAACAGCGGGCGCGCGGCCTTCGGCTCGGCCACGAGCAGCGGAGCCGGGGCCGGCAGGCCCTTGAACTTCTGCCAGTCGCCGGTCAGCTTGAGGATGGCGAGAACGGGCTCGGTCGGCTGTGCGCCGACACCCAGCCAGTACTGCGCACGCTCGGTGTCGACCTCGATGCGCGAGGGGTTCTGCACCGGGTGGTACAGGCCGATCTCCTCGATGGCCCGGCCGTCACGGCGGGTACGGGAGTCGGCGACGACGATGCGGTAGTGAGGCGAACGGATCTTGCCCAGACGCTTCAGCTTGATCTTGACTGCCACGGAAGTGGTGTCTCCTGGTCTTGACGTGGTTGGGCACGGCGAGATTGCCGCGTGGGGTTGCGGTACCCGAGTGCCCGATGGACGCGTCAGCCGGAGGAGAGAGGGGTCCTATGCGACTGTCGAGTACAGCCAGCCATTCTGCCACACCCTGACGTGCGGCCGGACCTCGGTGACCGGCTTACCTGGCTCGACGGCTCGCGGCGCCCGTACGAGCCGGGCCCCGACCGTGTTTTCCGGCATCCACGAGATGCCGACGCTCACCGCCGAGGCCCACTCGGGCCGACCGGGTCCCCGCGACCCGGTACCTACGAGATGCCGGTTCAGCCCGCCGCCGCGCCGACCACCTCGGGAATCCTGAACGGTTTGCCGCACCCCCCGCACACGATCGGCGCCTGGGCGAGCACCGAAGGAACGACCCGTACGTTGCGGCCGCAGTCGCACACCGCCTTCACGCGCACGCCCCCTCCGGAGGAACCGTGCCTTGCGGCCGGCCCCCGGAAACTGCGCGCGGTGTCCGCGGCGGTCGCGACGGTATGGGCCTTGAGGGAACGCTGCAACCGCTCGATGGTCGGGCGATAGCGGCGCTTCGCCTCGGGGTTGAGCGTGACCAGCGAGAAGCCGCTGCTGGGATGCGGCTCCTCGGGATGGTCCAGGCCCAACTCCTCGGCGATCGCGAGGAATCTGCGGTTGTGGTAGCGGCCGGCGCGCGAGGTGTCGCGGACTCCGCGCGCGGCTGCGATGCCATGGACTGCCTCATGAAGCAGTCGCTCGAAGGAGAGTTCGTGCCCGCAGGCGGACGACGACTCTCCGATCAGGGACTCTGGCGCGGCTAGATCTGGCAGCTCGGTGTGGTGCCGCTGAATATCGGCCCACGCCTCTGCCAGCTCTGCGGCGAGAACAGGTGGTGTCGTGCTCACGTAATGACAACGAGCCTCAGTGCCCCAGTGTTCCTATTCCGGGGCATCCCAAATAATTTGCACGTACCCGTCAGTTGCCGCTGATGCGTCCGGACGAGGGCGGGTGCGCTGATCTGCGGAGAAGCCTCACAGTTCATGCCTAGCCGGTACGTAGACACCCGTACGCCCCTGCGCGTAGACGAGATCCGCGCCTGGGGTCAGCTGTGGTCATCAGATGCGCAAGAGACGTTTCGGCCGCCCTTGGGGCGAACCTAGTACGCGCGGCCCACGACAGCGACGTTACCGGGTGAATCGTCGGAGTCGGGCACCGACCCGTCCGTGGCGATCAGACACCGTACGGTCACCGCGTGCTCGGCCAGCCTGGCCTCGCCCTCTTCGCCGAGGTCGGCCCACGGAATGCGCGCCCAGCCGCCGGCCACGGCCGCCTCCACGGCCTCCTCGACCGTCGACACGTCCGCCGTCCTGGACTCACGCCGCGCACGCGACTGCGCGAGGAGCAGCGCCTGGTCCTCCTCCAGGACGGTGGGAAGCAGGGCCGCGAGGCTGTCGATCGCGACCGGCTCCTTGCCGCCGGGGATACGACGGGCCAGCATCGCGGTGCCGTTCTCCAGGTCACGGGGGCCGACCTCGATACGGACGGGCACGCCCTTGAGTTCCCAGTCGACGGCGCGCCGCCCGAAGGGGGTGTCCGTGCGGTCGTCGACCAGCACCCGTACGCCCGCCGCCTTCAACCGGTCGCCGATCTCGCGGACCTTGGCCAGAACCGCCTCGTCGCCCTTGATCGCGAGGACGACGGCCTGTACGGAGGCCAGCCGGGGCGGCACCCGCAGTCCGTCGTCGTCGCCGTGCGACATGATCAGGCCACCGAGCATCCGGGTCGAGGACCCCCAGGAGGTCTGCCAGACGAGCTCCTGCTTCCCGTCCTTGGACAGGTACCGGGTGTGGAAGGCCTTCGCGAAGTTCTGTCCGAGTTCGTGGCTGGTGCCCATCTGCAGGGCCTTGCCGTCGCCCATCATCGCCTCGAGCGTGAGGGTGTTGACGGCGCCGGCGAACCGCTCGCTCGCCGTCTTGCGGCCGAGTACGACGTCGATCCCGAGTACCTCGACCATGAAGTCGGCGTACACCTTCTCGTGGATGTGCGCGGCGTAGTCCCTGGCGTCCTCGTACGTGGCGTGGGCGGTGTGCCCCTCCTGCCACAGGAACTCCGTCGTGCGCAGGAACACCCGCGGGCGCATCTCCCAACGGACCACGTTCGCCCACTGGTTGATCAACAGCGGCAGGTCGCGGTAGCTCTGCACCCACTTGGAGAAGTAGTCGTTGACGATCGTCTCCGAGGTGGGGCGGACGACGATCGGCTCCTCCAGCTCCTTGCCGCCGCCGTGCGTGACGACCGCGAGCTCCGGAGCGAAACCCTCGACGTGCTCGGCCTCCCTCGTCAGGTACGACTGCGGGATGAAGAGCGGGAAGTAGGCGTTCTGGGCGCCCGCTTCCTTGATCCGGGCGTCCATCTCCTGCTGCATCCGCTCCCACAGGCCGTACCCGTAGGGGCGGATGACCATGGTTCCGCGCACCGGACCGTTGTCGGCCAACTCGGCCTTGTTGATCAGATCCTGGTACCAGCGCGGGAAATCGTCCGCCCGGGGCGTGAGAACAGGTGCCTTGGCCATGGCGCGATGGTACGGGCACACGTTGCCGGGATGTGAATTCTTACCGAGCGCACACCTCGCGCACAAACCGGGCGCCGTAACCCCTGGACGACACGTCGGGCGCGGAGTTACCTGGCATACGGGGGAAGTGCGACGCACTGCTACGGCAGCCAGGGGGACGGGGACAGGGCAACTCTCGGCGGATTGGGGCGCTTTCGATGACACCTACGCTCGTGCGGCAGCACCTACCTCACGCGGGGGCCGTACCCCGGGTGGACCCGTGTGCACGCGCGCGTGACTGGTCCGAGATCCAGGAGCGGATGCTGGTCCCGCTCCACGAGGCCGTCTACGAGCGACTCGACGTGGGCGCCGGAACCCGGCTGCTGGGTCTGCGCTGCGGCTCCGGGCTCGCCCTCCTGACGGCGGCCTCCCGGGGCGCCGCGGTCACCGGGGTCGACTCCAGGTCGCCCGAACGAGTGGCCCTCGCGCGGGAGCGGTTACTGCCCAGGACGTGGGGCACGCGCGCGCGTGCCGACACCCGTCTCGTCGAGGGCACCCCCGGGGACGTGGCCGACCCGGCGGCGCCCGGGTTCAACCTCGTGACCGCGTTCGAGCCCATCGGGGGTCTGGCCGGCGACTCCGAAGGGCTCGCCGAACTCGTGGACTCCGCGGCACCGCTCGCCGAGCCGGGGACGCCCGTGGTGCTCGCCGGCTGGGGCCCGCCGGAGCGCTGCGCCACCTCGTCCGTGCTGCGGGTCGCCACCAGGCTGGCCGACCCCTTGCGCGGGGCGGGCGGTTGGCGGCCCGCCCGCCGTGACGACCTGGAGGAGGTCGCCCAGCGCGCCGGACTCAGGCCCGACGGGTCGGGCCGGGTCGCCTGCCCCTTCGGATACGCCGACGCGGACAGCGCGGTGCGGGGGCTGCTGTCGACCGGACACTTCGAC
Organism: Streptomyces sp. NPDC088747; assembly: GCF_044751025.1. Classification (NCBI taxonomy): domain Bacteria; kingdom Bacillati; phylum Actinomycetota; class Actinomycetes; order Kitasatosporales; family Streptomycetaceae; genus Streptomyces; species Streptomyces sp. NPDC088747. The sequence continues at coordinate 148,463 of NZ_JBIVKZ010000011.1, forward strand.
GCGGCGGTCGGCGCCACGGACGCGGCCCAGGTCGACAAGGAGCTGCGGGAGGCGCTGCATCCGCATCAGCGGGCCGACGGGACGGTGTGGATGCCGAACGTCTTCCGGTACCTGATCGCCCGTACGGTCTGATGACCGGCGGCCTGAAGTCCCTCAAGCACCGGCTCTTCCTCTAGCCCTCTTTCGGCGGACGGGTGATCCCCGCGATGCGGTACGCGTCCGCCTCCTCCAGGGTCTCGTTCGCGAGCAGCGCCTCGGCGAGGGCGTCCAACTGCCCGCGGTGGTCGCGGAGCTTCTCGCAGGCCTCCTCGTAGCACCCGTCGACGATGCGCCGCATCTCGTGGTCGATCGAGTCCAGGGTGGCGGGAGCCGCGGCGAGGCCGTAGGCCTGCTGGACGTCGTTCGGGAGGGCGGAGAGGCGGCCGACGCGTTCGCTCATGCCCCAGCGGGCGACCATGCCGCGCGCGAGGCTGGTGACCTGCTCAAGGTCGTTCTCCGAACCCGTGGTGACGACCCCGTAGACGACGTGCTCGGCGGCCATGCCCCCCAGCGCGCCGATGATGCGACCGCGCAGGTACTCCTCGGTGTACGCGTAACGGTCCGCGTCCGGGGTGGACAGCGTGACACCCAGAGCACGGCCGCGCGGCACGATGGTGATCTTGCGGACCGGGTCGGACCCGGGCTGGAGCATGCCGAGCAGGGCGTGGCCGCTCTCGTGATAGGCGGTGCGGCGGCGTTCCTCGACGGGCATCACCAGGGGGCGCACGGCGCCCAGTTGGACCTTTTCGAGCGCCTCCGAGAGGTCCGACCGCGTGACCTGCTTCTGCTTGCGCTTGACGGCGAGGAGCGCGGCCTCGTTGGCGAGATTGGCCAGATCCGCACCTGTCATGCCCGGAGTCGAGCGGGCCACCTGGGTCAGATCCACGTCCGGGGCCAGCGGGATCCCGCGGGTGTGGATCTCCAGGATCGCCGCGCGGCCCTCGCGGTCGGGGGGCGAGACGTTGACGACGCGGTCGAAGCGGCCGGGCCGGGTGAGCGCCGGGTCCAGGATGTCCGCGCGGTTCGTCGCGGCGATGACGATCACGCCCTCGGCGCCGGAGAAGCCGTCCATCTCGGTGAGGATCTGGTTCAGGGTCTGCTCGCGCTCGTCGTGGCCGCCCATTCCGGAGCCGCCGGCCCGCGCCCGCCCGATGGTGTCGATCTCGTCGATGAAGATGATGGAGGGGGCCACCTTGCGGGCCTCCGCGAACAGTTCGCGGACCCGGGAGGCGCCCACACCCACGATCATCTCGATGAACTCCGAGGCGGAGGCCGAGAAGAACGGCACCCCCGCCTCCCCTGCGACCGCCCGCGCCAGCAGCGTCTTTCCGGTGCCGGGAGGACCGGCGAGGAGCACGCCACGGGGCATCTTGGCGCCCATTTTCCGGTACTCGTCGGGGTTCTTCAGGAAGTCCACGACGTCGTTGAGTTCGCCCTCGACCTCGTCGATCCCGGCCACGTCCGCGAACGTCGTGCGCTCGGCACCGGGCTGGAGCTCGACCGGTTTCGGCGGCGCCTTGCGGCCGAGCATTCCGCCCGCGCCGCCCATCCCCGAGCTCATCCGCCGGGCGATGAAGATCCACAGGACGACGAGGAGCAGCATCGGCGCGAGCGAGATCAGCAGGTTGGACAGGAAGCTGCGCTGCTGGACCACCGGCTCGGCGGTCACCGTGACGTCGTGCTTCTCCAGGTCCTCCCAGAGCTGGTCGTCCGCGAAGGACGGGCGCTGGGTCTTGAACTTGGTGTACTTCCCGTCGTCCTCCGGGTTGTCCTGGGCGTTCTTGAGCTGGCCCTGGATCGCGTCGCCCTTGGAGTAGATCTTGGTGACGTTGCCGGCGTCGACCTGCTTGCTGAACTCCGTGTACGAGATCGTCGGCTCGTCGCCCTCGTTGAAGAAGGACAGCACCAGGTTGGCGATCAGGTACACGACGAGGGCGGTGAGGATCAGCCCGCCCCAGCCACCCGGCATCTTCCGCTTGCCGGAAGCCGGTGGTGTCGGCTCCGGCGGGGTGCCTTCGGAACGCCACGGCTGGTCAGCCTTGCGCGGCGGCACGGGGTTGGTCATATCCGGACGTTACGACAGGAAAGAGACGCCAGCACCCGCAGGGAACGGCCCGGCGACGCGCCGGGGGCGCCCCCCGAAAACGAGGGGCGCCCCCGGCGTCGTACGAGATCAGAGCCCCGTACGCGAAGCACCGTACGGGAGGACGACCCGTACGCGACGAACCGTCAGCCCATGAACTTCTTGAACTCGTCCGGCAGCTCGAAGGGCTGGCCGCTCTGCTGGGGCAGGCCGGGGGCGTCGCCCGGCTGGCCGCCGGCCTCGCGGCGTGCCGCGGCCTCCGCCTCCTCCTGCTTGCGCTTCATCGGGTTGCCGGAGCGCTGCTTGCCCTTGGCCTGCTTCTGCTTCTTCTTGGCGCGGCCGGGGCCGCCGCCCATGCCCGGAATCCCGGGCATCCCCGGCATGCCGCCGCCCTGGGCCATTCGGGCCATCATCTTGCGGGCCTCGAAGAAACGCTCGACCAGGCCCTTGACCGCGCTGACGTCGACACCGGAGCCCTTGGCGACACGGGCGCGGCGCGAGCCGTTGATGATCGTCGGTTCCTGGCGCTCGGCCGGGGTCATGGACTTGATGATCGCGGCCATGCGGTCGACATCACGCTCGTCGATGTTGGCGATCTGGTCCTTGATCTGGCCCATGCCCGGGAGCATGCCGAGCAGCTTGCTGATGCTGCCCATCTTCCGGACCTGTTCCATCTGGGCCAGGAAGTCGTCGAGCGTGAAGTCCTGACCCTTCTTGGACGCCAGCTTGGAGGCCATCTGCTGGGCCTCTTCCTGGCTGAACGTCTTCTCCGCCTGCTCGATCAGGGTGAGCAGGTCACCCATGTCGAGGATGCGGGAGGCCATCCGGTCAGGGTGGAAGGCGTCGAAGTCGTCGAGCTTCTCGCCGTTCGACGCGAACATGATCGGCTTGCCGGTGACCGACGCGATGGAGAGGGCCGCGCCGCCGCGGGCGTCGCCGTCGAGCTTGGAGAGCACCACGCCGTCGAAGCCGACGCCGTCACGGAAGGACTCGGCGGTGTTGACCGCGTCCTGGCCGATCATCGCGTCGACGACGAAGAGGATCTCGTCCGGCGAGACGGCGTCGCGGATGTCCGCGGCCTGCCGCATCAGTTCCTGGTCGATGCCCAGGCGGCCGGCGGTGTCGACGACCACGATGTCGTGGACCTTCGTCTTCGCGAACTCGATGGAGTCCTTGGCGACCTTGACCGGGTCACCGACGCCGTTGCCGGGCTCGGGCGCGTAGACGGCGACGCCCGCGCGCTCGGCGACGACGCTGAGCTGGTTCACGGCGTTGGGGCGCTGGAGGTCGGCGGCGACGAGCAGCGGGGAGTGGCCCTGGTCCTTGAGCCACTTGCCGAGCTTGCCCGCGAGCGTGGTCTTACCGGCACCCTGGAGACCGGCCAGCATGATCACGGTGGGCGGGTTCTTGGCGAACCGGAGGCGGCGGGTCTCGCCGCCGAGGATCGTGACGAGTTCCTCGTTCACGATCTTCAGGACCTGCTGAGCCGGGTTCAGCGCCTTGGAGACCTCGGCACCGAGCGCGCGCTCCTTGACGTTCTTGATGAAGGTCCGCACGACCGGCAGGGCGACGTCCGCTTCGAGAAGCGCGATACGGATCTCGCGTGCGGTGGCGTCGATGTCAGCTTCGGACAGCCGGCCCTTGCCCCGCAGGTTCTTGAACGTCGCTGAGAGGCGATCGGAGAGAGTATCGAACACGGCGCTCGTCTGTCCTCAGGGGTCGGGGGCGATGGGAATCGCCCTCCAGGGTATCTGGCCGCGCGCGGAAGGGTCTCCACCGCGTTCGTACGAGCTTGGCGGCACCCTCGCACACGGGTGCGCCGTCGATCGCAGGACCGCGTCCGGAGTCACCCCCGGAGCATCTCCTCCAGCCCCCGGGCCAGCGAGGCGGCCTCCTCCCCCGGCAGCGGCGAGCCCTTCGCCCCCGTCACGTAGAAGGCGTCCACGGCGTTCGCGCCCAGCGTGGACACGTGCATGCTGCGCACCCGTACGTTCGCCTTCTCCAGCGCCCGCCCGATCCGGTGCAGCAGGCCTGGGGCGTCATGGGCGCGGACCTCGATGACGGTGGCGTGGCGGGATGCCGCCGGGGCGACCGTCACCCGGGGCGGCGGGGCGATCGTGCCGCGGCGCCTGGGATAGGCGGCGTCCCGCTCGGCCAGGCGGCCCGCGATGTCCAGGGAGCCGTCCAGGGCGCGTACCAGGTCGGCGCGCAGCCGGGCGGCCTGCGGCAGGGAGCCGTACTCGGCGGCGACCCGCCAGTCCAGCAGCAGCACCGAACCCTCCACGCCGTCGGGCAGGTCGAGGGCGCGCAGTCCGGCCGTACGGACGGTCAGCCGGTGCATGGCGAGGACGCCCGCGACGGCGGGGAGCACACCGGGCTGGTCGGGTACGGCGATGAGGAGTTCCACGCCCAGCGGTTCCGGGTCCTGCGGTACGGACGCGGGGACGGCCTCGGGGTCGACCGGTTCGGTCTGGGCACGCAGCGACAGCACGGGCCCGCCGGTCCGGAACGACTCGATCGCGAGCCGTTCCTCTTCGGCCGTCGGCGCCACGGTCTCGGGCTCCTCGGGGGCGTCCCCGGAGAACACCGCGGAGACCCGCTTGACCAGGTCGGTGACGAGGGAGCCCCGCCAGGAGGACCAGGCGGCGGGTCCGGTGGCCAGCGCGTCGGCCTCGGTGAGCGCGTGCAGCAGTTCGAGGGTGCCCTGCGAGCCGACCGCCTCGGCGACCGCGCGGACGGTGGCGGGGTCCTCCAGGTCGCGCCGGGTGGCGGTGTCGATGAGCAGCAGATGATGGCGTACGAGGGTGGCGAGCACGGCCACGTCCGCGCGGTCGAAGCCGATCCGGGCGGCCACGTCGCGCGCGATGATCTCGCCCGCCACGGAGTGGTCGCCGGGCCAGCCCTTGCCGATGTCGTGCAGCAGGGCGGCGACGAGGAGCAGGTCGGGGCGGCCCACCCGGCGGGCGAGTTCGGAGGCGCGGACGGCAGTCTCGATGAGGTGGCGGTCCACGGTCCAGATGTGGACGGCGTTGCGCTGCGGGCGGCAGCGCACGCGCTCCCAGTCGGGCAGCAGTCTGGTGATCAGGCCCTCGGCCTCCAGGGCCTCCCAGACCTCGATGGTCGGGCGGCCGGAGCCGAGGAGCGTGACGAGTTGTTCGCGTGCCTCGGCGGGCCAGGGCGTGGGCAGGGGGCGTGCGGCGGCTGCCATGCGCCGTACGGCGTGCAGGGAGAGCGGGAGGCCGGACTGCGCCGCCGCGGCCGCCGCTCGCAGCGGGAGCACGGGGTCGCGCTCGGGTCGCGCGGCGCGGGCGAGCACCACCTCGCCGTCCTGTTCGACGACACCCTCGGCGAGCGGGGAGCGCTCCGCGGCGGGCTTGGCACCGCCGCCGAGCATGGCGCGCAGACGCGGACGCACGGCGCGGGAACGCAGCACGCGTCCGACCTCGCGCCAGGTCACGTCACTCGCGTACGAGACGACGCGGGCCGCCTCGTACACCTGGCGCAGCAGGGTGTCGGCGTCCAGCAGTCCCAGTTCCGCGGCGACCTGGTCCTGCTCCTGGAGTGCGAGGCGGTCGGTGGCGCGGCCGGTGGTGAGGTGGAGCGCGTCACGGACGTCCAGCAGGCGCCTTCGGGCGTCGGTGAGGCCTTCGCGGGGCGCGTCCGCGAGCCAGGAGGCGGCCACCGCGCGCAGGGCGGTGGCGTCGCGCAGTCCGCCGCGCGCCTCCTTCAGGTCCGGTTCGAGGAGGTACTGCAACTCGCCCTGGCGTTCAGCCCGTTCGGAGCACAGCTCCTGGAGTTCGGGGAGACGTTTCGGCGCCTGGTTGCGCCAGTCGGCGAGGACGGCCGTGCGCAGTCCCGCGGTGAGGCCGAGGTCGCCGGCGATGTGCCGGGCGTCGAGGAGTCCGAGCTGGACCTTGAGGTCCTCGCCCGCCGTCTTGCGGGCCTCGGCCGGCGTGCGGACGGAGTGGTCGAGGTCGAGGCCGAGGCCGAGGTCCCAGACGGGGTACCAGATGCGGTCGGCCAGGGCCGCGACGGCGCCCGAGTCGCTGCCGTCGTGCAGGAGGAGCAGGTCGAGGTCGCTGCGCGGGGAGAGCTCGCCTCTGCCGTAGCCGCCGACGGCGACCAGGGAGACGCCGCGGGGCGCCTCGCTGCCGGCTTCGAAGAGGCCGGTGAGCCAGTCGTCCGTGAGTTCGGCGAGGGCTGCACGGCGCGGCGGCCCGGACTGCGCCTCCCCCTGGAGAAGGCGCAGCCGGGCCGCCGCATAGCCGCTGGGTCCCGAGTCCTCTGCTTCCGTACGCGTGTCCGTACTCGTCACCCAGCGACTCCTGTCTTTCTTTGTCTCCTCGGAGCCCGTCGTCTCCTCGGAGCCCGTCTCTTGCGAGCGCGCCGTCTCTCTAGAGCGCGTCCGGGCCGCGCTCGCCGGTCCTGACGCGGACGGCGGTGTCGACCGGGATCGACCACACCTTGCCGTCACCGATCTTGCCCGTACGGGCCGCCTTGACGATGACGTCGATCAGACCCTCGGCGGCGTCGTCCTCGGCCAGCACCTCGACACGGATCTTGGGAACCAGATCGACCGTGTACTCCGCACCACGGTAGACCTCGGTGTGCCCACGCTGCCGACCGTAGCCGCTGGCCTCGGTCACCGTCAGACCATGAACCCCGAAGGCCTGCAGGGCCTCCTTGATCTCGTCCAGCCGGTGAGGCTTCACAACAGCGGTGATGAGCTTCATGCGTCCACCTTCTTGGCCGTGCCCGCCGTGCCCGCCGTGGCGGTCGTCGAAGAACTGAAGCCCGAGCCACCGCCCGCGCCACTGAAGTCGTATGCGGTCTCGGCGTGCTCGGCCTGGTCGATACCCGCGACCTCCTCGTCCTCACCGACCCGCATTCCGATCGTCTTGTCGATCAGGAAGGCGAGGATCGCGGAGGCGACGAGGGAGTAGCCGAGGACGGCGAAGACACCGGCGCACTGCTTCCAGAACTGGTCCAGGCCGCCGCCGTAGAAGAGGCCCTCGACGTCGGACTGGCCCTTGCCGGAGGCGAAGAACCCGATGAGCAGGGAGCCCACGACACCGCCGACGAGGTGGACACCCACCACGTCCAGGGAGTCGTCGTAGCCGAACTTGTACTTCAGGCCGACCGCCATGGCGCACAGCACACCCGCGATGGCACCCACCGCGATCGCGCCGAGCGGGGAGACCGCACCGCCGGACGGGGTGATCGCCACCAGACCCGCGACCGCACCGGAAGCCGCGCCCAGCGTGGTGAACGCGCCGTGCCGGATCTTCTCGTAGGCCAGCCAGGCCAGCATCGCCGCCGCGGTGGCAATCTGCGTGTTGAGGAACATCAGCGCGCCGACACCGTCGTCGTTGCCCAGCCAGGAACCGGCGTTGAAGCCGAACCAGCCGAACCACAGCAGACCCGCGCCCAGCATCACCAGCGGCAGGCTGTGCGGACGCATCGGGTCCTTCTTGAAACCGACCCGCTTGCCGATCACCAGGATCACACCCAGCGCCGCCGCACCCGCGTTGATGTGGACCGCCGTACCACCCGCGAAGTCGATCACCCCGAGGTCGAAGGCCCAGCCGCCGGTGCCCCACACCCAGTGCGCGACCGGGAAGTACACGACCGTCACCCACAGCGTGACGAACAGGCACCAGGACACGAACTTCACCCGGTCCGCGAGCGCACCGCTTATCAGCGCCGGCGTGATGATCGCGAACATCAGCTGGAACACGGCGAAGACGTAGATCGGGATCGTGTACCCGTCCCAGAGGTCCGTGCTGCCGATCCCGCTGAACCCGACGTAGTCGGAGGTCCAGCCGATCAGCGAGCCCTTGTCGGTGCCGAAGGCGAGGGAGAAGCCGTACAGCACCCACAGGATGGTGACGATCCCGATGCTGATGAAACTCATCATCAGCATGTTCAAGGTGCTCTTGACGCGGACCATGCCTCCATAGAAGAAGGCCAGGCCGGGCGTCATGATCAGCACCAGGGCGGAACAGATGAGCATGAACCCTGTGTTGGCAGCAGACAGCGTGGGTGCATCTGCGGCAAGGGTGATGGCTGGTGCCATCGGCGTCTCCTCGTCGGTTGGTACGGCCCCGTGCGGGCGAAGCCTGAAGTGGGCGTGAGGGGTGGGCCGGTTATGCGCCATGACATTGGCGCAGCGCGGTTTCGGTCGGCGCCCCTCGATGTTTCACCGCAGTGACGAAGGCGCCTCGTGTGTTACGCCTCGATGAACTGCCTGAGACCGCGCGGAGCGATCGTTATCGTGGCGCAACCTTCCCCGGAACGGAGACAGGCCGGCCGCGACGGGCCGTCCGATGACCTGGCATGGGGGAGCCGAGTCGGGCAGTTCGGGACGGCCGGCCGCGGCCGGGGTACTGGGACAAGGCCGCTCGCACGGCCTCCGTCAGACCGCCTCGGCGGTCTCGGGCAGGTCGACGGCGAGCTGGGCGGTGAGGTCGACGACCTCGGCGAGGTCACCGAAGTCCCGGGCCGCGGTGTCGACGGTCTTTCGAATACGAGTGTTGACGCGCTCCGAGCGGACTTTCCTGGCGTACGCCATGGCTTCCGTGGCGCGCGCCGCGCTCTTCTCGGGCTCCCGCTGGAGGAGGTGCACGGTGGCCATGCCGATCAGGTTCAGTGCGTATGAACGCTGGTGTTCGGAGTCCTTGGCGAAGAGGTCGACGGCCTGCCGCATCAGGGGCTCGGCCATGGAGGCGTACGTGGGGCTGCGCCCGGCGACATAGGCGAGGTCGCGGTAGGAGTGGCTGTTCTCGCCGTACAGCTCGGCCTCGGAGAAGAAGCGGATCCAGTCGGGGTCCGGGTCGTCCCATTCGTGCACGTCGGCGAAGGTGTCCTCGGCCATCCGGACGGCGCGCTTGCACTTCCCGGGCTGGCCCATGTTGGCGTACGCGCGGGCCTCCATCGCATACAGCATGGACTGGGTGCGAGGGCTCGCGCAGTCGCGGCTTCCGTACTGCGCGAGGTGGATGAGTTCCAGCGCGTCGTCGGGGCGGCCCAGGTGGATCATCTGGCGGCTCATGCTGGACAGGACGTACGAGCCGAGCGGTTTGTCGCCGGCCTCCTTGGCGGCGTGCAGGGCGAGGACGAAGTACTTCTGAGCGGTGGGCTGGAGCCCCACGTCGTAGCTCATCCAGCCCGCGAGCTCGGCCAGTTCCGCCGCGACCTTGAACAGGCGCCTGTTCGTCTCGGCGGGCTGGGGCTCCTGGAGGAGGTCCGTCACCTCGTGCAACTGCCCCACGACCGCCTTGCGGCGCAGTCCGCCGCCGCACTGGGCGTCCCACTGCCGGAACATCACGGTGGTGGACTCCAGGAGGTCGAGCTCCGGCTTGGAGAGCCGGCCGCGGCGCACCGAGGTGGACTGCTCGGGCTCGGAGCGCGGCGTGGTGGGCGACGGCACCAGCCAGCGCTGCATGGGTTCGATGAGGGCGGGTCCCGCCGCGAGGGCGAGTGAGCTGCCGAGGAAGCCGCGCCGCGCCAGCATCAGGTCGCTGCGGGAGTACTCGCTGATCAGCGCCACGGTCTGCGGGCCCGTCCAGGGCAGGTCGACGCCGGACACGGACGGTGACTGGTGGGCGGCGCGCAGCCCGAGGTCCTCGACGGCGACGACACAGCCGAACCGCTCGGAGAACAGCTCGGAGAGGATCCGCGGGATGGGCTCGCGGGGATTCTCTCCGTCGAGCCAGCGCCGCACCCGCGAGGTGTCCGTGGAGATGTGGTTGGCCCCCAACTGACGGGCCCTGCGGTTCACTTGACGTGCGAGCTCGCCCTTGGACCAACCGCTGCGCACGAACCATGAGCCGAGCAGCTCATTGGGGCGCTTGTCCGTGCCGGTCGCGGTCGCCCCGCCTCCGCCGTTGCCGCCCACTGGAACGCCCCCATCCCTGAGACCACTTGTACGCTGCGTGCGCCAAGCCCTATCAGAATGCCGGTAAATACGGCTGCCCGTCCGGTAGTTCTCACCCTTCGAACGGGAAGCCGACTTGCCCTTGGCATACCCACGAGTGCACACGTCCCCAGGACTCGTGTACTCAAAGTAATCCTACGATCACCCCTCCAGCCATGGCGATCCCGGAAACGCCACCATTCGCCACCCCTTCGAATGAACTCCGCGCCGTCCACCCGCGATTCACTTGACACGACATGGCCCGGACTGGGCGGAGCGGTGTGCGCCGGGGCGCGTGACGCCGAGCACGCTACCCGGAGCACCTCTGAGCGCCGCCTGGATCGGGCGGTAATCGGGGAAGTCGGAAACACAGGGTCACGTTCCGATCGCGGCACGTAACCACCGGTAGATCGGACCCGTTGGAGGGGGCATGGGCTTCACGATCGGCAGCAGTCGGGGGACGCGAGAACTCCGGCCCGGCTCACGGCGCCGCGGCCGCTTGTCGGAGTGCACCGCCGTGGCGGAGTTCACCGGGCTGTGGGGATGGGACGTGGTCCCGGGCGCGCGGGCCGCCGCGGGTGCCTGTTCCTGCGGCAAGGCCGACTGCCGGGCACCGGGCGCGCATCCACTGGACTTCGCGCCGTCGATCCCGGCCGGCGCCACCCTCGACGAGGTGACCGAGGCCTGGGCCGGGTTCCCCGGTGCCGCCATGATGCTGCCGGTCGGCCGCGCGTTCGACGTGATCGAGGTCGCCGAGGCCGCCGGGCGCCGCGCGCTCGTCCGGCTCGAACGGATGGGGCTCCCCCTCGGACCGGTGGCGGTGACGCCGGACGGCCGCGCCCAGTTCCTCGTCGCCCCCGGCTCCGCGCCCGAACTGCCCCAGCTGCTCTACCGGATGGGCTGGGACGACGCCTTCCTCGACCTGCACGGCCTCAGCACCGGCGCGCACATCACCGCCCCGCCCTCCGACCGCGCTGGCCTCGGCCCGGTCCGCTGGCTGCGCTCCCCCGACCTGGACTCGGCGACCAAGCCGCCACAGGCGCGGCTGCTGCTCGGGACACTGGCGTACGTGGCACACCGCTCACGCGCGTAGGCACTCTCCTCGGGTTCAGCCACCCTCACCACGGGCCCGGCCGTCCTCACCCCGACCTCACATGACGAAGCGCCCGCTCCCGACTGCACCTCGGGGGCGGGCGCTTCTCGAAGCACCGGTCGGACTCGGTCCGGGAGTCAGTCTGGTCAGTCTCCGATAAGGGCATCCACGAACGCCTCCGGCTCGAACGGCGCCAGGTCGTCCGCCCCCTCGCCCAGACCCACCAGCTTGACCGGCACGCCCAGCTCGCGCTGCACCGCGATGACGATGCCGCCCTTGGCCGTGCCGTCGAGCTTGGTGAGCACGATGCCGGTGACGTCGACGACCTCGGCGAAGACACGGGCCTGGACGAGGCCGTTCTGCCCGGTGGTGGCGTCGAGGACGAGCAGGATCTCGTCCAGCGGAGCGTGCTTCTCGACCACTCGCTTGACCTTGCCGAGCTCGTCCATGAGCCCGGTCTTGGTGTGCAGCCGGCCGGCGGTGTCGATGAGGACGACGTCCGCGCCCGCCTCGATGCCCTCCTTGACCGCGTCGAACGCGATCGAGGCGGGGTCCCCGCCCTCGGGACCGCGCACGGTGCGGGCACCCACGCGGTCACCCCAGGTCTGGAGCTGGTCGGCGGCTGCGGCGCGGAAGGTGTCGGCGGCACCCAGGACGACGTTCTTGCCGTCGGCGACCAGCACCCGGGCGAGCTTGCCGGTCGTGGTGGTCTTGCCGGTGCCGTTGACCCCGACGACCATCACGATGCCGGGGGTGTCGAGGTTCGAGTCGGTCTTGACCTCGCGGTCGAACTCGGGGACGAGCAGCGTGAGCAGTTCCTCGCGCAGCAGCGCCCGCAGCTCCTCCGGCGTACGGGTGCCGAGCACCCTCACCCGCTCACGCAGCCGGTCGACCAGCTCCTGGGTGGGCTGCACGCCGACGTCGGCGGTGAGCAGCGTGTCCTCGATCTCCTCCCAGGTGTCCTCGTCGAGGTGCTCGCGCGAGAGCAGCGTGAGCAGCCCCTTGCCGAGCGCGTTCTGCGAGCGGGACAGCCGGGTGCGCAGCCGCACCAGCCGGCCCGCGGTCGGTTCCGGGACCTCGATCCCGGGGGCCGCGGGGGGTTCCTCGACGGCGACGGGTGCCGACGCCGCCGCGTCGGAGCCCGGAAGATCCACCTCCTCGATCGTGCGGCGCGGTTCGTCGCGCGGCGTCTCGGCCTCGTCGCCGACGTGCGGCTCGGCCGGGGGGGCGGTGATGTCGGGGGCGGCGGGGGGCGGCGGGGGCAGTTTTCGCTTGCGACTGCCGACGACGAGCCCACCGAGCGCGCCGATCACGACCACGGCGATGACTACAGCAAGGATGACGATTTCCATAACGTCACCCAGTATCAGCCATCCCCCGCCGCGGAGGGAGAGCCGCTCCACGGCGAGCGATTCGTATCTTCCTCCAAAGAACACGACCACCGGAGCGAGCCCGCGCGCCCCTCCACCACTCCCGTCGCGCCCCCGACCGCGCCGTACCCGGTACGCACCCCCGACCGCACCGCGCCCGGCGTGCGCCGCCGGCCCGCTCCAGACCGACCTCAGGTCGGCCTCAGGTCGGCCTCAGGTCGACCTCAGGTCGACCTCAGGTCGAGCCCAGCCTGCTCACACCCCAAGAAGCCCTCCCCGCACCCACCGAGGAGCCCACCTCTATAGCAGTCTGACGCACCGTCAGCTACCGTCCCCCACCACACCCGAAGGGGGGCTCCCATGCCCGTAACCGTCGTGCGCTTCAACCTCGTTGACCCCGACGCCACCCCCGCGTCACTGAGCGCCCGCTACCAGGCTGCGGTCGAGATGGCCGCGTACGCCGACGACCGCGGCATCACCACCGTGCAGACCGAGGAACACCACGGCGTCCCCAACAACTGGCTGCCGTCACCGTTCGCCTTCGCGGGCGCTGTGTTCGGCGCGACCCGGCACATCGCGGTCACCGTGTCGGCGGTCATCGGCCCACTGCACAACCCCCTGCGGCTGGCAGAGGACGTCGCCGTGCTCGACCTGCTCAGCGGCGGACGCCTGGTCACGGTCGCGGGCATCGGCTACCGGCCCGAGGAGTACGCCCTCTTCGACGTCGACTGGAAGCGGCGCGGCAGGCTCCAGGACGAACTGCTGGAAACGGTGCTGAAGGCGTGGACCGGCGAGGAGTTCGAGTACCGGGGCAGGACCGTACGGGTGACTCCGCGGCCCTTCTCCGACCCGCACCCCCTGCTGCTGGTCGGCGGCTCCTCCAAGGCGGCGGCACGGCGAGCGGCCCGCCTGGGCCTGCCCTTCTTCCCCAGCGCCCACCTTCCCGGCCTTGAGGCGTACTACAAGGAGCGGCTCATCGAGTACGGCACCGAGGGCTGGACCATGATGCCGTCGGCCGAGACCCCGCTCCTGCACATCGCCGAGGACCCGGACCGGGCCTGGGCCGAGTACGGCAAACACTTCCTGCACGAGGCGGCGACGTACGCCTCCTGGCAGTCCGGCGACATCCGCTCGGCGGTGAGGTCGGCGGCGACGACGGTGGACGAGCTGCGCGCCGAGGGCGTCTACCGGATCCTCACGCCGGACGAGTGCGTCGCCCACCACCTCGACAACTACGTCCTGCACCCGCTGTCCGGCGGCATGCCGGTCGACGAGGGCTGGCGCAGCCTGCACCTGTTCTGCGAGAGCGTCCTGCCCCGCCTCAAGGACTGAACTCAAGGACAGAACTCAGGGATGGAACTCAGGGATGGAACTGAAGGACCGAGGAGGCGGCCCGAGGGTCGGAAAACGCGCCGCCCCGGCTCGGGGCCTCGAAGGCCGAGCCGGGGCGGTGCGTCTCTTACGAGTACGGGGAGAGGGGCAGCGGGGGGTTGGCCCTTCTCCCCGAGTTTCGGGCGGGCCGGCCGGTGAGGCCTAGCCCATCTCTTCCAGTGTCTTGCCCTTGGTCTCCTTGACGTACTTGAGGACGAAGGGGATGGAGAGTGCGGCGAAGACCGTGTAGATGACGTAGGTCGCGGAGAGGTTCCAGTCGGCCAGGGACGGGAAGCTCGCCGTGATGGCCCAGTTGGCGATCCACTGCGCGGAGGCGGCGACGCCCAGGGCGGCGGCGCGGATCCGGTTGGGGAACATCTCGCCGAGGAAGACCCACACCACGACACCCCAGGACAGGGCGAAGAAGAGGACGAAGACGTGGGCGGCGATCAGGGCGATCCAGCCCTGGGTGGCCGGCAGCTTGCCGTCGACGAGGTCGAAGGAGAACGCCCACGCCTCGAAACCGAGACCGATGACCATACCCACGGAACCGATCAGGGCCAGCGGACGGCGCCCGATACGGTCGACGAAGATCATCGCGATCACGGTGCCGATGATGTTGATGATCGACGTGGTGAACGAGTAGAAGAACGACTCCGTCGGGTCCACACCCACCGACTGCCACAGCGTCGAGGAGTAGTAGAACGCGACGTTGATACCGACGAACTGCTGGAACACCGACAGACCGATACCGATCCACACGATCGGCTTGAAGAAGAAGCTGCCGCCGAGCAGGTCCTTGAAGGTCGACTTGTGCTCGCTCTTCATCGCGTGCTCGATCTCGGCGACCCGGGCGTCCAGGTCGATCCTGTCGCCCTCGACCTCCTTGAGCACCTCACGGGCGCGCTTGTCACGGCCCGCGGAGATCAGGAAGCGGGGGGACTCGGGGATCGCGAAGGAGAGCAGGCCGTACAGAACGGCCGGGATGACCATCACGCCGAGCATGACCTGCCAGGCCTCAAGACCCATCAGCTGCCCGCGCTGGTCACCGTCCGCGGCGTTCAGGATGCCCCAGTTGACCAGCTGCGAGACCGCGATACCGACCACGATCGCCGCCTGCTGGAAGGACCCCAGACGCCCGCGGTAGGCGGGCGGCGCGACCTCGGCGATGTAGGCGGGGCCGATGACGGAGGCCATACCGATCGCGAAACCGCCGATGACCCGCCAGAACGCCAGGTCATACAGGGCGAAGGGCAGCGAGGACCCCACGGCGCTGATGGTGAACAGGACCGCCGAGATCTGCATGCAGCGGATACGGCCGATACGGTCAGCGATCCGCCCCGCGGTCGCCGCACCGATCGCGCAGCCGATCAACGCGATGGCGATGACCTGGGCCAGCGCCGCCGAACCGATGTCGTACCGGCTCCGGATCGCTTCGACGGTCCCGTTGATCACGGCACTGTCGTAGCCGAAGAGGAACCCGCCCATCGCGGCCGCCGCCGCGATGAAGATGACATGCCCGAGATGCTCGGGATGAGCCGCTCCGGCTCCTGACTTGTCGGGCGCTGTGCTGGTCACGTGAAACTCCTCGGGCCACCGGCCTCACTGCCGGGGGTGGGGGCGAGCCCTTCAAATGGTCATATAAGTGGCGCACAACATGACGCCGCCCACCACCTGAAGGTAAAAGCAACGTTGCAGAGACTATGCCTTCAACTTTCGAAGTCAACAGCCGCCCTGCTGTGAGCTTTCTCCGCAGTAATCACAGAGGTGCGTTCAACACTTGAACCCGAAGAGGAACCCAGAAAGAAGTCCAGGTCACGACACATGTGGACTACACGTATCTACCGGAGCCGCTGGCTGATGACCTTCGACACACCGTCACCCTGCATGGAGACGCCGTACAGCGCGTCGGCGACCTCCATCGTGCGCTTCTGGTGCGTGATCACGATCAGCTGCGAGGCCTCCTGGAGCTCCTGCATGATCCGGATCAGCCGCTGGAGGTTGGTGTCGTCGAGCGCCGCCTCGACCTCGTCCATCACGTAGAACGGACTGGGCCGCGCCTTGAAGATCGACACCAGCAGGGCCACGGCGGTCAGGGACCGCTCCCCACCGGAGAGCAGACTCAGCCGCTTGACCTTCTTGCCCGGAGGGCGCGCTTCCACGTCGACACCCGTGGTGAGCATGTTGTCGGGATCGGTCAGGATCAACCGCCCCTCGCCTCCCGGGAACAACCGGCTGAAAACACCCTCGAACTGCAGGGCCGTGTCCCGGTACGCCTCGGTGAAGACCTGTTCGACACGCTCGTCGACCTCCTTCACGACTTGAAGCAGGTCGGTCCGCGTCTTCTTGAGGTCCTCCAACTGCTCGCTGAGGAACTTGTGACGCTCCTCCAGCGCGGCGAACTCCTCAAGGGCGAGCGGATTGACCTTCCCGAGCTGCTGGTACGCCCGTTCGGCTGACTTGAGCCGCCGCTCCTGTTCGGATCGGTGGAACGGGCGTGGCTGGTTGCGCGGGTGCTCCGGGTCCTCGGGCAGTTCCTCGCCCTCGGCGGGGAGCGAGGGCGGCACGAGCTGCTGCGGGCCGTAGTCGGCCACCAGCCCTGCCGGTTCGACACCGAGTTCCTCCAGCGCCTTCGACTCCAGCTGCTCTATCCGCAGCCGCTTCTCGGCGCCGAGTACCTCGCCCCGGTGAACTGAATCCGTGAGTTTGTCGAGTTCCGCCTTGAGGTCGCGTCCTTCGCCGCGCGCCGCACCGAGAGCCCGCTCCCGGTGGGCCTTGGCGTTCTCGGCGGCGGCCCGCTCCTCCTCGGCCCTGGTCAGCGAGACCTCGACGTGCGTGAGCAGCTGCCGCGCCCCGGAGGCCACGGCCTCGGCGACCTCGGCCTCGTACCGCAGCCGCGCCCTGCGCTGCTCGGCACGCGCGCGTGCCTCGCGTTCGGCGCGCGCGGCCCGGTCGAGTCCGTCGGCCCGTCCGGCGAGCCCCTTCACCCGCTCCTCGTGCGTCCGCACCTGGAGCCGGGCCTCCATCTCGGTCTGCCGCGCGTTGGCGCCGTCGGCGGCCAGCCGGTCCCGTACGCCGGTGTCGGGCTCCTCCTCCACCGGCATCTCCTCGGCGACGGCGAGCCGCTCGGCCAGCTCCTCCGCCTCCTCCATGGCGCGGTCGAGCGCGTCCTGCGCCCGCGCGGCGGCGGCCGTACTGCGCTCGGCCTCCCCCGCCGCGCCACGCGCCTGCCCGGCGAGCCGCCCCAACTGCTGTGCCACGGCCGACTTCTCGCGCTCGGCGGTCCGCCGCCGCTCCCCCAGCTCCTCGACGAGCGCGGCGCACTCCTTGCGGCGCCCGGTGGCCTCGTGCTGCGCCTCGCCGAGTTCCGCACACCGCACGGCCAGCTCTTCGAGCTCGGCCGCCGCCTCGTCGACGGACGCCTGCACCTCCAGCAGACTCGGCGCCCCGGCCGACCCACCCTGCGCGAAGTGAGCCCCCAGCAGGTCCCCTTCGGCGGTGACGGCGGTCAGCTCCGGCCGCGAGTAGACCAGCTCCTCGGCGTCCTCCAGGGTGCTGACCACGACGATCCCGCGCAGCAGCCGTCGTACGGCGGGCATCAGATCGCCCGGCCCCCGGACGAGATCGGCGGCGTACGGCGGTCCTTCGCCCCGGTCCTCACGGCGTACGTCGTCCTCCGGCGCCCCCGCCAGCAGCAGCGCCGCCCGTCCCCCGTCCTGCTTGCGGAGCAGCCGGATGGCGTCCGCGGCGGAGGCGGGGGTGGTGACGGCGATGGCGTCCGCCGCGGCGCCGAAGGCGGCGGCCAGCGCGACCTCGAAACCCTGGGTGACCGAGAGGAGTTCGGCCGCGGGCCCGAGGAGACCCGTCAGTCGCTCCTTGGCACCGAGAAGCGTCCCCGTACCGTCCTTGCGGCGCAGTCCGAGCGCGAGGGCCTCGCGGCGGGCCTGGGTCGCGGCGCGCCTGCGCTCCGCCGTCGTGGCTGCTTCGCGGGCCGCTGTCTGCGCGGCCTCCGCCTCGGCGAGCGCCCGCTTGGCCGCCTCGTGCTGCTCCGCCAGCGTGGCGTCACCCGCGTCGAGGCCGTCGACCTCCGCCTTCAGCTGCTCGTACTCCTCCTGGGCCGCGACCGCGCGCTCCTGGGCCTCGTCGCGGGAGGAGGCGAGCCGGTCGATCTCGGCCTGGGCGGAGGCGGCCCGTGAACGGGCGGCGTTGACCTGGCCGTTGAGGCGGGCCAGGCCCTCGCGGCGGTCGGCGATGGCGCGGGCGACGTCCTTGAGCCGGCGTTCCTCGACGGTGAGCTCACGCTCCAGCTCGGCCCGGTGCTCGACGGTGCCCTCAAGGGCGTGCTCGGCCGCCTCCAGGGCCGCTTCGAGCTCGGCCTCCTGCTCGCGGATCCGCGCGGCCTCGCGTTCCATGTCCTCGGGGTCGCGCCCGCGCCGCTCCTCGGGAGCCGTCGAGGTCGCGCTCTTCACGCGCGCGTCGGCCAGCGAGATCGTGCCGCGCACCCGCTCGGCGAGCTGCGACAGCTCGTACCAGGTCTGCTGGGCACGCTGGAGGCGCGGGGCGAGCCGGCGGACCTCGTCCTCCAGGAGCGCTTCGCGCTGCTGCGCCTTCTTCAGCTCGGACTCGGTGGCTTCCTTGCGTTCCTTCAGCGCGGCCTCGTCGGCGATCTCGCCCTGGAGCGCCTGCCGCAGGCGTACCAGGTCGTCGGCGAGGAGCCGGAGCCGGGCGTCGCGCAGGTCGGCCTGGATGACGGCGGCACGGCGGGCGACCGCGGCCTGCCGGCCCAGCGGCTTCAGCTGCCGCCGCAGCTCGTCCGTCAGGTCCTGCACGCGCGCCAGGTTCGCCTGCATCGCGTCCAGCTTCCGCAGCGCCTTCTCCTTGCGCTTGCGGTGCTTGAGGACGCCCGCGGCCTCCTCGATGAAGGCGCGGCGGCCCATCGGATCGGCGTGCAGTACGGAGTCGAGCTGGCCCTGGCCGACGATGACGTGCATCTCGCGGCCGATGCCGGAGTCGCTCAGCAGTTCCTGGATGTCCAGCAGGCGACACGTGTCGCCATTGAGCTGGTACTCGCTGCCGCCGTTGCGGAACATGATCCGGGTGATGGTGACTTCGGCGTACTCGATGGGCAGCGCGCCGTCGGAGTTGTCGATGGTGAGGGACACCTCGGCCCGGCCCAGCGGTGGCCGCCCGGTGGTGCCGGCGAAGATGACGTCCTCCATCTTGCCGCCGCGCAGCGACTTGGCGCCCTGCTCGCCCATCACCCAGCTGAGCGCGTCCACGACATTGGACTTGCCCGAGCCGTTGGGGCCCACGACGCAGGTGATGCCCGGTTCGAACCGCAGCGTGGTCGCCGAGGCGAACGATTTGAACCCGCGCAGGGTGAGGGCCTTGAGGTGCACGCCGCGGAACTCTACCTTTTGGGGCGGTCTCACTCCATGAACGCGCGGTTTCACCCATGAACGTGCAGGGCACACCAGACGTACGGACAGAGGAACAGTGCGCGAAGGCAGTGGACGAGTTCGCGGGGGAAAGAAGAAGGGACGCCGAAGAGGCGTCCCTTGCAATTCTGACAACTTAGCGGTTGATGTGAGCTTCCCGACCACCGCTGTCGTGGTGCGATGCGGTGATCAGGTGAGCGCAGGCTCCGCCTGGGGTACGTCGAGATCGAGAAGCGAGTCGTGAGAAGCGGCAGCCGCGAGCGCGTCGTTCTCGGCCTGGATCCGTCCGAGCTCGGATTCGAGGTCCTGTACGCGCTGCTGGAGCCGTCGCATCTCGGCAATGAGTCGCGGGTCGGAACCGCCGACGTAACCGAGAAGCGCCTTTGCCATGATGGATGGTCCTCCACACTGAGTGACCGACCGAAACGGTGTGGGTCGATGGGTCGTGAGGGAATCGCACCCGCGATGCTTGACACTTTTAAGTTCTTGCTGCTGTTCCACATGCCAAACAGCTAAGGTGCGCGGGGCTTTCAGCGTCTCACCAAAAAGTTTGACGGTCAACACGATCACGCCCCGCAATGGCGGGCAAGGCTGGGGCGCGCGGCCCCTTGCGGGCGGCGCTGCGACTCCTGCGGGGCCCTGGGGGCGGGGAGATCATCCGTAACCGCGGAGCCTGCCACGACCTGTCATTCTTGGCAACCACCTGGGCCTTTCTGCTTCCGGCAGGTGCCCGTGGCATGTCCCGGCGCTCCGGACCGGCCGGTCTCGGCGTCTCCGTCAGCGGATGGCGAAGCCGTCGTAGATCCCGCGGGGCGTGTCCCAGATCTCAGTGACTCCGTCCACACGCCCGGGTGTGTCGTCGCCCTGGAGCCAGTCGAGCAGGCTCTGGCAGCCGGCGCGGGGGCCTTCGGCGACCACTTGGACGCGTCCGTCCTCGAGATTGAGAGCAAAACCACTCAGCTCCCCGATCTCCAGCGCTCTGGCCCGGGTGAACCAGCGGAAACCCACCCCTTGCACCCTTCCGCGCACCCAGATGACCACCCGTGCAACCTCGTTCATAGGTGCACGCTAACCGGACAATGTCTCTCGCGGCACTTCCCTCCCTTGCGCCATGCGGTACCGTCCCGACCCAATGAGTCTCATATGAAACTCACTCTTTAGGGTGAGGTTCGCTGACCGCAAGATCAGGAAGGCCAGGAGATGGGACGCCACCGACGCTCAGCCGCCGGCCGCGCCGCCACAGGTCGCGCCACCGGGGGCACTGACACCCGCACGAACCGCACGGTCACCACCGGCCCCTACGGCCCGGAGAACCTGTACGGCTACGCGGCCGTCGCCGACCTCCCGGACGACGCCCGCGCCCGCTCGCACCGCAAGCGGAAGGGCGCGCCGGTACGCACGGGGCTGCTCGGCGTCTCCGCCGCCGTGGCCCTCGGCACCGTCGCCGTCGCCACCGGAGTGCTGCCGGGCAGCGAGAACTACTCGATCGGCGGTGGCGGCGGCAACGCCGACAACGTGCAGGCCGCCGGCTCCCCGTCCAGCTTGGAGACCGAGCAGGGCGGAACCTCCGGAAGCGCGGAGAGCGAGCGCGACGACACGGGGACGAGCCGTGACGCCGACCGCGCCGCCTCGCCCTCCGCCGCCCCCTCCACGCCGTCCACGGCTCCTTCCGCCTCGGCACCGGCGAAGAAGAAGCCCACGGCGGAGCCCAGCAAGACGAAGACGCCTTCGAAGCCCGCCGAGAAGAAGCCCACCGAGGCTCCTGAGACCTCCGCGCCCGTGGCGGTGCCGGCCGAGACCGCCGCCGAGACCGCGGTGCTCGCGCTGGTCAACACGGAGCGCGCCAAGGCCGGCTGCAGCCCGGTGGCCGCGAACAGCGCCCTGACCGAGCTGGCGTCCGTCTTCAGCGAGGACATGGCCGCGCGTGGCTTCTTCGACCACACCGACCCCGACGGCGCCACTCCCTGGGACCGTGCCGCCACCGTCGGGATCAGCAACCTGGGCGGCGAGAACATAGCCCGCGGGCAGTCCACCGCCGAGGCCGTGATGGACGCCTGGATGAACAGCCCCGGCCACCGCGCCAACATCCTGAACTGCGACTTCAAGACCCTCGGCGTCGGCGTGCACCTCGGCACGGGCGGCCCCTGGTGGACGCAGGACTTCGGGTACTGACCGGTTCGCGGTACGGCTGCCACCAAGCACGCTGTCGATTAGTTAGCGCACCCCCGCAGTTGGCGCTGTCAGAGTACGCTTCGACCATGGAGCCAGCTGTGGGGACCGCCGTGAGCGGCGGGCGTCAGGACTTCGCGTACGACGTGTTCGCCCGGAACTGCCCGTCCCGGGGCACGCTGGAGCACGTGACGGGCCGCTGGGGCGCGCTCACCCTGGGAGCGCTGCACGCCGGCACCTTCCGCTTCAACGAGCTGCGCCGCCGTGTCGACGGCGTCAGCGAGAAGATGCTCTCCCAGACCCTCCAGGCGCTGGAGCGCGACGGCCTGGTCCATCGCGACGCACGCCCGACCAACCCGCCACGCGTCGACTACACGCTGACTCCCCTCGGCCGCGAGGTCGCCGAGCGCCTCCTGACCCTCATCCGCTTCATGGAGGGCCGCATGGACGACGTACTGGAATCCCGCGAACGCTACGACGAGGCACGCGCCGCAGCTCAGTGACCCGAGCCGGACACGCGGGTCCTGGGCGGACACGCGGGTCCTGGACGGACGCGCGGGGGCTCAGGCGGTCGCGCGCGGCGCCCGCTGGCAGCGCGGGCAGAAGTAGCTGGACCGGTTCATCCAGGCGCGCCGCATCATCGGCGTACCGCACCGCCCGCAGGGCTCGCCCTCGCGGCCGTACGCGTCGAGCGAGCGGTCGAAGTAGCCCGACTCCCCGTTCACGTTGACGTACAGGCTGTCGAAGCTGGTGCCGCCGGCGGCGAGGGCGTCGTTCATGACATCGCGGATGTGGCCGAGCAGCTCCGCGGTGTGCGGCTTGGTGAAGGTACCCGTGGGCCGTTCGTAGTGCAGCCTGGAGCGCCAGAGCGCCTCGTCCGCGTAGATGTTGCCGACCCCGCTGATCAGCGACTGGTCGAGCAGCGCGCGCTTGATGGTCGTACGGCGGCCGCGCAGCGCGGTGTGGAACGCGGCGTCGTCGAAGAGCGGGTCGAGCGGGTCGCGGGCGATGTGCGCGATGACGTCCGGGAGTCCGTCCGCGGTGTTCTCGTGCAGGGAGAGACCGCCGAAGGTGCGCTGGTCCACGAAGCGCAGTTCGGTGCCGAGAGCGTCCTCGAAGCGGACGCGGACCCGCAGGTGCTTCTCGTCCGCGGCCTTCTCGGGCTGCACCAGGAGCTGTCCGCTCATGCCGAGGTGCGCGAGCACGGAGTACGCGGAGTCGGCGAGGGGCAGCCACAGGTACTTGCCGCGGCGCCTGGCCTCGCCGACTCTCTGGCCGACGAGCGCCTTGGCGAAGCCCTCGGGCCCGGCGAGATGCCGCCGGACGGCCCGCGGATGCCGCACCTCCACCGCCTTGACCGCCCGCCCGCTGACCCAGCGCTCCAGACCGCGCCGTACGACTTCGACCTCGGGCAACTCGGGCACGGTGTTCCTCCGGAGAACGCGATGCGAACCCCGCCGCTGCGCGAGCGCTGCGACGGGGTTCGGATACTGCGGGTGTCACGGGTGCCGCGGCGGGTCGGTCACCGCGGTGGTGAAGGAATCAGGCCGTGGCCGGATCGCTCGTCGGAACCGAGGGGGTGTCGGCGTTCTCCTCGGTGACCTGGGCTGCCGCCTGTTCCGCGGCGGCCCTGGCCGACTTGACGCGTTCGTCCGCGGCGGCACGGATCGCAAGCCACGCGGATTCCGCGGCCTGCTGTTCCGCCTCCTTCTTGCTGCGGCCGGTGCCGGTGCCGTACGAGACGCCTCCGACGCGGGCGGCAGCAGTAAAGGTCTTCTCGTGATCCGGGCCCGTCTCCGAGACCAGGTACTCGGGAACGCCGAGCCCCTCGGTCGCGGTGAGTTCCTGGAGACTGGTCTTCCAGTCCAGGCCCGCGCCCAGATTCGAGGACTTCTCGATGAGCGGGTCGAAGAGCCGGTGGACGAGTTCGCCCGCCGAGTCCAGACCCTGGTCGAGATAGACCGCGCCGATCACCGCTTCAAGGGTGTCGGCAAGGATGGACGCCTTGTCCCGGCCTCCCGTGCCTTCCTCGCCCCGGCCGAGCCGGATGAAGGAGCCGAGTTCGAGGCCGCGACCCACTTCCGCAAGCGCACGCGAGTTGACCACCGCGGCCCGCAGCTTGGCCAGTTGGCCTTCTGGGAGGTCGGGGTGAGTGCGGTACAGCGTGTCCGTGACCACGAGGCCGAGCACGGAGTCCCCGAGGAACTCCAGGCGTTCGTTGGTCGGCAGACCGCCGTTCTCGTACGCGTACGAACGGTGGGTCAGCGCACGCACCAGAAGGGCGGACTCGAGCTTGTAGCCGAGCCGCCCTTCCAGAAGCGTGTGGGACGAGGCTGTGTTGTCCGCCTTTTTCTTGGCGGTTGAGTCCGCCTTGGCGTCAGACATCAGACCTCTCACCAGCCGCTCAGACCTCGAGGACCTGGCGCTTGTTATAGGTGCCGCAAGCGGGGCACGCGATGTGCTGCAGCTTGGGCTCGTGGCAGCGCTCGCACGCGACCAGGTTGGGGACCGCAGCCTTCCACTGCGACCGGCGGTGGCGCGTGTTGCTGCGCGACATCTTCCGCTTCGGAACAGCCACGGCTACTTCTCCTGCTTCTCGTCGGCGGGCGCCGATGAAAGCGCGCCGCCGTCCAACTCGTCCTTCTCGCCATCTTCGAGTGAACCGGCGAGTCCCTGCAGTGCCGCCCAACGGATGTCGACGGCGTCGTGACGGTGGTCCGGGTCGTCCGCGAGCCGGGCTCCGCATTCGGAGCACAGGCCGGGGCAGTCGTCCTGGCACACCGGCTGCATCGGCAGTGCGAGCACCACCGCATCACGCAGCACGACTTCGAGGTCGAACAGGCCGTCCTCGAGAAAGAGCGTGTCCTCGTCGTCCTCGGCGTCGTCGGCCGGTTCCGCTTTGGGGCGGCCCCGGTCGTCGGCGTCAGGGTACGAGAACATCTCCTGGAATTCCGCTTCGAGCTCCAGCTCAAGCGGCTCCAGACACCTTACGCACTCCCCCTTGGCCAGTGCACGGGCGGTGCCTGTGACAAGCACCCCTTCCATGACCGACTCAAGCCGGAGGTCGAGCTCCACCGGTGCGCCTTCCGGCACTCCGATGACTCCCTGGATCCCGAGATCCTTGGGGGCGTCGATCGTGCGGGACAGGCGCTGGAGCGCGCCAGGACGCCGCCCCAGCTCGTGTGTGTCGAACACGAGCGGGTTGCGGTGGTCGAGGCGGGCGTTCAGAGCCATTCCTGCTTTCGATCTTCGAAGCTCAAGGGGGGTCGCCGCCCGTGATGATCCGGGCAGCTGTGATCGCGGACGTACAAGCGACCGAAGAGCCAGGATACTGGACCTTTCGCTCTCGGCCCAATCCGGTGTCAGCGCCCCTGTTCGTACGCCCGCAGCTGCTCCGCGCTGATCATGCTGGTGTCGAAGAGGCTGGTCTCGTCGAGGGCCTGCGACTGCGCGTCGTCAGTGTGCGCCTGCGGCTGGACATAGCCCTGCTGCCCGCTCTGGTCGTAGCCCGCCTGCTGGTCGTAGCCCTGCTGCGGCGGGTAGGCGGCGTACGGATCGGCGGTCTGCTGCTGGTACCCGTACGGGTCCTGCTGGGCGTACTGCTGCTGGTAGCCGTAGGGATCGGCGGGCTGCTGCTGGTAGCCGTACGTGTCCTGCTGCGCGTAGGCCGGCTGCTGGGCCGGGATCTCCGGAGCCTGGGGCGCCGCCGCGGGCTGCTCGGCGCCGTCCGTGCCCGCGAGACCCGCCAGGTAGTCGGAGTCGTTCGTGTGGTGCACGGGTGTCCCGTCCTCCGTGAGGAGGCCGAGGTCGTCGCTGGCGATACGGCCGTGCAGCTTCTGCCGGCCGCGGCCGACGGCGTCCAGGGTCTTGGCGAGGACGGCCTCGAAGGCGCCGAGCTTGACGTCGACGTACTCGTCGGCGCTGCGGCGCAGGGTCTCCGGGTCGTGGCTGCGCTCGGGGGCGTCCTCGTCCTCGTAACCCTGCTCGTCGGTGCCGGGGCCGGTGCCGAGGAGCTTCTCGCGGCCGCGGCCCACGGAGCCGAGGGTCTTGGTGAGGACGACCTCGAAGTTGGCGAGCTTGGAGTCGACGTAGTCGTCGGCCTCGGCGCGGACCTCCTCGGCCTCCCTGCGGGCCTCGCTGAGGATGCGCTCGCCCTCGGCCTGTGAGCGCCGGGCGACCTCGGTGTCGGAGATCAGCGAGCCGCGCTCGGCGTGCGCGGTCTCGATGATCCGCTCGGCCTCCTGACGGGCGTGCTCGACCATCTGCTCACGGCCGCCGATCAGCTCCTCGGCCTGGGCCAGGGAGCCGGGCAGCGCCTGCCGCACCTCTTCGAGCATGGCGAGCAGCTCGGCGCGGTTGACCACGCACGAGGCCGACATGGGCATGGAACGGGCGCTGCCGACCGACGCGACGATCTCATCGAGCTTCTTCTGCACGTCCACTCTGTGCTCGCCACTCTCTACGACTGTGATGGAGACGGACGGGTCGACTGTACGACCACTCCCGCCCCGCCCGACACCGGGTGACGGACTGTCAGTTCTCCCGGAGGGGCTCAGTCCTTGGCGAGACGCCCCTTGAGCGCCTCCAGGACCACGGGAGGCACCAGGTGGGAGACGTCGCCGCCCCAGGTCGCGACCTCCTTGACGAGCGAGGAGGACAGGAAGCTGTACGTGGGGTTGGTGGGGACGAAGAGGGTCTCCACTCCCGACAGGCCGATGTTCATCTGGGCCATCTGCAACTCGTAGTCGAAGT
The DNA here is from genome assembly GCF_044751025.1 of Streptomyces sp. NPDC088747. Classification (NCBI taxonomy): domain Bacteria; kingdom Bacillati; phylum Actinomycetota; class Actinomycetes; order Kitasatosporales; family Streptomycetaceae; genus Streptomyces; species Streptomyces sp. NPDC088747. The sequence goes on from NZ_JBIVKZ010000011.1 coordinate 174,693, forward strand.
CGCTGACGGCGCGCAGGCCCTTGACGATCGCGGGGATGTCGCGCTGCTTGCAGAAGTCGACGAGGAGGCCGTGGAACGCCTCGACCTCGACGTTGCCGAATTCGGCGGTGACCTCGCGGATCAGGTCGATCCGCTCGTCGATCTCGAAGAGACCCTTCTTGGACTGGTTGATCATCACAGCCACGTGCACGACGTCGTACAGCTTCGAGGCTCTGGCGATGATGTCGAGATGTCCGTTGGTGATCGGGTCGAACGACCCGGGACAGACGGCGCGGCGCAACTGAGGTCCCTCGCTCTCCAGTCCGGTCATCGTGCGTCTTCGCACGTAGCGGCGGCGCGACCGTACCAAAACGTCCCCTCGCCGTAACGACGGGCCCTGATCGCCTCGAAACCGATCGGCCACCCGAAATCGCCGCCTCTGGTGCTGCGCTCCACGGTGACGAGGGCTTCGGCCGCGAGCCAGCCCCCCGTCCGGAGTGTGAGCAGGATCTCGCGAAGATCCTCGTCCGAGACGGCGTACGGGGGGTCGAGGAAGACGAGGTCGTACGGGTCCGAGGGCGCCGGACTCCGGACGATCTGTTCGGCTTTGCCCGTCCTGACCTCGGCGCCGGGCAGGCCCAGTGTCTTCACGTTCTCGCGGATGACGCGGGCCGCGCGGGCGTCGGCCTCGACGAGCAGGGTGTGTCCGGCGCCGCGGCTCAGCGCCTCCAGGCCGATGGCGCCCGACCCGGCGTACAGGTCGAGGACGCGCTCGCCCTCCAGGGGGCCGCCGAGCAGCGACCGCCAGGTCGAGAAGAGTCCCTCGCGCGCCCGGTCGGAGGTGGGCCGGGTGCCCGTGCCCGGCGGAACGGCCAGTCGGCGTCCACCGGCCAGGCCGGCGATCACGCGAGTCATGAGGGTCCTCTGCACTGGTGGGAAGGGCGACGGGATGCCGGCCCCAGTCTCTCAGCCGCCGGGCGGGAACCGCCTGTCAGGTGCCGCCACTCATCCCTTGTCGTCCCTTGTCATCCCTTGTCGAGATACTGCTCCCTCTCCTCGTCCAGGAGCGCCTGGAGGGCCGTACGCAGGCCGGGGACGCCGGTGAGGTCGGGGTCGGCCGCGACGACCGCGGTGGCCTCCTCGCGGGCCTCGGCGATGATCTCCTCGTCCTCGATGACGGCCAGCATCCGCAGTGAGGAGCGGACGCCGGACTGGGCCTGGCCGAGGACGTCGCCCTCGCGGCGCTGTTCGAGGTCGATGCGGGAGAGCTCGAAGCCGTCGAGCGTGGACGCCACCGCGTTCAGCCGCTGGCGTGCCGGGCTCGCCTCCGGCATCTCGGTGACCAGCAGGCACAGTCCGGGGGCGGAGCCTCGGCCGACCCGGCCGCGCAGCTGATGGAGCTGGGACACACCGAACCGGTCGGCGTCCATGATCACCATCGCCGTCGCGTTCGGCACGTTCACCCCGACCTCGATCACGGTCGTCGCGACCAGGACGTCGGTCTCGCCCGCGGCGAAGCGGCGCATGACGGCGTCCTTGTCGTCGGGCTGCATCCTGCCGTGCAGGACCTCCACCCTGAGGCCCTGGAGGGAGCCGTTGGCGAGCTGGTCGGCGATGTCCAGGACGGCGAGCGGCGGGCGCTTCTCGGCCTCGTCCTCGGGGGCCTTCTTCTTGCCCTTGGCCTTGCCGGAGCCGTCCTCCTCGTCGCCGATGCGGGGGCAGACGACGTACCCCTGATGGCCGTTCTCCACTTCCTCGCGCACGCGCTCCCACGCGCGCGACAGGAAGTGGGGCTTGTCGGCGGCGGGGACGACATGGCTGGCGATCGGCGAGCGGCCGGCGGGGAGCTGGTCCAGGACCGAGGTCTCCAGGTCCCCGAAGACGGTCATCGCCACGGTGCGCGGAATGGGCGTGGCCGTCATGACCAGCAGATGCGGGGGCTGCTTGCCCTTGCCGCGCAGGGCGTCACGCTGCTCGACACCGAACCGGTGCTGCTCGTCGACCACGACCAGTCCCAGATCGTGGAACTGCACCTTGTCCTCGATCAGCGCGTGCGTGCCGATGACGATCCCGGCCTCACCGGTGACGAGATCCAGCAGCGCCCGGCGCCGGGCCGCGGCGCCCATGGAACCGGTGAGCAGCACGATCTTCGTGGAGTGCTCGACCGCCGAGAGGGTCCCGCCCTCGGCCAGTTCGCCCATCATCTCGGTGATCGACCGGTGGTGCTGCTGGGCGAGGACCTCGGTGGGCGCGAGCATCGCGGCCTGTCCGCCCGCGTCGACGACGGCGAGCATGGCTCGCAGGGCCACCATCGTCTTCCCGGATCCGACCTCGCCCTGGAGCAGCCGGTGCATCGGGTGTTCGGTCGCGAGGTCGCCGAAGATCTCCTTGGAGACCTTCCGCTGGCCCTCGGTGAGGGTGAAGGGAAGCTTGGCATCGAAGGCGGTGAGGAGGCCTGCGGGCTTGGGTTCCCTTGCCACGGCGGGGAGTTGGGCGTCGGCGTATCGACGGCGGGCCAGCGCGACCTGGAGGACGAAGGCCTCGTCCCATTTGAGGCGGGCGCGGGCGTCGTGGACGTCCGCCGTGGTCTGCGGGCGGTGGATCTTCAGGAGCGCCTCGGGGAGGGTGACGAGCCCCCGGCCGTCGCGCAGCGGGTCGGGGAGCGGGTCGACGGCCTCCTGTGCGTTCGGCAGCACCGTCTGCACCGACTTGGCGATCTTCCAGGACTCCAGCTTGGCGGTGGCCGGGTAGAGCGGGATCAGGGCCCCCGCCCAGGAGCCGACGGACTCGCTCGCCTCGTCGTCGTCGCCGCGCAGCAGCTCGTACGCGGGGTGGGCGAGCTGGAGGCGGTGGTTGAAGACGGAGACCTTGCCGGAGAACATCGCGCGCGTGCCGGGCAGCAGATCCTTGTGGGGCTTGTGCACGCCGTGGCCGAAGAAGACCAGCTGGAGTCGGCCGCTGCCGTCCGTGATGGTCACTTCGAGGCGCTGGCCCTTGCCGCGCGGGGCCTTCGACGAGGCGAAGGTGTGCAGCCGGGCGTCGGCGACCTGGGCGACCACCGTCACGTGCTCGTCCATGGGCAGGTCGGCGAGGTGGGTGAGCTGTCCGCGCTCCTCGTATCTACGGGGATAGTGGTGCAGCAGATCGCCCACGGTGTGCAGGCCGAGGTGCTCGGCCATCACCTTCGCGGTGGCGGAGCCGAGCGCATTCTTCAGTGGTTCTTCGAGCACGGACACGAGATCCATTGCACACCACCGCACTGACAATGCCGTATACGTCCTGGAAATCCGCTGGTCAGGCGGGTCGTTCGGGGCCTAGGATGACCGACTCCGGACCTCTTCGCGGTCACCGTCCACCGGGACCGCCCGACCCCGCGCCGTCGCCAGTCCCCCCACCGGCGCTGCGACGATGGACTCCCAGACCTCACAGTCATCCCAGGCATCCCAGTCACCTCATACGTTCCAGGTCGACCTGCGCGGTTTGGTGGACCTGCTCTCCCATCACCTCTACTCCAGTCCCAAGGTCTATCTGCGCGAGCTGCTTCAGAACGCCGTGGACGCGATCACCGCACGGCGCGCGGAACAGCCGGACGCGCCTGCCACGGTGCGCCTGTACGCCGAGGACGGCGCCCTGCGCGTGGAGGACTCCGGGATCGGGCTGACCGAGTCCGACGTGCACAGCCTCCTCGCGACCATCGGCCGCAGCTCCAAGCGCAACGACGGTCTGGAGTCGGCGCGTTCCGACTTCCTGGGCCAGTTCGGCATCGGCCTGCTGGCGTGTTTCGTGGTCGCCGAGCGCATCCGGGTCGTCAGCCGCAGCGCCCGCACGCCCGACGCGGCACCCGTGGAGTGGACGGCGGCCGACGACGGCTCCTACACCGTGCGCACCCTGCCGCTCGAGGCCCGCACCGAACCGGGCACCACCGTGCACCTGGTGGCGCGGGCCGGCGCCGGCGAGTGGCTCACGGAGGACAAGGTCCGGTCGCTGGCACGGGACTTCGGCGCGCTGCTGCCGTACGACGTACGGGTCGGCGACGAGGCGATCACGGACCTTCCGGCGCCCTGGGACCGCGCGTACCCGAGCCCCGCCAACCGGCGGGTGGCCCTCGCGCGGCACTGCCACGACCTGTTCGGGTTCACGCCGCTGGACTCGATCGACCTGGACGTGCCGCTCGCCGGGATCCGGGGCGTCGCGTACGTCCTGCCGTCCTCGGTCAGCCCCGCCCAGCGCGCGAGCCACCGCGTGCACCTGAAGGGCATGCTGCTCACCGAGCGGGCCGAACAGCTGCTGCCCGACTGGGCGTTCTTCGTCCGCTGCGTCCTGGACACGGACAGCCTGCGGCCCACCGCGTCGCGCGAGTCGCTGTACGAGGACGAGACGCTCGCCGCCGTACGGGAGGCACTGGGCGAGCGGATCCGGTCCTGGCTGACCGGTCTCGCGGCCGGTGACCCGGAGCGGCTCGCGGCCTTCCTGTCGGTCCACCACCTGGGCGTGAAGTCGCTGGCCAGGCACGACCCCGAGATGCTGCGCACGATGCTGCCGTGGCTGCCCTTCGAGACGACCGACGGACGGCTCTCCCTGGAGGAGTTCGCGCAGCGGCACCCGGTGGTGCACTTCACGCGGACCGTGGAGGAGTACCGCCAGGTCGCGCCGATCGCCTCCGCGCAGGGCGTCGGGGTCGTCAACGGCGGCTACACGTACGACAGCGAGCTGGTCGAGGCCCTGCCGTCGGTGCGTCCCGGGACGGTCGTCTCGGAGCTGGACGCCGATACCGTCACGGCGCACCTGGACTCGGTCGACCCGGCCGAGGAACTGGCGCTGGCGGCCTTCCTGGGAGCGGCGCGCGCGAAACTCGACCCCCTGGGCTGCGACGTGGTCCTGCGCGCCTTCCATCCGCTCTCGGTCCCGGCGCTGCACCTGGACGACCGGGCGGCCCGGCACGAGCAGGCCCGCGCGGAGGCCGAGGACCAGGCCGACGACCTGTGGGCGGGCATCCTCGGCTCGCTGCGCGGCAGCACTCCACGCGCGCGTCTGGTGCTCAACCATCTCAACCCGCTGATCCGGCGCATCAGTTCGCTCAAGGACCCCGAACTGATCGGCACCGCCACGGAGTCCCTCTACGGACAGGCCCTGCTGATGGCCCAGCGCCCGCTGCGGCCGGCGGACTCCGCGCTCCTGAACCGCGCGTTCATCGGCCTCCTCGAATGGGCCACCCACACCGACTCCGGGGAGGACGGCCACCGATGAGCGAGTTCGACGCGGTCACCGACTTCGACACCCTGCGCCAGGCGATGGCGGACAACTTCGACCGGCCCGAGGGACCCGCCCGCAACGCGCGCGCGGAGCAGCTGTTGCTCTCGGCGGAGAAACTCGGCATCCCTCTCGCGGTCATCGAGGCGCTCGGACACCAGCTGAAGGTCTACAACTACAGCTCCGAGAAGGACAAGATGTTCGTCCCCTTCGCGCGCCTGCTGCGCATGTGGGACGAACGCCCCGAGGACTTCGACCAGTACGAGATCCACTCGCTGCACTGGGTCTTCAAGTGGATGTCGGCCGGGATGCTGGACCAGCCGCACGTTCCGCTCGCCTCCATAGAGAAGTGGCTCGGCGAGATGGAGCACCGCTACCGGCTGGCCGGGCACTCCGAACGGGCCGTGCGCAGCGCCGAGTTCAGCGTGGCCGCGCACCTGGGGGACCTGGACCGCGCCGAGCGGGCGTACGCCGCCTGGCTGGCCGCCGACCGGGACAGCATGGCCGACTGCCACGCGTGCGAGCTGCACGGGCAGGGGTGGTGGCGGGCCCAGCGCGGCTCCGACGCCCAGGCGCTGGAGCTTTGGGGACCGGTCCTGGAGGGCGAGTACTCCTGCGCCCACGAGCCGCACACCGTCCTCGCGTCCTCCCTGGTGCCCCTGCTGCGCCTCGGGCGCGTGGACGAGGCACGCGCCAACCATCTGCGCGGGTTCCGGCTGGTCCGCGCCATGGAGAGCATGCGCGGCGCCTACGCGGACCACGTGGAGTTCTGCGCCCTCTCCGGCAACGAAGCTCGGGCACTCGAACTGCTCGCCGAGCGCCCCGCGTACTTCACCGACTCCGGGGATCCGCGCAGCAAGCTGGACTTCATGGCGGTGGTGACCCTCCTGATGGACCGGCTGTCCTCGCTCGGGCTCGGGGATGAGACGGTTCCCGGTCCGGCCGGCCGCGCCTGGACCGCCCGCGACCTCGCCGCCCACGCGCGCGGGGAGGTGCTTTCGCTGGCGGCGCGGTTCGACGCGCGCAACGGCACGTCGTACGTCAGCGCCCGTGCGCGGACGCGGATGGACCGGTCGCCGCTCGTCGGCCGCCTGCCGCTGGGCGTGCGTTCCGCGCGCTCCGTGGCCACGGCGCACGCGTCCCGTCCCTCCGCCGTCGCGGAACCGGCCGCCGAGGCCGCGCAGGCCGCCGAGCCCGACCTGTCCGCGCTGCTCGCCGAGGCCCGGCGTCTGTCGGAGTCCCGGAGCCCGGACGCCGTCGACGCCTGGGCGGCGGTCTCGCGTGCCGCCGAGGGCCACGAGCTGGACGTCCGCGACCGCGCGGAGGTCGCCGACCACGCGGCGATGGAGCGCGGCCCGGAGGGCATCGACCTCTTCCACCGCGCCGCCGAGCTCTACGCCGAGGCGGGCGACCCCGGCGAGGCCCTCGCGGCCCGTACCCGCGCCGCGTACGTCCTCGCCCTCACCGGCGGCACGGACGAGGCCCTCACCACCGCCTCGGAGCTGTACGAACAGGCACTCGCGCTCCACGCGGCGGGCGGGACTGGGGTGTCCCAGACGGCGTCCGTGCTGGTGGGGCGGGCGCGGATCCTGATGCATCGGCTGGAAGCCGAGGAAGCGGATGCCGGAAGCACGGGTACGGGTACCGGTGCGGGCGAGGAGACCGGTACGGCCGGAGATACGGGCTCGCGTGAAGGCGACCGTGCCACGCCGGTCGCGGGGTCACCCGAGCACGCGGCCGCGCACGTGTCCGCGAGCACGCCCCGCCTCACCCCCGTGCCCGCCGCCGAGGCCGCCGCACGTGAGCTGCTGGCTCTCACCGGGCCGTATGCCGAGGACGACGCGCGGCTGGCATCGCGGGCCGCGGAGGCGCAGGCGATGCTCGGAGAGCTCGCCGCGCGTGCCGGGGACGTCGAGGAGGCCGCGGAGTTGCTCGGCCGTGCCGTCGGGACGTACGTGTCGGCCGGACTGCCGTGGTTCGCGGTGGAGCACGAGGCACGGCTCGCCGGAATCGCGCTGCACCTGGGCGACTTCGAAGCGGCGGAACGGGCGGCACGCGGGGCACTGGAGCACGGCGGGACTTACCTGGAGGCCCCGGGCCAAGCGCAGTTGCACCTCCAGCTCGCCGAGATCCTCGGCGGCACCGGGCAGTTCGGGCCCGCGGCCGATCACGCCCTGGAGGCCGCGCACTGGGCCGACGAAGCGGGCCAGAGCGCCACGTTCGGCGCCTGGGCGCGGCATCAGCTCGGCGGTTTCCTGGTCCGTCAGGGGCGTTGGGCCGAGGCGGCCGAGATCCTGGAGTCGGCGCTGCCCGACCTGACGACCGACATGCACGGCGACGGCGCCATCGTGCAGACCCAGTGGTGGCTCGGCGACTGCCTCACCGAACTCGGCGATCACCGCGAGGCGGCCGATCGCTGGCTGCGGGCCGCCGACATCGCCCGCCACTGGCCCGAACAGCGCGACCACGCGATGCTCGCCCATCTCGCCGCCGAGGCCCTCGGGCACGCCGGGCTGCCGGCCCAGGCGGACCAGGCGTACGAGCGCGCCGGCGATCTCTGGCGCGAGCTGGGGAACGTCCACGGGCTGGTCCGTTCGCTACGGGCCCGCGCGTGGTCGGCCGCACGAGGGGAAGCCGGGCTCGACGGGGCACGCGAGTTGATGGCGGCGGCGGTGCGGGAGTGCGAGATCGCGATCCGGGCCGCGCAGGTCGCCTCCGAGTCGGCCGAGACGTCAGCCACGGCCGCAACCGCAACCGAGTTCGGCGGCAGGGCCGGTATCGAGGCCGACGCCGGGAACCCGCACCCGGCCGACGACAGCGGCACCGCCGACGACACGGACACCGACGCCGCTCTCCGTCTCGTCGCCGAACTCGGCCACACCCACCGTCAGTTCGGCGACCTGGTGGCACGTTCCGTGCCGGAGGACGCCGCGGAGGCATCGGCAGGCGCCGCCTACGAGGAGGCCCTGACCCACGTCACCGAGGCGATCTCCGTGTTCGCGTCCCTGGGCGACGAGGTCGTCGACGTGCGCACCGGCGCCGAACTCGCCGCCGGCTGGCTGGAGGCGGACCTTCACCGGCCCGCCGCGGCCGCGGCACGCGCGCGTGGAGTGCTTTCCGCCTACACGGGGCTGGAGGGCGAGACCGCGGACGCCCGACGCTCGGAGGCGGAGAGCATCCTCAAGGCGACGGCACCGGCGACGCCGGCAGCGACGCGTCCGGAGAGCTGACCGGAGCCGTGGGCGGAGGCACCCGACGGGTCCTGAGACCCGGCGACGCCTCCGCCCCCGTACCGGCTACTCCACCCCGATCAGCAGCAACGCCCCCTGCCGCCCACCCCGGTACACCACCGTGTCCACCGCGAGATACGACTCACGGACGCGGGACTCCAGGTGGGCGGCGATGGCCTCGGGTGCCTCGTCGCCCAGGACGAGGGTGACCATCTCGCCGCCGGCGGCGAGCATCCGGTCGAGGACGGCTTCGGCCGTGACGGTGAGGTCGGAGCCGATGACGGCGACGTCGCCGTCGATGAGGCCGAGGACGTCACCGGCCTGGCAGATGCCCGCCATGGTCCAGGACTGGCGCTCCGCGACGGCGACCTCGGCGTAGCGGGTGGCGCCCGCCGCGGAGGTCATGGCGACGACGTCCTCGTCGAAGCGGCGTTCCGGCTCGTGGACGGCGAGCGCGGCGATCCCCTGGACCGCTGAGCGGGTGGGGATCAGCGCGACCCTGACGCCGTCCGCGCGCGCCTGCTCGGCGGCGGCGGCCGCGGTGTGGCGCAGGTCGGCGTCGTTGGGCAGCAGGACCACCTCGCGCGCGTGGGCACGCCGTACGGCCTCGACGAGCTCGCCGCTCGCGGGTGGCTCCCCCGGCCGCGCGAGCACGGTGGTGGCCCCTGCCTCCGCGTACAGCCCGGCCAGGCCCTCACCGGGCACGACCGCCACGACGGCGCGCTGGGCAGGCTCCCGGGGCGGCCTCCCCGGGCCGCCGGTGTGGACGTCCCCGAGTCCGAAGTGCGTGATCCGGATGCGGTAGGGCCGTCCGGCCTCGACGCCCGCCTCCACGGCGGCGCCCGCGTCGTCCACGTGCACATGGACGTTCCACAGCCCGTCCCCGCCGACCACGACGAGCGAGTCGCCCAGCCGGTCGAGCCGGCCCCGCAGCCGGGCCACGGACTCGTCCTCCGCCTCCAGGAGGTAGATCACCTCGAAGGCGGGCCCGCCCTCCTCCGGCACCGGGTCCGCGCACACGTCGGCGTGCACCCCTCCGATGCCGACACCGACGATGTCGACGGCGGCGCGGGCCATCACCACGCGCGCGTGCACCTCGGCGGGTCCGGCGGGAGCCTTCGGGGCCTCCCCCGTGAGCGTCTCCACGAGAGCCCCCAGCACTGCCACCAGCCCTCGCCCGCCCGCGTCCACGACCCCGGCGCGCTCCAGGACGGCCAGTTGTCCGGGAGTCGCCGCGAGGGCCGCCCGCGCCCCCTCGTACGCCGCCCGCGCCACCGTGCCGCAGTCCCCCTCCGTGCCGGTGGCGGCGTCGGCGGCGGCTGAGGCGACGGTGAGGACGGTGCCCTCGACGGGGTGGGCGACGGCCTGGCGGGCGGAGTCGGCGGCCTTCCGGAGGGCGATCCGCAGGCCCGGCCCGTCGATGTGAGCGGTCTCACCGCCGACGGCGAGCACCTGCGCCATACCGCGCAACAGCTGCGCCAGGATGGTCCCCGAATTGCCCCGGGCCCCGATCAGTGCCCCGTGCGCCATCGCCCCGGCCGCGTCGGCGAGCGTCGGCTCGCTCACGCCGGGTTCGCGGCCCGCGCCGGCGTCATGGGCGGCGCCGAGCTCGTGCCCCGCGAAGACGGCCTCGACCGCGGCGTTCGCCGACTCCAGCGTCAGATACAGGTTGGTGCCGGTGTCCCCGTCGGCCACCGGGTAGACGTTGATCGCGTCGATCTCCTCGCGCGCCCGTCCCAGCGCCTCCAGCGCGAGGCCGCACCAGGTGCGCACCGCGAGAGCATCGAACGTCTGCGGCACCTTGGGCACCTGCGCCTCCTTGAGCTGCTGGACGTGGACGCAGCGTAGACCCAGAAGGGGTTACTGTCGGTAGGTGGCCCTGTTGAGGGGCTCTGAGGGCCGGGGCGGAGCCCTGAGCAGCCATGGTAGTTTCGTTCTCTGGACGCAGTCGTTGTATGCTGCTCCGGTTGCCCGATCCGATCGGGTTTTCCTCCTGGCACCGCCACTCAGATCCTAGATCTTGATCCCGGCATGCCGGGATCCACCGTAAGAGCATCTGAAGTCTTTGGAGTGACCCGTGGCTGCCAACTGCGACGTCTGCGGCAAGGGGCCGAGCTTCGGCAACAACATCTCGCACTCGCACCGCCGTACCCCGCGCCGCTGGAACCCCAACATCCAGCGCGTACGTACCGTGGTGGGCGGGACGCCGAAGCGCGTGAACGCTTGCACCTCGTGCATCAAGGCCGGCAAGGTCACGCGCTGACAACCGCCAGCGCGCGGCCACTGCTGGTTCGCTTGCACTGAACCGGTCCACCTCACGGTGGGCCGGTTTTTTGCTGCCCCCTGCCGGCGACCGGCCTTCAACCACCGGCCTTCAACCGTCGTCCCTGAACCGCCAGCCGTGATCCACCGGCCCGATGCCGCCGCCCAGCGCGAACCCGGCCGCGATCGCCCCGGTGACGTACTCCTTGGCCGCCGCGACGGCCTCCGGCACCGTCTCCCCCTTCGCCAGTCCGCAGGCGATGGCCGAGGCGAGGGTGCAGCCCGTGCCGTGCGTGTGCCGGTTGTCGTGGCGGGGCGCGCGCAGCCAGTGTTCCTCGGACCCGTCCGTCAGCAGATCGACGGCGTCCCCGGGCAGATGACCGCCCTTGATCAGCACCCACTTCGGGCCGTACGCCAGCACGGCCGCCGCGGCCTCCCGCAACTGTTCCTCCGACTCGACCCGCACACCCGTCAGCTGGGCCACCTCGTCGAGGTTCGGCGTCGCCACCGTCGCGACCGGCAACAGCCTCGTCCGTACGGAATCCAGCGCGGAGGCGGCGAGCAGCGAGTCGCCGTGCTTGGAGACGCCGACCGGGTCGACGACGGTCGGCGCGTCCGTGTCGGCGATCAACTCGGCGACGGCGCACACGAGTTCGGCGGAGGCGAGCATGCCGGTCTTCACCGCCCGGACACCGATGTCGTCGACGACGCTGCGGTACTGGGCGCGCACCGCCTCCACCGGCAGCTCCCAAGCGCCTTGCACGCCGAGGGAGTTCTGCGCGGTGACGGCCGTGATCACGCTCATGCCGTGCACCCCGAGCGCGAGCATCGTCTTCAGGTCGGCCTGGATCCCGGCCCCGCCACCGGAGTCGGAGCCCGCGACCGTCAGCACCCGCGGCGGAGCGCTCACGACTCGATGTCCCCGAAGTGGTCCCAGCCGCCCTTGTTCGTCCACGGCGCCCCGTCCACCGTGACGTGCGGCAGGGCCGACGGGTTGAGCACCTCGCCGATGACCTTCCAGCGGGCGGGCAGCTTCACGTCCGGCGGGAAGGTCGCGACGATCGCGTGGTCCTCGCCGCCGGTGAGCACCCACTGGATGGGGTCGACGCCGACGGCCTGCCCGATGTCGTTCATCTGCGTCGGAATGTCGATGTCCCCGGAACGCACGTCGATGCGCACCTTGCTCGCCTCGGCGATGTGCCCGAGGTCCGCGATCAGCCCGTCGCTGACGTCCGTCATCGAGGTCGCGCCGAGTCCGGCCGCCGCGGGACCGGCGTGGTAGGGCGGCTCCGGACGCCGGTGCGCCTCGACGAAGGCGCGCGGCGAACGGAAGCCGCGGGAGAGCACCGCGAACCCGGCCGCGGACCAGCCGAGCCAGCCCGTCACGGCGACGATGTCACCGGGCTGCGCACCGCCCCGGGTCACCGGCTCGTGGTTGCGGAGATCGCCGAGCGCGGTGATCGAGACCATGATGGTGTCGCCGCGTACGACATCGCCGCCGACCACGGAGGCGCCCGCGACCTGGCACTCGTCGCGCAGCCCGTCCATCATCTCCGACGGCCAGGTGGCCGGGAGTTCGGCCGGGACGACCAGGCCGAGCAGCAGCGCGGTCGGTACGGCGCCCATCGCGGCGATGTCCGCGAGGTTCTGCGCGGCGGCCTTGCGCCCGACGTCGTACGCCGTCGACCAGTCGCGGCGGAAGTGCCGCCCCTCCAGGAGGATGTCGGTGCTCGCCACGACCCTGCGGTCGGGCGCGGCCACCACCGCGGCGTCGTCGCCGGGGCCGACCCGGACCGCCGGGGTGGTGGTGAGACGCGAGGTGAGCTCCTTGATGAGCCCGAACTCCCCCAACTCGCCCACGGTGCCCTTCATAGTCGTACTGCCCCTTCTCTTCCTGTCCGCGCCACGGTACGTCCCGTCCCCGGCACGTCACGTACCGCCCGCTCCGCTCCGCGCGATCCGTCCCGCGCCGCGGCCGACGAACCGTCCTCGGTGCGGTCGCGTGCCGTCCTGGTACTCGGTACGGTCGAAATGACCGTCAACTCGTGCAGTCTGTGCACCCCGGCGCGCAAGCCCCTGCCACCGGGGGTCTCCCCGCGGCGAGCGGCGACGCGATACCGTGGCGTTCCTTTTCCCCACATGATCCTCGTGGCCGCCCTGGAGGTTCCGTGGTACAGGCGTACATCCTGATCCAGACGGAGGTCGGCAAGTCGTCGACCGTCGCCGAGACGATCAGCAAGATCCCGGGGGTGATCCAGGCCGAGGACGTGACGGGACCGTACGACGTGATCGTGCGTGCGCAGGCCGACACCGTCGACGACCTCGGTCGCATGGTGGTCGCCAAAGTCCAGCAAGTGGACGGCATCACCCGCACCCTGACCTGCCCGGTCGTGCACCTGTAGCCCCCGTCTACCCTTGGCCGGTGACCTTCTCCCACCACCGGCGGACCGCTGCTCTCGGGCTGCCCGTTCTCGCTCTGCTGTTCGCCGTCACGGGCTGTTCCTCGGCAGACGACGAACCCTCGGCCGCGGTTCCCAGCCCGGACGCGAAGGTCACGGGGCTGTGCCAGAACCTGGACAAGGAGCTGCCGGAGAAAGTCAACGGCCTCGACCGGAACGATCCCGAGCCCCGGTCCGCGCTGACCGCGGGCTGGGGAGGCCCGGCGATCATACTGCGCTGCGGTGTGGAACGGCCCGCCGAGATGGACGACGCGAACGCCGACGGCGCCGAGGTGAACGGCGTCGGCTGGCTGGTCGAGAAGCGGGACGACGGGTCGTACGTCTTCACGACGACCCTGCGCACGGCATACGTCGAGGTGACGCTGCCCGCGGAGCGGGCCGACGAGGGCGCGGGACCGCTCACGGACTTCGCCGCGCCCATCAAGAAGGCGATCCCCGAAGGGATCGCCGACTGACATGAGGGATTGGCGGGGACTTCGCTAGCGGAGTCCTGTCGGGCGGTTCAGCGCCGCCTGCACCAGGCGGTCGACCAGCTCCGGGTAGGCCACCCCGCTCGCCTCCCACATCTTCGGGTACATCGAGATGGGCGTGAACCCGGGCATGGTGTTGATCTCGTTGATCACGAACTCCCCTTCCTCGGTGAGGAAGAAGTCCGCGCGCACCAGGCCCTCGCAGGAGGCCGCCTCGAACGCCTCGACCGCCAGCCGCTGAACCTCCGCGGTCTGCTCGGGCGTCAGCGGGGCCGGTACGAGTCCGGGCGTCGAGTCGATGTACTTCGCCTCGAAGTCGTAGTAGGCGTGCGACTGCACCGGCGGGATCTCGGCGGGCACGCTGGCGCGCGGTCCGTCCTCGAACTCCAGGACGCCGCACTCGATCTCGCGGCCGCGCAGCAGCGCCTCCACGATGATCTTCGGGTCGTGCCGCTGGGCCTCCGCGATCGCCTCGTCGAGGCCCTCGAAGGAGTCGACCTTGGTGATGCCGATCGAGGACCCCGCGCGCGCGGGCTTGATGAACAGCGGCCAGCCGTGCTCACCGGCGAAGCCGGCGATCCGCTCACGGGCCCCCTGCTCGTCGCCGGTCCACTCACGCGGCCTGATCACCAGATACGGGCCCACGGGCAGCCCGAAGGAGGTGAACACCCGCTTCATGTACTCCTTGTCCTGGCCCACAGCCGAGGCGAGCACACCGGCACCGACATAGGGGACCCCGGAGAGTTCGAGCAGGCCCTGAAGGGTGCCGTCCTCGCCGTAGGGGCCGTGCAGCACGGGGAAGACGACGTCCACTTCGCCGAGGGCCTTGGGGACGGAACCCGGTTCGCTGTAGACGACTTCGCGGTTGGCGGGGTCGACGGAGAGGATCACGCCGCCCTCGGTCGACTCGGCGAGCAGGTCCACGCTCGGCTGCCGCCGGTCCACGATCGCCATGCGCTCCGGCTCGTCGGCGGTGAGCGCCCAACGGCCGTCCTGGGTGATGCCGATCGGCAGGACGTCGTACTTCGTCCGGTCGATGGCGCGCAGCACCGCGCCGGCCGTGACCACGGAGATCCCGTGTTCGGAGCTGCGTCCGCCGAAGACGACGGCCACGCGCGGCTTGCGATGCGGCTGCTCAGGGGTCTGGGGGAGGTTCTCGGTGCTCATATCGCGTTGAGCGTACCCGCTGGTACCCCCCTCAGTCAGCGCCTGTTGACGCCTGTCGCTCAGCGTCGCTCCGGCTTGGCGCTGCGCGACAGGATCTCCTTGAGGGCGACCACGGGCGGCTTGCCCTCGTGGACGATGCCGACGACCGTTTCCGTGATCGGCATGTCGACGCCGTACCCCCGCGCCAGACCCAGCACGGACTCGCAGGACTTGACGCCCTCCGCGGTCTGCTTGGTGATCGCGATGGTCTCCTGGAGGGTCATGCCCTTGCCGAGGTTGATGCCGAAGGTGTGGTTGCGGGACAGCGGTGAGGAGCAGGTGGCCACCAGGTCGCCCAGGCCCGCGAGTCCGGCGAACGTCATCGGGTCGGCGCCCATGGCGAGCCCGAGGCGCGAGGTCTCCGCGAGGCCGCGCGTGATGAGCGAGCCCTTGGCGTTGTCGCCCAGTCCCATGCCGTCCGCGATGCCGACGGCGAGACCGATCACGTTCTTGACGGCGCCGCCGAGTTCGCAGCCCACCACGTCCGTGTTGGTGTACGGGCGGAAGTACGGCGTGTGGCACGCGGACTGGAGCCGCGTCGCGACCTCTTCGGAGCGGCAGGCGACCACGGCGGCGGCCGGCATGCGCGCGGCGATCTCCCGCGCGAGGTTGGGTCCGGTGACGACGGCGACGCGGTCGGCGCCGACCTTGGCGACGTCCTCGATCACCTCGCTCATCCGCATGGTGGAGCCGAGTTCGACGCCCTTCATGAGGGAGACGAGGACGGTGTCGGGCGCGAGCAGCGGCGCCCACTGCGCGAGGTTCTGGCGCAGGGTCTGCGAGGGAATGGCGAGCACCGTGAAGTCGGCGTCGTGCGCGGCCTCGGCGGCGTCCGCGGTGGCCCGCAGGTTCAGGGGGAGTTCGACGCCCGGGAGGTAGTCCGGGTTCGTACGCGTGGAGTTGACCGCCTCCGCGAGGCCGGCACGGCGTGCCCACAGGGTGACGTCGCATCCCGCGTCGGCGAGCACCATGCCGAAGGCCGTGCCCCACGATCCGGTCCCGAAGACAGCCGCCTTGACCGGCTTGCTCACGTGCCCTGCCCCTCTTCCTGCTGTGCCTTGTGCTGCGCCTGCGCGTTGTCGTGGGCGTCCTGCTCCTGCGCGGCGGACTCCCGGGCGACCCGCTCCACGGTGGCGGTCCGCCTGCGCTGCTCGATCCGCTCCCGGCGCGGGTCGTAGGGCGCGTGGGGCGACTTCTCCCCGCGGATCGTCTCCAGCTGCGCGGTGATGGCCGCCATGATGGTCTCGGTCGCCTCCTTGAGGACGTCCGGGGACATCTCCTTGTCGTAGAAGCGCGAGAGGTCGACCGGGGGTCCCGCGAGGACGCGGTGGGTCTTGCGCGGCAGGACGTGGAGCTTCTTGGCGTACGGCGGCAGGAGTTCGTTGGCGCCCCACTGGGCGACGGGAATCACCGGGCACCTGGTCTGCAGGGCGACGCGGGCGGCGCCCGTCTTGCCCGTCATCGGCCACTGGCCGGGATCACGGGTGATGGTGCCCTCGGGATAGAACGCGACGCACTCGCCACGCTCCACGGCGTCGATCGCGGCCCGGAATGCGCTCAGCGCGTCCGTCGTCTCGCGGTACACCGGGATCTGGCCCGTGCCGCGCATCGCGGCGCCCACGAAACCCTTCCCGAAAAGGCTGCTCTTCGCCAGGAATCGTGGAACCCGCCCGGTGTTGTACTGGTAGTGCCCATACATGAACGGGTCCACATGCGAATTGTGGTTCACCGCGGTGATAAATCCACCGTCGGCCGGAATGTTCTCGATCCCGCGCCAGTCCCGCTTGATCAGAACCACCAGCGGCGGTTTGCAGAGGACCGCTGCAAAGCGGTACCAGAAGCCGATTCTGCGGCGGGGCACGCGAACACCTTCCTCCAGGGCCCGGGGGGCCGCACAAGTGTCGCCCCAGGCCGACTGTCTGTCGAGAACACCGTACGCCCCGGAGTGCGGACCGCCAGGGCGGCCGGGTCACAATAAGTGCGACATCGGAGAGGCGGGGCGCTCGTGCAGTGGATCTTGGTGATACCGCTCAAACCCCTGGCGCGCGCCAAGAGCAGGCTTGCGGACACCGCCGACGACGGACTGCGCCCGGGGCTCGCGCTCGCCTTCGCGCAGGACACCGTGGCCGCCGCGCTGGCCTGCGCCACGGTCGGTGATGTGGCGGTAGTCACGGACGACGCCGTCGCCGGGCGGGAACTGGCCGCGCTGGGCGCCCGGATCATCACGGGCGAGCCGGCGGGCGGCCTGAACGTCGCACTGGCGTACGGCGGCTCCGCCGTACGCTCCCGAACTCCCGAAAGCGCCGTCGCCGCCCTGAACGCCGATCTGCCCGCGTTGCGCCCGCCGGAATTGGCCCGGGTACTCGAAGCCGCCGCGGAATTCCCGCGCGCTTTTCTCCCCGATGCGGCAGCAATCGGCACCACGCTGCTGACCGCGGCCCCGGGCCGGGAATTGCTCCCGGCTTTCGGCCCCGATTCCCGCGTGCGCCACCGGGCCTCGGGCGCTGCGGAACTCCGTCTCCACGGCGTGGATTCCGTACGTCAGGACGTGGACACCGGCGAGGACCTGCGAGCCGCGCTGGCACTGGGCGTGGGCCCCCGCACCGCCGCCCTCGCCGCGCGGCTGCTCATCCCCGGCCAGCCAGGCGGCTGAGGGCGGCCCGGCGGCTGAAGGGGGTCCGGCGGCCGAGGGGCAAGGCCCGCTCCTGGATAGGCTTCCGCCATGCAGGCGACCGCGTACACGTACGACCCCGAGACCCGCAGCGGCCAGGTGCTGCTCGACGACGGCACCCCGGTGCCCTTCGACGGCCCGGCGTTCGACGCCGGCGGACTGCGACTGCTGCGCCCCGGCCAGCGGGTGCGCGTGGAGACCGAGGGGGACGGCGAGGCGCGCCGGATCACGCTGATCACCCTGCAGACGTTCTAGGCGCCGCGGACAGAACGCGGACAGAACGCAGAACGACCGACCGCCTGCGGGCCCCGGACACGCCGCGGGCCGGGCTCCCGGTGGGAGCCCGGCCCGGCGCGTTAGTTGCCTCTGCGCCCTTGCTACGAGCGGGCGGTGGCCTTCTTGGCGGTGGTCTTGCGAGCCGTCGACTTCTTGGCGGGGGCCTTCTTGGCGGTCGCCTTCTTCGCCGGGGCCTTCTTGGCGGTGGCCTTCTTGGCCGTGGTCTTCTTCGCCGCGACCTTCTTGGCGGTCGCCGTGGTCTTCTTGGCGGTCGCCTTCTTGGCCGTGGTCTTCTTGGCCGTGGCGGTCGTCTGCTTGGCGACCGTCTTCCGCGCGGGGGCGGTGGTCTTCTTGACCGTCGCCCGCTTGGCGGTGGTGGCCTTCTTGGCCGCGGCCTTCTTCACCGTGGCCGAAGCGCCGCCGGAGAGGCTGCCCTTCGGGGCCTTCTTGACCGCGACGTCGTTCTTCGGGAGCTTCTTCGAGCCGCTCACCAGGTCCTTGAAGCCCTGGCCCGCGCGGAAGCGCGGCACGGAGGTCTTCTTGACCCGGACGCGCTCACCCGTCTGCGGGTTGCGGGCGTAACGAGCCGGACGGTCGACCTTCTCGAAGGAACCGAAGCCGGTGACCGAGACCCGGTCACCGCCGACAACCGCGCGGACGACGGCGTCCAGTACGGCGTCGACCGCGTCGGCGGCCTGCTGACGCCCGCCGACCTTGTCGGCAATCGCTTCTACGAGCTGCGCCTTGTTCACGTCTTCCCCTTCGGAGACATTGCCCGAACGAATGCGTTCAAGCTTTTTCGCACGTTAGGCAGATATATACCGCAAATCAAACACGAAACGGGCGAATCACCCTTGTGCCGCAACGAACTCGGACTGTCGTGGAGTAACTCAGCGTTCCTCTTCGAGGAATCGACCCCCGTCGAGGTCGTCGGTGAACCGCTCCAGACGCCTTGTCGCATCGGCGAGATCGTGCTTGGCCACGGCCGTAATGACCAGCAGCTTCCGGGTCAGCGCCATCCGTACGCCCTCCGGGACTTGCAGTGCGCGCACTCTTGTGTGCGCTTCCTTGAGTTGGGCCGCGACTGCCACATAGAGCTCGAGTTGGCCGTCGTGTTCCATGCACAGATTGTGCCATCTGGGGCGAGTTGTCGCCTGCGCAGGGGGCAACTGCCGCCCCCACAGGGGTTCCCGGACCCCTCGGCGGCACCCCGCACCATAGGTCGGCTACCCCCTCAACGACCTTTGTAACTACGGGAGTTGGGGGTTCTTTCCAACGCATCCGAAGGCTGTTCGAAGGTGGACACAGCTGTACCCCCAACCGTCCACGATTGGGGGTACAGAGGGGTGTTGCGGTGGCTGAAATCAGACCTGGAGCGTCTTCGGCTTGTGCGAGGGCCGCTTGGCCTCGTACGCCGAGATGTCGCCCTCGTTCTGCAGGGTGATGGAGATGTCGTCCAGGCCGTTCAGCAGCCGCCAGCGGGCGTTCTCGTCCAGCTCGAAGGAGGCGGTGATGCCTTCGGCGCGCACCTCGCGGGCCTCCAGGTCGACCGTCACCTCGGCCTGCGGGTCGTTCTCCGTGAGCTCCTGGAGCGCGTTCACGATCTTCTGCTCCAGAACCACTGTGAGCAGGCCGTTCTTGAGCGAGTTACCGCGGAAGATGTCGGCGAAACGCGAGGAGATGACGGCCTTGAAGCCGTAGTTCTGGAGCGCCCAGACCGCGTGCTCGCGCGAGGAACCGGTGCCGAAGTCGGGACCGGCGACCAGGACCGTGGCCCCTGCCCGCTCGGGCTGGTTGAGGACGAAGGACGAGTCCTTGCGCCAGGCCTCGAAGAGCCCGTCCTCAAATCCGTCCCTGGTCACCTTCTTGAGCCAGTGAGCAGGGATGATCTGGTCGGTGTCGACGTTGCTGCGGCGCAGCGGGACGGCCCGGCCGGTGTGTGTGGTGAATGCTTCCATGGCTTATCGGACTCCAGCGGGCGTACGGGCGTCGGACAGGTCGGCCGGGGAGGCCAGGTGGCCCAGCACGGCGGTGGCGGCGGCGACCTGCGGCGAGACCAGGTGCGTACGGCCGCCCTTGCCCTGCCTGCCCTCGAAGTTGCGGTTGGAGGTGGACGCGGAGCGCTCGCCGGGGGCCAGCTGGTCCGGGTTCATGCCCAGACACATCGAGCAGCCCGCGTGCCGCCATTCGGCGCCGGCCTCCTTGAAGACGACGTCCAGGCCCTCGGAAACGGCCTGGAGACCGACCCGGGCGGAGCCGGGGACCACCAGCATCCTTACGCCGTCGGCGACTTTGCGGCCCTCGACGATCGAGGCGGCCGCACGCAGGTCCTCGATACGGCCGTTGGTGCAGGAACCTACGAAGACGGTGTCGACCTTGATGTCACGCAGCGGCTCTCCGGCGGTCAACCCCATGTATTCCAGGGCCTTTTCGGCGGCCAGGCGCTCCGAAGCGTCTTCGTACGAAGCGGGATCGGGGACGTCCGCCGAAAGCGGCGCGCCCTGGCCGGGGTTGGTTCCCCAGGTGACGAACGGCGCGAGGGAGGCGGCGTCGATGACGACCTCCTCGTCGAATTCGGCGTCCTCGTCCGACTTCAGGGTCTTCCAGTACGCGACGGCGGCGTCCCACTCCTCGCCCTCGGGCGCGTGGGCGCGGCCCTTGAGATAGGCGAAGGTGGTCTCGTCGGGGGCGATCATGCCCGCGCGGGCGCCGGCCTCGATCGACATGTTGCAGATGGTCATGCGGGCTTCCATCGAGAGCTTCTCGATGGCGGAGCCGCGGTATTCCAGGATGTAGCCCTGGCCGCCACCCGTGCCGATCTTCGTGATGATCGCCAGGATCAGGTCCTTGGCCGTGACGTCGGCGGGCAGTTCGCCGTCGATGGTGATGGCCATGGTCTTGGGCCGGGCCAGCGGCAGCGTCTGGGTGGCCAGCACGTGCTCGACCTGCGAGGTGCCGATGCCGAAGGCCAGCGCGCCGAAGGCGCCGTGCGTGGAGGTGTGCGAGTCGCCGCAGACCACGGTGGTGCCCGGCTGGGTCAGGCCCAGCTGCGGTCCCACGACGTGGACGACGCCCTGCTCGACGTCACCGAGCGAGTGCAGGCGTACGCCGAACTCGGCGGCGTTCTTCCGCAGCGTCTCCAGCTGGACCCGGGAGACCGGGTCGGCGATGGGCTTGTCGATGTCGAGGGTCGGGGTGTTGTGATCCTCGGTGGCGATGGTGAGGTCGAGGCGGCGCACCGGGCGGCCGGCCTGACGGAGGCCGTCGAAGGCCTGCGGGCTGGTCACCTCGTGCAGCAGGTGCAGATCGATGAAGAGGAGGTCGGGCTCGCCCTCGGCGCGCCGGACGACATGGTCGTCCCAGACCTTCTCCGCGAGTGTCCTACCCATCGCTTTCCCTCCGGCCGGCCTGTGTGGCGCCGGCCCAACTAGAGATTTCCGGGGCGGCGACGTTCGTACCCCTCGTACCGGACGTCTGCCGCCGGGCCCGTTGGTCCGCGGGCCGCATGCCTACAAGGGTGGCGCGTTCCACGGGAAATTGAACTTGCGTTTCACAGAGTGAGACGCGAGTATCGTTTCATGGACAACAGTAGCGGCGTCGGCGTTCTGGACAAGGCAGCCCTTGTCCTGAGCGCTCTGGAGTCCGGTCCGGCCACCCTCGCGGGACTGGTCGCGGCGACCGGACTGGCTCGACCCACGGCACATCGCCTCGCCGTGGCACTTGAACACCACCGCATGGTGGCGCGTGACATGCAGGGCCGCTTCATTCTCGGCCCCCGCCTCGCCGAGCTGGCCGCGGCCGCCGGCGAGGACCGTCTCCTCGCGACGGCGGGCCCGGTGCTCACGCACCTGCGGGACCTCACCGGGGAGAGCGCGCAGCTCTACCGCCGCCAGGGCGACATGCGCATCTGCGTGGCCGCGGCCGAGCGCCTGTCGGGCCTCAGGGACACCGTCCCGGTCGGCTCCACCCTCACCATGAAGGCGGGTTCCTCGGCTCAGATCCTGATGGCCTGGGAGGAGCCGGAGCGCCTGCACCGGGGCCTTCAGGGCGCCCGCTTCACCGCCACGGCGCTGTCGGGAGTACGACGCCGGGGCTGGGCCCAGTCGATCGGTGAGCGCGAGCCGGGCGTCGCGTCCGTCTCCGCGCCGGTGCGCGGCCCCTCGAACCGCGTGGTCGCCGCCGTCTCCGTCTCCGGGCCGATCGAGCGTCTGACGCGGCACCCCGGCCGGATGCACGCCCAGGCGGTCATCGACGCCGCCGGCCGCCTCTCCGAAGCCCTGCGCCGCACCGGCTGACCATCATCCCGGGAGGGGGCCGGCCTCAACGCCGCGGCAGGCCCTCCCCACCCGACGGCTGCCGAACTCTCCGCCGCGTGGGCGGAGTTGACCCCGAGAACGCCGACGGCCCCCCACCGAAGTGGGGGGCCGTCGAATTGTGTACCCCCGACCGGATTCGAACCGGCGCTACTGCCGTGAGAGGGCAGCGTGCTAGGCCGCTACACAACGGGGGCGAGGACCACGAGTGATCCAGCTGGGCTACCAGGACTCGAACCTAGAACAACGGAACCAGAAACCGTCGTGTTGCCAATTACACCATAGCCCAATGGGGGTCCAGTCCAGACCGTCCACGTACCCCCGACCGGATTCGAACCGGCGCTACTGCCGTGAGAGGGCAGCGTGCTAGGCCGCTACACAACGGGGGCCCTAGCGATCCTGCATGAGAGGCAGCGGGTGCGACCCGGACTGCCTTCCTGAGAAGGATCTGTACCCCCGACCGGATTCGAACCGGCGCTACTGCCGTGAGAGGGCAGCGTGCTAGGCCGCTACACAACGGGGGCCTTGCAGAGTTGGTCTCTGCGGTTGCAGATAAGCTCTGCGAGCTGGCCTACCAGGACTCGAACCTAGACTAACGGAACCAGAAACCGTCGTGCTGCCAATTACACCATAGGCCACTGAAACACAACCCCCTGCGGGGTTCCGTTTTAGCTAGCGCCTCGGGTTTTCTGACCTTTCGGCCCGTTCTCCGGCGGCGCAGGAAGAACATTACCTGAAGGTGGACGGCGCTCCAAAACGGGTATCAGCGCCGAGGATCACGGGGAGTTCGGCCAGCGAGGCGATCCGGTGCGGGCCCCTGGGACCGCTCTCGGGCGCGGGGTGAGCGCCGGTACGGTCGATCCAGATGGAGAACATCCCCGCCTCGGCGGCGCCGCGCCCGTCGATCTCCGGGTGGTCGCCGACGTAGGCGACCTGGTGCGGAGGCAGGCCGAGGGCGTCGCAGGCCGCGTGGAAGGCCGCCACCGCGGGCTTGGAGACCCCCAGTTCGGCCGCGCACAGGACGGCCTCGAAGCGGTCGCGCAGCCCCAGGACGCGGAGCTTGCGGTCCTGGTTGGGGAGGCTGGAGTTGGAGAGGACCGCGTGCCGATGACTGGCGGCGAGCGCGTCCAGGGCCGGCACGGTGTCCGGGAAGAGAGCCCAGGCGGCCTCGAAGTGCCCGGCGTAGCGCTCGAACCAGCCCTCGGCCTCGGTATCGCTCAGCGGCCGGTCCAGGAACGCCCGGACCCGGTCCCGCCGCTGGCCCTGCCAGTCCGACTCCCCCGCCGCGAACCTCGCCCAGTGCACGTCGGTGATCTCCCGCCAGCGCACGAGTGCCTGGTCGAGGGAACCGTACGCGTCGAGCAGTCCCTCGGCCGCCAGGTGCCCGCGCATCCCGGCCCGGTCGGCGCCCGTGTAGTCGAAGAGGGTGTCGTCGATGTCCCAGACCAGGGCCCTGATGCTCATGGTCCGACGGTATCCGCGGGTGCGGCGCGTGTCCGCCGCTCACCGTACGAAGGGGGCGACGCCCGGGGATATCGGGCGCCGCCCCCTTCGTAGGAGCGCGTGTGACGGTGGTTACAGCTTCGCCAGTGCCGCGTCGACGCGGGCCAGCGTCCGCTCCTTGCCCAGGATCTCCAGGGACTCGAAGAGCGGCAGGCCGACGGTGCGGCCGGTGACGGCGACGCGGACAGGGGCCTGGGCCTTGCCGAGCTTGAGGCCGTGCTCCTCGCCGGCGGCCAGGACGGCTTCCTTGAGGGACTCCGCCGAGGACCAGTCGGCCGCGTCCAGCTTCTCGCGGGCCGTGCGGAGCAGCGCGTCGCTGCCCTCCTTCATGACCTTCGTCCAGGACGCCTCGTCGAAGACCGGCTCCGCGAGGAAGAGGAAGTCGACGTTGTCCGTGATCTCGGAGAGGACCTTGAGGCGGGTCTGCGCGTGCGGCGCGATCGCCTGCCACTTCGCCTCGTCGAAGTCCTCCGGCGCCCAGGGGGCGAAGGGGGCCTTCAGCCAGGGGGCGCAGCGCTCGGTGAACTCCTTCACGTCGAGCAGACGGATGTGGTCGGCGTTGATCGCCTCGGCCTTCTTGAGGTCGAAGCGGGCCGGGTTGGGGTTGACGTCCGTGACGTCGAAGGCGGCGACCATCTCCTCGACGGAGAAGATGTCGCGGTCCGCCGACAGCGACCAGCCAAGGAGGGAAAGGTAGTTGAGCAGTCCCTCGGGGAGGAAGCCGCGCTCCCGGTAAAGGTTGAGGGAGGACTCCGGGTCACGCTTGGAGAGCTTCTTGTTGCCCTCGCCCATGACGTACGGGAGGTGGCCGAAGGCCGGGGTCTCCTTGGCGATGCCCAGCTCGGTCAGCGCCTTGTAGAGGGCGATCTGGCGTGGGGTGGAGGAGAGCAGGTCCTCGCCGCGCAGGATGTGGGTGATCTCCATCAGCGCGTCGTCGACCGGGTTGACGAGCGTGTAGAGGGGCGCGCCGTTGGCTCGTACGATCCCGTAGTCGGGGACGTTCTCCGCGAGGTAGGTGATCTCGCCGCGGACCAGGTCCGTGAAAGTGATCGTCTCGTCGGGCATGCGGAAGCGGACGATGGGCTTGCGGCCCTCCGCCTCGTAGGCCGCGGCCTGCTCGGCGGTGAGGTCGCGGCAGTGGCCGTCGTAGCCGGACGGCTTGCCGGCGGCGCGGGCGGCGTCGCGGCGGGCGTCCAGCTCCTCCGTCGAGCAGTAGCAGTGGTACGCGCGGCCCGCGTCCAGGAGCTTCTGGGCGACGTCCTGGTAGATGTCCATCCGCTGCGACTGGCGGTAGGGCGCGTGCGGGCCGCCGATCTCGGGGCCCTCGTCCCAGTCGAAGCCCAGCCAGCGCATCGAGTCGAGCAGCTGGTCGTACGACTCCTCGGAGTCGCGGGCCGCGTCGGTGTCCTCGATGCGGAAGACCAGGGTGCCTTCGTTGTGCCGGGCGAACGCCCAGTTGAAGAGGGCGGTGCGGACCAGGCCCACGTGGGGGTTGCCGGTCGGGGAGGGACAGAAACGTACGCGGACGTTCGCGTTAGCCACGCTTGATCACCCTGTTGGTGAGAGTGCCGATGCCTTCGATGGTGACGGCGACCTCGTCGCCGACGTTCAGGGGGCCGACTCCGGCCGGGGTGCCCGTGAGGATCACGTCCCCAGGGAGCAGTGTCATGGCCTCGGTGATGTTGACGATCAGATCCTCGACGGAGTGGATCATCTCGCTGGTGCGGCCTAGCTGACGCTGCTGTCCGTTGACCGTGCACTGGATGGTGATGCCCTCGGCGATGGCCGCGGGGTCGATGTCCGTCTCCACCCAGGGCCCGAGCGGGCAGGCACCGTCGAAGCCCTTGGCGCGGGCCCACTGCTTCTCACGCTTCTGGACGTCGCGCGCGGTGATGTCGTTGGCGCAGGTGTAACCGAGGATGACGTCCTTGACGCGCTCGCGCGGGACCTCGCGGCACATGCGGCCGATGACCACGGCCAGCTCGGCCTCGTGGTGCACCTCGTTCGAGAAGGTGGGGTACTGGATGTCGT
Organism: Streptomyces sp. NPDC088747; assembly: GCF_044751025.1. NCBI lineage: Bacteria > Bacillati > Actinomycetota > Actinomycetes > Kitasatosporales > Streptomycetaceae > Streptomyces > Streptomyces sp. NPDC088747. Next base: position 200,343 of record NZ_JBIVKZ010000011.1, read on the forward strand.
CGCCGGGGCCGATCACGGAGGTCGACGGCTTGAAGAAGGCGAAGGGGGCGTCGGGCACCTCGTTGCCGAGTTCCCGCGCGTGCTCGGCGTAGTTGCGGCCGAAGGCCACGACCTTGTTGGGGAGCACCGGGGGCAGCAGCCGCACCTTGTTCAGCGGGACCTTCGTGCCGGAGAGCTCGAAGTCCGTGAACGGGATGCCCTTGATGATGTCGAGGACGAGTTCGTCCGGCTTGTCGCCCTCGACCGCGCCGAAAGCGACGTTGCCGTCGATGGAGAACCTGGCGATGCGCACGGGATCGTTGCGCCCCTCACTGAGCTGGCTGGAGTCTGACGCTCCAGGCTAACGCGGGAAGGGGCGGGCACCTCGCGTATTCCGGCGGGGGCGCTACTCCGCCACAGCGGCGGCGGCCGGCGCTTCCATGAGGATGGTGCGGCGGGGGTTGGCCGTCTGGGCCGGGAGGTCGAGCGAGTGCTCCGGCTGCTCCGGGGCGCGCAGCTCGTCGGCGTCCTCCAGGTGGGCCAGCGTGGTGCGTCGCGGGTTGGCAATGTTGCGGAACATCATCGTGGTCTTCACTGTTGTACTCGACCTTGTCGTCATGGGCGCCGGTGGGCTCAAAGGCCCCCGCACAGGCGCGGCTTGTCGGATTTGCCATCCCTGTAAAGCGTCAGGCTAAACATGCAATTCCCGGGGGAAGCCGTGAAGACGCCATGATCGTGGTGTGAGTTTCCTCACTTACTAGTAGGCAAACCGGTCAATTCAGGCCGACGGCCTGACGCGACGAAACCGACATTGCTCCACTGAAGCCGACATTCCGCTCCTGATCATGGCGACTGGGACACCCCCAGCACCCCAACACCTCGTAGGCATACGCCCGTTATGTACGAGATCACTTTCTACGTCTCGTGACGCAGCCCTCACAAGCTGTCACGGAGGTCACAGCCTGGTACTCGGCCCTTGTTGGAGATCCGGCACTGTGCTGGAATTCCACGAACCGCCGCGGGATCCGACCGGCGCGCTGGGGGCGCTACGAAGCGCCGAGTGGCGGCGGGGCAGGGGGACCCAGCGCCGGATACTCAAGACCACCAGGGGGCGCGTCTGCGCCCCTGAACGACGCCGACACCGTCCCGCCGTTTGCGCGGAGGGGCGCCTGGTCCAGAGGTTGCGACGCTAGTGCAGGGACGTTTCAAGAGGGATGGCAGCGCTCCGGCGGAGCCGGAGCCGCATGGCGGGACTGGCCCCACCAAAGGCAGCTCCTCGCCCCAGCACGCCCAGAACCCGGGACCGGCACAGGTCGGCGGCAGCGGTGAAGGTTCCGCGCGCCCCGGTGTGACGGCTCCCCCGAAACCGGCGGCCAAGAAGCCGAAGGGCCCTGCCGGCCCCGGCTCACGAATAGCCTTGCGCAACTGGCGCATCTCCACGCGTCTGGTGTCGCTGCTCGCACTCCCCGTGGTCGCCGCGACCTCGCTCGGTGCGCTGCGCATCAACCAGTCGATGGACGACATCCAGCAGCTCGACAACATGAAGCTGCTGACCGACATCACCAAGCAGGCGACCGAGCTCGCGGCCGCGCTCCAGAAGGAGCGCGACACGACGGCCGGTCCCCTCGTGCACGGCGCCACCGCCACCTCCCCCGCCATCAAGTCGGTCCGGGACGCGACGGACATCTCGAAGAAGAACTTCCTCGAGGGCGTCCAGGAGATCGACGACTCCAGCACGGACGGCCAGCTCACCGGCGTCCGCGACAGCCTCGTCGGCCTCACCCGCGAGCTGCAGAAGCTCAACAGCATCCGCGGCGACGCCTACGACGAGCCCAACAACTCCACGCAGACGGTCGAGGCCTACCACCGGGTCATCACCCAGCTCCTGGGTCTCTCGCAGGACATGGCCGAGGCGACCAGCGCCCCGGAGATGATCCAGCGGACCCGTGCGCTGGCGGCCTTCTCCTCCGCGAAGGAGTACGCCTCCGTCCAGCGAGCGGTCATCGCCGCCGCGCTGCCCGAGAGCAACACGACCTTCGGCTCGCTGTCCGAGAACGACCGGCAGTACGCGCTCTCGGCGCAGCAGAGCCAGGAGTCCGACCTCAGCAGCTTCGAGAGCATCTACGGCGAGGGCTCCGCGGAGCTCCTCAAGCCCATCGAGAGCGGCAACCCGACCATCGAGGCGGCCGACGACTACGCCAAGCGCGTGCTCGCCAGCCGTGGTGGTCTCGCCCAGCGTGACAAGCGCTCGTATCTGGACTGGGTCGACGACGACTCCACCAAGATCGGGCAGATGACGAACATCGAGACCACGCTGCTCGGCGAGATGGAGCAGAAGGCCCGTGAGCTGCGCAACGAGGCCGAGAGCGAAGCGATCATCTCGGGTGCGCTGATCCTGCTCGTCCTCGGTGTCTCGCTCGTCGGCGCCTTCGTGGTGGCCCGCTCCATGATCCGCTCGCTGCGCCGGCTCCAGGACACCGCGACCAAGGTCGCCCAGGAACGCCTGCCCGAGCTGGTCAAGCAGCTCTCGGAGTCCGACCCGCAGGACGTCGACACCTCCGTCGAGTCGGTCGGTGTGCACTCCCGGGACGAGATCGGCCAGGTCGCCGCGGCATTCGACGACGTGCACCGCGAGGCCGTACGACTCGCCGCCGAGCAGGCCCTCCTGCGAGGCAACGTCAACGCGATGTTCACCAACCTCTCGCGCCGCTCCCAGGGCCTCATCCAGCGTCAGCTCTCGCTCATCTCCGAACTGGAGTCCCGCGAGGCCGACCCGGACCAGCTCTCCTCGCTCTTCAAGCTCGACCACCTCGCGACCCGCATGCGCCGTAACGGTGAGAACCTCCTCGTTCTCGCCGGTGAGGAGCCCGGCCGACGCTGGACCCGCCCGGTCCCGCTGGTCGACGTGCTCCGCGCCGCCGCCTCCGAGGTGGAGCAGTACGAGCGCATCGAGCTGGCCTCCGTGCCGACCACCGAAGTGGCCGGCCGCGTGGTCAACGACCTCGTGCACCTGCTCGCCGAGCTGCTGGAGAACGCCACGTCGTTCTCCTCCCCGCAGACCAAGGTCAAGGTCACCGGTCACGCGCTGCCCGACGGCCGCGTGCTGATCGAGATCCACGACACCGGTATCGGCCTCTCCCCCGAGGACCTCGCGGCGATCAACGAGCGGCTCGCCTCGCCGCCCACCGTGGACGTCTCGGTGTCGCGCCGAATGGGTCTGTTCGTGGTCGGCCGGCTGTCCCAGCGTCACGGCATCCGCATCCAGCTCCGCCCGTCCGACTCCGGTGGCACGACGGCCCTCGTCATGCTCCCCGTCGATGTCGCCCAGGGTGGCAAGAAGGTTCCGAACAAGCCTGGTCAGGGCGCCGGTCCCGCGGCCTCGCAGGCCTCCGCCGGTGTCGCCGCGGCCCGCCGCGGCAACGGCCAGCCGGGCGGTCCCGCCCTCGGTGGCGGGGGCAACCCCGGCCGGGTCGGTGCTCCGCCGCAGCGCGGGCAGGTCGGCGCGGGCCAGGGTCCGCGTGCCGCACTGCCGGGCAGCCAGGGCGGTTTCCCCGGTGCGCCGGGCGGCTCGCGTGGACCCCAGGGTCCGGGCAACCCGCCGCAGAACAGGCCGGCTCCGGCCGGTGCCGGTGCCTTCGGGCAGGGCTCGCCGAGTGCCACGCAGGGCCTCCAGACCACGGGAACCGGCGCGCAGGGCTTCGGCGACGCGTCCGGCAACCGGCAGAGCGGTTTCGGCGACGGACCCGGGACGCGGCAGAACGCCCCCGCGGCCACTCCCCCGCAGCCGCCCACCGGCAAGGGCAGCCGTCGCAGGCCGCAGCTTCCGGGCCGGGGCGGCGCTCGCGCCGAACTCCCCGGCGGCAACGGGCAGTCGAGGCCGAGCTGGAGCGACGACAACGCCCAGCCGCCGGTGCCGCGCGCCTCCCTCGACACCCCCCGGGGTCACGAGGAGACCGACTCCACCTCGCGCATGCCGCGGATCGACGACCGGCAGGGCCCGGCCGCCACCTCGGAGTTCCCGCGGATCGACGACCGTCAGGACGCCGCCGCCACCTCCGAGTTCGCCCGCCCCGACTACGACGCCCCGAACCCCGGTGCGGTCCCGTCGCAGTACTCGGGCCAGGGCAACGGGCAGTACCCGGGCCACAACCCCGGTCAGAACACCGGTCAGTTCGTCCGCCCGGATGTCTTCGGCACCTCGGGCGCGGCCCCCAACGGCCAGAACCCGTCCACCACGGGCCAGTTCGCCAACCCGGGTTACGGCGCCTCGCAGGACCCCTCGTCCACCGGCCAGTTCGCGACGCCCGGGTACGGCAACGGCCAGAACCCGTCGTCCACCGGCCAGTTCGAGCGGCCGCAGACACCGCAGCGGCCGCCGGCTCCTCCGCAGCGGCCCGCGCACGCCCCGGAGCCCGAGGCCCTGCCGCCGGCGGGACCCGGTGACGGACGTACGCCGCTGTACGACACGCTGGAGACCAACTGGTTCCACGGTCAGCAGGCGGCAGCGGCAGCGGCGGCAGCCGCCGCGCAGAACCAGAGCAACGGCTCGCAGGGTTCCCCCCAGACCCCGCAGCCGCAGGCGGCGCCCGCGGTTCCGCCGCGGCCCGCCGCCGCGCCGGCCGCCCAGGCGTCCTGGCGCACCTCGCCGAACGACGACCTCGTCCGGCAGGCAGAACGCGTCCGTCAGCCATCGGCGGGCGGGGTCACCACCTCAGGCCTGCCGCGCCGCGTACCGCGAGCCAACCTCGTCGCGGGTACGGCGCAGCAGCAGACGCACCAAACCGGTCCGCAGGTCTCCCGTGCGCCTGATGACGTACGCGGCCGGCTGACCAATCTCCGTCGGGGCATTCAGCAGGGTCGCCAGGCCGGTACAGGCCAGACCGGCAGCTTCCCCAGCCCCACTCACCAGCAGGAGCACTAGTTGAGTCAGATGAGCCAGGCCGCACAGAACCTGAACTGGTTGATCACCAACTTCGTGGACAACACCCCGGGGGTGTCCCACACCGTCGTCGTGTCCGCCGACGGTCTCCTTCTGGCGATGTCCGAAGGCTTCCCGCGCGACCGCGCCGACCAGCTCGCGGCGGTCGCGTCCGGGCTCACCTCGCTGACAGCCGGGGCCTCCCGGATCTTCGAGGGCGGCACGGTGGCTCAGACAGTCGTGGAGATGGAGCGCGGGTTCCTTTTCCTGATGTCCGTTTCGGACGGATCGTCTCTGGCGGTCCTCTCCCACCCGGAGTGCGACATCGGCCTTGTCGGCTACGAGATGGCGCTGCTCGTCGACCGCGCGGGCGCAGTGCTCACGCCGGACCTGCGCGCCGAACTACAGGGAAGTCTGCTCCACTGACGCCCTGGGTTCTACCCACAGCACGAAATCACCGTCCGGCCGACACAATCCCCCCACCGGCCCCAACAGACGGCACGACTGACCCACTTGCTGTCCCCGCCCGGAGGATTCATGACCCCGCCCAACGCCTCTCATGATCCGTACTCACATACGTACGAGGAAGAGGGCGACCAGCCGCTGGTACGTCCGTACGCGATGACCGGCGGCCGGACCCGGCCGCGCTACCAGCTCGCCATCGAGGCACTGATCAGCACCACGGCCGACCCGGCGCAGCTGATGGGGCTGCTCCCCGAGCACCAGCGGATCTGCCACCTTTGCCGTGAGGTGAAGTCCGTAGCCGAGGTATCGGCACTTCTTTCCATGCCACTGGGTGTGGCACGGATCCTTGTCGCGGACCTCGCCGAGGCCGGACTCGTCGCCATCCATCAGCCGGGCGGCGACGAGAGCAACGGCGGAGCGCCGGACGTGACTTTGCTCGAAAGGGTGCTCAGTGGACTTCGCAAGCTCTGACGGAGGCCGGGCGACCACCTCCGCGAAGATCGTGGTGGCGGGTGGCTTCGGTGTCGGCAAGACCACGTTCGTGGGTGCCGTCTCGGAGATCAACCCGCTGCGCACGGAGGCCGTCATGACGTCCGCTTCCGCGGGCATCGACGACCTCACCCACACCGGGGACAAGACCACCACCACGGTGGCCATGGACTTCGGACGAATCACCCTGGACCAGGACCTGATCCTGTACCTGTTCGGTACACCGGGTCAGGACCGTTTCTGGTTCATGTGGGACGACCTGGTCCGCGGCGCCATCGGCGCTGTGGTCCTGGTGGACACCCGGCGTCTCGCCGACTGCTTCCCCGCGGTCGACTACTTCGAGAACTCGGGTCTCCCGTTCGTCATCGCCCTCAACGGCTTCGACGGACACCAGCCTTACAACCCCGAAGAGGTCCGCGAGGCCCTCCAGATCGGTCCGGACGCGCCTATCATCACGACGGACGCCCGGCACCGCGCGGACGCGAAGAGCGCGTTGATCACGCTCGTCGAACACGCACTCATGGCTCGTCTGCGTTAGCGCGGGTCCGGGGCGGCGGAAGACGCGCTCGCCCCGGTCCACAAGTCGACAGTTCCATAAGGCAGTTGTCGTAGACGCTCTGGAGCCGGCTGTGTCGTTTGACACGGTCGGCCACAGTGTTCATAACGTTTCGACAGAGAATTGCAGGGGCACCAACACGCATCGCGTTCAACCGGTACCACTGCGCTCACAAAGGCCCCGTCTTTTGACGGGGCTCGTTCTTTATGACCGTTTTATCTGAGGCTTGCCTCACCCGGAATCATGGGTTCCGAGTGTTTGGAAGGGCGCCGCCTGACGTGCTGGAATGCGCTGACCTGCCCAGTAGTCAAGGGCGCCGGAGACACCGCGGCACAACGTAGGTGCCGACGCCGAGAGGTTTTGGTCGAGTGAGGCGAAGCAAGAACGGTCCCGAGCCGTCGGCACGGGGCAACTTCACCCCGCCGCCGCGCGTCGCGGGGCCCGCACAGATGCCCGGCTCCCCGGAGCCCATGCAGGCGCCGGCACCGAGCGGCAGTCGTTTCTCCCCGCGCAACTGGCGCGTGCCGACCAGGCTGAACGCGATCCTGCTCATCCCCGTGGTGGTCGGCCTGGTCATGGGCGGCTTCCAGGTGCGGAACTCGATAGACACCTGGCAGGAGGCCCAGGACGCCGAGGCGACGGCCCGCCTGGTGCAGGCCGCGCTGACCTACGGCGACAAGCTGTACGTCGAGCGCGACGTCACCGCCGAGCCGCTGCTGACCGGCGCGGGCGAGGACGACTCGACCGTCGTCAAGGCCCGCGCCGACACGGACAAGGCCGCGGACGCCTTCGACCAGGTCGCCCAGAACATGCCTCAGACGGCCGGTCTCCAGCGCCGTCTGCAGATCTTCCGCAAGGTCGAGCCGGGTCTCGCCACGCTGCGCAAGGCCGCGTACACCTCGCAGCTCACCGGCGTGCAGACCGAAGAGGGCTACACGCAGATCCAGCACCCGCTGATGGAGTTCTCCAACGAGCTCGGCCTGGGCACCGGCAACATCACCAGCTACGGCCGTACCGTCTACGCGCTCTCGCTCTCCAAGGCCGCCGCGTCGCTGCAGCGGTCCATCGGCATGCACCTGCTGCTGAAGCCGGGCCCCTCGGCCCAGGACCTCGCCAAGCAACGCGTCGCCCTCTCCTCGTACGCCTACCTGGAGGGCATCGCCGTCGAGGAGTACATCGGCGGTGGCACCGAGGCCGACGCGGCCAAGCTCACGGCGGCGCAGAAGAAGCTCAAGTCCGACGGCAAGGCCCAGGCCCAGGCCGCCGCCGAGGCCGCCGCGGCCCAGGGGCAGACCTATGTGCCCCCGCCGTCCGGGGACACCGCGATGGTCTCGGCCCTCTCCACTCTCTCCACCACCGACCAGAGCGCCCGTGACGGACTCGCCTCGCAGGGCGTCACCGCGGCCAACTGGTGGGCGGTCAACACCGGCAAGGTCGACGCCTACCGCGCCCTGGAGTCGGATCTGACGGACAAGGCGGTGGCCGAGGCCTCCGACATCTCCGACAGCGCCAAGCAGGACGCCATCGTCACCGGCGCCGCCGTCGTGATCGCCCTGCTCGCCGCGTTCATCCTGGCCGGCATGGTCGCCCGCCAGATGAGCCGCTCGATGCGCCAGCTGCGCAACGCGGCCTTCAACGTGGCCGAGCAGCGCCTGCCGATGCTGGTCGACCAGCTCTCCCGTACGGACCCGGGCCGCGTCGACACCCGTGTCACGCCGATCCCCATCACCACCACGGACGAGATCGGCGAGGTCGCCCGCGCCTTCGACCAGGTGCACCGCGAGGCCGTACGGCTCGCCGCCGAGCAGGCCCTCCTGCGAGGCAACATCAACGCGATCTTCACCAACCTGTCGCGCCGCAACCAGTCCCTGATCGAGGGCCAGCTGACCCTGATCACCGACCTGGAGAACAACGAGGCCGACCCGGACCAGCTGGAGAACCTCTTCCGCCTGGACCACCTCGCGACCCGTATGCGCCGCAACGGCGAGAACCTCCTGGTCCTCGCGGGCGAGGAGCCGGGCCGCCGCTGGGACCAGCCGGTCCCGCTGGTCGACGTGCTGCGCGCCGCCTCCTCCGAGGTGGAGCAGTACGAGCGCATCGAGCTCTCCGGGGTCCCGGAGGCCGAGATCCACGGCCGCGCCGTGACCGACCTCGTGCACCTGCTCGCCGAGCTCCTGGAGAACGCCACCACGTTCTCCTCCCCGCAGACCAAGGTCCGTGTCACCGCGACCCGTCTGCCGGACGGCCGCGTCATGGTCGAGATCCACGACAAGGGCATCGGCCTCACCGCCGAGGACTTCGCGGACATCAACCACAAGCTGGCCAACCCGCCGACGGTGGACGCCGCGATCTCCCAGCGCATGGGCCTGTTCGTGGTCGGCCGGCTGTCCGACCGGCACGGCATCCGCGTCCAGCTCCGCCCCTCGGGCGAGCAGGCCGGTACGACCTCCCTCGTCATGCTCCCCGACGCGATCACCCACGGTGGCGGTGGCGGCGAGCAGCTCCAGCGCGACGAGTTCACCGTCTCGCAGATCATGCCCGAGCAGCCGCAGGCCTTCCAGGGCGAGCCGTTCCAGGCCCAGCAGCAGCCGCTGCGCACGGCCGCCGAACTCGGCTTCGACGACAGCCGCTACGAGGTGCCCGACGACATCCGCGAGCTGGACCCCGTCGGCCGCTCGCTGATGCGCGAGGAGCGCCGGGCGGCCCTGGAGGCCCAGACGGGCCAGCCGGAGTCCCTGGAGGCTCCCGGTCACCAGGAGGGCTTCGACGCCCAGCAGCCCGCGTACGAGAACGGGCAGCAGGCCTACGCCAATCCTCCGTCGTACGACAACACGCAGGCACCCTTCGAGGCGCAGGCTCCCTACGCCAACGGGCAGGCGCCGTACGAGGAGCAGCAGGCCACGTACGACCAGCAGACGGCGTACGAGGAGCCGCGGCAGGGGTCCTACGACGAGACGTACTTCCCGCCGGGCGGCGGCTACCCGGAACCCACGTATCCGGAGCCGGTCCAGGGGGACGCCTCGGGTAACCGGAGCGCCGCCTCCGAGACCTTCTCGGCCTTCGCGCAGCCCTCCCACCAGGACGACTGGCCGCAGCAGGACGCGCAGCAGAACGCGTATCGGTCCGAGTACGCTCCGGAAGCGGAATCGGCGAAGACCGCTGACGCCGGTGAACAGGACGGCGTAGGCTTCAGCCGTCCGGGACCGGCCCCCTCCGCCCCGCACGCGCTGACCGACGCGGGGCTCCCCCGTCGCGGCGCCACCGGGGCGGGCAGCGGGCAGCGGTCCGTGGAGCAGCGGGACCAGACGCCGCCGGCGACCACGGAGGGCCCCGACGACTGGCGGTCGTCCAACGACGACCGCTGGCAGCGTGCCGAGCAGCTCAAGAAGCCCAAGGCGGGCGGGGTCACCCCGTCCGGTCTGCCGCGGCGGGTGCCCAAGGCCAACCTGGTCGAGGGAACCGCAGAGTCGACTCCGCAGGGCGGCCCCCAGGTCTCCCGCGCCCCTGAGGACATCCGGGGCAGACTGAGCAACCTGCGGCGCGGTGTTCAGCAGGGACGCAATGCAGGTAGTGACACGAACGGCCAGGGCCTCGGCCCTGACAGCACCTACAACCAGGAGCGTTAGTGTGAGCCCGATGAGCCAGGCGGCGCAGAACCTGAACTGGTTGATCACCAACTTCGTGGACAACACCCCCGGGGTGTCCCACACGGTGGTGGTCTCCGCCGACGGACTCCTTCTGGCGATGTCCGAAGGCTTTCCCCGTGACCGCGCCGACCAGTTGGCGGCCGTGGCGTCCGGCCTGACCTCGTTGACCGCGGGAGCCTCCCGCATCTTCGAGGGCGGCCACGTGAACCAGACGGTTGTGGAGATGGAGAGGGGATTCCTCTTCATCATGTCCGTCTCCGATGGTTCCTCCCTCGCCGTACTCGCACACCCGGAGGCGGACATTGGCCTCGTTGGGTACGAGATGGCGCTTCTGGTGGACCGTGCGGGTACGGTCCTGACCCCGGACCTTCGAGCAGAGCTCCAGGGGAGCCTTCTCAACTAACAGACAGACGGTGCGTTTTGGTGTCCCGAGGCCATAAGGTTTCGGGACGCGGTCCCATGGTGATGGGTACCCGGCACAGTCGGAGGAGGAGAAAAGTGGCAACACCCCCAGGCGGTTCGTCTTCGGGCAACTGGTCGTACGGCCCCGGTCAGGGGCAAGGCGGCCAGGGCGACGGTTCTCAGAACCCGAACCGGTACAACTTCCCCTCCGCGCCCACTCCTCGGCGTCAGCAGCCGTACGCACCTCAGGGTCCGGGGCCCTCGCCCTACGACCAGCCGTCGGCTCCGCGCATCCAGCCGGTACAGCCGCAGCGCCGTAACCCCGAGCCCTCACCGGCCGGAACCACGCACAATCCCCTGGTCCGTCCCTACGCCATGACGGGTGGCCGAACCAGGCCCCGCTACCAGCTCGCCATCGAGGCGCTGGTGCACACCACCGCACAACCGCACCAGATGCAGGGCCAGTTGCCCGAGCATCAGCGGATCTGCAACCTCTGCCGGGAGATCAAGTCGGTGGCCGAGATCTCGGCCCTGCTGACCATCCCTCTCGGTGTGGCCAGGATTCTCGTCGCCGACTTGGCGGAGGCGGGCCTGGTCGCCATCCATCAGCCCGGCGGTGACGAGAACGCCGGCGGTCAGCCAGACGTGACTTTGCTCGAAAGGGTGCTCAGTGGACTTCGCAAGCTCTAGCGGAGGGCCTTCCCGCTCCACCACGTCCGCGAAGATCGTGGTGGCGGGCGGCTTCGGCGTGGGCAAGACCACGTTCGTCGGGGCCGTCTCGGAGATCAACCCGCTGCGTACCGAGGCCGTCATGACGTCCGCGTCCGCGGGCATCGACGACCTCACGCACACCGGAGACAAGACGACGACGACCGTCGCCATGGACTTCGGACGTATCACCCTGGACCAGGACCTGATCCTGTACCTGTTCGGTACCCCCGGCCAGGACCGTTTCTGGTTCATGTGGGACGACCTGGTCCGCGGCGCCATCGGCGCGATCGTCCTGGTGGACACCCGCCGTCTCGCCGACTGCTTCCCCGCGGTCGACTACTTCGAGAACTCGGGTCTCCCGTTCGTCATCGCCCTCAACGGCTTCGACGGCAACCAGCCCTACAACCCGGACGAGGTCCGGGAGGCACTTCAGATCGGCCCGGACGCCCCGATCATCACGACGGACGCCCGCCACCGCGCGGACGCGAAGTCGGCACTGATCACGCTCGTGGAGCACGCCCTCATGGCGCGGCTGCGCTAGCGGTCCCCCTCCCGCGGGACTCACTCTTCGCCCGACGGCCCCCGGTTCTCCCCGCGGAGAACCGGGGGCCGTCGTCGTGCGCTCTCCCGCGCCGCCGGGCCCGGACAGGACGACGGCCCCGCTCTCCGGTGGGAGAGCGGGGCCGTGTGCGCGCTGAGGGGCTCAGTGCCAGCTGTGCGGGGCCCGGAAGCCGGGCTCGCGCTCCAGGCGGCGCCAGCCGGCCTTGGGGCGGGCGGCGGCGTGGGAGGCGGCGGACACGGGTGCGGCGGCCGCGCGAGCCACCAGGAGAGCCGTGATGGCGGCGACCTCCTCGGGCTCGGCGTGGCCCTTCTCGACGCGGATGTCAGGGTTGTTCATAGGTGTCAGTCTCCGTGAGAGAGGTTTCCGCGGCGCTGCCGCGGAGGATCCGCGGGGTTACTGCGGGGGGTTGCCGTGCTTACGCGAGGGCAGGTCCGCGTGCTTGGTGTGCAGCATCGCCAGCGACCTGACGAGCACCTCGCGGGTCTCCGCGGGGTCGATGACGTCGTCGACAAGGCCCCGCTCGGCCGCGTAGTAGGGGTGCATCAGCTCGGCCTTGTACTCCTTGACCATGCGGACGCGCATGGCCTCGGGGTCCTCCGCCTCCGCGATCTGGCGGCGGAAGATGACGTTGGCCGCGCCCTCGGCGCCCATCACGGCGATCTCGTTCGTCGGCCAGGCGAACGTGAGGTCCGCGCCGATGGACTGGCTGTCCATGACGATGTACGCACCTCCGTACGCCTTGCGCAGGATCAGCGAGATCCTCGGCACCGTCGCGTTGCAGTAGGCGTAGAGCAGCTTCGCTCCGTGCCGGATGATGCCGCCGTGCTCCTGGTCGACACCCGGGAGGAACCCGGGGACGTCCAGGAGAGTGACGATCGGGATGTTGAAAGCGTCACACATCTGGACGAAGCGCGCAGCTTTTTCGGAGGCCTCGATGTCCAGCACGCCCGCGAGGGACTGCGGCTGGTTGGCCACGATCCCGACGACCTGGCCGTCGAGACGGGCCAGCGCGCAGATGATGTTGCGGGCCCAACGCTCGTGCACCTCAAGGTAGTCGCCGTCGTCGACGAGCTCCTCGATGACCTTCGTCATGTCGTACGGACGGTTGCCGTCCGCCGGGACCAGGTCGAGCAGGATCTCCGAGCGGCGGTCGGCCGGGTCCTCGGAGGCGACGCGCGGCGGGTTCTCGCGGTTGTTCTGCGGCAGCATCGACAGGAGGTAGCGCACCTCGGCGATGCAGGTCTCCTCGTCGTCGTACGCGAAGTGGCAGACACCGGAGGTCTCGGCGTGCACGTCGGCGCCGCCGAGGCCGTTCTGGGTGATCTCCTCGCCGGTGACCGCCTTGACGACGTCCGGTCCGGTGATGAACATCTGCGAGGTCTCGCGGACCATGAAGACGAAGTCGGTGAGGGCGGGGCTGTAGGCCGCACCGCCCGCGCAGGGGCCGAGCATCACGCTGATCTGCGGGATGACGCCGGACGCCTTGGTGTTGCGCTGGAAGATGCCGCCGTAACCGGCGAGCGCGGAGACGCCCTCCTGGATACGGGCCCCGGCGCCGTCGTTGAGGGAGACCAGCGGCGCGCCGGCCGCGATGGCCATGTCCATGATCTTGTGGATCTTCGTGGCGTGGGCCTCGCCCAGCGCGCCGCCGAAGATGCGGAAGTCATGGGCGTAGACGAAGACCGTGCGGCCCTCGACCGTGCCCCAGCCGGTGATGACACCGTCGGTGTACGGCTTCTTGGCCTCCAGGCCGAACCCGGTCGCCCGGTGCCGGCGCAGCTGCTCGACCTCCTGGAAGGAACCGGCGTCCACCAGCAGCTCGATGCGCTCGCGCGCGGTCAGCTTGCCCTTGGCGTGCTGGGCGGCGGTCGCCTTCTCGCTGGGGCCTCGCAGCGCCTCCGCACGGATCGCGTGCAGCTCGGCCACGCGTCCGCGGGCGTCCGTGGGCTCGCCTGAGGATCCTGCGGACTCGGCCTCATCCAAAACGGTCATGTAGCGACCTTACGAAGTCCCCCGGCGAAAAGGGGCCGTCGACTCCGTACAGTCTCCGGGCCGTTTTCCTGGCACCCCCCAACAGAAGCACCGCGCCCAGGCAAGCCATCTGACTGCTCCAGGGGCATGGGGCTTGTAGAGGTCACACAAACTCGTCAGCTGAGAGCCACCTCACATTCATGAGGAGCACATGCCATCCCTGGAGTGAACGGCCACTCCCCCGGCCGCTCTCAGGAGGTATCCGCCGGGGAGCGGATCGACGGTACGGAACGTAACGTCTCCAACACACGTCGGATGATGTTGAAACTTGAATGGAATAGGTCTACCTTCCCTCTTGTTGGCGTCGTTGAAAGTTAAACAGCCTCACTGAACGCCTCACTGAACAGCCTCACGCCGCGACTTCGGACGAAGCCGCGACCCGTCCCCCAAGGAGCAGATCATGGGCATCTTCGGCCGCAAGACAGACACCGACACCGACGCCACCACGACCCCCGCCGGGGTGAACCCCGCCCTGGCCGCGCTGACCGGCGACTACACGATCGACCCGGCGCACTCGACGATCGGCTTCGTCGCCCGCCACGCGATGGTGACGAACGTCAAGGGCAGTTTCAAGGACTTCGAGGGCGCGCTGCACCTGGACGGCTCGGACCCGTCCAAGTCGACGGCCACGCTCGACGTCAAGATGGAGAGCGTCGAGACCGGTTCCGCGGACCGTGACGGCCACCTGAAGAGCGCCGACTTCTTCAAGACGGACGAGTTCCCGACGATGACCTTCCGCTCCACCAAGGCGGAGGCCCTGGGCGGCGACGAATACCGGATCACCGGCGACCTGTCGATCCTCGGCACCACCAAGCCGATCACCATCGACCTGGAGTTCAACGGCTCCGCGACGGACCCGTTCGGCAACCAGCGCGTCGGCTTCGAGGGCAAGGCCCAGATCATCCGCTCCGAGTGGGGCCTGTCCTGGAACGCGGCCCTGGAGACCGGTGGCGTCCTCGTCTCCGACAAGATCAAGCTCGTCTTCGACATCTCGGCGATCAAGAACGTCGCCGCCTGAGCCGACGACAGCCACCGCCGGGGCCCCGGCCCCGCGGCGGCCTGGAAGCGCCCGTCCACTGACTCCCGACAGTCAGCGGACGGGCGCTTTTCCATGTGCGAATGCCTTCCCGGACGCCCGGTCTGCGTCGAGAAGGGCTCCAACCTGTGAGTTCGCAGTGAGAACTTGGGTGTTAACGATGAATGCAACAAAATTGTTGACAATCGAGAACGCACCCATTTACGTTCGCAAGCAGAAGATCGGGTGGGACCACACACGTGGGCGACGCCGCCCACCGCGGCCTACGGGCCGCCACATGTGCGTCCCGCGCGACGGAGTCGACTCGACGGCAGCACCGCGTCTGCCGCGCATGGGAGAGACCTCAGTGAAGCACAGGGCAGTGAAGCGCAGGACCGTCGTCATGGGCATGGGAGCGACCGCCGGGATCGCCGCGGCCGGCGGCTTCGCGTTGAGTGCGAACGCGTCGGGCACCTCGAAGTCCTCGGCCGCCTCGGGTGCGCTCGCCTTCGACAAGGACGCCTACACCGAGCTGACCACGACCATCACCGACGCGGACGGCAAGGACAAGGAGGTCGTCTACCACTTCTGGAAGGCGATCACCTATGTCACCAACCCGGTGGACGAGAAGTACCAGTGCCTGAACGTCAGCGTTCCGGTCAAGATCGACGGCAAGGCGGTGGACGCCACCCGCTCCCCCATCCTCTTCCCCAACACCGTCGGCGGTTACATGCCTTCCTCGGTGGCGGACGCCACGGGGGTGGGCGGCGCCGAGATGACGGGCACACCCCCCGGGGGCGGTGCGGCGCCCAGCGCGTCTGCTTCCTCCTCGGCCTCCTCTTCGGCCTCCTCTTCGGCCTCCTCTTCGGCTTCGGCATCGGCCGGCTCCGGTGAGGTCGCGTCCGGCGGCAACGCGATGACCGACGCCCAGGGCGGCATGGTCAACCTCGGCAAGCTGGGGCTGGCCGCGGGTTACGTCGTGGTGGAGCCCGGCGCTCGCGGGCGGACCCTCAAGGACTCGGACGGCACCTACTACGGCACCGCGCCCGCCGCCATCGTCGACCTCAAGGCCGCCGTCCGGTACGTGCGCGCCAACAAGGGAGTCATCCCGGGCGACACCGACCGGATCGTCTCCACCGGCACCAGCGCGGGCGGCGCCCTGTCCGCCCTGCTCGGCGCCTCCGGTGACAGTCCGATCTACGCCGAGTACCTGAAGGAGCTCGGCGCCGCCGACGCCTCGGACGCCATCTTCGCCACCGGCACCTGGTGCCCGATCACCGACCTGGAGCACGCGGATGGCGCATACGAGTTCAACTGGGGCACCAACGCCCTGAGCACCGGCAAGCAGGTCGACCAGACCGTCTCCAAGGCGCTCCAGTCCCAGTTCGCCGAGTACCAGGCGTCCCTCAAGCTGCGGGGCCTGAACCGCTTCGGCTCCCTCACGGCCCGCAACTACGACGACTACATGGTGGAGACCTACCTCCAGCCGTCGGCCACCAGGTACCTGACGGATCTGTCGGACTCCGCCCGTGCGACCTACCTGGCCGCGAACACGTTCATCACCTGGTCCGGCGGCAAGGCCACCTTCACCTGGGCCGACTTCCTGACGCACGTGGGTGCCCGCAAGAAGGGCACGCCGGCCTTCGACGCCTTCGACCTGTCGGCCGGCGAGAACAACGAGTTCGGCAAGGACACCACCGAGGCACGCCACTTCACGGCGTACAGCCTCAAGAACGACACCACCGGGGTCACCGGCAAGCGTCTCGACAGCGACATCCCCGAGAAGCTCGACCTGATGAACCCGATGTACCACTTCGCCGAGAAGAACCCGGGCCGCTCGAAGCACTGGTGGATCCGGCTCGGCACGAAGGACTCCGACACCTCGCTGACGGTCTCCGCCAACCTCGCGGCCGCCGCCGACAACCTCGGCGACGACGTCAACCACCTCTACTACTGGGACGAGGGGCACGGTTCGAACATCGACCCCGGCGACTTCCTCGCCTGGGTCGCCAAGGTGACGGGCGGCGGCTCGAAGCGCGCCTCCGGTAAGTAGAACTCGCGGCCGAGGGGCCCGGGGCCGGGGAGATCCCGGTCCCGGGCCCGTTCGATATTCCGGTGCGGGTACGGCGGGTGGCGGTTAGCCTCCGGGCATGACCTGGTTGCCCGTTGGCTTCGTACATCCCGTTCGTGTCGAGTTGCCGGGCGGGTATCACCTGCGCCCGATCAGCGGGACGGACGCGGATCTCGACTACCCGACCGTGATGGGGTCGCGCGAGCGGCTGTGGTCCATCTTCGGCGAGGCGTGGGGATGGCCCGCCGAGACCATGTCGTACGAGGCCAACAAGAAGGACCTGGAACGGCACGCGGACGAGATCGCCGCGCATGAGTCCTTCAACTACGTGCTGCTCGACGAGGCGTGCACCGCGGAGTTCGGGTGCGTCTACATCGACCCGCCGGAGAAGGCGGGTGCCGACGCGGAGATCTCCTGGTGGGTGGTGGACGAGCGCGTGGGCACCGAACTGGAACGTGACCTGGACGCGCTGGTCCCCCGGTGGATCGGCGAGGACTGGCCCTTCGAACGGCCGCGGTTCATCGGCCGGGACCTGTCGTGGCAGGACTGGCTGCGCCTGCCGGACGCCGACTGACCTTCTTCTCCGCCTTCTGCGTCTTCTCCGCGGCATAGGCGTCGCGCTGTCCGACCCCGCGTCGGCTCCGGGGCCGGCGTCAGAACCCGCCCCCGAAGTCCCCTCCCCCGCCACCCCCGCCGAAGTCGCCACCCCCGCCGAAGTCGCCGCCTCCGCCGAAACCGCCGCTGAAGTCGCCGGAGTCGAAGTCGGCGCCGGAGACGTCGCCGCCGGTGTAGCCGCCGGCGCCGAAGTCGCCGTATCCGGAGCCGTAGTCGGCGGCGTACGAGGGGCTGGCCATGATGCTGCCGAGCATGGTGCCGACGAGGAGGCCGGGCAGCAGGCCGCCGCCGAAGTAGCCGCCCGCGTAGGGGCCGTAGGCCGGGCCCGCGTCCCAGTAGGGGCGGCGGCCGTACGCGGTGTCCACCTCGCGGATCGCCGGGTCGGCGCCGTCGGCCAGGCGGGTACGGTCCGCGGCGCAGACCGGGACCTCGCGGGTCGCGCCGCCGGCCGGTGTCCAGGTCGCGTCGGCGACCGAGGGGCCGTGGCGCGGGTCGAAGAAGCAGGGGGACCGGCGTTCCGGGACGGGGCGGCCCTCGCGGCGCGCGGCGAGTTCGGCGAGGGAGAAGCGGCCGTCCTCCAGTGCCTGGGTCACGGCGCGTACGTCCTCGGGGCGCTGGGCCGCGGCCATGGACGACTTCGCCTGCTCGTAGGCGTCGAGCGCGCGCTCGTAGTCCGCGCGCATCGCGTCGTCCGCGCCCGCTTCGGCGGGGTGGAAGTCGAGCCGGTCCAGTTCCTCGCCGAAGGCCGTGATGTCCTCGTCGACCACCACGCGGAGCTTGTCGAGAGCCTCGCGCTGCTCCTCCGCCTTACGGCGTCTGGTCCGCCGTACGAACGTGTACGCGCCCGCGGTGCCGACCAGGACCACCCCGCCGAAGGTGATCAACGCGGCGGTGGAGACTCCGCCGTCGCCGCCGCCGGAGTCCCAGCTCGCGGGGGCCACGCCGCCGACGTTGGCCAGCGCGCGGTCCGTGAAGTCGTCGAGCTGGGTGACGGTGTCCTCGTCCTGGACGCTGGAGACCAGGTTCCGCACGGCGGCGGTGGACATCACCGAGGAGTCGGCGCGTGCGTCGAAGCGGTCGCCGAGCCTGATCGCGTAGAGGCCGGTGACGCCGGTGGCGGTGCGCAGGTTCTGGAAGAGGTTCTGGGTGGGGAAGTCCGCGGGGAGTACGGCGACGAAGACGGGCTTGTCCGCGGTCTCGATCTTCTTGGCGAGGGCGTCGGCGTCCTCGTCGGAGAGCTGGGCGGAGGCTGCGGGGTCGACGTACACCGGGGAATCGCGGAGGGCCGCGGCGACCGTGCCGATGTCGGTGGCCGCGTGGGCCGGGGGTGCCTGGGCGGTGAGGAGTGCCAGGGCTGCCAGGGTCAGTGCGCTGAGCAGACCGGGGAGCCCTCTGGTGAGTGCGGCCCTCATGTCTTCGACGGTACCTGACGGTGGGCGGAAGTGGAGGGGTGGGCGGGGAGGCGGATTTCGCCCCCTCCGCCCCTTCCCGTCCCGTATCCGGGGGCTGCGCCCCCGGACCCCCCTTTTTCGCGCTTCGCGCTCGTCCTCAAGCGCCGGACGGGCTGAAAGGACCAGCCCCGCCCGTCACGCGGCCCGGTACGCCTCCCTCAGTTTCGCCACCGCGTCCGCGTACCTGCCGGTCAGGAGCAGGTGGTCGGCGTCGGCGAAGGGTTTGGCGACCGCCTGAGTGATGGCGGTGCCGATCTTCTGCTGGACCAGGAGGCGGGCCTTGGTCACGGCGGTGCGGCCCGCCTTGTCGGAGCCCGTGCGGTCGGCGATCCTGGCGGCCAGGGCGAGGGCGTTCAGGGTCGCCGTGCCGCCCTCCGGTGTCCTGGTGAGCGTGGTGAGGCCCCAGCCGTAGGGGAACTGCGGATCGTACGAGGCGTCGCCGACGTTGATCGGCAGCTGGGCCTCGGACTTCGGCCAGGTGACGGGCAGTTGGCCGGTGAAGGCGCGCCTGCCGTAGAGGACGTCGGCGACGCCGGAGCCCTCGGTGCCCGGCAGCCAGGAGGCGACCAGGGCGTCGATGCCGGCCAGTCGGTCGCCGATCAGCTGCGGGCGTCCCGAGACGGTCAGGACCACGCACTTGAGGGCGCCGCAGACCTTGTCCACGGCGGCCTTGTCCGCGGCGGTCAGTTCCAGGTCGTTGCCGTTGCCGACATCTCCGACGCCCTCGGCGTACGGGGTCTCGCCGACGACGACCACACCCACGTCGTAGCCGGAGGTCGACGCGGAGGCGTCCTTGGAGTAGGTGACGTTCCCGCCGGCCTTCTTCATCCCCTCCAGGATCGTGGTGCCCTCGGTGATGGCGCCGGACGAGCCCTGCCAGGTGATGGTCCAGCCGCCGGTCTGGTTGCCGATGTCATCGGCGTTGGACCCGGCGACGTAGACCTTCTGGGACTTCCTGAGGGGCAGTACGCCGCCCGCGTTCTTCAGCAGGACCTGCGACTCGGCCGCCGCCTCGCGGGCCACGGCCCGGTGCTCGGGCGAGCCGATGTCGGAGGCGCCGCTCGTGTCGGCGTAGGGCTCCTCGAAGAGGCCGAGCCTGAACTTCTGCGTGAGGATGCGCGACACGGCGTCGTCCACGCGCCGCTCGCTGATCCGGCCCGCGTTCACCTCGGCGACGAGCGCGGTGAGGAAGTCCTTGTAGGCGTACGGGACCATGATCATGTCGAGGCCCGCGTTGATGGACGTACGGACGTCGGAGGCGTAGTCGCCGGGGATCTGGTCGATGCCCGCCCAGTCGCTGATGACGAAGCCGTCGAAGTCCATGCGGTCCTTCAACACCCCGTTGATCATCGCGGCGTTGGCGTGCATCTTCACCGGGCCGACGTCGTCGCCGAGGATGTCGAGCGAGGAGTACGAGGGCATGACCGAGCCGACACCGCGGTCGATGGCGTCCTGGTACGGCGCGAGGTGCACCGCTTCAAGCTCCTGTTTCGTGACCTTGGTGATGCCCTGGTCGATGGTGTAGGTGCCCGAGGTGGACGAGCCGTACTCGGTGCCGCCGTCGCCGACGAAGTGCTTGGCGGTGGCGAGGATCCTGTCGCTGTCGCTCAGGTCCTTGCCGTTCGCACGGCCTTGGAGACCCTGGATGATCGTCTCCATGGACTCGACGAGGGCTGGGTCCTCGCCGAAGGACTCGTAACCGCGGCCCCAGCGTTCGTCGCGCGTCACGCACAGGCAGGGCGAGAAGTCCCACGGGATGCCGGTGGCGCGGACCTCGGCCGCGGTCACCTCGCCTGTCTCCTCGGCGAGTCGGGGATCACGGGTGGCGCCGATGCCGATGTTGTGCGGCATGACGGTCGCGCCGACGAGGTTGTTGTGACCGTGCACCGCGTCCACGCCGTAGATCAGCGGGATCTGGAACCGGGTGGCCTGCGACCGGAGTTGGAAGGAGTCGATCATCTTCGCCCAGGCCGCGGGGGTGTTGGGCGTGGGGGTCGAGCCGCCGCCGGACAGGAGCGAGCCGAGGCCGTAGGCCGCGATGTCGCCCGGCGTGGTCATCGCGCCGCGCTCGGCCTGGGTCATCTGACCGGCCTTCTCCGCCAGGGAGAGCCGGGAGACGAGGTCAGCGACGCGCTTCTTCACCGACAACTTCTTGTCCAGGTACGGGAGTCCGTGGGCGTCGATGACGACCTGCGGGGTGTCGGCCGGGGCCTTGGCTCCGGTGACCGTCAGCTTCAGCGGGACCGTCTCGGCGGATTCCCCGGACCTGTCCTTGAGGGTGGCCACGGACAGGGTGCGCGAGGCGCCCGAGGCCGTGCCCGCCGGGAAGGTAATCGTGCCCTTGAGGGGCGCGTAGTCCTTGCCGGAGGTCGCGGTGCCGCCTGTCGTCTCGTACGCGACGGTCACCGGCTCGTCGAGCGGGACGGTGCCGGTGGTCGCGACGGAGACCTTGACCCTGGCCTTGCCGCCCTCACCGACCGGGTAGACCGCGGCGTCGGTGACGACGCTCGCGCGCAGCGACTGGTCGGCGGTGCCGTACAACTCCACGTCGTCGATGGCGAACTGGCTCTTGATGCCGACCGGGAGCGTGATGGAGTAGCCCCACATCGCGGTGAGGCCGAGGATCTGGTCGATACCGCCGACGGGCTGGTAGTCCGTGCGATAGGTGAAGTCGGTGAAGGGGATCTCGATCTGTTTCCAGCCGGTGAAGTCGTCCGTGAAGGACGTCGTCCACAGCTCGGAGGCCCCGCCGTTGGCGCCGCCGTCCTTGATCTCGAAGGGGATCGCCTTGCCGTTGTTCTGGCCGTCCCACCAGAAACGGATGCCCTTGTGGGCCGACCAGTCGTGGGCCGGCGAGCCGGAGGCGAAGTCGTGGCTGTAGCCGCCGTAGCCGCTGATCTCGTAGGCGCCGGTGAGGACCTTGGCACCCTCGGGGGCGTCCGCGCGTGCGGTCAGGGCCAGTTGGGGCGGATCGTCGGTGTCGCCACCCCAGGTGAAGATGCCCTCGGCGGGCGGATTCGCGAACGGAACCTCACCCTCGAAGGCGTCGACGGGGACAGGAGGCGGGTCGGCGGCTCCGGCTGCGGCCGACGCGGAGGCCAGGGGCAGCAGCCCGGTGAGCAGGGCGGCGGAAACGAGCAGGGCGGTTCTTCGCATGGACCTTCCCTCGACTCTCGTTGATCCTCTTGGTTCCTGGTGTTCGGTCCTCTTCGGTGCTCTTGAGTACTCAGGAGTGCCCCTCAGTACTCTTACGACTTAGATCACGCCGTGAGTTAACTGGCGTCCCGGCAAGCCGTCAAGACTTCACGTCAGAACCGGTACACGGGCAATTGACGGCTGGATCAGGAGAGTTGTTCCTTCAGCCTCTGAACGCGCGACCCCTTGACGCGCGCCCGGCGCCGTCATTTACTCACGCCTCGCACGCCCCTGTCCCCCACCACCAGAAGGGCTGCGCCCCATGA
Source organism: Streptomyces sp. NPDC088747 (assembly GCF_044751025.1). NCBI lineage: Bacteria > Bacillati > Actinomycetota > Actinomycetes > Kitasatosporales > Streptomycetaceae > Streptomyces > Streptomyces sp. NPDC088747. Next base: position 222,716 of record NZ_JBIVKZ010000011.1, read on the forward strand.
GCACCACGAGCACAGCGAGATCCCCGAGGAGAGGCGGGCGGGCCGCCCGGCTGCTCGTCGCCGCGCTGCTGACGACGGCCGGCCTCGGCGCCGCCGGTACCGCTCCCGCGCACGCCGCGGGTGAGCAGGTCACCGCGTACCTGACCACGACCGACGACGCCGGCGGCCGCCACGTCACCCGAGGTTTGCAACAGCAAGCACCTTTCGCCTTCCAGGCAGGCAGTGGCGGAACCGGTGACAACATCACCGTGGACGAGAACACCCGGTATCAGACCTTCACGGGCGGCGGCGCCTCCTTCACCGACACCGCCGCCTGGCTGATGGACGGCAGCGGGGCGCTGACTCCCGCCGCCCGCGACGCCGCGATGACGAAACTGTTCTCGCCGACGGACGGGATCGGGCTGTCGTTCGTACGCAATCCGATGGGCGCCTCGGACCTCGCGCGGTTCGGGTACACCTACGACGACGTGCCGGCCGGGCAGACGGACCCCTCGCTCGCCCAGTTCTCCATCGCACACGACCTGGCGGACGTCGTGCCGCTGACCCAGCAGGCGCGCCGGCTGAACCCCGCGCTCACCGTGATGGCCTCGCCGTGGACGGCACCGGCCTGGATGAAGGACAGCGGGTCGCTCAACGGCGGCTGGCTGAAGGCGGAGAACTACGGCGCCTACGCCTCGTACTTCGTGAAGTACCTCCAGGCCTACCAGGCCCAGGGCGTGCCCGTCTCGTACGTCTCCGTGCAGAACGAGCCCACCTGCTGCGCCGGGTACCCCTCGATGAGCTGGAACGCCTCGGGGCTCGCCTACTTCACGAAGAGCGAGCTGCTGCCGAAGCTCCAGGCGGCGGGGCTGTCGACGAAGGTCCTCGCGCACGACTGGAACTGGGACGTGTACGACTCCTACGCCGCCTCGACGGTCGACGACGCGGCGGTCCGCACGCACCCGAACTTCGGCGGAATCGCGTGGCACGGCTACGGCGGCGACGTCAACAAGCAGACCACCGTGCACAACCAGTACCCCACGCTGGACGCCTTCGGCACCGAGCACTCCGGTGGCACCTGGATCGCCAACCAGCAGCGCGAGGACATGCTCAACATCGTCGACTACACCCGGAACTGGGCGAAGTCGGTGACCAAGTGGTCGCTGGCCGTGGACCAGAACATGGGGCCGCACAACGGCGGTTGCGGCACCTGCACCGGGCTCGTCACCGTCCACAACGGCGACGCGCGCAGCGGTCAGGTCGACTACACCGTCGAGTACTACACGATGGGCCACCTCACGAAGTTCGTGAAGCCCGGCGCCCAGCGGATCGCCTCGACCGCGAGCGCGTCCGTACCGAACGTCGCCTGGCGCAACCCTGACGGGTCCAAGGCGCTGATCGCCTACAACGACGCGTCCGCCGCGAAGACCGTGACGATCAACTGGGGTGCCCAGCACGCGACCTACTCGCTGCCCGGCAAGACCTCGGCGACCTTCACCTGGGCCGGTACGCAGGCCGGTGGCGGGGACCGGGCCGGGGCCTTCGTGGGGCTGGCGGGCAAGTGCCTCGACGTGGCCGGGGGTTCGTCGGCCAACGGGGCCGCCGTGCAGCTCTACGACTGCAACGGGTCTGCGGCGCAGGCCTGGACGGTGCGGGCGGACGGGGCCGTTCTGGCGCTGGGCAAGTGCCTTGACGTCACCGGCGCCTCCACCTCTGACGGGGCGCAGCTTCAGCTCTACGAGTGCAACGGGTCGGGGGCGCAGCGGTGGTCGTACAACTCCACCACCGGTGATGTCGTCAACTCCGCTGCCGACAAGTGCCTCGATGTGACCGGGAATTCCTCGGCCAACGGGGCTCGGGCGCAGATCTGGAGCTGCACCGGGGCCGCCAACCAGAAGTGGCAACTCCGGTAGGCGAACGCCGGGTTCTTCGCCCCCTCCGCCCCTTCCCGTCCCGTTCCTGGGGGCTGCCGCCCCCAGACCCCCGCATCGCGCTGACGCGCTCGTCCTCAAACGCCGGACGGGCTGAAAAATTTCAGCCCTCCGGCGATTGAGGAGCGGGGGTTCGGGGGCGGAGCCCCCGAGGGTCGGGAATGGGCAGGGGCGGAGGGGGCGAAACAAGGCCCCGGCGGTTACTCCGCCGGTTCGACCCCCGCCCTCAGCAGGCCGTAGGTGTACGCGTCCTCCAGCGCCTGCCAAGACGCGGCGATCACGTTCTCGGCGACGCCGACCGTCGACCATTCACCCGCGCCGTCGGAGGTGGAGATGAGGACGCGGGTGGTGGACTGGGTGCCGTGCTTGCCTTCGAGGATGCGGACCTTGTAGTCGACGAGTTCCAGCTTCGCGAGCTGGGGATAGAGCGTTTCGAGGGCCACACGCAGGGCGCGGTCGAGGGCGTTGACCGGCCCGTTGCCCTCGGCGGTGGCGACGATGCGCTCACCCTTGGCGAAGAGCTTGACGGTGGCCTCGTTGGCGTGGCTGCCGTCGGGCCGGTCCTCGACGATGGCGCGCCAGGACTCGACCCGGAAGTACTTGCGGGCGCGGCCCTCGGCCTCTTCGCGGAGCAACAGCTCGAAGGAGGCGTCGGCGGCCTCGTACGTGTAGCCCTGGAGCTCGCGCTCCTTGACGCGGGCGACGACCCTGCCGACCAGCTCGCGGTCGCCGCTGATGTCGACCCCGAGCTCCTTGCCCTTGAGCTCGATGGAGGCGCGGCCCGCCATGTCGGAGACCAGCATCCGCATGGTGTTGCCGACCAGCTCGGGGTCGATGTGCTGGTACAGGTCCGGGTCGACCTTGATCGCGGAGGCGTGCAGGCCCGCCTTGTGGGCGAAGGCGGAGACACCGACGTAGGGCTGGTGCGTGGAGGGGGTCAGGTTGACGACCTCGGCGATCGCGTGCGAGATCCTCGTCATCTCGCGCAGGGCGCCGTCGGGGAGCACCTTCTTGCCGTACTTGAGCTCAAGGGCCGCCACGACGGGGAAGAGGTTGGAGTTGCCGACCCGCTCGCCGTAGCCGTTCGCGGTGCACTGGACGTGGGTGGCGCCCGCGTCGACGGCGGCGAGCGTGTTGGCGACCGCGCAGCCGGTGTCGTCCTGGGCGTGCATGCCGAGCCGGGCGCCGGTGTCGGCGAGGACGGTGGCGACGACGGCCTGGACCTGGGCGGGAAGCATGCCGCCGTTGGTGTCGCAGAGGATCACCACGTCGGCGCCCGCCTCCGAGGCGGCGCGGACGACGGCCTTGGCGTACTCGGGGTTCGCGCGGTAGCCGTCGAAGAAGTGCTCGCAGTCGACGAAGACCCGGCGGCCCTGGGAGCGCAGGTGGGCGACCGTGTCGCGGACCATCTCCAGGTTCTCGTCGAGGGTGGTGCGCAGCGCGAGCTCGACGTGCCGGTCGTGGGACTTGGCGACCAGCGTGATCACCTGGGCGCCGGAGTCGAGCAGGGCCTTGACCTGCGGGTCCTCGGAGGCCTTGGCGTTGGCGCGGCGGGTCGCGCCGAAGGCGACCAGCTGGGCGTGCTTGAAGTCGATCTCCTGCTGGGCGCGGGCGAAGAACTCGGTGTCACGCGGGTTGGCGCCGGGCCAGCCGCCCTCGATGAAGCCCACCCCGAAGTCGTCCAGGTGCCGTGCGATGGCCAGCTTGTCCGCCACGGTGAGGTTGATGCCCTCGCGCTGTGCGCCGTCGCGCAGCGTCGTGTCGAAGACGTGGAAGGAATCGTCGAGTTCGCTGGTGTCCGTCATGGTCTCTGGCTCCTGAGGTTTGGATCTCGGTCTGTACCGGAATGACCGGCTCCACCGTCCTCCAATGATCCCTCGCGCTCCTTTCCCGGCTTGAGGTGGGCCAGGAAAACGAAAAACCCCTCGCGGGTGCGAGAGGTCTGCGCGCGGGTCGAAGACGACGGTGCCCGCCCGTACGTGGTGGTACGTGGCGGTCACTGCGGACCGGCGCGCCTGCTGCCAATAATCGTGGCGAACGAGAGCACGAGGGCAGCTTCGCACAGTTCATCCCCGTGCTCACCGTCCGTCTCAGGATGCGAACACGCCGTTGATCACCGGCCCGTGATCACGACTCCGTCCGGACCGGACCGGACCGGATCCGGACCGCCGATCAGGCGTCCGGGAGGAGACCCTCGTCCAGGAACTCCCGCACGTGACGGAGGATCTGTCCCCGGTCCGTGCCGCGCAGCCCGATCGCCACGTGGATGGAGAACCCGTCGAGGAGCGCCCGCAGCCGGGCGGCGAAGCGGTCCGGGTCGACGGAGCGGAACTCGCCGTGCGAGACGCCCTCGGCGAGCAGTGCCACCAGGTCGCGGTGCCAGGCGCCCTCGATGGCGGCCTGCCGTTCGCGGGCGTTCTCGTCGGCGTTCTGCGAGTGGTTCCAGACCTCCAGCCAGAGGGTCCAGTGCGGGTCGCGGTGGCCGTCGGGGACGTACAGGTCGACGTAGGCGTCGACGCGCTCGCGGACCGTCGCGGGGCGGGTCAGCAGCCGGCCGCGTTCGACGCCAAGCCTGCCCTCGCTCCACTCCAGGGTCCGCAGCAGCAGTTCGTCCTTGGAGCCGAAGTAGTAGAGGAGATGGCCGCTGCTCATGCCGACCTCGCGGCCGAGCGCCGCCATGGTGAGCTTCTCCAGGCCGCGTTCGGCGATCATGCCCATGGCGGTGGCGAGGACCTCCTCACGCGGTGGCGCGTTCCTCCGCGCACCGGTCATCCTCGCCTCCTCCGGTTCTGGGTCTTCGGCCGGTTTCAGATCTTCAGGCGGTTCTGGATCTTCGGCTGCTGCTGCGTGATGCAGTGGATGCCTCCGCCGCCCGCGAAGATCGTACGTGCGTCCACCAGCGTGACGGTCCGCTCGGGGAACAGCCTGCGGAAGATCCCGGCCGCGATCTCGTCACGCGGGTCGTCGAAGCCGCACAGGACCACGCCATCGTTGCAGAGGTAGTGGTTGATGTAGGAGTAGTCGGCCCAGTGTCCGTCGGCCTCCAGGACGGTCGGGGCGGGCACCTCGACGACCTCGAGCCGTCGGCCCCGGGCGTCGGTCGCGGCCCTGAGCAGGCCGATGATCTCCTCGCTGACGGCGTGGTCGGGGTGCGCCGGGTCCGGCTGGGAGTGCGCGACGACGACTCCGGGGCGCGCGAACGCGGCGACGATGTCGACGTGGCCGAGCGTGCCGAAACCGTACGGGGGATAGTCGCCGGTCAGCCCGCGCGGCAGCCAGATCGCCCGGCGGGTGCCGAGGTGGGCGTGGATCTCCGCCTCGACCTGCTCGCGTGTCCGGTCCGGGTTGCGTTCGGGGCCGAGCTGCACGGTCTCGGTGAGCAGGACGGTGCCCTCGCCGTCGACATGGATCGCGCCGCCCTCGTTGACGAGCTTCGAGGCGTACGTCCGTGCCCCCGCGAGGTCCGCGACCTGGCCGGCGATCTTCGCGTCGTGCTCCCAGCGGGCCCAGGACTGGGCGCCCCAGCCGTTGAACGTCCAGTCCACGGCGGCGAGTTCACCCTTGCCACTGGTGAGGAAGGTGGGGCCGATGTCCCGCATCCAGGCGTCGTCGAGTTCGCGTTCGACGGTGTCGACGTCCTGGCCGAGGAGCTCCCGGGCCGCCGCCGACTGCCCCGGGCCGCACACCACGGTCACCGGTTCGAAGCGGCGGACCGCGCGGGCCACCGCAGCCCACGCCGCCCGGGACGCGGCGAGGTCGTCCGGGTCGTCGAAGGTCGGGTTGGGGCCCGGCCACGCCATCCAGGTGCGCTCGTGCGGGGTCCACTCGGCGGGCATCCGGAAGCCGTCGGCGGCAGGGGTGTTCATGGCGGGCCTCACAGGAAGTACAGACGGTTGAGGGAGACCGAGTCGGCGGGCTCGGAGCGGATCGGCTCGCCGTCGAGGGTGACGAGTCCGGTGCGCTGGTCGACGTCGACCGCGCCGGTACGGGAGTTGAGGCGCAGGTCGGCCGGGCCGATACCGCGCGTGCCGCGGACGGCGACCCGTCGGCGCCGGGTGGGCATCAGGTCGTTGCCCTGGTCGAGGGCCGCCTGCGCGACGAAGGCCACCGAGATGTCGGCGGGCGTCGATCCGTGCGCCCCGAACTGCGGTCCCAGGACGAGGGGTTCGCAGGTGTCGGTCGCCGCGTTCGGGTCGCCGACGACGCCGTAGGCCGGGAAGCCGGACTTCAGGACCAGCTGCGGTTTGGCGCCGAAGTACTCGGGCCGCCACAGCACGATGTCGGCGAGTTTGCCGGCCTCGATGGAGCCGACCTCGTGCGAGAGTCCGTGGGCGATGGCGGGGTTGATGGTCAGCTTGGCGATGTAGCGCAGCACGCGTTCGTTGTCGTGGTCCGCCTCCGGTGAACCGTCGAGCGCGCCGAACTCGGCCTTCATCTTCCCGGCCATCGCGAACGTCCGGCGTACCGTCTCGCCCGCCCGGCCCATGCCCTGCGCGTCCGAGGAGGTGATGCCGATGGCGCCGAGGTCGTGCAGCACGTCCTCCGCGCCCATCGTGCCCGCGCGGATCCGGTCGCGGGCCATGGCGGCGTCGCCGGGCAGGTCGGTCTTGAGGTCGTGGACGGAGACGATCATCCCGTAGTGCTCGGCGACCGCGTCCCTGCCGAAGGGCAGGGTGGGGTTGGTGGAGGAGCCGATGACGTTCGGCACTCCGGCCATCTTCAGCACGTTCGGCACGTGCCCGCCGCCGCACCCCTCGATGTGGAAAGCGTGGATGGTGCGCCCTTCGAGCACCCGCAGGGTGTCCTCGACCGACAGGCATTCGTTCAACCCGTCGCTGTGCAGCGCGACTTGGACGTCGTGCTCCTCGGCGACACGCAGTGCGGTGTCCAGCGCGCGGGTGTGGGCGCCCATGTCCTCGTGGACCTTGAAGCCGCTCGCGCCGCCCTCCGCGAGCGCCTCGACCAGGGGGGCGTCGGACGAGGACGAACCCCGGCCCAGGAAGCCGATGTTGACCGGCCAGGCGTCGAAGGCGTTGAACGCGTGGCGCAGCGCCCAGGGCGAGTTGACGCCGACGCCCCACACCGGGCCGAACTCCTGGCCGATGACGGTCGTCACCCCGGAGGCGAGCGAGGCCTCCATGATGCGCGGCGACAGCAGGTGGACGTGGGTGTCGACGGCGCCCGCGGTGGCGATGAGTCCCTCGCCGGAGACGATCGAGGTGCCGGTGCCGACCACGACGTCGACGCCGTCGAGGGTGTCGGGGTTCCCGGCCCGTCCGACGGAGTGGATCCGTCCCTCGCGGATGCCGATGGAGACCTTCCGGATCCCCAGGGCCGCGTCGATCACCACGACGTTGCTGATCACGACGTCGCAGGTCTCGCGGACGGCGGCGGCCTTGAGGTGCAGTCCGTCGCGGGCGGTCTTGCCGAAGCCGGCGAGGAACTCGTCGCCGTACCTCTGGGAGTCGGACTCGACGCGGATCGTGAGTCCCGAGTCACCGAGGTGGATCCGGTCGCCCGCGCGCGGGCCGTGGGTGGCGGCGTACTCGTACGGATTCATCGGGTCGCTCCCTCGGACGCGCCACCCGGAGCCGTGGCTCCCAGGTATCCGCAGGCGGCGGCCCTGCGCAGGGCCTCTTCCTTCGCTCCCGGCGCGTCCAGCGGGCCGTCGACCAGACCGGCGAAACCGATCGCGATCCGCTCGCCGCCGATGGGCAGCAGCCCGACCTCGGCGCTGTCGCCGGGCCCGAAGCGCACCGAGGAACCCGCGGGCACGGCGAGCCGCATCCCGTAGGCGTCCGCGCGCGGGAAGTCGAGCCGGGGGTTGGCCTCGAAGAAGTGGAAGTGCGAGGTGACGGAGACGGGCACGGTCGCGGTGTTCGTGACGAACAGCCGCACCGCGGCGGCCGGTTCGGCGTGCGAGGGGCCCGGCAGCAGCGCGCCCGGCGCCCGGTCCCCGAGGCCGCCGCCGATGGGGTCACTGACGACGGCGAGCCGCGAACCGTCCTCGAAGACCGCCTCGACATGCACCTCGGTGACGATGTCGGCGACGCCCGGCAGCACGTCGTCGGGGCCGAGCACAGACCGGGCCGCCTCGACCGCCTCCGCGAGCCGCCGCCCGTCGCGGGCCGCCTCGCACACGGTGTCGGCGATGAGCGCGGTCGCCTCCGGCACGTTCAGCCGCAGGCCCCTGGCCCGGCGGGCACGGGCCAGCTCGGCGGCCCCGAAGAGCAGCAGCCGGTCGCGTTCCGTGGGGGTCAGTCTCACGAAGCGACACCTCCTTGACCTTCCGTGATTTAGAACATCACTCTAACCATGCGCTTCACGGAACGGAAACATTGACGTGTGAGCTTGGATCACGTCACATTGAACGCCACTCAAACTTCAGGCGGCCGTCGAAGGAGACCCAGCCATGCCGGTAGAACAGCGCGGAGTCGACACCATCCCGGACGAGGAGCGCACCAGCGGCCCTCGCGACCTCGTCTCGATCCTGCTCGGCTCCAACCTCTGCCTCGGCGTGATCATCTTCGGCTGGCTGCCCGCGTCCTTCGGGCTCGGCTGGTGGGCCTCCGTCGGCTCGATCGTGGCGGGCACGCTGCTCGGCACCGCGATCACCGCGCCGCTCGCCCTGGTGTCCCTGCGCACCGCGACGAACCTCTCCACCTCCTCCGGCGCCCAGTTCGGCGTGCGCGGACGGCTGGTCGGCTCCGTCGTCGGCCTGCTGCTCGCCCTCGGCTACACCGCGCTGACCGTGTGGATCGGCGGCGACGTGATGGTGGGCGTACTGAACCGGCTCTTCGGACTGCCGGCCGGCGGTCTCTCGTACGGCGTGATCTACGGGCTGCTCGCCGCGGCGACCGTGGCGGGCGCGGTGTACGGCTACCGCGTGCTGCTCGCCATGTCCCGGGTGCTGGCGATCGGCATGACGGCGCTGCTGGTGGTGGGCGTGATCGCGTACGCCCCGCACTTCACCACGGCCCCGCTGCCGGAGGCCGGCGGCTATCTGCTCGGCTCCTTCTGGCCGACCTGGCTGCTCGCCGCGGTGGCGGCGGGCCTGTCCGGCCCCATCGCGTTCATCACCCTCCTCGGCGACTACACCCGCTACATCTCGCCGGCCCGGCACTCCTCCCGCAAGGTCCTGCACGCCACCTGGCTCGGCCTGACCGTCGGCCTGCTGGTCCCCCAGCTCTTCGGCACCTTCACGGCGTACGCGGCGCGCGCCGCCCTCGACTACGCGGGACCGCTCGTCTCCGCCTCCCCCACCTGGTACCTGGTCCCGCTGCTGCTCGCCGCCTCCGCGGGCTCGGTCGGCAACGCCGGCCTGATGCTCTACTCGATGGGCCTGGACCTCGACGCGATCATGCCGCGCGCCTCGCGCACCCACGCCACGCTCGCGGTCGCCGTCGTCGCCACGGCCTGCGTTTTCGTCGGGCACTACGCCTCCAGCGCGCAGGACGCGATGACCTCCTTCGTCCTCCTCCTGACCGCCATCGGTACCCCGTGGGCCGTCATCACCCTCATCGGCTTCGCGCGCTGCCGCGGCGTCTACGACCCGGACGCCCTCCAGGTCTTCAACCGCCGTTCGCGGGGCGGCGTCTACTGGTTCCGGGGCGGCTGGAACATCCCGGCCGTGGTGGCGTGGGCGCTCGGCGCGTCCACCGGGCTGCTGGCGGTGTCGCTTCCGTCGTACGAGGGGCCGCTGCTGTCGCTGACGGGCGGGGTGGACTGCAGTTTCCTGCTGTCGGGGCTGGTGGGCGGCGTCGTGTACGCCGGTCTGACGTACGCGCGCCCGGCCGAGCCGCCTGCCGGCTCCGGCATCGGCCCCGAGGTGGAGCACCGTTCCCCGGTGGCGTGACGCACGGCGGGGCCCGCACCGGTCCACCCGGCGCGGGCCCCGTCAGGTCGGCGTCAGCCCAGCTTGTGCATCCAGCCGTGCCGGTCCTCGCTGGTGCCGCGCTGGATGTCGAGGAGCGCCTCACGCAGCCGCAGCGTGACCGGGCCGGGCTCGCCGCCCGACTGCTGCCACTCGGCGCCGGTGCGCTTGACCGTGCCGACGGGGGTGATGACGGCGGCGGTGCCGCAGGCGAAGACCTCGGTGAGCGTGCCGTTCTCGGAGTCGCGCTGCCACTGCTCGATGGAGACGCGGGCCTCCTCGGACTCGTAGCCCAGGTCGCGGGCGACGGTGAGGAGCGAGTCGCGGGTGACACCGGCGAGCAGGGAGCCGGTCAGCTCGGGGGTGACGATCCGGTCGCCGTACACGAAGTACAGGTTCATGCCGCCGAGTTCCTCGACCCACTTGTGCTCGACGGCGTCGAGGTAGGCGACCTGCGCGCAGCCCTTGGCCGCGGCCTCCGCCTGGGCGAGCAGGGAGGCGGCGTAGTTGCCGCCGGTCTTGGCGTCGCCCATGCCGCCGGGGACGGCGCGGACACGGTCCTCGGAGAGCCAGATGGAGACGGGCTTCACCCCGCCCGGGAAGTACGCGCCCGCCGGCGACGCGATGACCAGGAAGAGGTACTCGTTGGCGGGCTTCACGCCCAGGCCGACCTCGGTCGCGATCATGAACGGGCGCAGGTAGAGGGACTCCTCCCCGCCATGCGCCGGCACCCACGCGCTGTCCTGCTGCACGAGGAGGTCGCAGGCCTCGATGAACGTCTCGACCGGCAGCTCGGGCATGCCCAGCCGGCGGGCCGAGGCCTGGAAGCGCTTGGCGTTCATGTCGGGGCGGAAGGTGGCGACGGAGCCGTCGGACTGCCGGTACGCCTTGAGTCCCTCGAAGATCTCCTGCGCGTAGTGCAGGGTCATGTTCGCCGGGTCGAGCGAGAGCGGGCCGTAGGGGACGAGCTGGCCGTCGTGCCAGCCGCGGCCCTCGGTCCACTTGATGGTCACCATGTGGTCGGTGAAGTAGCGGCCGAACCCGGGGCTGGCGAGGATCGCCTCGCGCTCCGCGGCGGAGCGGGGCTGCGAGGAGGGCTTGAGCTCGATCGTGGGCGTCGTCATGAGTGGTTGTCCTTCACCGGATGATGTGTGTGGCGGGCCGCGCTCACGCCAGTACTGCCAGTGGCCAGTGCTAGGACGTCCGAGCATTCCCTCATTCCGCGGCTCCGTGTTCGAGTATCGCAAGAGCGGAGTCGTGGACGAAACGGTGTGAATGCGGCCCAGGGGATTGCCCAGGGGTAGATGGTGGCACCCGGCGAGGGCATAGGGAAAGCCGCCGGGTGCGGATGCGACCCGGCGGCTACTGCGAAGCGTCAGTGGCGTGGCGGGGTCAGCCGGCTACTCGTACGGCGAGCGCGTCGCCGATTTCCTCGGTGGAGCGGGCGGGTCCGCCCACGCGCTCGGCCAGGTCGGCGGCGACGGCGGCCTCGATGCGGGCGGCCTCGGACTCGTGGCCGAGGTGGCGCAGCAGGAGGGCGACGGAGAGGACCGTGGCGCTGGGGTCGGCCTTGCCCTGGCCCGCGATGTCGGGCGCCGAGCCGTGCACGGGCTCGAACATCGAGGGGAACTCGCCGCTCGGGTTGATGTTGCCGGAGGCGGCGACGCCGATGCCGCCGGAGACGGCCGCGGCGAGGTCGGTGATGATGTCGCCGAAGAGGTTGTCGGTGACGATCACGTCGAAGCGGGCGGGGTCCGTGACGAGGTAGATCGTCGCGGCGTCCACGTGGATGTAGTCGGTGGTGACCTCGGGGAACTCCTCGGCCACCTTGTTGAAGACGTTCGTCCACAGGTGACCCGCGAAGGTCAGCACGTTGTTCTTGTGGACCAGCGTGAGCTTCTTGCGCGGGCGGGCCTGGGCGCGGGCGAAGGCGTCGCGGACGACACGCTCGACCCCGAAGGCCGTGTTCACGGAGACCTCGGTGGCGACCTCGTGCGGGGTGCCCTTGCGGATGGTGCCGCCGTTGCCCGTGTACGGGCCCTCGGTGCCCTCGCGGACCACGACGAAGTCGATCTCCGGCTGTCCGGCGAGCGGGGTGGCCACACCCGGAAGGAGCTTCGACGGACGCAGGTTCACGTGGTGGTCGAAGAGGAAACGGAGCTTCAGCAGGAAACCGCGCTCCAGGACCCCGGAGGGGACCGACGGGTCGCCGATCGCGCCGAGCAGGATCGCGTCGTGCTTCTTGAGGGCCTCGGCGTCGGCGTCGGTGAGGGTCTCACCGGTCGCGTGGTAACGCTTGGCGCCGAAGTCGAACTCCTTCGTCTCCAGCTTCACATCCTGCGGAAGGACGGCGGAGAGGACCTTGAGCCCCTGGGCCACGACCTCCTGGCCGATGCCGTCACCGGGAATCACTGCGAGATTGATGCTGCGAGACATGCCAGCACCGTACTCCTCGTCCCATGGGATGACACGCGGTGTCCACCATCCGGACGGCCGGCGCCGTGGCGTACCGACCCGTCGACCCCCGTTCACCCGTATGACCGGCGGCTGTTGGCACACGCTGGGAAGTTCACCGGCATGGACCCCCGCATGAACCCGAGCCCGGACCTCCCCGACTTCGGCATCCCGCCCCGGCTCGCCCGCAGGATGAGCATGGCGGAGCAGCACGAGTACCTGCGGACGAAGCTCACGCGGCGGCGCGCGCTGGTGACCGCGGGCGCGCTGGCGGGCGGCGGGCTGCTGGCCGGCTGCGCGTCCGGCGGCACGGCCGACGCCACGAGTCCCCTGCCCGGCGCGACCGGCCTGGTGCACGGCTCCGCCATCACACCCTTCGGCCGCCATCTCGCCTTCGGCGCTGATCCCAGGACCCAGATGCGGATCTCCTGGCAGGTGCCGCTCGCGGTCAGGAAGCCGTACATCCGGGTGGGCCTGGCGCCCTGGGACCTGAGCCGGAAGATCGACGCCGAGCTCCGCGACCTGCACACGCCGGGGCTGACCGGGGTGCGGCTCGCGCTGGACCAGTACTACCTGCACGCGGCGCTCGACGGTCTGCGTCCGGGCACGAAGTACTACTACGGCGTCGGCCACGAGGGGTTCGACCCCGCGGCCCCGGGCCGCCGTTCCCAGCTGGGCTCCTTTCGCACGGCGCCCGCCACCGCTCCGGCGAAGTTCGTGTTCACCGCCTTCGGCGACCAGGGCGTCACGCCCGACGCGCTCGCCAACGACAAGCTGATCCTCGGCCGCCGCCCGGCGTTCCACCTGCACGCCGGTGACATCTGCTACGCGGACGTCACCGGCCACGGCGAGAAGTCGGACTCCTACGACCCCGGCGCCTGGGACCTGTTCCTCAAGCAGACCGAGCCGGTGGCGAAGTCGGTGCCCTGGATGGTGACCACCGGGAACCACGACATGGAGGCCTGGTACTCACCGAACGGCTACGGCGGCCAGTCGGCCCGCTGGAGCCTCCCGGACAACGGCTTCGACGCGCGCGACGCGCCGGGCGTCTACTCCTTCACGTACGGCAACGTCGGTGTCGTCGCGCTGGACGCGAACGACGTCTCGTACGAGATCCCCGTCAACCAGGGCTACAGCGGCGGCAGGCAGACGGCCTGGCTCGACAAGCGGCTCGGGGAACTGCGCGGGAGCGTCGACTTCATCGTGGTCTTCTTCCACCACTGCACGTACTCGACGTCCTCCCACGCCTCCGACGGGGGCGTGCGCGACGCCTGGCTGCCGCTGTTCACCAAGCACCAGGTGGACCTGGTGATCAACGGGCACAACCACGTGTACGAAAGGACCGACGCCGTCAAGGGCGGCAAGGTGGGCAGGCGAGTGCCGATCGGCGGCTCCACGGACCCGACGCGGGACGGGATCGTGTACGTCACGGCGGGCGGCGCGGGCAAGAGCCTCTACAGCTTCCCCGTCGGGGTCGAGGACAGCTTCGAGGGAAAGGTCGCCGACCGCGAGTCCGTGGACACCTTCCACTGGACGAAGTCGCGGAACCAGCGGACCGAGAGCGTGGAGTGGTCGCGCGTGCGGTACACCGGCTACTCCTTCCTCTCGGTGGAGGCGGAGTCGGGCGCGACACCCCGGCTCACGGTGTCGGCACTGGCGGAGAACGGCAGGCGCGTCGACCACTTCGAGGTGCGGCGCGGGGCGTGAGCACCCGGCAGCGCGGCGCGGGGCCCGCGCACTCCGGGGTGCGGCGCGGACGCGTGCCCGCGCCACACCCCGTGCGGGCGCGGCTCCCGTGCTGAGCGGCGGGCCTCAGTGGCCCGTCGAACCGCCGTTGTCCCTGCGGTCGAGGGCACGCTGAAGGGCCGCGGCGGCGTTCTTGCGGTCGGACTCACTCGTACGGGACGCCTTCGTACGGGACACGCGGCGGACTCGGCGGACGGTCGTCTCGGCCATGATGATTCGACTCCTTGCCTCCGGACGCGGGGCGGCCGGAAGTGCGGTGAGGGGGGATTCGAGACGCCGGAAGAGACGGGGAGCGGTGCCGCAGGGGTTGCCTGCCAGGGGCTCCGGCTCACTGCCGTCATTCGCTTGGTCGAGCGAGACGTTCGGCTCCTACAAAACTAGGCGAGGAGCACGCGTCTGTCTCCACAATTACTCGGACTTCCTACTATCTGAGACGGCGGATCCGGGCACACCGCGCTGACCTGCGCCGACAGCCTTCACGCCGACGCCCTCGCGCGGACCCTCAGAGCACAGCCCTCAGAGCACGTCCCCGTCCCGCCAGTCGAAGACCAGGTCGTACGCCGTGTCGAGGGCGCCGGTGTCCGGCGCGGGCCGGACGAAGACGGCGCCCTCCTCGTCCGGCAGGTGCACGACACCCTCGGGGGCGAGGGCGCAGACGCGGCCGGGCCAGCGCCGCCAGCCGCGCGCCAGATAGAGCGCCGCCCCCTCGTCGCTCGCGGACAGCGCGCCGAGCCCGTACGCCGCGTCCACCACCCGCTCCAGCTCCGCCATCACCCGGCCGCCCAGCCCGGTACGCCGCACGTCGAGGCGCACGCCCACGGCCTCCACGTATCCGACCCGCAGTGAGCGCCCCCGGTGCAGCACCCGGCGCTGGATCACCGAGCCGTGCGCGGCGAGTCCGTGCTCGTCCCGCACCAGCACATGTACGCCGCCGAGACCGTGGTCCCAGTCCTCGTCGCTGAAGTTCCCCTCGAAGGCGGCGTCGAGGAGGGCGTGCCCGGCGTCGAGTTCGGCGGCCGTGAGGTCCGCGGTGTGGGCGGTGCGCAGTCGGGGGGTCATGGGCCAAGTATTGCCAGCGGCCGACGACACGGGCCGGGTGGCCGCCTTCTTTCGGCGGCCACCCGGCCCGGAACTCACGACGTGGGGGTTCAGCCCATGTGCGGGTACGTGTAGTCGGTCGGCGGGACCAGCGTCTCCTTGATGGCGCGGGTCAGGGTCCAGCGCTGGAGGTTCTGCGGGGCGCCGGCCTTGTCGTTGGTGCCGGAGGCACGGCCGCCGCCGAAGGGCTGCTGGCCGACCACGGCGCCGGTCGACTTGTCGTTGATGTAGAAGTTGCCGGCCGCGTAGCGGAGCTTGTCCATCGTGTACGCGGTCGCCGCGCGGTCGCCCGAGATGACCGCCCCGGTGAGCGCGTAGTCCGAGGCCGACTCCATCTGGGTCAGCATCTCGTCGTACTTGTCGTCCTCGTAGACGTACACACCCAGGAACGGGCCGAAGTACTCCGTCGTGAAGACCTCGTTCTCGGGGTCCGAGCACTCGACGACGGTCGGGCGCACGAAGTAGCCGACCGAGTCGTCGTAGGAGCCGCCCGCGACGATCGTGCAGGCCGGGTCCGCCTTGGCGCGGTCGATGGCCGCCTTGTTCTTGGCGAACGCGCGCTCGTCGATGACCGCGCCGACGAAGTTCGCCAGGTCGGTGACGTCACCCATGGTCAGGTAGTCGACCTCGGCCGCGAACTCCTCCTTGAAGCCGGAGTTCCAGATGGAGGCCGGGATGTAGGCGCGGGAGGTCGCGGAGCACTTCTGGCCCTGGTACTCGAAGGCGCCGCGGGTCAGCGCGGTCTTGAGCACCGCGCGGTCCGCCGACGGGTGCGCGACCAGGAAGTCCTTGCCGCCGGTCTCGCCGACCAGGCGCGGGTAGGTGCGGTACTTCGCGATGTTCTCGCCGACCGTCTTCCACAGGTGCTGGAAGGTCGGTGTCGAGCCGGTGAAGTGGATGCCCGCGAGGTCGCGGTGGTTGAGGGCGACCTCGGAGACCGCGATGCCGTCACCGGTGACGAGGTTGATGACGCCCTTGGGGAGACCCGCCTCCTCCAGGAGCCGCATGAGCAGCACGGCGGCGTGCGTCTGCGTCGGCGACGGCTTCCAGACGACGACGTTGCCCATGAGCGCGGGCGCGGTCGGCAGGTTGCCCGCGATCGCCGAGAAGTTGAACGGCGTGATCGCGTAGACGAAGCCCTCCAGCGGGCGGTGGTCCAGGCGGTTCCAGACGCCGGGCGAGTTCGCCGGGGGCTGCTCGGCCAGCAGGTCACGGGCGTACTTGACGTTGAAGCGCCAGAAGTCGACCAGTTCGCAGGGGCAGTCGATCTCGGCCTGCTGGGCGGTCTTGGACTGGCCGAGCATGGTGGAGGCGGCGAGGGTCTCGCGCCAGGGCCCGGACAGCAGGTCGGCGGCGCGCAGGATGATCGCGGCGCGGTCGTCGAAGGACATCGCGCGCCAGGCGGGCGCGGCGGCGAGGGCCGCGTCGATCGCGTCCTGCGCGTCGGCCTTCGTGGCGCCGCGGCCGGTGCCGAGCACGGCCTTGTGGTTGTGCGGCTGGACGACCTGGAAGGGCTCGCCGCCACCGAGGCGCCGCTCGCCGCCGATGGTCATCGGAAGGTCGATCGGGTTCTCGGCCAGCTCCTTGAGCTTGGCCTCCAGACGGGCGCGCTCGGGCGAACCGGGGGCGTAACCGTGCACCGGCTCGTTGACGGGGGTGGGGACCTGGGTTACAGCGTCCATGGTTTCCGTGACTCCTTAACTGAGCGGTGGATCAGCCCTTGGTCAGAATGCTGCGGGCGAAGAAGAGGAGGTTGGCCGGCTTCTCCGCGAGGCGGCGCATGAAGTAGCCGTACCAGTCGGTGCCGTACGCGGTGTAGACACGCATCCGGTGGCCCTCGGCGGCGAGCCGCAGGTGCTCCTCGCCGCGGATGCCGAACAGCATCTGGAACTCGTACTCGTCGAGCTTGCGCCCGGCCTTGCGGGCCAGTTCCTGCGCGATGGAGATGAGGCGCGGATCGTGGGACCCGATCATCGGGTACCCGGCGCCCTCCATCAGGATGCGCAGGACGCGCACGTACGCCTTGTCGACCTCGGCCTTCTGCTGGTGGGCGACCTCGGCGGGCTCCTTGTACGCGCCCTTCACGAGCCGCACCCGGCTGCCGCTGTCGGCGAGGCGGCGGGCGTCGGCCTCGGTGCGGAACAGGTAGGCCTGGATGACGCAGCCGGTCCCGGGGAACTCCTTCCGGAGCTCCTCGTGGATGGCGAACATCGAGTCGAGGGTGGTGTGGTCCTCGGCGTCCAGCGTGACGGCGGTGCCGATGGCGGCGGCGGCCTCGACGACCGGGCGGACGTTGGCGAGCGCCAGCTCGTGCCCGCCCTCCAGCGCCTGCCCGAACATCGACAGCTTGACGGACATCTCGGCGCGGGTGCCGAGGTCCAGCGCCTCGAGGTGCTCGACGAGCTCCAGGTAGGCGTCCCGGGCGGCGTACGCCTGCTCGCGGGTCGTGATGTCCTCGCCGACGACGTCGAGCGTGACGGAGAGACCCTTCGCGACGGCGTCCTGGACGACCGGGACGACCTGGTCGACGGACTCACCCGCGATGAAGCGGGCCACGACCTGTTTGGTACCGGGGGCGGCCGACACGAAACGACGCATCCGATCGCTGCGCGACGCGGCGAGAATCACGGGACCCAGCACGGGGCACCTCCACAACAAAGCCAGCAGGAGGCCGAGTCCCGACGATTCGGGTACGGCACGGAGAACCACCGTGAAACCTAGGGATCCCTCCGATCCTCTGCCATCGACAGCTGTCACGCATCCGTGCCCTGGATCTCAGACAGATGTATGAAGGCGGGGCGGAAATGCGGGAGAATGCCCGGGTGACGGCTGAACACAGGGGTGACTACCAGGAGCTGGTCGACGAGATCTCGGCGCTCCTGGGCATGCCGGCGACCCTGGAGAACCGTGACTTCGAGCTGATCGCCTTCGCCGCGTACGACAGCGAGGGCGAGCTCGACCCCTCCGCCCTCGACCCCGTGCGCACCCGCTCGATCCTGACCCGCCGCTCCACCACGGCGGTCCGCACCTGGTTCGAGGGCTTCGGCATCACCCGGGCCACCGCCCCGGTCCGCATTCCGCCCACCCCGGAGGCGGGCGTGTACCGGGGCCGGATCTGTCTCCCCGTACGCCATCGGGGTGTCGTCCGGGGCTACGTCTGGCTGCTCGACGACGATCCGGGGCCGACGGCGGACCAGCTGGCCGCCGCCATGGACGTCGCCTCCCGCATCGGAGCGCTGCTCGCGGACGAGGCACAGGCGGGCGCCGACCTCACCCGCGAACTCCGCGCCGTCCTCACCGCCGAGCGCGGCTGGCAGCGCGACATGGCCGTCGCCGAGCTGCGTACGGCCCTCGGCGCGCGCGGCGACGGCCTGCACACGGTGGTGTGCGTGGCCCCCTGGCCCTCGGCCGACCCGGACGAGGCCCCGTCCGTGCGTACGGTGCCGGGCGCGACTGCGCTGTGCACGGTGCCGTGGGGCACGGCGGGACAGAGCCTGGCGCTGCTCGTACGGCTCAGGTCGCCCGACGTGCTGACCCCGGCGCTGACGGCGGCCTCCCGGTTCGTGCGGGAGGCGGCGGGGAACGCGGCGGCCGGTGTCGCCGGCGCCCGCACCGGTCTCGCCGAACTGGGGGTCGCCTGGCAGGAGGCGTCCGCCGCCGCGCGCGCCGTGCTGGCCGAGCCCCGCCTGGGCCCGGTCGCCGAATGGTCCTCGATCGGCCCCTTCCGGCTCCTGACGTCGCTCCCCCCGGACGCGGCCCACGATCCCGTCGTACGCACCCTGTTGGAGCCGGCCCACCGCGAACTCGCCCGCACGGCCGAGGTCTATCTCGACTGCGCAGGCCAAGCGGGCCGCACCGCCGCCGAGTTGGGCATTCACCGGCAGACCCTCTACTACCGCCTGTCCCGCGTCGAACAGCTCACCGGCCTCGACCTGGACGACGGCGAGGACCGGCTGCTGCTGCACATGGCACTGAAGGGGGCGCGGCTCTGACGCGCCGCCGTCCGGACGCTCAGCCCGCGGGCTTCGCCGACGCCTCGATGACGCGCCGCAGTCCCTCGGTGAGCCGCGCGGCGTCGGTGGCGGACTCCGGGTCGAAGGTCCACTGCGCGATGAGGCCCATCATCAGGGTCGAGTAGAACTGTCCGACCGTGTCGACCTCGTCCTCGGTGACGTCCTCCTCCAGACCGCCCATGAACAGCGGGACGAAACCGCGTGACCCCTCCCGCTGTGCCCGCGCCAAGTGGTCGCGGACCTCGGGCAGTTGGTCCCCCATGGCCACGATCTCCATGCTCAGACGCCACATCGAGTGGGGTTCCCGCATGGTGCTGATGACGTTCGCCCAGACCTCCTGGAACCGTTCGAGGGAGCCCGGCGCGGCAGCGCTGCTGACGCCCTCGACGGGGTCGAAGGCGTCGGAGAGGCCCTCCACCAGGGCGATGTAGGCCTCGGCGAGGAGCTTGTCCTTCGATCCGTAGTGGTAGCCGATCGAGGCGAGATTGGTCCCCGACTCCTTCACGATGTCGCGCGCGGTCGTGCGCACGAACCCCTTCTCCAGCAGGCAGCGCTTGGCGCCTTCGAGCAGATCCTCACGGTGTCCCATGGCCGCCAGCCTACCGCCGATTCAGACAACCGTCCCATACACACGTCTTACACGCTCGTACTAGACAGACGTTTAAGACGCTCGTACAGTCCCTGTCATGACGAACTCGACGTGCTCGACGAACACGGACCATCGGCCGCCCGCCCGAGCCGGCCGTCGCGAATGGACCGCCCTCACCGTCCTGATGCTTCCGCTGCTGCTGGTCTCGATGGACGTCTCGGTCCTCTACTTCGCGATCCCCTCGATCAGCGCGGATCTGGAGCCGAGCGGCACCCAACAGCTCTGGATCTTCGACATCTACGGGTTCGTCCTGGCCGGCCTGCTGATGACGATGGGTTCGCTCGGCGACCACGTCGGCAGCCGCCGGCTCCTGCTGTTCGGCGCCGCCGCCTTCGGCGCGGCCTCGCTCGTGGCCGCGTACGCGAACAGTGCCGAGACCCTGATCGCGGCCCGCGCGGTCCTCGGCATCGGCGGGGCGACGCTGATGCCCTCGACGATGGCGCTGGTCCGCACGATGTTCACGGACCCCGGTCAGCGCGCGAAGGCGATCGGCCTGTGGTCCGGCGTCATGACCGGCGGTATCGCGCTGGGTTCGGTGATGAGCGGAGTCCTCGTCGAGTACTTCTGGTGGGGCTCGGTCTTCCTGGTCAACCTGCCCGCGATGGCGCTCCTGCTGATCGTCGGCCCGGTCCTGCTGCCCGAATCCAGGAACCCGGCGCCCGGCCGCTTCGACCTGGTCAGCGTGCCGCTCTCCATGGCCGCCGTACTCCCCGTGATCTACGGCCTGAAGGAACTCACCGCCGAGGGCTGGCACACGCTGTACGTCCTCTCCGTCACCGTCGGCCTGTTCTTCGCCTACCTCTTCGTGCAGCGCCAGCGCACCGCGAAGTCCCCGCTGATCTCCCCCGCCCTGTTCCGCGGCCACGGCTTCACGCCCGCCGTCGTCCTCAACCTCGTCTCGGCGTTCGGGATGATGGGCTCGGCGTACTTCACGACCCAGTACCTCCAGTCGGTCCTCGGCAAGAGCGCGCTGGAGGCCGCCCTCTGGGGCCTGCTCCCCTCGGTGCTCATCGGCGTCGCGGCCCCCGTCACCACCCAGCTCGTCCAGAAGGGCGTGGACCGCGGATACGTCGTCACCGGGGGCTTCGTCGTCGCGGCGCTCGGCTACGGCCTGCTGACCCTCGCCGGGACGGACTCGCTGTGGCTGGTGCTCGCGGGAGCCGGAGTCCTGGCGTCCGGCATCGTCACCGTCATGTCCCAGATGATGGACCTCGCCCTCGGCACCGTCCCGGCGGCCAAGGCGGGCGCGGCCTCCTCGCTCCTTGAGACCGGCACCGAGTTCGGCGGTGCGCTCGGTATGGCGGTCCTCGGCTCCATCGGCACGGCGGTCTACCGCGACCAGGTTCCCTCCGACGTCCCGCCCGCGGCCCAGGAGACCCTCGGCGGTGCGCTGGCGGTGGCCCGCCGGCTCCCCGACGCCGCCGGCCACTCCCTGACGAACGCCGCCCGGGATGCCTTCACCGCCGGTATGCACGCGGCGGCGATCGCCGGCATGGTGCTGCTGCTGGGGGCGGCGGTCCTGGCGGCGACGACCCTCCGCGGGGTCCGGGTACGCGAGTCTTCGCCCCCTCCGCCCCTACCCGTCCCATCCCTCGGGGGCTCCGCCCCCGAACCCCCGCTCCTCAGACGCCGGAGGGGCTGAAATTCTTCAGCCCGTCCGGCGTTTGAGGACGAGCGCGAAGCGCGAAAGGGGGGTCTGGGGGCGCAGCCCCCAGGAACGGGACGGGAAGGGGCGGAGGGGGCGAGAAAAACCCGGCCGCCCCCTGACGGTCACCCATGCCAGGATGGTCAACGTGGCACAGACATTCGGTACGCCGTTCATCGGCCGGGCAGACGAACTCGCCCGCCTCACCGGCGTGCTGACCCGCGCCAAGCAGGGCGACCCCCACGCCGTACTCCTGGCAGGCGACGCAGGCGTCGGCAAAACCCGCACACTCTCAGAAGCCGCCACCCACGCCGCGAACACCGGCATGACCGTCCTCACCGGCCACTGCGTGGACCTCGGCGACGTGGGCCTGCCCTACCTCCCGTTCACGGAGATCCTCGGCGTCCTGGCCGCGGACGACCGCTACGCCACCACGCTGGCGGCCCACCCCACGGTCAACCCCCTGCTGGGCACCGGCACCGGCCCCGACACCGGCAACCGCCTCAGCCTCTTCGAGGGCATGGCCTCGCTGCTCTCCGACATCGCCGACCTCACCCCCGTCCTCCTCATCCTCGAAGACCTCCACTGGGCCGACCAGTCCTCACGCGACCTGCTGCGCTTCCTGCTCAGCCGCGGTCTCCTGCAGAGCCCGGCCTCCGGTACCCCGCCGCACCCCCTGGCGATCTTCGCCTCCTACCGCGCGGACGACCTGCACCGCCGCCACCCCCTGCGCCCGCTGCTCGCCGAACTGGTCCGGCTGCCCGCCGTCGACCGGCTGGAGCTGCGGCCACTGCCCGACGCCGAAGTAGCCACGCTTGTACGGCAGTTGGGCACGGGCCCGCTGTCCGACACGACCGTCCGCCGGATCGTCGACCGCGCCGAGGGCAACGCCTTCTACGCGGAGGAGCTGCTCGCCGCCACCGCCGACACCCTCCCCGGCGACACCGGCTCCGCGCCCGGCGCCATGCCGAGCGGTCTGGCCGACGTACTCCTGATCCGGATCGAGCAACTCTCCGACACCGCACAGCAGGTACTGCGCACGGCGGCCGTCGCCGGACGCCGCGTCGAGCACGACCTGCTGCGAGATGCCGTACAACTGCCCGAGGACGAGCTGGAGTCGGCCCTGCGCGAGGCCGTCGGCCGGCAGTTGCTCGTCCCCGGCGACGACGGCGCGTACTCCTTCCGGCACGCCCTGACCCGGGAGGCGGTGTACGCGGACCTGCTGCCCGGGGAGCGGGTCAGACTGCACCGTACCTTCGCCAAACTCCTTGCCGGGCAGGGCCGTTCGGCCAAGAGCGCGGCGGAGCGCGCCCACCACTCGCGGGAGAGCCACGACCTCGCCGACGCGCTCGTCGCCTCGCTCGAAGCCGCCGACCACGCCCAGCGGGTCGGCGCTCCCGCCGAGGAGCTGCGCCATCTGGAGACGGCGCTGGAGCTGTGGCCCGCGGTGGACGCCGCCGCCCGCCCCGAGGGCGACGTCGACCCGGTGGCCCTGACGCTGCGCGCCTCCGCGGCGGCGGCGCACGCCGGGGAGACGCACCGGGCGGTCTCCCTCACCCGTTCCGCCCTCGCGAGAGCCGGTTCGGACGCGGACTCCGAACTCGCCGCCCGCGTCCGCTACACCCTCGCCGGCAACCTGATGCGCGTCGACAGCCTCAAGGCCGCGTTCACGTACAGCAGCGAGGCGCTCGCCCTGATCCCCGCCGAGCCCCCGTCGCGCACCTGGGTGTGGGCGGCGGCCACCCACGTCATGGCGGCGCGGCACATGGGGCAGGACCAGGACGCCGAGCGTGTCGGGCGTCAGGCGCTGCGCATCGCGGAGGAGCTGCGACTCGCGGACGCGCAGGCCGACTTGATCATCTCCCTCGTCGGCATGGAGGAGCGGAACCGGCGCACCGCCGAGGGCCGTGCGCAACTCCGCCTGGCGCGGGACCTCGCCCGGCGCGCGGGCCACGTCACGATCGAGATGCGCGCGCACTTCAACCTCGCCATCGGCTGCTACGAGTCCGGCGCTCTGGACGAGTGCCTGAGCTGGCTCTCCGAGGGACTGGAGCGCGCGAACCGCTCCGGCCTGCTCTCCGCGCCGTACGCCCTGGAGCTGCGCTACCTCCAGTCGCTGGTCCTCTACACCCTGGGCCGCTGGGACGAGTGCGCCAGGACGGCCGCCGCCGACGCCGAACGGCTGCCCGCGGCGGGCGGGTTCGCGATCGGCCCCGCGCTGTACGTCGCCCTCGCCCGCGGCGAGGAGCACGCGGCCACGCGGGCCCGCGCCCTGCTCGACGGGCCGTTCGACTGGATGGCCACGCTCGTCGCGGGCATTCTGCTGACCGACGACGCGGCCCTGCGGGGTGACGCCGAGGGCGCCGTCGCCTGTGTGCGGGCCAACCTCGCCATGCTCGCCGACGGCTCGGTCTCCGGCCGACCCGACATCGGCGTCCGGCTCTCCGCGCTGGCCCTGTCCGCCGTCGCCGACGCGGCCGTCGAGAGCCGGCTCACCGGTGACGACGCGAGCGCCCACCACTGGAGCGGCGTCGCCACCGAGCTGGTGGAGCTCGCCAGGACCACGGCGGCCAAGGGCGAGGACGGCTCCCGGCAGGGCCCGGAGGGGCTGGCCTGGCTGGCCCGCGCCGAGGCGGAGTGGCTGCGCGCGGACTCCGGCCCCGATGTCGCGGCGTGGGAGAAGGCCGTCGCCGCGTTCGGCTACGGCGACCCCTACGAACTGGCGCGCTGCGAGCGGCGCCTCGCCGAGGCCCTGCTGTCGGCGGACCGCCGCGAGGAGGCCGCCGAGCACGCGCGCGCCGCCCGCGACACCGCCGTCGCCCTCGGTGCCGTACCGCTCCGCGAGGCGGTGGACGCCCTCGTCCGGCGCGGCCGACTCGCCGAACCAGCGTCGGCCGCCGACCGCGTCGCCGCGCTTACCGCCCGCGAGAGCGACGTCCTGCGCCTCCTCGCCCGCGGTCGCACCAACCGCCAGATCGGCGAGGAACTGTTCATCAGCGGCAAGACGGCGAGCGTCCACGTGTCGAACATCCTCGCCAAACTGGGCGCCGCCGGCCGCACCGAAGCCGTCGCGATCGCCTACCGCGAGGGCCTGATCGTCCCCGAGCCGACAGCCTGAACGCAGGAAGCCGGCCGGGCTGGATGATCCAGCCCGGCCGGCGACGATGTCTTTCAGCCCGACCGGCGATGATGTCTTTCAGCCCGACCGGCGTTTGAGGACGAGGCCGTCAGGCCGAAGCGGGGGCCTGGGGGCGGCAGCCCCCAGAAGTCGGGCACCCTCAGACGAGGTTGACCGAACGAGCCGAAGTCGCTCCGATCTCCTCGGCCACCTCCGTCAGCACGTTCTGCGGGACGGTGTCGTCGACGGTGAGGACCGCGAGGGCCTCCCCGCCCGCGGCGGCACGCGCGACCTGCATACCGGCGATGTTGATGCCCGCCTCGCCGAAGATGCGGCCGACGGTGCCGACGACACCGGGACGGTCCTCGTAGCCCAGCACGACCATGTGGTCGGCGAGCGCGAGGTCCACGTCGTACTCACCGACGGCGACGATCTTCTGGAGGTTCTTGGGACCGGCCAGCGTGCCGGAGACCGAGACCTCCTGGCCGTCGCCGAGCGTGCCGCGCACGGTGACGACGTTGCGGTGGTCCGGGGACTCCGAGCTGGTGGTCAGCCGGACCTCGACGCCGCGCTCCTGCGCGAACAGCGGGGCGTTGACGTACGACACGGTCTCGTCGACGACGTCCTCGAACACGCCCTTCAGCGCACTGAGTTCGAGCACCTTGACGTCGTGCTGGGTGATCTCGCCGTACACCTCGACGTCGAGACGGACCGCGACCTCGCTGGCGAGAGCGGTGAAGATACGGCCGAGGTTCTCGGCGAGCGGCAGGCCCGGCTTGACGTCCTCGGCGATGACGCCGCCCTGGACGTTCACCGCGTCCGGGACCAGCTCACCGGCGAGCGCGAGGCGCACCGAGCGGGCGACGGAGACGCCTGCCTTCTCCTGGGCCTCGTCCGTGGAGGCGCCGAGGTGCGGGGTGCAGACGACCTCGTCGAGCTCGAACAGCGGGGAGTCCGTGCAGGGCTCCTTCGAGTACACGTCGAGGCCGGCACCCGCGACGCGGCCCTCCTTGAGCGCTGAGTACAGCGCCTCCTCGTCGACGATCCCGCCGCGCGCGGCGTTGACGATCCGCACGGTCGGCTTGACCTTGTGCAGCGCCTCGTCGCCGATGAGACCGAGCGTCTCGGGCGTCTTGGGAAGGTGCACGGTGATGAAGTCCGAGACCTCGAGCAGCTCGTCGAGGGAGAGGACCTTCACGCCCATCTGCGCGGCTCGCGCGGGCTGGATGTAGGGGTCGTACGCGACGACCTTCATGCCGAACGCGGACATGCGCTGTGCGACGAGCGCGCCGATGCGGCCGAGGCCGACGACACCGAGGGTCTTCTCGGCGAGCTCGACGCCGGTGTACTTGCTGCGCTTCCACTCGCCGTTCTTCAGCGCGGTGTTGGCCTGCGGGATGTGGCGCGCGGTGGCGAGGAGCAGGCCGCAGGCGAGCTCGGCGGCGGTCACGATGTTCGAGGTGGGGGCGTTGACGACCATCACGCCGGCCTTGGTGGCGGCGGATACGTCGACGTTGTCCAGGCCGACGCCGGCTCGTGCGACGACCCTCAGCTTCTTCGCGGCCGCGACGGCCTCCGCGTCGACCTTCGTGGCCGAACGGATCAGGATCGCGTCGACATCGGCGATGGCGGGCAGCAGTTCGGCGCGGTCCGCGCCGTTGCAGTGCCGGATCTCGAAGTCGGGGCCCAGGGCGTCGACGGTCGCGGGCGACAGCTCTTCAGCGATGAGTACGACGGGTTTCGTTGACGCAGTGCTCACGTGAGTCCTCACAGGTCCAATGCGGACGGCCGTCCCGACGGCCGCATGCGGTGGAGGGTTGTCAGCGGATCCGGGGAAGTGCACTCCCCCGGCGTCGCTTAGCCGCGTGGAAGACGCACGACGCTGTGGGCCTGACGCGTTGTTGATGTGCAGCAGTGTAGTGGCGCCGACCGAGCCGCCTCACGCCTCCGCGGAAGGATCACCCGTCCGTGGTCGGACAGGATGGACAAGGCCGTTCTTCCAAGCGTTACCGGGGGTTCGGCGAAGGGGCCGGAGCGATCCGCCCCGACCCCTTCGCGTACGGCTTACGCCTCGTCGTCGTTGACCCACGACATGAGCTTGCGGAGCTCCTTGCCGGTGGTCTCCAGCAGGGACTCGGCGTCCGCCTGCTTGTACTCGTTGTACTTCTTCAGACCGCCGTGGTACTCGGCCATCCACTCGCGCGCGAAGGTGCCGTCCTGGATCTCGGCGAGGACCTTCTTCATCTCGGCCTTGGTGGCGTCCGTGATGATGCGGGGGCCGGTGACGTAGTCGCCCCACTCGGCGGTCTCGGAGACCGACCAGCGCATCTTCTCCAGGCCGCCCTCGTACATGAGGTCGACGATGAGCTTCAGCTCGTGGAGGCACTCGAAGTACGCGATCTCCGGCTGGTAGCCGGCCTCGGTCAGCGTCTCGAAGCCCGCCTTGACCAGCGCCGCGGTGCCACCGCAGAGGACGGCCTGCTCACCGAACAGGTCGGTCTCGGTCTCCTCGGTGAAGGTCGTCTTGATGACGCCGGCGCGGGTGCCGCCGATGCCCTTCGCGTACGACAGGGTCAGCGGGAACGCCTTGCCCGTGGCGTCCTGCTCGACGGCCGCGATACACGGAACGCCGCGACCCTCCTCGTACTGGCGGCGGACCAGGTGGCCGGGGCCCTTCGGGGCGACCATGCAGACGTCGATGCCGGCCGGCGGCTTGATGAAGTCGAAGCGGATGTTCAGGCCGTGGCCGAAGAACAGCGCGTCGCCCTCGTTGAGGTTGTCCTTGATGGACTCCTCGTAGACCTGGGCCTGGATCGGGTCCGGCACCAGGATCATGATGACGTCGGCCTCGGCGGCTGCCTCGGCGGGAGTCACCACGCGCAGGCCCTGCTCCTCGGCCTTCGCCTTGGACTTGGAGCCCTCGTGCAGACCGACGCGGACGTCGACGCCGGAGTCGCGCAGCGACAGCGCGTGGGCGTGGCCCTGGCTGCCGTAGCCGATGACCGCGACCTTGCGGTTCTGGATGATGGACAGGTCGGCGTCGTCGTCGTAGAACAGCTCGGCCACTGGGGTTCTCCTTGGTGTGCGGTGTCGCGTCCCACCGTACGGCGGGCGAGGGAGGGGAAGTTTTCGGGTCTCGGTATGCGGGCGGCCGACGATCGCCGGCCGCCCGTTTCAGGCCTCAGGCAGACCGGTCCAGCGCGCGCAGGGAGCGGTCGGTGATCGAGCGCGCCCCGCGGCCGATCGCGATCGTGCCGGACTGGACGAGTTCCTTGATGCCGAACGGCTCCAGCATCTTGAGCATCGCCTCCAGCTTGTCGCTGCCGCCGGTGGCCTCGATGGTGACGGCCTCCGGGGAGACGTCCACGGTCTTGGCGCGGAACAGCTGGACGATCTCGACGATCTGGGAGCGCGTCTCGTTGTCGGCGCGCACCTTCACCAGTACGAGTTCACGCTGAACGGCGGAACCGGGCTCCAGCTCGACGATCTTCAGGACGTTGACGAGCTTGTTGAGCTGCTTGGTGACCTGTTCGAGCGGCAGGGCCTCGATCACGTTCACCACGATCGTGATGCGGGAGATCTCGGGGTGCTCGGTGACGCCGACGGCCAGCGAGTCGATGTTGAAGCCGCGCCGGGAGAACAGGGCGGTGATCCTGGCGAGGACACCGGGCTTGTTCTCGACGAGGACGGAGAGGGTGTGCTTGCTCATGGGTCTGACTCGGCTCTCTCTCAGTCGTCTTCGTTGTCGCCGAAGTCGGGGCGGACGTCCCGGGCGAACATGACCTCGTCGTTGGACGTCCCGGCGGCGACCATCGGCCACACCATCGCGTCCTCGTGGACGATGAAGTCGACCACGACCGGACGGTCGTTGACCGAGTTCGCCTCCTCGATCACCTTGTCGAGGTCGGCCGGGGACTCGCAGCGGATCGCGTAACACCCCATGGCCTCCGACAGCTTCACGAAGTCGGGGACGCGGGTGCCCGCGCTCGGCTCCTTGCCGCTGGCGTCGGGGCCCGAGTGCAGCACGGTGTTGGAGTACCGCTGGTTGTAGAAGAGGGTCTGCCACTGGCGGACCATCCCGAGGGCGCCGTTGTTGATGATGGCGACCTTGATCGGGATGTTGTTCAGGGCGCAGGTGGTGAGTTCCTGATTGGTCATCTGGAAGCAGCCGTCACCGTCGATCGCCCAGACCGTACGGTCCGGTTGGCCGGCCTTGGCGCCCATCGCGGCCGGGACCGCGTAGCCCATCGTCCCGGCGCCGCCGGAGTTCAGCCAGGTCGCGGGCTGCTCGTACTGGACGAAGTGCGCTGCCCACATCTGGTGCTGGCCGACGCCCGCCGCGAAGATCGTTCCCTCCGGGGCGAGTTGGCCGATGCGCTCGATGACCTGCTGCGGGGCGAGCGAGCCGTTGTCGGGCTGGTCGTAGCCGAGCGGGTAGGTCTCGCGCCAGCGGTTGAGGTCCTTCCACCAGGCCGCGTATTTCGGCCCGGCGGCCTCGCCGGTGTGGCCCTCGCTGTGCTCCTTCTGCACGGCCTGGATCAGGTCGGCGATGACCTCCCGGGCGTCACCGACGATCGGCACGTCGGCGGCACGGTTCTTGCCGATCTCCGCGGGGTCGATGTCGGCGTGCACGATCTTGGCGAACGGGGCGAAGCTGTCCAGCTTGCCCGTGACGCGGTCGTCGAAGCGGGCTCCGAGGGCGACGATCAGGTCGGCCTTCTGCAGCGCGGTGACGGCGGTGACCGCACCGTGCATGCCCGGCATTCCCACGTGCAGCGGGTGGCTGTCGGGGAATGCGCCGAGCGCCATCAGGGTGGTGGTGACGGGCGCTCCGGTGAGTTCGGCGAGGACCTTCAGCTCGGCGGTGGCGTTCGCCTTGAGGACGCCACCGCCGACGTAGAGGACCGGACGCTTGGCGCCGGTGATCAGCTTCGCGGCCTCGCGGATCTGCTTGGCGTGCGGCTTGGTCACCGGGCGGTAGCCGGGCAGGTCCATGGCCGGCGGCCAGGAGAAGGTGGTCCTGGCCTGGAGGATGTCCTTGGGGATGTCGACCAGGACAGGCCCCGGGCGGCCGCTGGAGGCGATGTGGAACGCCTGCGCGATCGCCTGGGGGATGTCCTCCGCCTTGGTGACCAGGAAGCTGTGCTTGGTGATCGGCATGGTGATGCCGACGATGTCCGCCTCCTGGAAGGCGTCCGTGCCGATCGCCTGGGACACGACCTGCCCGGTGATCGCGACCAGCGGCACGGAGTCCATGTGGGCGTCCGCGATCGGGGTGACCAAGTTGGTGGCGCCCGGCCCGGACGTCGCCATGCACACTCCGACCTTGCCGGTGGCCTGCGCGTAACCGGTGGCCGCGTGACCCGCGCCCTGCTCGTGCCGGACGAGCACGTGCCGCACCCGCTTGGAGTCCATGAGCGGGTCGTACGCCGGGAGGATGGTGCCGCCGGGAATGCCGAATACCGTGTCGGCCCCGACCTCCTCAAGAGAGCGGACGAGGGACTGCGCTCCCGTCACCTGCTCGGGGGCGGACTGCTGTCCTCCGGAACGGGGCCGCGGCTGCGGGTGATGGGCCCCGGTGGCCTGCTCGGTCATCGGCATTCTCTTCTCGATGCTGAGGGTTTTTGCGAAGTTTGTGCGATGTACGACTGGTGCCTGTGCAACAAAAAACCCCTCGTGCCGTGAGGCAAGCGAGGGGAGCGCGCCGGTGCGTTCACTGGGTGGTCCGGCTCTGTCGATCCGGTGGGTCCCAGCTCAGCCGACGCGCTTTCCAAGTACGAGAATTCGGGTGCGCATGGCAATGACCCTCTCCCTGGCACGCACCGACTGTCAAGTGGGTGGGACGGGAGTCTCATTATGTGAGCGCAGTGCCGTACCGCCCCCATAGACGGCGGGCACGCCACTGCGGTAGACGCCCGCGCCGCCGCCCGCGAACGCGGGTTCGACGGGCCCGTGCGGCACCGGGTAGTGGCCCATGGACAGCGCCCTGCACAGCCGGAACTCGTCCAGCGGCGCGGAGAACGCCATGCCCTGTCCATGGGTGCAGCCCATCGCGCGCAGGGCGACGACCTGCTCCGGAAGGTCCACGCCGTCGGCCACGGACTGGAGCCCGAGGTCGGTGGCGATCCGCAGCAGACCGCTGGTGATCTTGTGCAGCCGGGCCGACTCGACGACGCCTTCGACGAGGTCCCTGTCCAGTTTCAGTACGTCGACGGGGAGCCTTCTCAGTGCCGTGATGGCGGCGTAGCCACTGCCGAAGGCGTCCAGGGCGATCCGGACGCCGAGCCGGCGCAGCGCGTTCAGCCGGCGCTCCAGCTCGTCGAGGGAGGCCCGGGGGTCGGTGTCGGACAGCTCGATGATCAGCGCACCGGAGGGGAGCCCGTGCCGGGTGAGCAGGGCCTCCACGGAGCCCAGCGGCCCGGAGCGGTCCAGCAGGCGCCGGGCGTTCATCCGGACGGCGACGGGCACGACGGCGCCACCGGCGGCACGCTCGGCGGCCTGCTCGATGGCCTCCTCCAGCATCCAGCGGCCCAGCTCGGCGGTCCTGTCGCTGTCCTCGGCGACCCGCAGGAACTCCGCGGGAGTGAACAGGACGCCCTGGGAGGAGCGCCAGCGGGCCTGGGCGGTGACCGTCGTGATCCGGCCGTTGTCCAGCGAGACGACGGGCTGGTGCAGCAGGGTGAACTCGCCGTCCTGGAGGGCGGAACGCAGCCTGGTCGCGAGCTCCGCCTTGCGGACGACGTCCTGCTGCATCTGGGGCGCGTACAACTCGACGCGGCCCTTGCCGGTGGCCTTGGCGCGGTACATGGCGAGGTCGGCGTTTCTCAGCAACTCGCCCGCGCCGAGGCCTGGTTCGGCGAAGCCGACGCCGATGGAGGCGGCGACCCGGACATCGTTGCCGTCGATGGTGTAGGGCTGCGAGAGCCTGAGCCTGAGGCGGTCGGCGAGTTCGAGGATCTGGTGCTCGCGGGCGGTGCGGTCGCGGCTGCCGTCGCCGACGATGAGCGCCGCGAACTCGTCGCCGCCGAGACGGGCGGCGGTGTCGCCGTGCCGTACGGAGTCCTGGAGTCGGCGGGCGGCCTGGACGAGGAGTTCGTCACCCGCCTGGTGCCCGATGGTGTCGTTGACCGCCTTGAAGCCGTCGAGGTCGATGAAGAGGACGGCGGTGCCGCGGTCGGTGGAGCGGCGGCCCGAGAGGGCCTGCTGGACGCGCCGGGTGAACAGGGCGCGGTTGGGCAGGTCGGTGAGCGGGTCGTGTTCGGCGTTGTGCTGTAACTGCGCCTGTAGTCGCACCCGTTCGGTCACGTCACGGCTGTTGAAGATGAGGCCGCCGTGGTGTCGGTTGACGGTGGACTCCACGTTCAGCCAGCCGCCGTCGCCGGACCTGAAGCGGCACTCGATACGGGTGGTGGGCTCCTCGAAGTGACTCGCGGCCAGGAATCGGCGCACCTCGTGGACCACACAGCCGAGGTCCTCGGGGTGGATGAGCGAGGCGAGTTCGGAACCCACGAGCTCCTCGGCGTCGCAGCCGTAGACACCGGCGGCGGCCGGACTGACGTATCTCAGAATGCCGTTCGGAGCGGCGATCATGATGACGTCGCTGGAGCCCTGCACCAGGGAGCGGAAGTGGTTCTCCTTCTGGGCCAGTTCCTGGGTGAGGGTGATGTTGTCGAGGAGCATGATGCCCTGGCGGACGACGAGGGCCAGGACGACGAGACCGGCGGTGATGAGCACCACGCGGTCGACGTTGCGGCCGTTCAGGACGTTGTAGAGGATCCCCAACGTGCAGACGGCGGCGGCCAGATAGGGCGTGAGCGCGGCCAGCGATCCGGCGATGGGGCGGGTGGCCGGATACCGACCGTGGTCCCCGCCGTGTCCCGCTCCGGGGAGAGGCGGCTGCACCTGCCCTCCCGGGTGCCCCGGCCGGCTTTCCTGCCGCT
The DNA here is from genome assembly GCF_044751025.1 of Streptomyces sp. NPDC088747. Classification (NCBI taxonomy): domain Bacteria; kingdom Bacillati; phylum Actinomycetota; class Actinomycetes; order Kitasatosporales; family Streptomycetaceae; genus Streptomyces; species Streptomyces sp. NPDC088747. The sequence continues at coordinate 255,162 of NZ_JBIVKZ010000011.1, forward strand.
GTCCCGGGATGTGCTCGCGCACCACGCGCGCGTGCCCGCCGGAGTCGTACCGCTCGACGCCCGGCTGACCGAACCGGGGGCCGACCCAGGGGGCGTAGGCGAGGAGGAGCGAGCCGGCGAACCAGCCCGCGTCCAGGAGCTGCCCCGAGCGGTAGTCGTTGTGCAGCAGGGGCGAGGTGAAGAGGGCGTCGCACATCACGGTCAGGGCGAGCGCGCCGATCGCGGTGTTCACCGCGGAGCGGTTCACCGACGAGCGCCGGAAGTGCAGGGCCAGCACCATGCTGACCAGCGCGATGTCGAGCAGTGGATACGCCAGTGAGAGCGCGGTGTGCGCGACGCTCGGTCCGTCGAACCTCGCCGCCTGGGCGAGCGCGAGACTCCACGACAGCGTGAGCAACGAGCCGCCGATGAGCCAGGAGTCGAGCGCGAGGCAGACCCAACCCGCCCTGGTCACAGGCCTCTTGGCGAGGACGAGGAGGCCCACGATGGCGGGCGGCGCGAAGCAGAGGAAGAACACGTCGGCGAAGCTGGGGCTGGGCATGGGGCGGTCGAGGACCACCTCGTACCACCCCCAGACCGCGTTGCCCAGGCATGCCATGGCGGAGGAGAGCGCGAAGAGGAGCCAGGCGGGTCGAAAGCGGCTGCGGCGGCTCTGGGCGTACCGGAAGCAGGAGACCGCGGCGGCGCCCGCCGCGGCACTCAGTCCGAAGTCGCCCATGAAGAGCGCGAGGCTCGCGGAGCCCCAGCCGAGCGCGGAACCGACGGCGTATCCCGCGCACACCAGGGCCAGTACGAGTTGGGAGACCAGGCCTGTCCCGCCTCCGAGCACCGGCCGACGGGTCAGCAGCGCTCCGGGGAAGCTCACCGGACCCACCGGGTCCGCACCCCGGGGTCCCGCTGGTCCGTGTGTGCCGGGTGCGCGTGCCTCCGGCGACCGCTGTGCCTTCGGTGGTGATGGCCGCTCTGTCCGCTGTGGCCGCACTGCCCGCGTCGCCGCACGGTCGCGCGCCAGGGTCGTCGTCGGCAGCCCCGCCGCGTCGGATCGGTGGTCCATAGGCCGTGCATCGCCCGTCGCCCCCCTCGCAGTCTCAATGTCCATCCCCGGCGCCGAACTGTGCGCGGCGCAGCCCCAGTCGGGACGATACACCAGTCTCGTCACTCAGGGACATAGTTCCTCTACGCTCCGTGACGACCAGGGAGTTTGCCGGCACTGCCCGCATTCGGAGAACTGCGGAGGGTGTCAAAAGCGGACGGCGAGCGAACGGGACATGGCCCGCGCGCCTGTCACGGAGCGGCCTGCGCGCCCGTCATGACGCGGCCCCCGCACCCGTCGTAAGGACCACGTTCCGCAGCGGCTCCCGGTTCACGAAACGATTCAACTGGGCCACCAGCAGCCGCTCGGCGCGCGGCAGGAACGCGGACGTGGGTCCGCCGACGTGGGGACTGACGAGTACGCCCGGCGCGTGCCACAACGGGTGCCCCGCGGGCAGGGGTTCGGGGTCGGTGACGTCGAGGGCGGCGGTGATGCGACCGCTCTCCAGCTCGGCGAGGAGCGCCTCGGTGTCGACGACGGGGCCGCGGGCGACGTTCACCAGGAGGGCGCCGTCCTTGAGGCGGGAGAGGAAGTCGGCGTTCACCAGGCCGCGGGTGCTGTCGTCGAGGGGCGTCGACAGGACGACGACGTCGGCCTCGGGGAGCAGGGCGGGCAGATCGGTGAGTGCGTGCACGGGACCGCGCTCCGTGGTGCGCGCGGAGCGCGCGACGCGCGCCACCCGCGCGACCTCGAAGGGAGTGAGCCGGTCCTCGATGGCAGACCCGATCGACCCGTACCCCAGGATGAGCACGGACTTGTCGGCCAGCGCGGGGCGGAACCCCGGGCTCCACTCCCCCTTCTCCTGCGCCCGCACGAAGTCGGGGATGCCCCTCAGCGAGGCGAGGATCAGCGTGAGGGCCAGTTCGCCGGTGCTTGCCTCGTGCACTCCGCGCGCGTTGCACAACTGCACGCCCGCGGGGAGGACTTCGAGGCTCGGCTGGACGTGGTCGACACCCGCGGAGAGCGTCTGCACGACCCGTAGCGAGGTCATCTCGGGCATCGGTCGCCGCGAGACGGCGGGCGGCTTCATGTAGGGCACGACATAGAACTCGCAGTCGGCCGGATCCGCGGGAAACTCCTGGTCACCGTTCCAGTAGAGGTAGTTGGGGCCCTCCGGGAGCCCGTCGATGTCCTCCGCGTGAAAGGGGAGCCATACGTCTGAAGTCATGCTCAGGAGGCTATGTCAGGCGCCGGGAGGCGCAGAGGTTAGGTTGGGGTGCCAGGAGAGGGAGGGTCACGGCCAGGTGGAGCGCAGGACGATCGGGGCGGCGGCGCTCGAGGTGGGGGCTGTCGGGCTCGGGTGCATGCCGATGAGCTGGGCCTACACGGGTTCACGGCAGCGCGGTGAGGAGTCGGTCCGCGCGGTGCACACGGCGCTCGACCGGGGAGTGACGCTGCTCGACACGGCCGACATGTACGGGCCCTTCACCAACGAGCTGCTGATCGGACGGGCCCTGAGGGAGCGGCGCTCCGAGGCCTTCCTGTCGACCAAGGTCGGCCTGCTGGTGGGCGAGCAGCACATCGTGGCCAACGGCCGTCCGGGCTACGTGAAGCGGGCGTGCGACGCGTCACTGCGCCGGCTGCAGACGGACGTGATCGATCTCTATCAGCTGCACCGGGCGGACCCCGAGGTACCGGTCGAGGAGACCTGGGGCGCGATGGCCGAGCTGGTGACCGCCGGAAAGGTGCGCTCGCTCGGGCTGTGCGCGGTGGGCGCGCGTTCAGCCCGCCGTTCGGGGGCACGGTTGCACGACGGAACGATCCGGCAGCTGGAGCGGGTGCAGCAGGTCTTCCCCGTGAGCGCCGTGGAGGCGGAGCTGTCGGTGTGGTCCACGGAGGCGCTGGACGCGCTGCTGCCGTGGTGCGCGGCGCGCGGGGTGGGCTTCCTGGCGGCGATGCCGCTGGGCAACGGCTTCCTGACCGGCACGCTGACGCCCGGCGAGGGTTTCGAGCCCGACGACGTACGCGCCCGGCACCCCCGCTTCACCGCCGAGATGATGGCCGCGAACCAGCCGATCGTCGTCGGCCTGCGCCGCGTCGCCCGGCGGCACGGCGCCCAGGAAGGGGCCGTCACACCCGCGCAGGTGGCGCTGGCGTGGGTGCTGGCCCAGGGACGGCACGTGGTGCCGGTGCCGGGGGCCAAGCGGGAGCGGTGGGTCGCGGAGAACGCGGGGGCGGCCGGGCTGGACCTGACCGCGGAGGATCTCGCCGAGGTGGCGGGGTTGCCGAGGGCTCAGGGATCCTGGGAGTGAGCAGCGTCTCCGAACCAGGCGTCGGTGGGCCCCACCTCGGTGGCACCACACGTCGGTGAGAGCCCGTGTCCTTGGAAGTACCGGGCGGACACTGGGCGGCCATGAGCACGTGGCCGGATTTGGGTGTCCGTGATCGGGAACTCGTGGGACGCGAGCGGTGTATGAACAGTAGGACCGCCGCGTCGAAGGGACCCCATGATCGTGCAGCAACGACGAGTGGTGACGGCCGTGTTGGCTGCGGCCGCGCTTGTGATGACGGCCGGCTGTTCGTCCGACGACGGAGGACCGGCCTTCGGCGGCGGCACATCGCCGAGCAGCAGCGGTGCCGGGGGTACGGAATCGGCGGCATCCCCCTCCGAGCAGGCCGCCGACGAGCCACCGCCCGACAAGGGCTCCGTGAAGGTGGTGCGCACCGTCACCGAGGATCTCGACTCCCCCTGGGGCCTGGCCCCGCTTCCCGAGGGCGACCTGCTGGTGTCCTCGCGGGACGAGGGGACGATCACGCGGGTCGACGAGGAGAGCGGCGAGAAGACGGAGCTCGGCGAGGTCTCCGGGGTGGCCCCCGAGGGCGAGGGCGGTCTCCTGGGCATCGCGCTCTCCCCCGAGTTCGCCTCGGACCACCTTGTCTACGCGTACTTCACGACGGTGTCCGACAACCGGATCGTCCGCATGCTGTACGACGAGAACAAGCCGTCCGGCGATCAGCTCGGCTCGCCGGACACGATCTTCAAGGGCATCCCCAAGGGCTACATCCACAACGGCGGCCGGATCGCCTTCGGCCCGGACAAGATGCTGTACGCGGGAGCGGGTGAGACGGGCCAGACCGGTCTTGCCCAGGACACGAAGTCGCTGGGCGGCAAGATCCTGCGGATGACTCCGGAGGGCGAACCGGCACCGGGCAATCCGTTCGCCGACTCGGTCGTCTACTCGTACGGCCATCGCAACGTCCAGGGCCTCGCCTGGGACGACAAACAGCGCCTGTGGGCCGCCGAGTTCGGCCAGGACACCTGGGACGAGCTGAACCAGATCAAGCCGGGCGGGAACTACGGCTGGCCGGTGGTCGAGGGCGAGAGCGACAACTCCAAGTACCTGAACCCGATCGCCCAATGGTCCACGGACGACGCCTCCCCCAGCGGCATCGCCTACGCGGAGGGCTCCATCTGGATGGCGGGCCTCAAGGGCGAGCGCCTGTGGCGCATCCCCCTGGACGGCACCAAGGCCTCCGCCGATCCACAGGCCTTCCTTGAGGGTGATTACGGCCGACTGCGGACCGTGGTGTCCGCGGGTGGCGGCAGACTCTGGCTGGTCACGAGCGAGACGGACGGGCGCGGCAGCCCCGAGGCCGGGGACGACCGGATCCTGGAACTGGAAGTGACGTGAGCACCCGAGCCGGGGTGGCGTGACCCAGGGGCCGCGGCCGGTGCAGTGGCACGCCGCTCAGTCCGCGGCGGTCTCGCCTGCTTCCGGCGCGGCTGCGGGCTTGCCTGCATCAGGCGCAGCGGCGGTCTCGCCTGTTTCCAGTGCGGCGGCGGTCGCACCTACTTCCGGTGCACCGGCGGGGGCACCTGATTCCGGCGCGGCTGCGGACTCGCCTGCTTCCGGCGCAGCGGCGGTCTTGCCTGTTTCCAGTGCGGCGGCGGTCGCACCTACTTCCGGTGCACCGGCGGGGCCCCTGTTTCCGACGCGTCAGCGGTCCCGCCTCCTTCCGGTACACCGGCGGTCGAACCTGCTCCCGGCGCACCGACGGCCACACCTGCTTCCGGCGCACCAGCGACCTCGCCTACTTCCGCTGCACCGGCGTTCCCGCCAGGTCGCAGTGCCCTGTCGGGCTGATCGGCTTCCGGCGGCTCGGTCGGCTCGTCGGCATCCGGGGCCGACTCCCCCGCATCCGCATCCGCGGTATCGTCCGCGTCCGTCACGGGCGCGACCGGGCTCCGCGGGGTGACCGTTCCCGGGGCCGGGGCCCGTACGACCACCTTGCCCGAGGTGAGGTCTATGGGGCCGCGGCCGGGGTCGCCGTCGTTCAGGTCCACCCGGCTCAGTTCCAGCCGCTTGCGCTCGTCGTTGGTGTGCTTGCGACCTGGTGCGAACAGTTCCTCGAACATGTTGAACACGGCGCCTCCCTCGGCCCGGGTCCTTTACAGCGTAAACCTCAGCTCACGGCCTGGGCGGCGGGGGTCTCCGGGGGGAACAGCCGCAGCCGGTGGGCCAGGGCCGCCGCCTCACCGCGGCCGGAGACGCCGAGCTTGGCGAGGATGTTCGACACATGGACGCTGGCCGTCTTCGGGGAGATGAAGAGCTCCTCGGCGATCTGGCGGTTGCTGCGGCCGGCGGCGACGAGGCGCAGGACGTCGCGCTCCCGGCTGGTGAGACCGAGGGCGACAGCGGGGTCGACGTGGGCCGGGGCGGACGGCTCGATGGCGCGGCCGAGGACGAGCCGGGCCCGCTGGGCGAGCAGGGTGACGGCGTCGGCGAGCGGGCGGGCACCGAGGTGGTCCGCGGCGGCTCGGGCCAGCCGGAGGAGTTCCGTGGCGCGGGCGCGGTCCTCGTCGTAGGCGCCCGAGGCGAGCAGGGCGTCGGCGAGGCGGTGGCGGACGCGGGCGAGGTCGTAGGGGCGCTCAAGGGATTCGAAGGCGGTGACCACTTCGGACCAGTCCTGCGGGGCCGCCACCCCCTCCGCGCGGCGGAGTTCGGCGTGTACCCATTCCGCGTAGGCGAGCCAGAGCGGTGCACCGGTGGCCAGGCACTTGGCGGTGGATCGCAGGTGCTCCACCGTCTCGGCGCGGCCGGCCTCGGCGAGCGGCAGCCCGCGGGCGTCGCCCTCCGCGGTGGCGGCGGCGAGCAGCAGCGGCCAGCCGTAGCGCTGGGTTCCGGGCGGGAAGCCCACGCTCAGGGCTTCCTCCAGTGCGGCGCGGGCGTCGAGGAGCCGGCCCTCGCCCGCGGCGATGCCGATGGCGGCGCCCAGCAGGGGCAGGGCGTGCTGCGGCATGGGGTCGTGGGTGCCGAAGTGGGTGCGTGCGGCGGCCAGTCGGCGTGCCGCCTCGGCGAGATCGCCGCGTGCCAGCGCGAGGCAGGCCAGCCGGATGGCACCGACGCCGGAGGCCTTGCCGCTGAGTCCGATGCGCAGTGCGTTGCCCGCCGCCTCGACGGCCTCGTCCCACTGTCCGAGCGAGTCGAGGGACTCCGAGAAGTTGCCCCAGACGTAGGCCTCGGTTTCCAACAGGCCTTTTCTTCTGGTGAGTTCGATGCCCTCCCGCAGGACCGAGACGGCCTCGCGGGAACGGCCGAGCGACTCCAGGTGGGAGGGCAGGTTGATGTGGACCCGGCCGACGACGAGGGAGGCGCCGCGCCGGTTCACCCGCTCCTTGACCTCCCACAGCTCGGCGAGACCCGCCTCGATGTCGCCCGCGTCGACCATGAGACCGCCGAGGGTGAGCCGGGCGTTCAGTTCGATGTCCCGGGCGCCGACCATGCGGGCGTACTCCACGGCGCGCTCGGCGGCCGAGAGGGCGCCGGGTCCCGGTTCGTGCAGCATGGACCAGGCGGCGACGTTCGACAGGACGTCGGCGTGCACCTCCGACGGGGGCAGACCGCGCACGAGTTCCTGGGCGGTGCCCAGTTCCCGCCAGCCGTCGCCGCGGGCCTGCGCCTGGACCAGACGGGAGCGCTGGCACCAGAACCAGGCGGCGCGCAGCGCGTCCCCGTCGTCCTCCAGCAGGTCCAGCGCACGCTTGGTGATCTTCAGGGCGCGTTCGCGCTCCCCGCAGAGTCGCCCCGCGACGGCGGCCTCCGCCATCAGGTCGAGGTAAGCGAGCGGCGCCGCCGGTTCGCAGCCGCCGGAGGTCCCCGCCCGCCCTTCAGGCAGTGCGGGAGGGTAGACCTCCACGTAGTCCACGGGCCGCAGCTCGGCCCGTACGGCGTCGGAGGCGACGTCCCACAGCTCCATCGCCCGCTCCAGAAGCCGCAGTTGCTCGGAGTGGGCGTGGCGGCAGCGGGCCTCGACGGAGGCATCGAGGACGGCGGGGAGGGCCTTGGCCGCATCGTGGGCGTGGTACCAGTAGCTGGCGAGCCGGGTGAGCCGCTCGTCGGCCGGGACGAGCGCCGGATCGGCCTCCAGGGCTTCGGCGTAGCGCCGGTTGAAGCGGGAGCGCTCGCCGGGCAGCAGGTCGTCGCTGACGGCCTCGCGGACCAGGGAGTGGCGGAAGCGGTAGCCGTCGCCCGCGGGGGTGGCGAGCAGGATGTTGGCGCCGACGGCGGCCCGCAGTGCCTCGATGAGGTCGTCCTCGGCGAGCCCTGCCACGGCGGCCAGCAGCGGGTACTCGACGGTGGAGCCGCCCTCGGCGGCGATCCTGGCGACCCGCTGGGCGCTCTCGGGCAGGCCTTCGACGCGTACGAGGAGCAGGTCGCGGAGGGTGTCCGTGAGCGGCGTGCGGCAGCCCTGGTGGGAGGCGACGGCGAGTTCCTCGACGAAGAACGCGTTGCCGTCGGAGCGTTGGAAGATGTCGTCGACCTGGGACGGGTCCGGCTCGCGGGCGAGGATCCCGGCGATCTGGCGGCCGACCTCGGCGCGGCTGAAGCGGCCGAGTTCGATACGGCGGACGGTGCGGAGGCGGTCCAGCTCGGCCAGCAGGGGGCGCAGCGGGTGGCGGCGGTGGATGTCGTCGGCGCGGTAGGTGGCGACGATGACGAGCCGGCCGCTGCGCAGGGTGCGGAAGAGGTAGGCGAGGAGGTGCCGGGTGGAGGCGTCGGCCCAGTGCAGGTCTTCGAGGGCGAGGACGACCGTCCGCTCGGCGGCCATGCGCTCCAGCAGGCGGGCGGTGAGCTCGAAGAGGCGGGCCATGCCGTCCTCCTCGTACCGCCGCTCCGGGGCGCTTGCGCCCAACTCGGGCAGCAGCCGGGCCAGTTCCTCCTCCTGTCCGGCGGCAGCGGCGGCGAGGTCGTCCGGGAGGAGTCGGCGCAGGGCGCGCAGGGCCGTGGAGAAGGGGGCGAAGGGCAGTCCGTCGGCGCCGATCTCCACGCAGCCGCCGCATGCGACGATCGCGCCGCCGTGTCCCGCGGCGGTGGCGAACTCCTCGATCAGGCGGGTCTTCCCGACCCCTGCCTCGCCGCCGAGCAGCAACGCCTGCGGCTCGGCCGCGGCGGCGCGGGCGAGCGCGTCGTTCAGCACGCCCAGCTCGTCGGCGCGACCGACGAACACCGGACTGACGGACCTGGTCTCCACGGGCCCGAGCATCGCACAGCGGTCCGACAACGCGGCACCGGTTATCGACGGGGCGCCCGTCGGTCCCGCCGTCCGGAGAACGGCCGTTGCCCCCGTCGCCGCGACGCCGTCGGCCGGCCCCGCTGTCCCGATGTCGGCCGCCGATCCCGCTGCCGCGACGGCCGCGGGCGATCCCGTCGCCGGAACCGCCGCAGTCGTTCCGGTCGCGGGATCAGTCACCGTCCGCCCCGTCGCGGGAACGGCCACCGTACGTCCGGTCGCACGAACCACGACCGTCGGTTCGGTCCCCGCGGGCCCGGACCCCGTAGGGACGGACCGCACGGGCGGCGTTGATCCCGCAAGCCCGGAAGAACGGCCGACCCCCGTACGGCCGTCCTCCCGTCGCCCGGCGGTGCTCACGCCACGCGGGCGAACCGGTGCCGGCGGTGGCCGCGGCTATGCGCCTGCCCCTCCGAGTCGTTGCCGGCCGACTCACGCACGGCGGCGCGGCGGGCGGCCCGGCGGCTGCGGATCGCCTCGCGGGCGATCCGGTGGTTCTGTGCCTCGCGGATCAGCTCGGCGGAACGGATCTGGTGGAGCTCGTACTCGAACATCTCGTACCCCTGGTGAAGAGTCGGTTTCGGGCCTCGCTTGTTGCGATGCCTCAACCTTCGTCTCCAAGGGGGGTGCGCCACATCGGGAGAGTTCCGCATCTTGGGCGCACGAAGGGCCTTAGGTCCGCCGTACGTGACGTAGGGCGGACCTAAGGCCCCTCAGAAAAGCCGGAAGCCGGAAGGCGGAAAGCGCGGTGAGCGTGCGCTCAGCTGGTCGCCTTCGGCATGGCCAGCAGGATGTCGGTGTACTTGAGCACGGCCAGCAGCAGGCCGATGATCGCGAGGGAGACGCCGGCCCAGGCCACGGACTTGACCCAGGTGGTCTGCACCACGCGGTCGGGGTTGCCGAACGCCGGGCGGACCAGGACGCCGACGCCGACGATCAGGGCGACCAGCGCGAAGATGCCCGCGACCAGCGCGTTCGCGTTCCACGAGTTGCCGTAGACCTGCTCGATCTGGGTGGAGACGGTCGCGGTCGACGCGGTCTCCAGCTGGCCATACAGCGAGTCGCGCGCCTGCGCGACCGTGCCCAGCCAGCCGCCCGTCAGCGAGACGAGGCCCAGCGCGGCCGAGACCACGGCGGCGGCACCCAGGCCCACCCCTGAGGGGGCCTTCTCGGCGACCGGCAGGACCTGCTCGTCGTCGCCCTCGTACTCGGCGTCGTCCGAGCCGTCGGCCACGGTCTCCCCGTCCGTCGCGGTGGCCTCGTCGGCCGCGGCGACGTCGCTCTTGGTGACGTCCACTTTCCCCTCGTCGCTCTTCGCCTCGGTGCCGGTCTCGATCCCGGCCTCGTCAACAGTCTTGGATCCCATACCTCGCACCGTACGGATGCTGTATGAGAGGTCCCTTAATGTTCGCGGTAATGGAGGCCGATCGTTATCGTCCCGCACGCGCGCGTGCCTCGCGCCACTCGGGCGCGAGCACCGACCAGACCTCCATGTCACTGCGTACGCCCCGGTACGGATAGCTCTCGCGCAGTACGCCGTCCCGGGTCATGCCCAGCCGCCGCGCCACCTTCAGGCTCGGTTCGTTCGCGGCCGGGGCGATCCACTCGACCCGGTGCATGCCGCGTTCGTCGACCGCCCAGTCGATGATGATCCGCGCCCCGCGGGTGACGAGTCCGCGCCCGGCGGCCGCGGGTTCCAGCCAGCAGCCGGCCTCGCAGTTCCCCATCGCGGTGTCGAAGATCCGGAACATCAGCCCGCCGACGAGCCTGCCCTCCAGCCAGATCCCGTACAGGTACCCCTGGTCGGCGGCGCGCTTGTCCGCGTACGCCTGGAGCAGGCTCCTGGCCGCGGGGAGGTCCTTCACCGCGTCGGGCAGGGAGACGTGCCGGCCGATGAACTCGCGGCCCCGCTCGATGTGCGCCAGGAACTCCTCGGCGTGCCAGGGCTCCAGGGGCCGTAGTTCCGCCCCGTCGTCACCCAGGGATATCGCGAACATCCTGCCGTCGCTCCTTCTCCAGTACGTCCGCCACCTCGGCGTCCGTCGCGGCGGCCAGCCTCTCATGGGCGGCGCGGCACTCGGGAGGCTCGATGCTGATGTGCGGCAGGCGCCGGTCCAGCCAGCGGGGCAGCCACCAGTTGGCGCCGCCGAGCAGGTGCATGAGGGCGGGCACGAGGAGCGTCCGCAGGACGAAGGCATCCAGGGCGACGGCCGCGGCGAGGGCGATGCCGAACATGGCGATGACGCGGTCGCCGCTGAGTACGAAGGCGAGGAAGACCGAGATCATGATGACGGCGGCGGAGTTGATCACCCGGCTCGTCTCGGCGAGGCCGACCCGGACGGCGCGCCGGTTGTCGCCGGTTTCCAGCCATTCCTCGTACATCCGGCTGACCAGGAAGACCTGGTAGTCCATGGAGAGCCCGAAGAGCACCGACACCATGATCACGGGCAGGAAGGGTTCGATCGGGCCCGCGCGGCCGAGGCCCAGCAGTTCGCTGCCCCAGCCCCACTGGAAGATCGCGACGACGACTCCGAATGCGGCGGCCACGGCGGCAATGTTCATCACGGCGGCCTTCAGGGGGATGCCGATCGAGCGGAAGGCGAGCAGCAGGAGGGCGCAGCCGAGGCCGATGACGACGCTCACGAAAAGGGGCAGTTTGCCGACGATGACGTCCGCGAAGTCGTCGTAACTCGCCGTCACCCCGCCGACCTGGACGTCGAGGGAGGTGCCCGCCTCGGCGCGCGGCAGCACCTCGGTGCGCAGCCGGTCGACGAGGGCGCTGGTGCGCTGCGACTGCGGCGCTGAGTCCGGTACGACGGTGAGGTACGCGGTGTCGCCGCCGCTGCCGTACTCCGCCGCGGTCACGGAGGCGACGCCCTCGGTGGCCCGGAGCGTGGCGTCCAGGTCGTCGAGCGCGAGTCTGTCCTCGGCGCCGCCGACCTGGGTGACGAGGGTCAGCGGGCCGTTCACGCCGGGCCCGATGCCGTTCGCGATCAGGTCGTACGCCTGGCGCGTGGTCGACCGTTCCGGGTTGTTGCCCTGGTCGGAGGTGCCCAGGTGGAGCGAGAGCGTGGGCAGGGCGAGCAGCGCCATGACGAGGAGGGCGAGGGAGCCGAGCAGTCTGGGGTGCCGCTCCACGAAGACCGACCAGCGGGCGGCGAGTCCGGTGGGGATCTCCGGCTGGGGCCCGTGCTCGGACAGCCGGCGCCGCTCACGGCGGCTGAGCGCGCGCGGCCCGATGCAGGAGAGCAGCGCGGGGAGCAGGGTCACGGAAGCCGCGACGGTGAGGATCACGGTCAGCGAGGCGGCGATGGCGACGCCGTTGAGGAAGCCGAGCCGCAGGATGAGCATGCCGAGGAGGGCGATGCAGACGGTGGCTCCGGCGAAGACGACCGCGCGGCCCGTGGTGGCCACCGCGTTCCGTGCGGCCTCGGGCACCGGGAGTCCGCGTTTGAGGCCGCGCCGGTGCCGGGTCACGATGAACAGGGCGTAGTCGATGCCGACGCCGAGCCCGATCAGCAGGCCGAGCATGGGCGCGAAGTCGGCGACGGTCATGGCGTGTCCGAGGAGCGCGACCGAGGCGTACGCGGTCCCGACGCCGACCAGGGCGGTGGCGATGGGCAGCAGGGCCGCGGCGAGCGACCCGAAGGCGAGGAAGAGGACCACCGCGGCGACGAGGACGCCGACGATCTCGGCGACATGGCCGCCGGAGGACTCGGTGAGCCCGATCGCGCCGCCGCCCAGCTCCACCTGGAGGCTGCCCGAGTCGGCCGCCTTCGCGGTGTCGACGACCGCGTGGGCCTCGCCCTCGTCGATGTTCTCGGCGGGATCCTCGAAGGTGACGGTGGCGTACGCCGTACGTCCGTCGAGGCTGATCCGGCCGGTGCCCTGCCCCTCGTACGGGCTGACGACGGAGGCCACTCCGGGCAGGTCCTCGATCCGGTCCAGGGTGCGGGTCATCGTCTGCTGGACGTCGGCGGAGCGCACGGTGCCGGTGGTGGTGTGCCAGACGACGCTGTCGCTGGCGCCGCCGAGGCCGGGGAAGCCCTCCCGCAGGAGCTGGGTGGCGCGGTCCGACTCGGTGCCGGGTACTTCGTAGTCGTTCGAGTAGGCGGAGCCCATGACGGCCGCGGCCGCGGTGACGCCGCCGAGTGCGAGAAGCCACAGCAGGACGACGACGAGGCGGTGTCGGACACACCAGCGTGCGAGGGCTGCCACGGACGTGCTCCCTGGGGGCGGTTCGAGGATCTTTGGACGGGAACAGCCGCCAGAGGACGGTCGGAACCTCTGGAGGAATGAAAAGCCCGCAAAGAACACCTGAGCAGTGCCCTGCCACTCTTGCAGCCAAATGTGATCGTTCTTCGCATTCGTGGGCTTGTTCACATGAGCGGGATCCCACTCACCCGGACATGCCGGGGGGACGCGTCGAAACCGACGCGTCCCCCCGGGTGGCGAAAAACGCCTGGCTCAGCCCTCGCTGACGCCCAGCCGCTCAAGGATGAGTTCCTTGACGCGGGCCGCGTCCGCCTGGCCGCGGGTGGCCTTCATGACCGCGCCGACCAGCGCTCCGACGGCCTGGAGCTTGCCGCCCCGGATCTTGTCGGCGATGCCCGGGTTGCCGGCGATGGCCTCGTCGACGGCGGCGGTCAGCGCGCCCTCGTCGGAGACGACCTTCAGACCGCGCTTCTCGACGACCTCGTCCGGGGTGCCCTCGCCGGCGAGCACGCCCTCGATGACCTGGCGGGCGAGCTTGTCGTTGAGGGAGCCCTCGGCCACCAGGGCGGTGACCCGGGCGACCTGCGCCGGCGTGAAGGGCAGGTCCTCAAGGGCCTTGCCCGTCTCGTTGGCGCTGCGGGCCAGCTCGCCCATCCACCACTTGCGGGCGGACGCCGCGTCGGCGCCCTCCTCGATGGTGGCGACGATCAGGTCGATGGCACCGGCGTTGAGGATCGACTGCATGTCGTGGGCACCGACGCCCCACTCCTCGCGCAGCCGGTTGCGGCGGGCCAGCGGCTGCTCGGGCAGCCCGGCGCGCAGCTCCTCGACCCACTCGCGGGACGGCGCCACGGGGACGAGGTCGGGCTCCGGGAAGTACCGGTAGTCCTCGGCCTCCTCCTTCACGCGGCCCGAGGTCGTGGACCCGGTGTCCTCGTGGAAGTGGCGGGTCTCCTGGATGATCGTGCCGCCGTCGTTGAGCACGGCGGCGTGCCGCTGGATCTCGAAGCGGGCGGCACGCTCCACGGAGCGCAGCGAGTTGACGTTCTTGGTCTCGCTGCGGGTGCCGAACTTCTCCCGGCCGTGCGGGCGCAGCGACAGGTTCACGTCGCAGCGCATCTGGCCCTGCTCCATGCGGGCCTCGGAGACGCCGAGCGCCTTGATGAGCTCGCGCAGCTCGGCGACGTACGCCTTGGCGACCTCGGGGGCCCGCTCGCCCGCGCCCTCGATCGGCTTGGTGACGATCTCGATGAGCGGGATGCCCGCGCGGTTGTAGTCGAGCAGCGAGTGCGAGGCACCGTGGATTCGGCCGGTGGCGCCGCCGACGTGCAGCGACTTGCCGGTGTCCTCCTCCATGTGGGCGCGCTCGATCTCCACGCGGAAGACCTCGCCGTCCTCCAGCTGGACGTCCAGATAGCCGTTGAAGGCGATCGGCTCGTCGTACTGGGAGGTCTGGAAGTTCTTCGGCATGTCCGGGTAGAAGTAGTTCTTCCGGGCGAACCGGCACCACTCGGCGATCTCGCAGTGCAGCGCGAGACCGATCTTGATCGCGGACTCGACCCCGATCGCGTTGACGACCGGGAGCGAGCCGGGCATGCCGAGGCAGGTGGGGCAGGTCTGCGAGTTGGGCTCGGCGCCCAGCTCGGTGGAACACCCGCAGAACATCTTGGTCTTGGTGCCGAGTTCGACATGGACCTCAAGGCCCATGACGGGGTCGTACGTCGCCAGGGCGTCCTCGTACGACACCAGTTCGTCGGTCGTGGTGGTCACGGTGAAAACTTCCCTCTCAGCCCAGCAGGACGTCGTCGTCGCCCAGGCGCTTGAGCTCCCGGTAGAGGATGGCGAGGCCGGTGACGATGGCGGCGGCGGATACGGCGGCGTCGACGAGCCGCAGGAAGTCGCCGTCCTGCCGGGCGAGCTTGGCCTGCTTGGCGACGCTGAGCGCACCGAAGGCGGTGCTGCCGAGCGCCACGTACACACCGGTCTTGGACTTCTTGAAGTTCTTGGCTTTCTTGGCCATGGCACTCATAGCGACGGAGCCTCCTCGATCAGCGGGTGCCCCCACCTTTCCACGAAGGCCGCCTCGACGGCGGCGCCGACCTTGTAGAGCCGGTCGTCCTTCATCGCGGGGGCGATGATCTGCAGCCCGACCGGAAGGTTGTCCTCCGGTGCGAGTCCGCAGGGCAGCGACATGGCGGCGTTGCCCGCCAGGTTGGTCGGGATGGTGCAGAGGTCGGCGAGGTACATCGCCATCGGGTCGTCGGCGCGCTCACCGATCGGGAAGGCGGTGGTCGGCGTCGTGGGGGACACGATCACGTCGACCTGCTCGAACGCCTTCTCGAAGTCACGCGTGATGAGCGTACGGACCTTCTGGGCGCTGCCGTAGTACGCGTCGTAGTAGCCGCTGGACAGTGCGTACGTGCCCAGCATGATGCGGCGCTTGACCTCGTCGCCGAAGCCCTCCTCACGGGTGAGGGCGGTGACCTCCTCGGCGGAGTGCGTGCCGTCGTCGCCGACGCGCAGGCCGTAGCGCATGGCGTCGAACCGGGCGAGGTTCGAGGAACACTCCGACGGCGCGATCAGGTAGTACGCGGAGAGCGCCAGGTCGAAGGACGGGCAGTCCAGCTCGACGATCTCGGCGCCCAGTTCCTTGAGGAGGGCGACGGACTCGTTGAAACGCTGGACGACTCCGGCCTGGTAGCCCTCGCCGGAGAACTGCTTGACGACGCCGACGCGCATTCCGGCGACGGAGCCGTTGCGCGCGGCCTCGACGACCGGCGGGACCGGGGCGTCGATGGAGGTCGAGTCGAGCGGATCGTGCCCGGCGATGACCTCGTGGAGCAGCGCCGCGTCCAGGACAGTACGGCCGCAGGGGCCGCCCTGGTCGAGGGAGCTGGAGAACGCCACCATGCCGTAGCGGGAGACGCCGCCGTACGTCGGCTTGACGCCGACCGTGCCGGTGACGGCGGCGGGCTGGCGGATGGAGCCGCCGGTGTCCGTGCCGATGGCGAGGGGTGCCTGGAAGGAGGCGAGCGCGGCGCTCGACCCGCCGCCGGAGCCGCCGGGGATGCGGGTGAGGTCCCAGGGGTTGCCGGTCGGCCCGTACGCGCTGTTCTCGGTGCTCGACCCCATGGCGAACTCGTCCATGTTGGTCTTGCCGAGGATGACGACGTCGGCGGCCTTCAGTTTCCTGGTGACGGTCGCGTCGTACGGCGGGATCCAGCCCTCGAGGATCTTGGAACCGACGGTGGTCGGGATCCCCTCGGTGGTGAAGATGTCCTTGAGCGCGAGGGGGACGCCTGCCAGCGGGCCGAGCTTCTCGCCGTCGGCGCGCTTGCGGTCCACTTCGCGGGCCTGCGCGAGAGCGCCTTCCCGGTCCACGTGGAGGAAGGCGTGCACCTTCTCGTCGACGGCCTCGATCCGGGCGAGGTGCGCCTCGGTGACCTCGACGGCGGTGAACTCGCCGGAGGCGATACCGGCGGCGATCTCCGCGGCGGTCAGCCTGATGATGTTGACGTTCGTGTCCGTCATGGTGATTAGTCCTCCCCCAGGATCTGCGGCACCTTGAAACGCTGCTGTTCCTGGGCCGGGGCGCCGGAGAGCGCCTGCTCGGGGGTGAGCGACGGACGGACCTCGTCCGCGCGCATGACGTTCGTCAGCGGCAGCGGGTGTGAGGTCGGCGGTACGTCTTGGTCGGCGACCTCGCTGACGCGGGCGACCGCGCCGATGATGTCGTCGAGCTGGCCGGCGAAGTGGTCGAGCTCTTCGCCCTTCAGCTCCAGACGCGCCAGCCGTGCGAGGTGGGCGACCTCCTCGCGCGTGATGCCAGGCATGCAGCGATCCTCTGGGGTGAGTGTGTGTGGTTTGGGCCCAATCCTATGGGGCGGGGGGCGGTGCCCGCGCCGGGGTTCTTCCGAGGGCCTCGCCCACCCGCGCCCGCCCGCGACCCTCACCCGAAAAGTGAACCTCTCCGGTGGAGGTTCCGCACCGCCGACGACCGCCCGTCCGTCCGGGGACCGCGCCATCGTCGACAAGCTTCAGCCGCCGAGGGCCGGGCACGCAGTACCCTGCACCGCCGGCGCCGTCCGTCCGGGGACCGCGCCATCGTCGACGGGCTTCGGCCGTCGAGGGCCGGGCGCGCAGTTCCCCGCGCCCCCGACGGGGCGCCGCAGGCCCGTCCGCGCGCGGTCAGGCGCCGACGGTGCCGGGCCCCCACAGGCGACGAGCACCTTGTCGACGAGGCTTTCCGGGCGGTGCGCGGGCGGGAGAACCAACGGCACCCCCACCGGACCCGCGCCGGACGGCGAGCGGTGGCTACTCCGCCGCCGGCAGCGCGGCACGCGGACGCTGCCAGCCCCGCGACCCCCGCGCCCGCAGCCAGGCGGTGGTGTCCTCCGGCGGCATCGCGGCGGCGACGAGCCAGCCTTGTACGGCGTCACAGCCCATGTCCCGCAACCGCTCCCACGTCTCGTCGTCCTCCACACCCTCGGCGACGACGAGCAGTCCGAGCGAGTGCGCGAGATCGATGGTGCAGCGCACGATCGCCGCGTCCTCGTTGTCCACGGCGAGCTTCGCGACGAAGGACCGGTCGATCTTCAGCTCGCTGACCGGCAGCCGGCGCAGATGGACGAGCGAGGAGTACCCGGTGCCGAAGTCGTCCAGTGACATCTTCACGCCGTGCCCGGTCAGCGCGGCCAGCGTGTCCGCGGCGCGCTGCGGATCCTCCAGCAGCACGTGCTCGGTGATCTCCAGCTGGAGCGAGCCCGCGGGAACGCCGTGCCGGGCGAGCCGGGCGGCCACCGAGCCGGCGAACCCGGGGGTGTGGACGTCGCGCGGCGAGACGTTCACCGCGACCGGCACGTGGAGTCCCTGCGCCCGCCATCGCGCGACCTGCGCGAGCGCCGTCTCCAGGACGTACTCCGTGAGGTGCGGCATCAGTCCGGAGGACTCGGCGATGGCGATGAACTCGTCCGGCGCCACCCTGCCCCGCTCGGGGTGCACCCACCGCACGAGTGCCTCAAGCCCGGCCACCTGGCCGTCGAACCTGACCTTCGGCTGGTAGTGCAGCTCGACGTCCCCGGTGTCCAGGGCCCGGCGCAGATCCCCCAGCAGCCCCAGCCGGTCCGGGGTGTTGGAGTCCCGCTTGGACTCGTACACCTCCACACCCGTCCGGTCCCGCTTCGCCTGGTACATGGCGACGTCCGCCCGCCGGAGCAGCCCCTCCGCGTCGAGCGCGTGGTCGGGGAAGACGGCGAGCCCGGCGCTGGCCTCCAGGACGAGCGAGAGGCCGTCCAGGTCGAGGGAGGAGCCGAGCGCGGCGACGAGGTTGCGGGCCACGCGGGTGGCCGAGGTGGTGGAGTCGGCGATCGGCAGTAACACGGCGAACTCGTCGCCGCCCAGCCGGGCGGCCTCCGCGCCGCGCGGCAGGTTGAGCCGCAGCCGATCGGCTATCTGAAGGAGCAGCCGGTCACCGGCGAGATGGCCGAGCGTGTCGTTCACCGAACGGAAGCGGTCCAGGTCGATCAGCATCAGCGCCGCCCGCGCGCCGATGCGCTCGGCGTCGTCCAGGGCGGTCCACGTACGTTCGAGCAGCCACTGCCGGTTCGGCAGCCCGGTCAGCGGGTCGCGCAGTTGCTCCTCCGCCCGCGCGCGGGCGATCCACAGCGTGGAGTCGAGGGCGATCAGCGGGATCGAGAACAGCGGCAGCAGCATCGGCTGCGCGGTCGCGACCACACAGATCAGCGGCGTGATGCCGAGCAGCGCGACCGCGACGAGTCCCTGTCTGACCAGGGCGGTGCGCGCGACGGTCGGCAGGCCGCCGGTGCGCGGCGCGTGCACGTACCAGAGCAGGGTGCGGGTGGCCGCGAGATACGCGGCCGCGGCCAGGAACACCTCGGGTACGGCGGAGACGGTCCAGGTCTCGGGATTCCAGGGCGTCTCGACGGACGGAACGCGTCCCCACGCGGCCAGGACCAGCCCGCCCGCGCCGATGCCGAGGATGTCGACCGCGCCGTGCAGGATGCCCCGGCGCCAGCGGTTGCGGCGGGCGATACCGACCAGGACGACGACGGTCAGGCTGACCATCTGGGCGGGCACCCAGCCGTAGAGCAGCAGGACGGCGAGGGTGAGGGCGGCGCCGGATCCGGTGCCGCCCCACCAGCGGGAGCGGCCGAGGGCGACGAGGTGGCCGACGATGATGCCGGTCAGCAGGGCGAGTGCCCAGCCGACGGCGCCGGAGGGGAAGAGCGCGTGGTCCTCGGTGAAGGCGCGGTAGAACCCGGCACCCAGGACGAACCCGGCCGCCGCGACGACCGCCGCGGGCAGCGCGGGCCAGGATATGGGCCGTTCGGGTTCGTGGCCGGCCATGCCGGGGCCGGGGGCGAGACCGGCGACCCCCACACCGCCGCCGGCCGAGCGGGGCGGGAGACCCGGGCGCTCCGGGGTCCGCGTCGTCCCGCGTGCCGCCCCGAGCCACGCGCCGGTCATCCGGCGCAGCCGTGAGTCAGGGGCGGCGCTATCGGTCGGTTCCATTCCCGTCCCTCTCACAGCCGGCGGTGCCCACACCACGCGGTCCTGGCCGAAGACAACTGGCCACGTCCGCCGCGTCCGAAAACCGTTCCCCGGCTCCAGAGGAGCCGGAGATGCGCCGACCGCGGCCGGGCACGGTGGGCGCACACCTCAACAGTAGGCCGCAGAAGGCTTCCACGGGCAGCGGTCGTCGACGGTTGCCCGAATGCGACCCGGCCACCCGTATGCATCTGATATGCGCCGAACGGGTGGCCTTCAACCTCTACTCCTCGATCGGAAGCGCGACTTCCGCCGCCGCGTCCGCCCCCTGGTCGAGCAGGACGGCGAAGCCGTCCTCGTTCAGAACGGGAACCTTCAGCTGCATGGCCTTGTCGTACTTGGAACCGGGATTGTCTCCCACAACGACGAAAGATGTCTTCTTCGAGACAGAACCGGTCACTTTCGCACCCCGGGTCTGCAGGGCCTCTTTTGCGCCGTCCCGGGTGTGGTGTTCGAGCGTTCCGGTGACCACAACGGTGAGCCCTTCGAGCGGACGCGGCCCCTCGTCCTCGCCCGAGCCCTCCTCCTCCATACGGACCCCGGCCGCCCGCCACTTGCGCAGGATCTCGCGGTGCCAGTCCTCGGCGAACCACTGCTTGAGGGAGGCCGCGATGATCGCGCCGACGCCGTCGGTCGCGGCGAGTTCCTCCTCGGTGGCCGCCTCGATCCGGTCGATCGAGCGGAACTCGCGGGCCAGCGCCTCGGCCGCGACCGGCCCGACGTGACGGATCGACAGCCCCGTGAGCACCCGGGCGAGCGGGCGCTCCTTGGCCGCGGCGATGGTGTCGAGCATGGCGACCGCGTTCTTCTTCGGCTCGCCCTGCTGGTTGGCGAAGACCGTGGCGACCTTCTCCTCGCCCGTCTTCGGGTCGCGCTTGGGCAGCCCGCTGTCCTGGTCGAGGACGTACGCCTTGATGGGCAGCAGCCGGTCGATGGTCAGGTCGAAGAGGTCGCCCTCGTCCACGAGCGGCGGCTCGGCGGGCTCCAGCGGCTTGGTGAGCGCCGCGGCGGCGACGTACCCGAAGTGGTCGATGTCCAGCGCCTTGCGGCCCGCCAGATAGAAGAGCCGCTCCCGCAGCTGGGCCGGGCAGGTGCGGGCGTTCGGACAGCGCAGGTCGATGTCGCCCTCCTTCATGGCGCGCAGCGCGGTCCCGCACTCCGGGCACTCGGCCGGCATCACGAACTCCCGCTCGGTGCCGTCGCGCAGGTCCACCACGGGCCCGAGGATCTCCGGGATGACGTCACCGGCCTTGCGCAGCACGACCGTGTCCCCGATGAGGACGCCCTTGGCCTTGACGACCTCCTGGTTGTGCAGGGTGGCGAACTCGACCTCGGAGCCGGCCACCGTGACCGGTTCGACCTGGGCGTACGGCGTGACGCGGCCCGTCCGTCCGACGCCCACCCGGATGTTGATCAGCTTGGTGTTGACCTCCTCGGGCGCGTACTTCCAGGCGATCGCCCAGCGGGGCGCGCGTGAGGTGGAGCCGAGGCGGCCCTGGAGCGGGATCTCGTCGAGCTTGACGACCACGCCGTCGATCTCGTGTTCCACGGAGTGGCGGTTCTCGCCGTAGTACGCGATGAACTCCCGTACGCCGTCGAGGTCGTCGACCACGCGCGCGTACCGCGTGGTCGGCAGGCCCCACTCGTGGAGCAGGTCGTACGCCTGGGAGAGGCGGCTGATGTCGAAGCCCTCGCGGGCGCCGATGCCGTGCACCACCATGTGCAGGGGCCGGGTCGCGGTGACGCGCGGGTCCTTCTGGCGCAGCGAACCGGCCGCCGCGTTGCGCGGGTTGGCGAAGGGCTTGTCGCCGGCCTCCACAAGGCGGGCGTTGAGTTCCTCGAACTTCTCCATCGGGAAGTAGACCTCGCCGCGGATCTCCACGAGGCCGGGGACGCGGTCGCCCTTCAGGCGGTCCGGGATCTCCGCGATCGTCCGGACGTTGGGCGTGATGTCCTCGCCGGTGCGGCCGTCGCCGCGGGTCGCCGCGCGGGTGAGACGGCCCTGCTCGTAGGTGAGGTTGACCGCGAGGCCGTCGACCTTGAGCTCGCACAGGAAGTGGTGGTCGGGGGTGCCCACGTCTCTGGCGACGCGCTCGGCCCAGGCCGCGAGCTCCAGGTCGTCGAAGGCGTTGTCGAGCGAGAGCATCCGCTCGCGGTGCTGGACGGACGTGAACTCGGTCTCGTACGCGCCCGCGACCTTCTGCGTCGGTGAGTCCGGGGTGCGCAGCTCCGGATACTCGTCCTCCAGGGCCTCCACCGAGCGCAGGAGTTTGTCGAACTCCGCGTCGCTGACGACCGGCTGGTCCTTCACGTAGTACCGGAAGCGGTGCTCCTCGATCTGCTCGGAGAGCAGCGCGTGCTTCTCCCGCGCCTCGGCGGGTACCGATGTGGGCTCTGCGTGCTGTTCGCCGGCCACCGTGTTGTCCTCCCGTTACTCAGGGTTGTCCGCGAGGGATCTCGCCGCCCGGACGCAGTGAGCGAGCGTCCTGCGCGCATGGTCGGGGGAAGCCCCCGCCAGCCCGCACGACGGAGTGATGGTGACCGCCTCCGCGAGAAGCCCCGGATGCAGCCCCAGCCTGCGCCACAGCGTCCTGACACCCATGACGCTACCGGCAGGGTCCGACAATGGGCCGTCCTCGCCGGGGACGACACCGGCGAAGAGCTGTGTGCCGCCTTCGACCGCTTCCCCGACCGCGTCGTCGTCACGCTCGGTGAGGAGCGAGAAGTCGAAGGAGATCCCCGCGGCGCCCGCCCGGCGCAGCAGGGCGAACGGCACGTCGGGCGCGCACGAGTGCACCACGACCGGCCCTTCGCCGTGCACCCCGACGACCTCGCGCAGGGTCGCCTCGGCCAACTGCCGGTCCACGGCCCGGTGGGCGCGGTAGCCGCTCGCGCTCTTCACGTGCCCGCGCAGTACGGCCATGAGGGAGGGCTCGTCGAGCTGGAGGACAAGTTGGGCTCCCGGCAGGCGCCGACGCAGCTCGTCGAGATGGACGCGCAGCCCCTCGGCGAGCGAACCGGCGAGATCCCGACAGGCGCCGAGGTCGGAGAGGGCCACCTCACCGTTGCGCAGCTCCAGCGCGGCGGCCAGCGTCCAGGGCCCCACTGCCTGCACCTTGAGCGGCCCCTCGTACCCCTGGAGGAACTCCTCGACGGCGTCGAGGTCCTCCCCCAGCCAGGAGCGCGCCCTGCGGGTGTCCCGCCCCGGCCGGTCCCCGATCCGCCATCCGCTGGGCTCCACGCGCGCGTACATCTCGACGAGCATCCCGGCGGTCCGCCCGATCATGTCGGCGCCGGGCCCCCGCGCGGGCAACTCGGGCAGATGCGGAAAGTCGTCGAGGGACCCGGTGACGGTCTTCGCGGCTTCCCGCGCGTCCCCTCCGGGCATGGATCCGACCCCGGTCGCGGAACCGAACCTGAACCTGCTGTTTTCGCTCACGCCGGAAGCCTACGGAATGGCTCCGGCGAGGTCAGCGGCCCGGTCGCACGGTGAGATCGTTGACCTCCGCGTCCCTGGGCAGGTCGAGGGACATCAGGATGGTCGTCGCGACGGACTCGGGGTCGATCCACTTCCCCGCGTCGTACGGCTTGCCCTCCTGCTGGTGGACCTTCACCTGCATGGGGCCGGCCGTGCGGCCGGGGTAGACGGAGGTGACGCGGACGCCGTTTCCGTGCTCCTCGTGGCGTAGCGAGTCCGCGAGGGCCTTCAGGCCGTGCTTGGAGGCGGCGTACGCGGACCAGTCGGCGCTCGCGTTGAGGCCGGCACCGGAGTTGACGAACAGGACGTGCCCCTGGGAGAGCCGGAGTTGGGGCAGGAAGTGGCGGGTCAGCTCGGCGGGGGCGATCAGGTTGACGTTGAGCTGGTGGCGCCAGGACTTGGGGGTGAGCTCGCCCACCGGGCCCAGGTCGATCACGCCGGCGATGTGCAGCAGCGAGTCGACCCGGTCGGGCAGCGTCTGGTGGGAGAACGCCCAGGAGAGCTTGTCGGGGTCCGCGAGGTCGCCGACCAGGGTCGCCGCTCCGGGGAACTGTGCGGCGAGCTCCTTCGCGCGGCCCGCGTCGCGCGCGTGCAGCACGATGTCGTCCCCGCGCGCGTGCAGGCGGCGGGCGACGGCCGCTCCGATGCCGGAGCCCGCCCCGGTGATCACATGGGTAGCCATGCCCGCCATGCTCGCATCACTGCTGGCCCTGGCTCTCCTCCAGGTAGGCGAGCGCGCCCACCGGCTCCTCGGCGAAGAACACCAGATCGGTGAGCGGACGCGGCAGGAAGCCCTCGACGTCCATCCGCCGGAACTGCTCCTTCAGACCGTCGTAGAAGCCCGCCGTGTTGAGCAGCACCACCGGCATCTCCGTCTTCCCGTGCTTCTTCAGCTCCAGGATCTCGGTCGCCTCGTCGAGCGTCCCCGTACCCCCGACCATGATCACCACCGCGTCGGCCTTCTCCAGGAGCAGCGCCTTGCGCTCGGCCAGGTCACGCGCGACGACCATCTCGTCGGCGTTCGGCCGTGTCCTGGATGCCAGGAACTCCACGGAGACCCCCACAAGCCGCCCGCCGGCCTCCTGCACCCCGTCGGCGACCACCTTCATGAGACCGACGTCCGAGCCGCCCCACACCAGCGTGTGCCCGCCCCTGCCGAGCAGTTCGGCGAACTCCCGCGCGGGGCCCGTGTAGCGGTCGTCGAGGTCGGCGGCGGAGAGGAAGACGCAGATATTCATGCGGCCACGGTACGGGGGGAAGAATGTTGCTCCCGACGGTGCTGTCCAGGTATGGCTGAAGGACACACGATCACCATCGAGCAGGGCACGGAACGCGTACGCGTCGTGCACGGCGACCAGGTCCTGGCGGAGAGCGACCGCCCCCTGTTGCTGCGCGAGACCGGCTGTCCCGTGCGCTACTACCTCCCACCGGAGGATGTCCGCCTCGATCTGCTGGCGGCTTCCGAGACCCACACGCACTGCCCGTTCAAGGGCGACGCGTCCTACTGGTCGCTCCCCGACGCGGCCGACCTGGTCTGGGGGTACCCCGACCCCAAGCCCGAGGTCGCCCAGATCAAGGACCACCTGTGCTTCTACGACGTGGAGGTGGTGTGACCCGCTGAGGTCCGTCTGACCGCCGCTCCCGGGGCATGCCCCGGGAGCGGCGGTCAGACGGAGGCCGTCGCGCGCGTGGTCGTCGCGATCGTCGCCGAGCCGACCACGCGGGTGCCGTCGTACAGGACGACCGCCTGGCCGGGGGCGACCCCGCGGACCGGCTCGGTGAAGGCGACCTCCAGGGTGCCGTCGACGAGTTCGGCGGTGACCGTCGTCTCGCCGCCGTGGGCGCGCAGCTGGGCGGTGTAGGTGCCGGGGCCGGTGGGGGCGGTGCCGCACCAGCGGGGCTTGACCGCCGTCAGGCCGTTGACGTCCAGGGCCGCCGCCGGGCCGACCGTCACCGTGTTGTCGACGGGCGAGATGTCCAGGACGTAGCGCGGCTTGCCGTCGGCGGCCGGGGTGCCGATGCGCAGCCCCTTGCGCTGACCGATCGTGTAGCCGTAGGCGCCCTCGTGGGTGCCCAGCTTGACGCCGGACTCGTCCACGATGTCGCCCTCGGCCTTGCCCAGGCGGTTCGCCAGGAAGCCCTGGGTGTCGCCGTCGGCGATGAAGCAGATGTCGTGGGAGTCCGGCTTCTTGGCGACGGCGAGCCCCCGGCGCTCGGCCTCCGCGCGGATCTCGTCCTTCGTGGTGACCGTGTCGCCGAGCGGGAACATCGCGTGGGCGAGCTGGCGGTCGTCGAGCACTCCGAGGACGTACGACTGGTCCTTGGCCATGTCGGAGGCGCGGTGCAGTTCACGCGTGCCGTCCTCTCGGACGATCACCTGCGCGTAGTGGCCGGTGCAGACCGCGTCGAAGCCTAGCGCGAGCGCCTTGTCGAGCAGCGCGGCGAACTTGATCTTCTCGTTGCAGCGCAGGCACGGGTTCGGGGTGCGCCCCGCCTCGTACTCGGCGACGAAGTCCTCCACCACGTCCTCGCGGAAGCGCTCGGCGAGGTCCCACACGTAGAAGGGGATGCCGATGACGTCGGCGGCACGGCGGGCGTCGCGCGAGTCCTCGATGGTGCAGCAGCCGCGCGCGCCGGTGCGGAACGACTGCGGGTTGGCGGAGAGCGCGAGGTGCACGCCCGTCACGTCGTGTCCGGCTTCCGCCGCGCGAGCGGCGGCGACGGCGGAGTCCACTCCGCCCGACATGGCGGCGAGTACGCGAAGGGTACGGGGGCGCTGCGAGGTCTCAGTCATAACCCCTCCAGGGTACGGGGCCCCGGGAACCGAAGCCCGCGAGTATCCGTTGAAGATCGCATGGGGGAGAAAAAGGCGGACACGGGGACCCGGGCGCACAGTTCCCCGGCCAAGGACGGTGACCGGCGGATCGGGCGCCGGGCCCTGCTCGTCGGCGGTGCGGCGGCCACCGTCGGCAGCGTCGTGCTGGCCCGGGACGAGCTCGCCCGCCTGTGGTGGCGCCTGCCGAGCGTGGAGAAGCCGCGCAAGGAGGGCGAGGTCGACTTCACCGGCGCCCGCTGGGTGGCGGCGTCCTCGGCGAACTGGCGGCGCGCGGACCGGCCCGACGACTACGGCATAGACCGCGTGATCATCCATGTCACCCAGGGCAGCTTCGCCAGCGCGGTGAAGGTCTTCCAGGACCCGGGACACGGCGCCGCCGCGCACTACATCGTCCGCCAGGACGGGCACATCACGCAGATGATCCGCGAGCTGGACGTGGCCTTCCACGCGGGCAACCGGTCTTACAACGAACGCAGCGTCGGCATCGAGCACGAGGGTTTCGTGGACCGGCCGGAGGACCTGACGGACGCCATGTACGAGGCGTCGGCGCGGCTGACGGCCCGGATCTGCGGGCGGTACGGCCTGCCCGTCGACCGGGAGCACATCATCGGGCACGTCGAGGTGCCGGGCACCGATCACACGGATCCGGGGCCGCACTGGGACTGGGACCGCTACATAACCCTCGTACGGCGGGCGCTGACCGCCCAGAGCAGGGCGGCCGGAACCTCCGGCGGGAGCCGGACCTCCGTCACGCCCAGTACCTCCGCCGCGCCCGAGGCGTCCGCTAGCTGAGACCGGCCGTCCGCGCCCGTTCCACCGCGGGTCCGATCGCGCGGGCCACCGCCTGGACGTCGGCCTCCGTGGAGGTGTGGCCGAGGGAGAAGCGCAGGGTGCCGCGGGCCAGGTCGGGTTCGGTGCCGGTGGCCAGGAGGACGTGGCTGGGCTGGGCGACGCCCGCCGTGCAGGCGGATCCTGTGGAGCACTCGATGCCCTGCGCGTCCAGCAGGAGGAGCAGGGAGTCGCCCTCGCAGCCGGGGAAGGTGAAGTGCGCGTTGGCCGGCAGCCGTCCGCCGGGGGCCGGGTCGCCGCCGAGGATCGCGTCGGGCACGGTCTTGCGTACGGCCTCGACGAGGTCGTCGCGCAGGGCTCCGATCTCACTGGCGAACCACTCGTGCTGCTCGGCGGCGAGCCGCCCGGCGACGGCGAACGACGCGATGGCGGGCACGTCGAGGGTGCCGGAGCGCACATGGCGTTCCTGGCCGCCGCCGTGCAGGACGGGTACCGGCGTGTACTCACGGCCCAGGAGCAGCGCGCCGATGCCGTACGGGCCGCCGATCTTGTGGCCGGACACCGTCATGGCGGCCAGGCCCGAGGCGCCGAAGTCGACCGGCACCTGCCCGAAGGCCTGGACGGCGTCGGCGTGCAGCGGGATACCGAACTCCGCGGCCACGTCGGCCAGTTCACGGACCGGCATGACGGTACCGATCTCGTTGTTGGCCCACATGACGGTGGCGAGGGCGACGTCGTCGGGGTCGCGGGCGATGGCCGCACGCAGGACGTCGGGGTGGACGCGGCCGTACGAGTCCACGGGGAGGTACTCGACGGTGGCGCCCTCGTGTTCGCCGAGCCAGTGCACGGCGTCGAGGACGGCGTGGTGTTCGACGGGGCTCGCGAGGACGCGGGTGCGGGCGGGGTCGGCATCGCGCCGGGACCAGTACAGGCCCTTGACCGCGAGGTTGTCGGCCTCGGTGCCGCCCGAGGTGAAGACCACCTCGCTGGGGCGGGCGCCGAGAGCGTCCGCCAGCGATTCGCGGGCCTCCTCGACGGTGCGCCGGGCGCGACGGCCGGCGGCGTGCAAGGAGGAGGCGTTGCCCGTGACGCTCAGCTGGGCGGTCAGTGCCTCTACCGCCTCGGGGAGCATCGGGGTGGTCGCGGCGTGGTCGAGGTAAGCCATGGTGGGCCTGATTCTACGGGCCCGGTCCCGCGTTCCTCCGCCCCCACCCGGTGGTGACTCCTGGTCCGGCCACCGCCCGGGGTCGCACCGCGCCCTAGAAGCTCCAGGACACCGAGCTGTCGAAGTGCATGAGGGTCACCAGGACGACCAGGTCCGCGACGCCCAGGCCGAGTCCCAGGAAGGCTCGTCCCCGGCGGGCCGTGCCGCGGATCAGGGCCGAGGAGGCGAGGACGATCGCGATGGGTCCCAGGAAGACGTTGAGGACCAGCAGGCCGACGAGGCCGAGGATGAAGGAGGCGACGGCCATCCCGTCGGCGTCCCGGCGGCCGGTCCTGCGGGAGGCCGGGGCGGGGGTGCGCTCGGCACTCTCGGCGCTGTCGGTACTCTCGGCGCGCTCAGTACGGTCGGTGGTTTCGGTGAGTTCCATGGGTGAGTCCGCTCCCGACGTTCTGTTGGTGGAGGTCCGGCGGGGTCAGCTGGTGGAGGTGTGGCGTCGGCGTGCGTGGCGCTCGCGTGCCGCGAAGACGGCCAGCCAGACACCGATGACGGCGGCGGCGACCAGGCTGACGGGCAGCGGCACGTGGGCCACGGAACCCATGACGACACCGAACAGCAGGAGTGCGGCGACGAGGAACAGCATGAGATGCCTCTCGTGGAAGTCTCGTGGTCCGGTCCCGGGAGGTGGTGCGGGCCTCGGCACTGGGACCCGTCCTGCTTCCGGGACTTGACGAGTCAGTGAACGGCTGTAGTAACACTTGTTCACTGACTCTCTAGTCTAGCCCGTCACCGGCTTTTCAATCACAGAGAACAGTTGTTAACTGCATGGCATGAGTCACACCCTCGGGATCCGGCAGGTCCAGAAGCAGAAGACCCGACAGGCCCTGCTGGACGCGGCGTTGGGCCTGCTGGAGGAACAGAGCCTGAGCAGCCTCGGTCTGCGCGAGGTCACCCGGGCCGTCGGCGTCGCTCCGACCGCCTTCTACCGGCACTTCCGCTCGACGGCGGATCTCGGGGTGGCGCTCGTCGAGGAGGCGCTGGGCAGCCTGCACCCGATGATCGGGGACACGGTGTCCGCGACCGGCGACAGCGACGAGCGCATCACGCGTGCCGTCGACCTGATCGCCCACCACGTGGCGGCCCACCCCGCACACGTCCGCTTCATCGCGCGCGAGCGGCACGGCGGCGTACAGCCGGTGCGCGCGGAGATCAGCGAGCAACTGGCCCGGTTCGCCGAGGAAGTGCGGACCGAGCTGGCCAAGCACCCCGAGTCCGAGGGGTGGAGCGACGACGACCTGCTCATGCTCGCGGGCCTGTACGTCGACCAGATGCTGATGACGGCCTCTCTCCTCCTGGAGGCGCAGGACGCCTCGGCGGAGGAGCGCGACCGGGTGGCCCGCGTGGCGGCCCGCCAGATGCGGCTGATCAGCATCGGCCGCCGCAACTGGCTCGGCTGACAGTCGCCCCCGACCATCACCCGCCGTACCGCCGCACCGCCGCACCGGCGCACCGGCGCACCGGCGCGGATGACCACCGTGTCCGGCCACCGGCCGCCCCAACCGGCCTGAACAGCCGAGTCTGGCCTTCGGCCACCACAACCGGCCCGGATGCCATTCAAGTCCGGCCTCGACCACCACAACCGGCCCGGATGCCAGTCGAGTCCGGCCTCGACCACCACAACACGCCCGCACGCCAGTCGAGTCCGGCCTCGACCACTCCAACACGCCCGGACAACAATCAAGTCCGGCCAACCGCTGCCCCAACCCGCCCGGCCGACAGCCGAGTCCGGCCGTCGGTCGTCACAACCGGCCTACCCGAACCCCTCGTTCACCATCAGCCGCCGCGGTCGGCCGGAAGGTCAGCCCGTCGGCTGTGCTGCCTGGCTGCCCTGGCCAGCCTGACCACCCGGGCCGCCGCCGGACCCGCCGCAACCACCGCCTCCGGCTCCGCCTCCGGCTCCGCCACTCGGCATGCCGCTCGGCATACCGGACGGCCTGCCTGAGCCGGCCGCACCCGAGGGCATCCCCGAGGGAGCACCGGTCGGCGCGCCGGAAGGCATTCCGGACCCGGCGCCGCCGCTGGGCCGCCCGGACGGGCCTCCGCCAGGCATGCCCGATGGCCTGGCACACTCCGTCTGGCCGGAGGTGCCGCTGTTGGAGGTGGACGAGTCGCCCGAGCCACAGGCCGCCAGCAGGGGCGCGAGGGCGAGCAGTGCGACAGCGGGGACGAGTCGTGTGCGACGGTTCATGAGGGTGACTCCCAGTCAAGTCCCGGGCCCGGTTGATGAATGCCGGATGAGTACGGGATGAGTGGGGCCACAGCACCAGATTCAGGTAGGCCGGCGCTGTGCCAAGGCTGTGCCTTGCTGTGGATCACCGGAAGCGGCAAGTAAAAGCCCGGCGCGGACGCGGACGCCGTACCGGGACCGTGACATCGGGACCACCCACCGACACCGCAACACCGCCCGGACGCAGGCGAGTTCGGCACCCGGCCACACGCGGCACGGGACACGGGACACTCCGCACCCGACACCCGACACCCGACAAGGGAACCCAACGCCCGACACCGACACCGACACGGGGCACCGGCACAGGCACCGTCACCGGCACAGGCCCCGGCCCCGGCCCCGGCACCCAGCCAAACCCCCCGCCGCTCAGCCGATCCGTACCCGCGCGAGTTGTCGGGACTGCGCGACCAGCCGGTCCGTGCTGTCCCACACCTCGGCGTCCTCCTCCAGGAAGCCGCCGGCCAGGTTGCGGGTGGTGATCGAGACCCGGAGCGGGCCCGGTGCCGGACGGCAGCGGACGTGCACCGTGAGTTCGACGGTCGGCACCCAGCCGGAGAGGCCGAGCTCGAAGGCGGTCGGCGGCAGCGCGTCGACCGCGAGGAGCAGCGAGAGCGGGTCCGCGTCCCGGCCGTCGGCCAGCCCGAACCAGGCCCGCATCTCGCCCTTCCCGGACGGCGATCCGAGCGCCCAGCCCAGCGTCGCGGGGTCCAGCTTGAGCATCAGCCGGTCGGCGATCGCCGAGCTGCCGGGCACCGGACCCGGCGCGTCCTGGGGACCGAAGCACTGGTCCATGGGCGGTATCGCGGGCGGTTCGGCGGTCGTGCGGACGTCTTCGGGAAGGGCGCCGAGATCGCCGTACGAGGCGAGGACGCGGATCCGTTCGATCTCGCGGCCCTCGTCGTCGTACTGGAACAGGGACGCCTGGCCGGTGGAGAGGGTCCGGCCGGTGCGTACGACGTCCGTGCGGACGACCGCGGGTCCGGGCTGCGACGCCGTCAGGTAGTGCGCGGAGATCGTGAACGGGTCGGCGTGCGGCAGGGCGTCGGCGAGGGCGCGGCCCAGGACGGCGAGCAGATAGCCGCCGTTGACGGCGCTGATGATCGTCCACCCGGCGGACAGGTCGATGTCGTAGACGCCGGGTTCGCGCCGGGTGAGCGCGGTGTCGCGGTCGAACTCACTGTCGCCGATGGTGGCCCGCAGGGCCCCTGTCGAAGCTGCTTCTGGCATGCCTGAACGGTACAACAGGTACTTACTAAGCGGTAGCTTTTGCTGTTTCGGTGACGTGAACACGCACCTGCGCCGAGACGGCACTCACGGGGTCTCGGGCTCGGTCACCGTCGAGCGCCGGTGCCAGGCACGCGGCGCCCGCCAGTGGAACCGCATCGCGAGCAGCCGCAGCACGAACGCGGTGACGACCGCGAGTCCGCTGGTGAACGTCGTGAGCATGTCGTAGCGGATGCACACGACGACCATCGCGGCACCGACCATCGCCGGCACCGCGTACAGGTCACGGTCCCAACGCAGCAGCGAGGGGACCTCGTTGGCGAGGACGTCACGCAGTACGCCGCCGCCGACCGCGGTGGCGAGGCCGAGGGCGGCCGACTGGGTCAGGCCGAGCCCGTACTCGTACGCCTTCGTCGTGCCCGCGACGCAGAAGAGGCCGAGCCCGGCCGCGTCGAAGACGTTGACGGCGACCTGGGTCCGCTCCACCTGCGGGTGGAGGAAGAAGACGAGCAGGGCGGCGAGCAGCGGGGTGCTGAAGTAGCCGAGGTCGGTGAAGGCGGCCGGGGGCACCGCCCCGATCATCAGGTCGCGGAACAGCCCTCCGCCCAGCGCGGTGACCTCGGCGAGTACGGCGATGCCGAAGACGTCGAAGTTCTTGCGGACCGCCAGCAGGGCGCCGGAGATCGCGAAGACGAAGATCCCCACGAGGTCGAGGACATGCTGGACGGAGGGGGTGAACAGTTCCTGGAGCACCCGACATTTTTACCCGCGCGAAAGGGAGAGCGCGCGTGCGCTCTCCCTTTCGTGGTGGTTCGGCCCCGCTCGGGTACCTACTCCTTGGACTCCTTGGACTCCTCGGACCCCTTGGGCTCGCTGCTCTCGGGCTCGGCCGACGGCAGCGGCGCGGGTGCGGGCGAAGCAGCGGACGCGACCTCTGCCGGCGCCTCCCCCGACACCTCGGCGGACTCGACCGCGGGCACCAGGTCGACCGTCTCCATGGCGACCTTGGCAGCCGACAGGAGCACCGTGTCCTGCGGCGCCTGGTCCTCCGCGTTCTCCGGGTGGTGGCAGGCGACCTGCTGGCCGGGCTTCAGCTCGATGAGCGGCGGCTCGACCGTCCTGCAGATCTCCGTGGCCTTCCAGCACCGGGTGTGGAAGCGGCAGCCGCTCGGCGGCGAGATCGGCGAGGGCACGTCGCCCCTGAGCAGGATGCGCTCGCTCTTGGCGCCCCGGCGCTTGGGATCCGGGACCGGCACCGCGGACATCAGCGCCTTGGTGTACGGGTGCATCGGCGCCTCGTACAGCGAGGTGCGGTCGGCGAGTTCGACGATCTTGCCGAGGTACATCACCGCGATACGGTCCGAGACATGGCGTACGACGGAGAGGTCGTGCGCGATGATCACGTACGTGAGGCCGAGCTCCGTCTGGAGGTCGTCCATCAGGTTCACGACCTGCGCCTGGATCGACACGTCGAGGGCCGAGACCGGCTCGTCCGCCACGACGAGCTTCGGCTTCAGGGCGAGCGCGCGGGCGATACCGATGCGCTGGCGCTGGCCGCCGGAGAACTCGTGCGGGTAGCGGTTGAAGTGCTCGGGGCTCAGGCCCACCAGCTCAAGGAGCCGCTGGACCTCCTTCTTCACGCCGCCCTCGGGCTCGACGCCCTGGAGCCGGAACGGCGCCGAGACGATCGAGCCGATGGTGTGCCGCGGGTTCAGCGAACCGTACGGGTCCTGGAAGATCATCTGGATGTCCCGGCGCAGCGGACGCATGCCTCGCGCGCCGAGCCGGGTGATGTCCTTGCCCTCGAACTCGATGGTGCCGCCGGTCGGGTCCTGGAGCCGGGTGATGACCCGGCCCATGGTCGACTTGCCGCAGCCGGACTCGCCGACCACGCCGAGCGTCTCGCCCTTGCGCACCTCGAAGTCGATGCCGTCGACCGCCTTGACGGCCGCGACCTGGCGCTGGAGGACGCCCTTGCGGATGGGGAAGTGCTTCTTCAGCCCCTGGACCCGGAGCAGCACCTCACGGTCTCCGGAACCCTTCACGAGGTCCTCGGAAGCCGACGCCTGCTGCGGGAGCACCACGTCGGCGGCGTCCGTCTTCTTCGTCTCACTCACAGCTTCGGCGCAATCTCTTCGGTCCAGATCCGCGTGCGGTCCTCCTGCGAGAGGTGGCAGGCGGAGTAGTGACCGCCGCTGCCGACCAGTTGCAGTTCGGGGCGCACGGTACGGGTGACGTTCCCCTTGGGGAGGTCAGCGTACGGGCAGCGCGGGTGGAAGGCGCAGCCCGAGGGGACGTTGATGAGGCTCGGCGGCTGGCCCTTGACGGGGATGAGCCGCTCGGACGTCTCGCGGTCGATACGGGGCATCGAGCCGAGCAGACCCCAGGTGTAGGGGTGCTGCGGCTGCTCGAAGATCGTGTCGACCGGACCGCGCTCGGCGCACCGGCCGCCGTACATCACCAGCACCTCGTCGGCGATCTCGGCGACCACACCCAGGTCGTGGGTGATGAGGACGACCGCGGAGCCGAACTCCTTCTGGAGATCGCGGATGAGGTCGAGGATCTGCGCCTGGACGGTCACGTCGAGGGCGGTCGTCGGCTCGTCCGCGATGAGCAGTTCCGGGTTGTTGACGAGCGCCATGGCGATCATCGCGCGCTGGCGCATACCGCCGGAGAACTCGTGCGGGTAGCTGTCGACACGCTTGCCGGGCTCGGGGATACCGACCCGGTCGAGCATCTCGACGGCCCGCCTGCGCGCCGTCTTCCTGTCCACCTTGTGGTGGACGCGGTACGCCTCCACGATCTGGTTGCCGACCGTGTAGTACGGGTGCATCGCGGACAGCGGGTCCTGGAAGATCATCGACATCTCGCGGCCGCGGAGCTTGCGCACCTCGTCCGGGTCGGCGCCGACCAGTTCCTTGCCGTCGAGCCAGATCTCGCCGGACATCTGGACGTGCTTGCCGCCCGCGCCCAGCCGGTGCAGGCCCATGATCGCCAGCGAGGTGACGGACTTCCCGGAGCCCGACTCGCCCACGATGGAGAGGGTCTTGCCCTTCTCCAGCGAGAAGCTGAGCCCGTCGACGGACTTGACCAGGCCGTCGTCGGTCGGGAAGTGCACCTTGAGGTCACGTACTTCGAGGAAGGCGCTCGGCGCGTCGGAGCGCGCGGTGACGGGTTCGCCCACCGCGGCGCCGGTCGCGGACAAAGGATTCAGTTCGGTCACGAGAGCCTCACCCGCGGGTCGGCGGCTGCGTAGAGCAGGTCCACCAGAAGATTTGCGATCACGACGAAGAGGGCGGCGATCAGAGTGACACCGAGGATCTTGGGCAGGTCGTTGTCGGTGATGCCCTGTACCGCGTACTGGCCGATGCCGGGCAGCGAGAACACGTACTCGGTGATCACGGCTCCGCCGAGCAGCAGACCGAGGTCCATGCCGAAGATGGTGATGATCGGCGTCAGCGCGGCCCGCAGCCCGTGCCGCACCACGACCTTGCTCTCGCGAAGGCCCTTGGCGCGCGCCGTACGGATGTAGTCCTCGTTCATCGTCTCCAGCATGCCCGAGCGGGTGAGCCGCGCGTAGATGGCGGAGTAGAGGAGAGCGAGCGAGCACCACGCGGGGAAGAGGGTGTTGGCCCACTCCGCGGGATTCTCGGTGATCGGGACGTACGTCTGGCCGAAGATCGGCCACTGGAAGGTGAAGAGCAGCAGCGCCAGGTTGCCCGTGAAGAACATGGGCAGCGAGACACCGGCGAGGGCGATGCCCATGAAGGTGCGGTCGAGGAACGAGCGCGGCTTGAGCGCGGAGACCACACCGGCCGTGACACCGGACACCAGCCAGAGCACGGCGGCACCGGCGGCCAGCGAGGCCGTCACCGGAATGCGGGAGGTCAGCTCCGGCCAGACCGCCTGGTGGGTCTTGAAGGAGTAGCCGAAGCACGGCGCGTCACAGTGCGCCGTGGTGGGGCCGATGTCATAGGTGGCCCCGACGACGATCCCCTTGATGAAATGCCAGAACTGGGCGTAAAGGGGCTGGTCCAGTCCGAGGTTCTGCTTGACCGCGGCGATATCCGCCGCCGACGGGTTCTTCCCGATGTACTGCTGGGCCAGCGAGTCGGCGGTCTGACCGGCGAACCGTGGCAGTACGAAGAAGATGGCGAAGGTGACCGCGGTGACGACCAGCAGCAGGATCACTGCGGCGGCCATTCGGCGGAGGATGTACGAGATCACGGGGATCGGCGCTGGTGCCCGCGGGCCGCTAAGCCCGCGGGCACCAATGCCTTCACCTGCCTTCCGGGGCTACTTCTTGGTCGTACCGATGTTGAGGTAGTCGTACTGGCCGCTGAAGGCCGCCGTGGAGACCAGGTTGGTGAAGCCGGCCGGGCGGTACAGCAGGACCTTGAAGTAGGTCAGCGGAACGAGGGCTGCCTCTTCCATGGCCTTCTTGTCGACCTCGGTGTAGAGGGCGTCACGCGCGGTCTTGTCCTCGGTGCCGATCGCCTTCTCCAGCGTCGAGTTGACCACCGAGTCGTCGAGCTGCGAGAGGTTGGTGTTGCCGGAGGCGCCGATCGCGTCACCGTGCAGGATCTGCTGCAGGAAGCCGTAGCCGGACGGCCAGTCGGCACCCCACTGCATCATCATCAGACCGATGTTGTTCTTCTTGTCGAACGCGGGGACACCGGCGTTGTCGGTGAAGTACTTGCCCGACGGGTACTGCTTCAGGCTGGCGTTGATGCCGGCGGCCTTCAGCGAGTTGATGATCGCGGTGGCCGCGTCGATCTCCGCCGGGCGGTCGCTGCGCGCGGAGATGTTCGTGGTGATCGACGTCTTGCCGCAGGCCTTGAGCTGCTCCTTGGCCTTGGTCACGTCGCCCTTGTTGCCGGCGCTGGCGTAGATGTCCGACTTCTCGTAGCCGGGGATGTCCGGCGGGAGGACGGTGGTGGCGATGTCACCGCGGATCGGGCCGCCCTCGGCGGTCTGCACCGAGACCTTGTCGATGGCGTACTGGACGGCCTTGCGGCAGGCGACGTTGTTGAACGGCGCGAGCTTGGTGTTGATCGCCATGTAGACGAGACGGCCACCGTAGGTGTTGTCGGTGTTGGCCTTCAGGTCGGCGGAGTTGACCACCTTGGCCTGCGTCGCGGCCTGGACACCCGTACCACCCAGGTCGATGGCGTTACCGGCCATGACGTCCTGGTCGATCGTCTCGGCGTTGACCTTCAGCTTGACGACGATCTTGTCCGGGTACTGCTTGCGCAGCGGGTCGGTCTTCGCGTCCCAGTTCTCGTTGCGGACGAGGGTGACCTGCTTGCCCTCCTCGTAGCTCTCGAACTTGTACGAGCCCGAGGACACGATGTTCTTGACGTAGTCGACGCCGGTGTCCTTGGCCTGCGGCACCGGAGCCGTCTGCGGGGTGGCGACCAGGTAGTCGAACTCCTGGAAGGCGCGGTTCAGCTTGAAGACGACCGTGGTGTCGTCCGGCGTCTCGATCGACGACAGACCCTCGGCGCTCTTGTCCTTGTAGGGACCCTTGTACTTGTCGCCGCCCTCGAGGAACTGCTGGAAGTAGTTCGGGCCGAGGGAGAGTACGTCACGCGCGAAGTTGGAGCGCTCCACGGCGTACTTCACGTCCTTCGACGTGATCGCCGTGCCGTCCTGGTACTTCAGACCCGAGCGCAGCTTGTACGTCCAGGTCTTGCCGCCGTCGCTCGGCACACCCGCACTGGCGGCGAGGTCCGGGACCAGCTCGTTGCCCTTGTCGCCCGCGGCGGGCTTGAAGGTCATCAGCGGGCGGGCGTACAGCCGGCTGAGGTTGTACATGTACGCGTAGTACGTGTTGCCCGGGTCGAACGAGTCCGGGACGTCGGAGTACTCGTACGTGACCGTCCCACCCTTCTGGGTGGAGGCGTTGACGACGTCCTTGGTCGCTGCGTTGGCCCCAGCTGATTTCGTGTCGTCGTTCGTGTTGTCATCGGCCTTGCTGCAGCCTGCGAGAAGCAGACTCACACTGCCGATGGCCGCAACTGCGGCCAGCGCTGACCTTCGCATGATGTTCGGGTCCCCTCCATTGTTGGAAACTTGATGGACGCTCGGCGCTGCCACAGGTCAGCGGCTGCGCGGGTCGAGAGCGTCGCGCAGACCGTCGCCGAGCAGGTTGAACGCCAGCACGGTGACGAAGATCGCGAGGCCGGGCACGATCAGGAACTGCGGGTCGACCTGGTAGTAGGTGACCGCCTCGCTGATCATTCCGCCCCATGACGCCTGCGGGGGCTGGATGCCGACGCCGAGGAAGCTCAGGCTCGCCTCGAAGAGGATGTTGGTCGGGATGAGCAGCGTCGAGTAGACGATGATCGGGCCGACCAGGTTCGGAAGCAGCTCTCGGAAGAGGATGTACGGTCCCCTCGCACCCATCCCCCGGGAGGCGTCGACGAACTCGCGCTCCCGCAGGGCCAGGGTCTGGCCGCGGACGATGCGTCCCAGGTAGGGCCAGTTGAAGAAGCCGATGATGAAGATCAACACGCTGATGTGCAGCGGGAGTCCTTCGAGGCCGAACGCGCCGCCCTGCAGCGTCGCGGAGATCGCGATGGCGAAGAGCAGCAGCGGGAAGGCCAGGAAGGTGTCCATCAGCCGGCTGATGATCGTGTCCACCCGGCCGCCGTAGTACCCGGCGACCACTCCGAGGACCGTGCCGATCACGTTGGAGAGGATCGTGGCGCCGAAGGCGACGACCAGCGAGACCCAGGAGCCTTCCAGGATGCGGGTGGCGATGTCGCGCCCGAACTTCGGCTCCACGCCGAGCGGGTGCGCCCAGCTCATCCCGCCGAAGTCACCCAGCGGCAGCGAGGTGTTCGGGTCGATCAGATCCTGGTTGAAGGCGTTCGGGTCGAGGCCGAAAATGGCCTGGATGGGGCGCGAGAGCGCCGCGATCAGGACGAGCAGCACGACGATGACACCGCCGGCGACCGCCACCTTGTCGCGCTTGAAGCGCGTCCAGGCGATCTGCCCCAGGGAACGGCCCTCGATCTGCCCCTTGGGCACACCGGCCAGCACAGCCTCTGGCTGCGCCTCCGCTGTCGACCCGGTGGTCTCGATCGGTGCGGTCACGATGACCCGACCCCTCTGACCGGTGGTTACCGGCCTACGCCTGCCGCTGTCTGCGGCTTGGTTCACTTGCATGCCGGGAACGGCCGCAGATGATGCGGCCTGGAAATCCGGGCTGTTACGACGACTTGCATTCGCTCACGGGACCGAGGACCCCATGTCTGACACGGGAGTCTTCAGTGCCGCCACGATCACGTGCCAGGTCTGATGGAGAAAGTATGCGCAACCGTGATGCGGTTAAGTGGATTCCGTTATCCGAACAGTGGGTAACGCGGGGCGGACAGGGGGCAGTTGGGGTGGAAGAGGCCATGGAGCGCCCTTTCGGCCCGTGTCAGCCCCAAAGGGGACATCCAGCCCTTACGTCTGTCGAGCCGCAGGTCAGACGCGAGGTCATGGCATGCGGAGATCAGGACGTGACGGGGTCAGGACGGGTTTAGCGTTCGAACAGGGATCAGTATGACCGGGACTGCGGGTAGCCGTAGCCACCGGCCACCGGTGCCTGCGCCGGAGCCGCGTGGGCTTCACGGTCGTAGAAGGGCCGCGCGTTCGCGCGCAGCCACATGGCCACCGGGTCGTACTCGTCGGACATCGCGACGGTCGAAACGGGCAACCCGTCGGGCACCGCGCCGATGGACTGCTGCATCATGGCGCGCACCGAGTCGACGGCCGGCGGTGACGTGTCGTAGACGTCGAGACCGATGGCCAGATAAGGCGCCCCGAGGGCGGGCTGCACCCAGGCGCGGCGCAGCGAGCGCACCGCGGACGTGCGGTGCGCGTTCTGCGTGAGCAGGGCGTAGAACTGCGGGATCTCGATGCCCGGCTCGGAGAGTCTGAGCGGGCCCGCGGGCTGGCGCTCCAGGCCGGTGGCGATCCGGCGCAGGTCGAGCCAGGGGATGCCGACACCGCCGCCGGGGGCGTGCGGATTCAGCCAGAGACCGAACTGGTCGGGGTACAGGGTGCGGGCGACGTCGAGGCCGTCGACGACCTCGTAACTGCGGTTCCAGCCGCTGGCCGAGAGCTCCTGGGCGGAGGTGACACAGGGCGCGTACCCGAAGCCGTCCACCTGCATGTTCCCGTACTGCGCGTCCGGGGAGCCGGACTGGCCGTGCCAGAGCAGCATCCAGACCTGGCCTGCCGAGGGGGCGGCGAGCGCCCGCAGGAGCGCCTCGTAGGCGTCGTAACGCCCGGGCGTCACCTGGCGCAGCATGTGCTCGACCTGCCCGGCCGCGGCCGTGCCCGACGCGCTCACCCTGAACCGCCCCTTCGCGAAGAAATCACGACCAACTCACTCATTACGCCCCGGATGCCGGTTACGAACATGCGTCAACACCGGCACCGGCCCATGAAACCAGCTTAAGCGGCGATCCTGACAGCGACGTGGACGCTCCGCTGGGAAAGCCGCTTGAGAGGGCGGGACTTGTTTGATCCGGAGGGGGCCTCCGGACGGGGGCTAATGGCCGTACTGGTAGAAGGGGCGCACCTTCGTGCGCAGCCAGTCGCAGACCGGGTCCTGCGCCACGTCCATCAGGACGAGGTTCACCGGCCACGGCACCGCGACCCGGCCGAGCGCCCGGCCCAGCGCGTCCAGCGGAAGCGTGCGGGCCTCGCCCTCCCACAGGGAGAGTTCGACGCCGACGAACATCACGGGCCCGCCGCCCTCGATGCTGGCCAGGCAGCGGCGGGCGCTCAGCACCACGCCGGTCCCGGCGAACTCGGCGGAGGCCGCCGACAGGAAGTCCACCGGGTCGTCCTGCCAGTCGGGCTCGAAGAGCCGCACCCGGCCGCCGCTCGCGGATCCGTCGAGCGGCGTACGCCCGGCGCGGCACAGCTCGGCGACCGCGGGGGGCGGCAGCGGTATGCCGACCACGCCGTCCGGATTGACCGCGATGCCCACCTGCGGCGGCAGCCCGCGGGCGAACTCGACGGCGGGCGCGATCGTGTACGACATGTGCCCGCCGGTGACCTGGCGGAACTGCTCCTCGGAGCTGAAGACGGGGACGAACGCCTGCCCCGCGATCTCCAGGGTGGGCAGGTCGAGCGGGCCGCTGTGCGGGCCGCCGCCGCTGGGCAGCGGGACCCAGACGAAGCTGCGGCCGAGGACCTCGACGATCCGGGCACCCGAGGAGGGCCCGGCGGGCACTCCGAGGGAGGCCGCGAGCACCTCCTCCAGTTCGTTGCCGGGCCATCCGCCGTGCGGGTGGGGGTACGCCTGCGCCGGGAGGCCGGCGAAGTCGGGGAAGTCCATCTGTCTACCGCCTGCTTCGAACCGCTGTTCCGGAGTTCCGGTGTTCCGGTGTCCGGCGGGAAACCCTAACGGGTTGGGTGGTTCAGCCACCGAAGTCGATCCGGCGCAGCACGTCCGCCGCGTCCCGGTCGATGAGGACGGCCGAGCCGCACCCCTCCGGCAGGTGCCCCTTCTCCACGGACCTGAGCAGCCGGGCGACCGCGCCGCGGTGACGCGCGAACGCGTACCGCGAGACGCCGCGGCCGCGCTCGCGCTGGCCGTCGAGCGCCGTGCCCGGTGTGACGTCGAGCAGCAGCAGGTGCAGCGCGCCGCCCCGGCGGCGGGCCTCGCGGGCGAGCCAGCGGCGCACCCAGGCCTGTGTGCCGCAGTCGTGCACGACCACACCCGCACCGGAACGCAGTGCGCGGCGCAGCCCCGTGTAGTGGGCGACCCTGACCAGCGGGCGGTAGACGGCGTAGGGGAGCCGGCCGGACACCCGGCCGTCCCAGCGGTCGCGGGTGTCCTGCGAGTCGACGCGCGGGCCCGAGACCGCGCGGCGCATCAGGGTCGACTTGCCGCTGCCGGGAAGTCCGGTGACCACGACGACGTCGGAAGTGCCGAAGTGGAGTCCGTGCGGGCTGTGGCCGGCGCGGTCCCTGAGGTCGCGGACGACAGCCGTCGGAAACGGGTCGCACGCCTCCCGGACCGGAGCTCCGGGCTGCTTGGGCAGCGCGAGGCCCGCCGTCGTCGCGTACGCCGTGGTCCTGTTCACCGTGATCGTCCTCCCCATGGGTCTGGAGTCCCATCCCCGCCGAGTGTAAAGAGAAGGTAATGCGCGATGCTTCCTGTTTCCGTAATCGGACTGCCACAGGCTGGTTACAGGTCACTTCGAGGGGCGGTGGACCGCGCGGGGGCGCCCCTCCCGTGTCTCCGGGATGCATGCAATGATGTGCGCGCCAACTGCATACCGGCCGCTTGAATCCGCGCGGGAGAGTCCCAGGGCACCGCACGTCACCCTGGGCGCCGAAGGAGCAAGTCCCTCCCTTGAATCTCTCAGGCCCCGTACCGCGCGGGCGAGGCACATCTGAAAAGCGGGCCGCCGACCGGTGGCCCCACCCAAGGTGCAAATCATGACCACCGCTTCGCGGGGTCGTGATGAACCTCTCAGGTTCCGATGACAGATGGGGAGGAACGACCTCGCCGTCATGCCTTGGGAGCCCCACCGATGAGCAGTAACGCACCCCGTCACACCGCGCTCGATGCCCTGCATCGCTCGCTCGGCGCGACGATGACCGACTTCGCCGGCTGGGACATGCCCCTGCGCTACGGCTCGGAGCGCGACGAACACCTCGCCGTCCGCACGAAGGCGGGCCTCTTCGACCTGTCCCACATGGGCGAGATCACGGTCACCGGGCCGCGGGCCGCCGCACTCCTCGACCACGCGCTGGTCGGCAACATCGGCTCGGTCGGCGTCGGCCGCGCCCGCTACACCATGATCTGCCGGGCGGACGGCGGCATCCTCGACGACCTGATCGTGTACCGGCTCCAGGAGCACGAGTACATGGTGGTCGCCAACGCCTCCAACGCCCAGGTGGTACTGGACGCGCTCGTGGAGCGCGCGGCGGGCTTCGACGCCGTGGTGCGTGACGACCGGGACGCGTACGCGCTGATCGCCGTGCAGGGCCCGGAGTCCTCCGGCATCCTCGGGTCCGTCACCGACGCCGACCTCGACGGCCTCAAGTACTACGCGGGGCTCCCCGGCACGGTCGCGGGCGTCCCGGCGCTCATCGCGCGCACCGGCTACACCGGCGAGGACGGCTTCGAACTCTTCGTCTCCCCCGCCGACGCCGAGAAGGTGTGGCGGGCGCTCACCGAGGCGGGAACCCCCGCCGGGCTCGTCCCCTGCGGCCTGTCCTGCCGGGACACGCTGCGCCTGGAGGCGGGCATGCCGCTGTACGGCCATGAGCTGAGCACCTCGCTCACCCCCTTCGACGCCGGTCTCGGCCGGGTCGTGAAGTTCGAGAAGGAGGGCGACTTCGTGGGGCGCGAGGCGCTCTCCGCTGCCGCCGAACGTGCCCTGGAGAACCCTCCGCGGGTGCTCGTCGGTCTCGTCGCCGAGGGCCCCCGGGTTCCCCGCGCGGGCTACCCCGTGGTCTTCGGGGGCAAGGTCGTCGGCGAGGTCACCTCGGGCGCCCCGTCCCCGACGCTGGGCAGGCCGATCGCGATGGCCTACGTCGACGCCGCGCACTCCGCTCCCGGTACCAGCGGTGTGGGCGTGGACATCCGGGGCAGCCACGAGCCGTACGAGGTCGTGGCGCTGCCGTTCTACAAGCGCCAGAAGTGAGACTGGCCCACAGACCGCGCTCCGGGCCGCTCACGGTCACGGTCACGGTCACCGGACCTGAGCCGACCTGACCTGACCTGAGTACATCCGCCCTGCTCATCACCCCTCCCCCGTCATCAGCAATCCCCCGCGTACAGGAGAATCCACGCCATGAGCAACCCCCAGCAGCTGCGCTACAGCAAGGAGCACGAGTGGCTGTCGGTCGCCGAGGACGGCGTATCGACGGTCGGCATCACGGAGTTCGCGGCCAACGCGCTCGGCGATGTCGTCTACGCCCAGCTTCCGGAGGTCGGTGCCACGGTCACCGCGGGCGAGTCCTGCGGTGAGCTGGAGTCGACGAAGTCGGTGAGCGACCTGTACGCGCCGGTCACCGGAGAGATCGTGGAGTTCAACCAGGACGTGGTGGACGACCCGGCCCTGGTGAACTCGGACCCCTTCACGGGCGGCTGGCTGTTCAAGGTGCGTGTCTCGGAGGAGCCGGACGACCTGCTCTCCGCCGACGAGTACACCGCTTTCACCACCGGCTGAGGAGTCGTAGCCCCATGTCTGAACCCACGTCGATCCTGAACACGCCCCTCCACGAACTCGACCCGGACGTCGCCGCCGCCGTCGACGCCGAACTGCGCCGCCAGCAGTCCACCCTCGAGATGATCGCCTCGGAGAACTTCGCTCCGGTCGCGGTCATGGAGGCCCAGGGCTCGGTGCTGACCAACAAGTACGCCGAGGGCTACCCCGGCCGCCGCTACTACGGCGGCTGTGAGCACGTCGACGTCGTCGAGCAGATCGCCATCGACCGCGTCAAGGCGCTCTTCGGCGCCGAGCACGCCAACGTGCAGCCCCACTCGGGTGCCCAGGCCAACGCCGCCGCGATGTTCGCGCTGCTCAAGCCGGGCGACACGATCATGGGTCTGAACCTCGCGCACGGCGGGCACCTGACCCACGGCATGAAGATCAACTTCTCCGGCAAGCTCTACAACGTGGTCGCCTACCACGTGGACGACGCCACCGGCCAGGTCGACATGGCCGAGGTCGAGAAGCTCGCCAAGGAGTCCAGCCCGAAGCTGATCGTCGCGGGCTGGTCGGCGTACCCCCGGCAGCTGGACTTCGCCGAGTTCCGCCGGATCGCGGACGAGGTCGGCGCGTACCTGATGGTCGACATGGCGCACTTCGCCGGTCTGGTGGCTGCGGGCCTGCACCCCAACCCCGTACCGCACGCCCATGTCGTCACGACGACCACCCACAAGACGCTGGGCGGCCCGCGCGGTGGCGTGATCCTGTCCACGGCCGAACTCGCCAAGAAGATCAACTCGGCGGTCTTCCCCGGCCAGCAGGGCGGTCCGCTGGAGCACGTGATCGCCGCTAAGGCCGTCTCCTTCAAGGTCGCCGCGACGGACGACTTCAAGGAGCGCCAGCAGCGGACACTGGACGGTGCGCGGATCCTGGCGGAGCGGCTCGTGCAGGACGACGTGACCTCGGTCGGGGTCTCGGTGCTCTCCGGCGGCACGGACGTCCACCTCGTCCTGGTCGACCTGCGGAACTCCGAACTGGACGGGCAGCAGGCCGAGGACCGGCTCCACGAGGTCGGCATCACGGTCAACCGCAACGCCGTCCCGAACGACCCGCGTCCGCCGATGGTGACCTCGGGCCTGCGCATCGGTACGCCGGCCCTGGCGACCCGCGGCTTCACCACCGAGGACTTCACCGAGGTCGCCGACATCATCGCGGCCGCGCTCAAGCCCTCGTACGACGCGGACTCGCTGAGGACCCGAGTGTCCGCGCTGGCGGACAGGCACCCGCTGTACCCCGGCCTGAAGTAGTTCGTACGGTTCGTATGGTTCGTACGGTTCACGCCG
This sequence comes from Streptomyces sp. NPDC088747, assembly GCF_044751025.1. NCBI lineage: Bacteria > Bacillati > Actinomycetota > Actinomycetes > Kitasatosporales > Streptomycetaceae > Streptomyces > Streptomyces sp. NPDC088747. The sequence goes on from NZ_JBIVKZ010000011.1 coordinate 299,844, forward strand.
TTCGCACGTTCTACGCGTTTTCTCGGGGCGCCGCGCACACTGGACGACAGGTGTGTGCGGCGCCCGCCCCTTGCACCACCCCTGTTCTGCCTGTTTTGAGGAGTTCCCGTGGCCATCTCGGTCTTCGACCTGTTCTCGATCGGCATCGGCCCGTCCAGCTCCCACACGGTCGGCCCGATGCGCGCCGCACGCCTGTTCGCCCTGCGGCTGCGCAACGAGGATCTGCTGGACTCGGTGGCGTCGATACGCGCCGAGCTGTACGGCTCGCTGGGCGCGACCGGGCACGGGCACGGCACTCCCAAGGCGGTGCTGCTCGGCCTGGAGGGCGCCTCGCCGCGGACGGTGGACGTGGAGGGGGCCGACCTGCGGGTCGAGGAGATCAGGTCCGCCGGCCGCATCCGGCTGCTGGGCGACCACGAGATCGGCTTCTCCTTCGACGACGACCTGATCCTGCACCGGCGCAAGGCCCTGCCCTACCACGCGAATGCCATGACGGTCTTCGCCTACGACTCCTCGGGCGAACTCGTGCTGGAGAAGACGTACTACTCGGTCGGCGGCGGCTTCGTGGTCGACGACGACGCCGTGGGCGAGGACCGCATCAAGCTGGACGACACGGTCCTGAAGTATCCCTTCCGCACGGGCGACGAGTTGCTGCGGCTGACCCGCGAGACGGGCCTGTCGATCTCCGCGCTGATGCTGGAGAACGAACGGGCGTGGCGTACCGAGGAGGAGATCCGCTCCGGGCTCCTCGGGATCTGGCGGGTGATGCAGGCGTGCGTGTCGCGCGGCATGGCCCGCGAGGGCATCCTGCCCGGCGGCCTCAAGGTCCGCCGCCGCGCCGCCGTCTCGGCACGCCAACTCCGCGCCGAGGGCGACCCGTTGGCCCACGCGATGGAGTGGATCACCCTCTACGCGATGGCGGTGAACGAGGAGAACGCGGCGGGCGGCCGGGTCGTCACCGCCCCGACGAACGGCGCGGCCGGCATCATCCCCGCGGTCCTGCACTACTACATCAACTTCGTGCCGGGCGCCGACGAGGAGGGAGTCGTCCGCTTCCTGCTCGCCGCGGGCGCCATCGGCATGCTCTTCAAGGAGAACGCGTCCATCTCCGGCGCCGAGGTCGGCTGTCAGGGCGAGGTCGGCTCGGCCTGCTCGATGGCCGCCGGCGCCCTCGCGGAGGTTCTCGGCGGCAGCTCCGAACAGGTCGAGAACGCCGCCGAGATCGGCATGGAGCACAACCTCGGCCTGACCTGCGACCCGGTCGGCGGCCTGGTCCAGATCCCGTGCATCGAGCGCAACGGCATGGCCGCGGTGAAGGCCGTGACCGCCGCGAAGATGGCCATGCGCGGCGACGGCTCCCACAAGGTCTCCCTCGACAAGGTCATCAAGACCATGAAGGAGACGGGCGCGGACATGTCCGTCAAGTACAAGGAGACGGCGCGGGGCGGGCTGGCGGTGAACATCATCGAGTGCTGAGGCCCGGTCGCCTGATCCTCACGGTGCCCCTTACAGGGGGGCTCCCCGTACGGAGGGCCCCATCGGGAAAACCGGCGGCCCTCAGACCGCGGCGGTCCGGTTCGTGGAGTCGGCGGCGTTGCGGTGTTCGGCCTGGCGGTGTTCCGCGTTGAGGCGCTGGGCCTCTTCCAGTTGGTCTTCGAGGATGACGATGCGGCAGGCGGCCTCGACGGGGGTGCCCTGGTCGACGAGTTCACGCGCGCGGGCCGCGATGCGCAGTTGGTAGCGGGAGTAGCGGCGGTGGCCGCCCGCGGAGCGGAGCGGGGTGATGAGGCGGGCTTCGCCGATGGCGCGGAGGAAGCCCTGGGTGGTGCCGAGTATTTCGGCGGCCCGGCCCATCGTGTAGGCGGGGTAGTCGTCGTCATCGAGCCGGTTGAACGAGTCGTCTGCTGTCATCGCACCTCTCTGCGCCACGGGTCGAGGGGCCCCGGTGCCGTATGGCACCAGGGCCCCGAAGGAACTGCTACACCATCAGCCGGCCCTACTGCTGCGCCGGCCTACTTGTTTCCGCTGACCCGACCAACCTGCCGTCGGGAGCGCGGGGATCGCGGTTGCTCGACCGGAGACCACCTCACTATCGATGTCCTGCGGTACCCGGGCTCAGCAGTTCCGCCCGGGCGATCCTGATGGCGTTCGGCTCCTCCGTTCTTCCCTCTGGTCAAACACTTGCCAACACGTGCTGTCACTGCGGTCCTGCTCACGACAGCCCCTGATCACCGCGGGCCGCCCGGTCCGGTCGTCAGTCCCGTCGCCATCACGCAACAACCCTGGCTTCGCGACTCCACCACCGCACCGTCCTGCGTACTGCAACTACTTCGATTACTTCAACTGCCTTGTACTGCCCGCCAGTTCGTGCCTGCCGGGCCTTGCTCGATCTCGGCTACGAGAGAAACCATAACCACTCCACAATCCAATGTCTACTCTGGCCAACATAGATTTCCACGTGTTCGACAGTGAGGTAACTGGGCTCGAACAACGACGGGGAGAGGCCACAACGCTCGTCGCCGCCGGATTAACGGGGCATCGGCCGGGGCACAAGCACGGCGCAGGCAGGACCAGGCATGGACGATCCAGAGACCAGGTGACCTGATGAACACGATGAGCGTCAACGTCGCAACAGCCCACTCCACGACCTCCGTCGCCGACACACGCTCCGTCGCCGACGCACGCGAGAGCACCCGGCACTTCCTCGAAGGTCTCCCGCACCCGGCCGGAACCGAGGCCGCCGAAACCGTGGTTCTGGTCGTCTCCGAACTCGTCACCAACGCCCTGCGTCACGGCGGCGGCACCTGCACGCTGGACCTGACCGCGCACCCGGACAGCGTCGAGGTGGCCGTCCACGACCCCAGTCCGCAGGCACCGCGCACGCGCACTCCCGACCTGGACGACGGCACCGGCGGCTTCGGCTGGCCGATGGTCAACCGCCTCGCCCGCGCCACCGCGGTCACCCGCCGAGAGCCCGACGGCAAGACCGTGAGCGCCCTCCTCGCCCGCTCGTGAGCACCCTTGTCACCCGCTGAGGGGACGCCCGCGCTCGATCGCCGCGCCGCGGGCGTCCCCTCAGAGTTCCTTCGCCGGCCAGTCCAGCAACCGGGCACCGATGACCGCGGTCTGGAGCATGTACCGGTGCACCGGGTCGGCCGGATTCGCGCCGGTGAGTCTGTGGATGCGGTCCAGGCGGTAGGTGAGGGCGCGGACGCTGAGGGACAGGCGCCGGGCGGCCTCCGCCGCGACGCAGCCGGAGTCGAAGTACGCGGTCAGCGTGTCCAGGAGCGGCTTGGCTCCGCCACGGGCCCGCCGCAGCGGGCCGAGGGCACTCAGGACCAGGTCGGCCATGGCCTGCCTGTCGCGGGTGAGGACCGGGTAGACGAGGAGATCGGCGGCGTACAGCACGGGTGCGTCGAGTTCCAGGCGTTCGGCCAGGTCGAGGGCGTTCAGGGCCTCCTCGTAGGAGTGGACGACACCGCCGGGGCCCGGACGGGGCCGGCCGACGGCGACCTGCCCTCCCTCGGTGGCGGCGTGCGCCCGCTTGGCGAAGTAGGCGAGTACGTCGTCCTGGTCGCCGGGCGCGACACACACCAGCCGCCCGTCCTTGGTGGTCACCAGGATGCTGCGGTCGCCGAACCGGCCGATCAGCGCGCGCTCCACCTCGCGCGGCACGGCGTCCCCCTCGTCGTAGCCGGACTCGCCCCGTGCCACGGCGACGGCGTGTACGTGCGACAGGCGCAGCCCGAAGCGTTCGGCGCGCTCGGCGAGCAGGCCCAGGTCGCTGCGTCCGTAGAGCAGGTCGTCGATGAACTCCCGGCGGGCGGCCTCCTCCTGGCGTACGGCGAGGAGTTGCGCGCGTTCGTAGCCCTCGGCGAAGGCGTCGACCGCCTGTTCCACGGCGGCCAGGCTGCTTTCGGAGGCGGTCGAGGGCCAGTTGGCGCGGGCGGCGGCAAGGTGGGCGCCGACCAGGACGCGCAGCCCGTACCCCGCCTCGGCGGCCCGCTCGCCCAGCGCGCGGCGGGAGTCGAGCTCGTCGCGGGTGAGTCTGCGGCCGGTGGCGGCCGCGGCGGCGAGGAGGTCCGCGTACCCGTCCAGGTACTCGTCGGGTACGCCCCGCCCCGCCATCCGTGCCCCTGTCCCGCCGATCAGCCGTTGACGCATTTCTAGCGCACGAGCGGAGGGCACGGCCTGCCAGGGGGCGGGCTCGCTGCCGGGAGACGGCAGTTCGGGCGGGTGGCGGGGGTACGGCGGGGCGGTCACCGGGATACGGCGTGTCCGTCGGCGGCGACGCGATCCATTCGGGGCCGCCTCTCCTCACCCGGACGTCTGACGGGGCTGGGCCCCGGTGCCGGTCGCCTCCCCCGTGGACGCTCCGGCACCGTGGCCCTCTCCCCCCGTTTCTGCACGCTCACTCTGACCCGCGACCGGCGTCCCGCGCATTGCCGGATCCCGGCAGTATTTACGCCTTCTTGATGCCGGACCGGTCCCGTGTGTTGTTCCGGCAGTGGACCGGCGGCGAAGGCTGCCGGTTCCGGCCGGCCGGCCGAGGACGAGGACCACTCCATCGCCACGGTGCCGTACCGGTCCGTCGGTGCCGGTCGGTCGACGGTCACGGTGCCGGCAGGGATGACGGGCCGAAGCGGGGGAACGCTGGAGTTCAACCCCTCCAGTCCCCCATTGCCCGGAGGCCCCACATGCTGCGAGGCATCGACGTCAGCGCCTACCAGTCGTCCGCCTACGAGACCGACGGCCTCTCCTTCGTCTTCATCAAGGCGACGGAGGGGCGGTCGTACGTCAACCCCAAGCTCTCCGCCCAGGTGAAGACCGCTCGCGACGCCGACTGCGTCGTCGGCTTCTACCACTTCCTGTGGCCCGGCAACATCACGGCACAGGCCGAGTACTTCCTCAGCAAGGCCCCGGAGAAGGCGGGCGACCTCCTCGTCGTCGACTGGGAGACCACCGGCGAGGGCACCCACGCCGGCAACGCCGAGAAGGACCGCTTCATCCGCAAGGTGAAGGAACTCCGCCCGAACCACCGGGTGTTGCTCTATTGCAATCGGAATTACTGGCTCAACGTCGACACCACCTCGTACGCGGGCGACGGCCTGTGGATCGCCGACTACGTGACCGCGGGCAAGCCCCGCATCCAGGCGAACTGGCGCTTCCACCAGTACACCGACAACCCGCTGGACAAGAACGTCGGCGACTTCAGCAGCAAGGCGGCGCTGCGCAAGTGGGCGCGGCGCGAATGACCGTCCGGCTGCCGTCTACCCTCTGACCTGCGAGTCGGAAGCAGCGGGCGGCAGGAGAGGGGTTCGCGGGATGGGTGCCATGGTTGCCGCGGTCAGCAGTAACGGGACGTATTCGTTCACCAAGCCGAACCGGCCGAGCATCAGGCTGCTTTCCGGGCTCGGGGTGGAGGGGGATGTGCACGCGGGCGTCACCGTGAAGCACCGGTTCCGGATGGCGAAGGATCCCTCGCAGGTGAATCTGCGTCAGGTGCATCTGATTCAGGAGGAGTTGTTCGAGGAGCTGCGCGGCGCCGGGTTCACGGTCGCGGCCGGGGAACTCGGGGAGAACGTCACCACCAGAGGGATCGACCTGCTGGGGCTCCCGGTCGGGACGCTCCTGCGGCTGGGGGACGAGGCCGTCGTGGAGCTGACCGGGCTGCGGAATCCGTGCGCGCAGATCGACACGTACCAGAAGGGCCTGCTCAAGCAGGTCGTCGGGCGGGGTGATGGCGGCACCGTCACCCACAGGGCCGGGGTCATGAGCGTCGTACGGGAAGGCGGTTCGGTGCGGCCCGGGGACTCGGTGGTGGCCGAGTTGCCGGACGGGCCGCACCGGCCGCTGCGGATCGTGTGACGGTCGGGGGCCGGGCCCGCGGCCTGGCCAGGCCGCGGTGGGCCGCCAGGTCAGGCACGGTGGGCCGCCGGGTCAGGCGCGGTGGGTCGTCGAGTCAGGCGCGGTGGGCCGCCGGGCGCTCCGGGGAGGCCTCGGCCAGGGCCTTCGTGACCGCGGCGGTGCCTTCGGCGAGGCCGTAGACGGGGGTCGCGGGCTGCTGGCGCCAGGAGTCGTCGAGGCCGCCGGCATCCACGGCGTCGAAGCCGAGTTCGTCGACGAGGGCGATGACCTTGCGCTTGGCGGCCTCGTCGTCGCCCGCGACCGGAAGGGCCACGCGGTCCGCGGCGCCCGCGGGACGGTGGCGGTCCAGGATGTGCTGGGCGTAGGTGCCGTTGAAGGCCTTGATGACGGTGTGGCCGATCTGCTGGGCGGTCCACCGGCTCTCGGTGAGGCCGTCGTCCTCGATGGCGTCGATCCGGCCGTCGCGCTGGGGGTAGTAGTTGCCGGTGTCGATGACGGCGACCCCTTCTGCGGCCTCGTCGAACAGTCCGGACGGCAGGTCGGGCACCGCCTTCATGGGGACCGTGACCACGACGACCTCGGCCCCGCGCGCCGCCTCCTCGACCCTGACGGGTGTCGCTCCGGTCTCCGCGGCCAGGTCGGTGAGCGTCTCGGGACCTCGGGAGTTCGCGACGGAGACGTCGTGTCCGAGGGCGGTGAGACGCCGGGTGAGGTTCCCGCCGATGTTGCCCGCGCCGATGATGCCGATCTTCATGAGACAGACCCTTCTGGGGTTGGTGCTCCTGACGTGGGTCGGCAACCCCGGGACCGGACCGGCTATTCCGACGCGCGGCGGACGGGTGAACCGGGTCCGGGGCGGCGCAGCGGAAAGGGCGCCCACCGGTGGTCCGGTGGGCGCCCTCCACGGGTGCTACTTGTTCAGGTGGGCCCAGAACTCCTCGAACGACAGGAGCTTGTCGCTGTTGAGGTCACGGCTGGCGATCACGGCCTCCGCGACCGACTCGGTGACGTTCCAGTCACCGCCCTGGGCGAGGGCGGTCTTGAACTCGGCGGCCGTGACGAACCCGTCCCCGTCCGTGTCGATCCGCTCGAACGCCTTGCGTGCTTCCTCGATGTCCGCCACCGGGTCCGCCCCTTCGTAGTGCGCTGTGCCTCGTTTACGTAGGTCAGATTATCGGGCGACGCGAGCGCGGAGTGCGGCGACCACCCAGGCGAACTCCTCCCGGTGCGCGGCCAGGGGCGGCCGGCCCTTCACGGATATCAGCAGTTCGCGGTAGCGGGCGACCTGCTCGTTCTCGGGCGCCTCCAGACGCTCCAGTACGGCCGCGGGGTCGGCGTCGCCGAGCAGGTCCCCGAGGATCTCCTCGGCCTCCGGCTCCTCGGGCCCGATCCCCCGCTCGCGGGCCTGCGCCGCGAGCTGGACGAGACGCTGGGCGAACCACATGGACGCGCCGGCGGGGGTCTCCTGACCGCGGTCGGCGGCGTTGAACTCGGCCACCTTGCGCATTCGCGCCCGGAACCCGGGTTCCCGCAACAGCTCGGCCAGTTCCACCCACGCGTCCACCTGCTCGGGCGTCGGCTCAGCCGGCAGATCCACGGCGGCGTTCCGCATCCGTTCGCGGATCACCGGGTCCGCGGTGTCCAGTCCGCGGAACATCTCGTCCACGAACTCCTCGATGATCCGCCTTCGCTCGGCGGCCGACAGCCGTGCCAGTTTGTTCATCAGTGTCATCTCCTCCGCGGTCGAGCCGCGACGTGCCACGGTCGACAGCACCGCCCGGGTCACCTTCAGGGAGCGGATCTGCGCGTCCAGCGCGGCGACGTGCGTGGCCGCGACCTCCGCGACCGTCGTCTCCCCCGCCAGCACCTGCCGTACGGCGTGCAGCCCGAGGCCCAACTCCCGCAGCGTGCGGATGAGTTCGAGGCGCGCCGCGGAGCTCGCGTCGTAGAGCCGGTAGCCGCCGGCCGACCGGGCCACCGGGGGCAGCGCGCCCTCGTCGGACCAGTAGCGGATGGTGCGCACCGACAGACCCGTGCTCCGGGAGAGCTCTCCGATGGTGAACAGTCCGGTGCCGTCTTCGATCATGTCTGCGAGTCTGGGCCTTCCAGTGGGTGGAGACTCAAGTGAGAGGACGGGCGTCGTGGCCGACACTCTGCGGGACATCCTGGACGCGGCCGCCCGGGGTGTCTTCCCGCCGGCCGACGGCGGCATGACCGTCGTACGCCAGCACGCGCACCGCGACGCCGGCGTCCTCGCGTTCACCGCGCACTCCGTGGTCTTCACCGACGAGGACGAGGGGTGGGTGCGGGCGGCGCTGGCCCGGCTCGACTGCGACGCGCTCGCCGCGACGATGAACCCCCGGTTCCTGGCGGCGTTCATGGAGCGGACGGGCCGTACGAACGACACGATCGACCTGCTCACCGTGGCCGCTCCGCTCCCGGGTGAGCCGTCGCTCGCGCTCGCCGAGCTCGCCGATCCCGGTCATCCCCGGGTCGCGCGGGCGCGCGAGCACCGCGACGAGGTCCGGGTGTGGTCGGCCGAGGGCGGTGTGCTCGTGCTGGGGCGCGGGGTCGCCGGGCGGCTGGAGGCCGCGGTCGAGGTGGACGAGGGTGTACGGCACCGGGGGCTGGGGCGGGTACTGGCCCGGGCGGCGCGGCAGTTGGCCGGGGGCGAACCGGTGTGGGCCCAGCTGGCGGCGGGGAACGCCCGCAGTCAACGGGCGTTCCTGGCGGCCGGTTACCGTCCGGTCGGCGCGGAGGCGCTGCTCACCACCCGCTGACGCGGGCGGAGTTGCCGGAGGCGGGCCTCAACCACCCCAGACCGGGGAGGACGTAGACGCGGGACCGGAAGTCCTTGACGACCGGGAAGAGTCTGCCCGGTCGGTCGGCGGCGCCCCTGGTGCCGAGGCCCCGTTCGCGCGCTCCCCGCACGCGGGACGCCCGGACGCGTGGGACGCCCGGACGCGTGGGACGCCCGGACGCGTGGCAAGCCCGGGACGCCCGGGACGCGTGGGGGTCCTTTGGATCAGGACTCCAGGTCTGCGACAGTCGGCGGTGCGACCTCCACCCATTGACCCGGGCCCTGGTTGTCGCCGGTGCCGCGGTTCACACCCCTGTCGTCCGCGGTGCCCCGGGAGCCCCGGTCGCTCGGCGGCCGGGGCTTTCCGCTCGGCAGGGGCGGGTTCAGCGGTCGGAGACGCGCATCTCGAACCAGGTGGTCTTGCCGCGGGGCAGGAGGTCGACGCCCCAGCGGTCGGAGAGCTTGTCGACGAGGAAGAGACCGCGGCCGCTCAGGTCCATCTCGTGGACCGGCATCAGACAGGGAAGCCCGCGCGAGGGGTCGCGGACCTCGACCCGGATCCATCCCCGGCGGCGGCGCAGCCGGAGTCCGAAGACACGCGCGCCGGTGTGCCGTACGGCGTTGCCGACCAGTTCGGAGACCAGGAGGACGGCGTCCTCCGTCATCTTCGGGGAGAGGCCCCAGTGCCGGAGGACCACGACCTGGGTGAGCCGCCGCGCGGTGGCCGCGGACTCCGGGCGGGACGGCAGCGGCACCTCCGCCTCCACCGGGTTGCCGAACAACTCCAGCGCTTTGAGGGCCTGTTCGTCCTCGACCGCAGGCGTCCAGCGCGCCGCGGTCGCACCCCCGTGCCGCCGCGGCGGTTCGATACCCTCCAGCCCCGCCATGCCTCCATCATGGCCGCCCAGCGCCTTCTTCGGGGCCGTTCCGAAGGAATACGCCCCCCGGAACCTCCCATTCCGAGGCGACCGATCGGCATATGCCACAGGCAGATCGGGATGCGGCACAGCCCATCTGACCTGCCAGGACAGCCCCCTTGGTGGCAGTCCACGGCATTCCCCGAACAGCCGCCCTTAAGGTTGCCTTAAGGCTCGCATAATCCAGCCCTTCGGGGGACACCGGATAAGACATTCCGTCAACTGCAAGTGGATCAGGTCAACTTCTGGTCAGGGTTCTAGCGGAACTTCGCCTTGCCGGGACCCTCCTTCACGAAGCTCCGCATCCCCCGCTCCCGGTCCTCCGTGGCGAACAGGCCCGCGAACCAGCTGCGTTCGATCGCGAGCCCGGTGTCGATGTCCGTCTCCAGACCCAGGTCGATGGACTCCTTCGCGGCGCGCAGCGCGATCGCGGGTCCGCGCGCCAACCGTGCGGCCCACTCGTGCGCCTGGGCGTACACCTCCTCGGCCGGGACCACCCGGTCGACGAGACCCAGCGCCAACGCCTCCTCGGCCTTCACCATCCGGCCGGTGAAGATGAGGTCCTTGGCGCGCGACGGCCCGATCAGGCGGGACAGCCGCTGGGTGCCGCCGGCGCCGGGGATCACGCCGAGCAGGATCTCCGGCTGGCCGAGTTTCGCGTTCTCACCGGCGATGCGGTAGTCCGCGCAGAGGGCCAACTCGCAGCCCCCGCCCAGGGCGTAGCCGGTGACGGCCGCGACGACCGGCTTGGGGATGCGGGCGACGGCGGTGAAGGAGTCCTGGAGGCCGCGGGACCTGACGACCATCGACGCGTGGTCCATGTCCTGCATCTCCTTGATGTCCGCGCCCGCCGCGAACACCTTCTCCCCGCCGTACAGCACCACCGCGCGCACGTCCTCGCGGCCCGCGGCCTCCTCGGCGAGCTCCTTGAGCCGGTCCTGCGTGGCGACGTCCAGTGCGTTCATCGGCGGACGGTCCAGACGGATGGTGCCGACACCCTCGGCCACTTCAAGATGCACAGTCATGGGAGCAGGTTAGCGGCCGTTAACGACAACGGGCCCGGTGTGCTCTGTCACAGCACACCGGGCCCGTACGGAACGAGCGGAGGTCAGGCCGTCCACTTCTCCCAGGACATGTTCCAGCCGTTGAGGCCGTTGTCCGGGTCGACGATCCTGTCGTCGGAGTTCTTCACGACCACCACGTCACCGACCATCGACTGGTTGAAGAACCAGGCCGCGGCCACCTTGCCGTCGTAGCCGCCGCGGACGTCCTTCAGACCGATGCAGCCGTGGCTGGCGTTGTAGTTGCCGAAGGCGCCGCCGCCCCAGTAGTTGCCGTGGATGAAGGTGCCCGAGGTGGTCAGGCGCTGGGCGTGCGGCACGTCCTTGATGTCGTACTCGCCGCCGTAGCCGACCGTCTCGCCGTTCATCCGGGTCACCGCGAGGCGCTCGGTGATGACCATCTGGCCGTTCCAGGTGTCGTAGCCGGGCTTGCCGGTGGTCACCGGGATGGTCTTGATGGTCTTGCCGTCCCGCTTGACGGTCATCGTCTTCGTCTTGACGTCGACGGTGGAGACCTGGCTGCGGCCGACCGTGAACGACACCGTCTTGGCCTGCTCGCCGTAGACACCGGGCCGCCCCTCGACACCGTCGAGGTTGAGCCGCACCGTCACCTTCGTGCCGGCCTTCCAGTACTTCTCGGGACGGAAGTCGAGGCGGTCGTTGCCGAACCAGTGGCCTTCCACGTCGACCGCCGGGACAGTGGTGACGGTGATCGCCTTCTCGACGTCCTCGGGGTGCGTGATACCCCGCGTGAAGTTCACCGAGAAGGGCATCCCGACGCCGACCTTGGAACCGTCCTCGGGCGTGAAGATGCCGACGAAGGTGTTCTTCGGGGTCAGCGTGGTGAACGCGGACTCCTCGGCGGACTCGCGGCCCCCGGAGTCCTTCGCCACCGCGTGGACCTTGTACCTGGTGGCCGAGGCGAGGTGCGTCGAGGGCGTCCAGGTGGCGCCCCCGCCCGTTATCTCGCCCTCGACATCGTTGCCCTTGGTGTCCTGGACGGTGACCTCGGTCAGCTTGCCCTTGGCCGCGGTCACCTTGAGGGCGCCGCTGGTGGCCACGCCACCGGTCCCGTCCTTCGGGGCGATGGTCACGACCGCCTCGGAGACCTTGGTGTCCGCGGTCCCCGAACTCCCCGTGCTCTTGCCCTTGCCTTCCCCGGACCCGGAATCCGAGTCCCCTCCCCCGCCGCACGCGGTCACGGCGAACAACAGCACCACCGGCAGCAGTGCCAGGATCCTTCTGTTCCGCCGTGCCCGCGCGCCAACCGACGGCCCCGATATCGGTCGCCCGTTCAAGTTCGTTCTCCCCTCGCACGGCCTGGTCAGGCCCGCACCCCGGCGCGTCCCACGCGCGTATCGCGCTAATTAATCACACGGCCGGAAGAGATGGATCCCCGCGATTGTCACCGTTCAGTCCCAACTTCAACTGTCCGAGGGACGGGGCCGGGAGCCGTGCGCGCGTACCGCTATGTCGCCCTACTTCACCGCCCCGCCCGCTTTCCACGCCTTCCAGCTCATGTTCCACCCGCCGAGTCCGTTGTCGGGGGCGACCTGTCTGTCCTTGCTGTTGACGACCTCGACGACGTCACCGATGAGGCTGCGGTCGAAGAACCAGCCCGCGGGGCTGTCCGAACTGCCGCCCTTCACGTCCTTCAGACCCACGCAGCCGTGACTGACGTTGGAGTTGCCGAAGACGCCCTGCGCCCAGTAGTTGCCGTGCAGGAAGGTCCCGGAGCTGGTGAGGCGCATCGCGTGGGGGACGTCCGGGATGTCGTACTCGCCCTTGCCGTCGGCCTTCTTGAAACCGACCGTGGCGCCGTTCATCCGGGTCACCTCCAGCATCTCGGTGACCACCATCTTCCCGTTGTACGTGGTGCTCTTCGGAGCACCCGCGGTGATCGGCACGGTGGCGAGGAGCTCGCCGTCGCGGCGTACCTCCATGGTGTGTTCGGCGGCGTCGACCAGGCTGACCTGGCCGCGCCCGACCGTGAACGAGAAGGTCCTGTCCTGGAGCCCGTACACGCCGGGAGCCGCCTCGACGTCCCGCAGCCCCAGGCTGACCGTGACCTCGGTGCCCGGCTTCCAGTACCTCTCGGGACGGAAGTCGAGCCGGTCCCTGCCGAACCAGTGCGGACGGATCTCGACCGCCGGCTCCGCCCGCACCCGGATGGCGCGCTCGACGGCGGCCCGGTTCCCGATCTCCCGGTTGAACTCCAGGGAGACGATCATTCCGGTGCCGACGGTGGAGCGGTTCTCCGGGGTGACGTATCCGATGAACCGCTCGTCGGGGACGTACGTCGTGAACGTGGTGTGCCGGGCCGAGCGCCGTCCGTACCCGTCGACGGCCACGGCGTCGACGCTGTACTTGGCGGCGAGCGCGAGCCGTTCGTCGTCGGGCCGCCAGCGCAGTCCGTCCTCGGAGATGTGCCCCGGCACCGGCGACTCCTGGGCGTCCTGCTCCTTGACGACCGTCACCGACTCAAGGCGCCCGCCGGGCACCCGCACCTGGATCGTCTCGTCCGGCCGTACCGCCTTGCTGTTGTCGTCCGGCGAGACCCGGATGACGTCCTCGGGCGACGGTGGCTTGCCCAGAACCTCGTCCGTCCCGTCCGACGTGCAGCCGGCGGCTCCGGCGAGTAGTCCGGCCCAGGTCAGTACGGCGGCCAGCGCGGCCCCTGCGCGCCGCGCGCGTGTCTCTACGTGCTTCACGCAGGGCCCAACGACCGCGCCTCTCCGGGGAAACGTGAGTGCGAGCCAAGCGCTGGGCAGAACAGTGGGGAGGACGACGCGAACAGGAGCCGCGGCCGGGACGCCGCAGGCCTCCTGACCGTGCTCGCCCCACGAGCCGCGGGAGGCTGACCGGTGTCGAGCGCACCCGAGCAGGAGGCAGTTCAGGAGGGGCGGGCGACGGGCGGCAAAGTGCCGGCGCAACCCGCCCCCCTGGTCAACGGCGCGGCGCGCGCGGCGCCCGCCGTGCAGGTGTGGCCGGGTGCCTCGACCCCGCTGGGCGCGCGCTTCCGCGTGGGCCCCGACGGCGTCACGGGCACCAACTTCGCGCTGTGGGCGGGCGGCGCGGAGTCCGTCGAGCTGTGCCTCTTCGACGAGGGGGGCGCCGAGATCCGCGTCCCGCTGACCGAGCTCACCCACGAGATCTGGCACGGCTTCGTGCCCGGTGTGCTGCCCGGCCGCCGCTACGGCTTTCGGGTGCACGGCCGCTGGGACCCCTGGACCGGCGCCCGCTGGAACCCGGCGAAGCTGCTCCTGGACCCGTACGCCCGTGCCGTGGACGGCGACTTCACCCTGCCGCCCGAGGTGTACGGGCATGTCCGCGACTGGCCCCAGCAGCACGTCGCGGACACGGTGCGCGACGACCGGGACTCGGCGCCGTACGTCCCCAAGGGCGTCGTGGTCCACGACGACGAGGACTGGTCGGACGACCACCGCCCGAAGACCCCGTGGGCGGACTCGGTGATCTACGAGCTGCATGTGCGCGGGTTCACCCGGCTGCACCCCGGCATCCCGGAGGAGCTGCGCGGCACCTACGCCGGGCTGGCGCACCCGGCCGCCGTCGACCACCTGGTGCGGCTCGGCATGACGGCCGTGGAGCTGCTGCCGGTGCACCAGTTCGCGCACGAGGACCATCTGCTGCGCAAGGACCTGAAGAACTACTGGGGCTACAACTCGATCGGGTACTTCGCCCCGCACGCCGGCTACGCGGCCTCGGGGACCACCGGTCAGCAGGTCGGCGAGTTCAAGCGGATGGTGCGGGCGCTGCACGCCGCCGGTATCGAGGTGATCCTCGACGTCGTCTACAACCACACCGCGGAAGCAGGCGAGTTGGGGCCCATGCTGTCCCTGCGCGGGATCGACAACCGCGGGTACTACCGGCTGCAGTCCGACGCGCGGCGCTACACGGACTACACGGGGTGCGGAAACACGCTGCACGTGGTGCAGCCGCACGTGCTGCGACTGATCACGGACTCACTGCGCTACTGGGTGACCGAGATGGGCGTCGACGGCTTCCGGTTCGACCTGGCGGCGGCGCTCGCCCGGTCCATGCACGACGTCGACATGCTGTCGCCGTTCCTCGCCGTCATCGCGCAAGATCCCGTACTGCGCCGGGTGAAGCTGATCGCCGAGCCCTGGGACGTGGGATCCGGCGGATATCAGGTCGGCGCCTTCCCACCCCTGTGGACGGAGTGGAACGACCGCTACCGCAACGCCGTGCGGGACTTCTGGCGGGGCGCCCTGCCGGACGTACGGGATCTGGGCTACCGGCTCTCGGGGTCGAGCGACCTCTACGCGTGGGGCGGCCGGCGTCCGTACGCCTCGGTGAACTTCGTGACCGCCCACGACGGTTTCACGCTCCGGGATCTCGTCTCCTACGAACGCAAGCACAACGAGGCGAACGGCGAGGGCAACCGCGACGGCACGGACGACAACCGCGCGTGGAACTGCGGGGTCGAGGGCGAGACGGACGACGAGCGGGTACGGGCCCTGCGGCGACGGCAGTTGCGGAACCTGCTGACGAGTCTGCTGCTGTCGACCGGGGTGCCGATGCTGGTCGCGGGCGACGAGTTCGGGCGGACCCAGGGGGGCAACAACAACGCCTACTGCCAGGACAACGAGGTCAGTTGGGTCGACTGGTCCCAGCTCGACGACCCCGGGTGGCGGAGCCTGTTCGAGCTGACGTCACGGCTGATCGCGCTGCGGCACGAGCACCCCGTGCTGCG
This sequence comes from Streptomyces sp. NPDC088747, assembly GCF_044751025.1. NCBI lineage: Bacteria > Bacillati > Actinomycetota > Actinomycetes > Kitasatosporales > Streptomycetaceae > Streptomyces > Streptomyces sp. NPDC088747. The sequence goes on from NZ_JBIVKZ010000011.1 coordinate 315,225, forward strand.
GCGGCGGGCGTTCTTCTCCGGGCGGGCGCACTCCGTGGACGGGCTGCGGGACCTGGCCTGGTTCACCGCGCGCGGCACGGAGATGACGGAGCGGGACTGGTACGCGCCCGCGGCGACGCTGGGGATGTACCTCTCGGGGCGGGACATCCCGGGGCGGGACGCGCGCGGGGTGCCCGTGGTGGACGACAGCTTCCTCACGGTGCTGCACGCCGGGGACCGGCCAGTGGGTTTCGTCCTGCCCGGACCGCCCTGGGCCTCGCAGTACGAGGTCGTGGTGGACACCTCGCGCGAGTCGCAGGAGGAGGCTCCCGGAGTGCGGCACCGGGCGGGGACGGCGATCACGGTGCCGGCCCGCGCGGTGCTGTTGCTGCGGGTGGTGGGGTGAGTTCCGTTCGCCCCCGCCGCATGTCCCGGGGGCTCCGCCCCCGGACCGCCGCATCGCGTTGACGCGGTCGTCCTCGAACGCCGGACGGGCCGGAACGTCCATCGTGTGGACGGCGTCTTGACGGCCCAGCGTCAGCGCTGGCACCGTCCGTGGTCATGAGAATCTCCGCTGATCACCCGCGCGCGCTCGTCGCGCTCGTGGAGCGGCGCCACGTCGACCTGTGCCGGCAGTCCAGCGCCATCTGTCGCTGACCCCGCGGTCTTCACTGCTCTCCCTCTCTCCCTCTCACCCTCTCTTCTTCTCCTTTCTCCTCGTCTCCTTCCTGATTCCTTCCTGCGTGTCCCGCCGCGGGACACGTCTGTTCTGAGGAACCCGCATGTCCGAAATATCCCGTCGGGTCTTCGGCGGTCTGATCGGTGGCGGCGCTGTGACCGCCGTCGCAGGTACGGCCACCGCCACCGAAGCAGCCGCCACCGAGAGGCCGTTCCGGGCCCGTACCGCCGCCGCCGGATCCCGCCGCCGCCCCAACTTCCTCGTCATCCTGGGTGACGACCTCGGCTGGGCCGACCTCTCCTCGTACGGCGCACCGCACATCAGAACGCCGAACCTGGACCGGCTGGCCCGCCAGGGCGTGCGGTTCACCGACGCCTACTCCGGGTCGGCCACCTGCTCGCCGACCCGGTTCAGCCTCTACACCGGGCGCTATCCCGGGCGTACGAAGGGCGGGCTCGCCGAGCCCATAGCCAACAGGACCCAGGGGCTCGACCCCAGCCACCCCACTCTCGCCTCCCTGCTGAGGAAGGCCGGCTACTCCACCGCGCTCATCGGCAAGTGGCACTGCGGCTTCCTGCCGGACTACGGGCCCACCAAGTCCGGCTGGGACGAGTTCTTCGGCAACTTCGGGGGCGTACTGGAGTACTTCTCCAAGCTCGGGCAGCTCGGCGACTACGACCTGTACGAGGGCGACGCGGCCTACAAGGACCTGCGTTACTACACGGAGGTGCTGACCGAGCGGGCCGTGGAGTACGTGAGCCGCGACCACGACGAGCCGTGGCTGCTCAACCTCAACTTCACCACCCCGCACTGGCCCTGGCTCGCGGAGGACGACGCGGAGACCGGAGCCGAGATCGCGGCGCGGATCCGGGCCGCGAGCGGTCCGGCCGAGGTGACCGCGGCGCTGCTGCACAACGACGGCGGCTCGGTCGAGAAGTACACGCAGATGGTGCAGAGCCTCGACGCCGCCGTCGGCGAGGTGCTCACCGCGCTGCGCCGGGCCGGGCAGGAGGAGAACACGGTGGTGCTGTTCGCCAGTGACAACGGCGGCGAGCGCTTCTCCTACAACTGGCCGCTCAGCGGCGAGAAGGCCTCGCTGCTCGAAGGCGGCATCCGGGTGCCGACCATCGTGCGCTGGCCCGCCCGGCTCGACGGCGGCCAGGTCAGCCACGAGCCGGCGTTCTCGCCCGACTGGACGGCGACGCTGCTGGAGCTGGGCGGCGCGCGGCCCGAGCCGGCGTATCCGCTGGACGGCACCAGCCTGGCGGGGTATCTGCTGCGGGACGAGGAGGTCGGCGAGCGTGACCTGTTCTGGCGGGTCCGGGGCAGCCGGGCGCTGCGGCGCGGCGACTGGAAGTACCACCGGGCCGCCGACGGTGTCGACCACCTCTACGACCTGAGCGCGGACTCGCGTGAGCAGGCCGATCTCGCCGCGGACCGGCCGGAGTTGCTCGCGGAGCTGAAGGCGGCCTGGGAGAGGACGGACGGCGGGCTGCTGCCGTACTCGGCCGCGTAGTCGGCCGGACAGCCCCACGACCGCGAAGAGCGCAGGTCGTAGGACCAGCGACCGACGCCGTTACGGCTAAAACTCGGTGGGCTGTGTCAGTGGCGAACCGTAGGCTCGCCACTGATGTCCACAACAGATGCAGTGACCAAGGACCACACCGGGACCGAGGACCGCGCCGAGCCCCCCGCCCCCGCCGGCCGTTCCACCGTGCGCAGTCTGCTGCGCCTGTGGCCGTACGTGCGGCCGGTGCGGGCGCGGCTGTTCACCGCGGCGTTCGTCGCGGTCGTGGCGTCCTGTACGGGGCTGGTGTTCCCGCTCGTCATGAAGTGGATGGTGGACGGTCCGGTGGCCGGCCACGACACGCGGGGTGTCTGGCTCGGGGCCCTGTATCTGCTGCTGCTCGGGATCGCCGAGGCCCTGCTGTTCGGACTACGGCGATGGCTGGTGGCCCGGCCGCTGGCGGGCGTCGAGGCGGCGATGCGGGCGGATCTGTTCCGGCATCTCCAGCGGCTGCCGGTCGCCTTCCACGACCGCTGGGCCTCCGGTCAGCTGCTGTCCCGGGGCACCACGGACCTGATGCTGCTGCGGATGTTCCTGGCCTTCCCGCTGACCTTCCTGCTGGTCAACACCGTGACGATCCTCGCGGGCATCGGCATCATGCTGGCCCAGGAGTGGACACTCGGGCTGCTGCTGCTCGCACCCGCGGCGCCCGTGATAGTCGTCTGCTGGCTCTTCGAGCGACGGTACGCGGAGGTGGCCCGGCGGGCGCAGGACCAGGTGGGCGATCTGACGACGGTCGTCGAGGAGAGCGTGCTCGGCATCCGGATCATCAAGGGCTTCGGGCGTCACCGGAGCCAGGCGCACGCCTTCCGCGAGCTGTCCCGGACCCTGCGCGGGACGGAACTCGCCAAGGCCCGCCTCCTCGCCACCATCTGGGTCGTCATCGTCACCCTCCCCGAACTCGCCATCGGCGCCGCCCTCGTCCTCGGCACGGTCCAGGTCGCCGACGGCGACCTCTCCGCCGGTACTCTGGTGGCCTTCCTCTCCACCGCTCTCGCCCTGCGCTGGCCGGTCGACTCGATCGGCTTCCTGCTGGCCATGAGCCAGGAGGCGGCGACGGCCACCGAGCGGTACTTCGAGGTGATGGACTCGGAGCCGGAATCCGCGGGGATCTCCGCGAGCGCCGACGGAACGGGCGGGGGCGGCCTGCGGTTCCACGACGTTCGGTTCCGCTACCCGGACGCGCCCGCGGACACCCCGCCCGTCCTGGACGGCGTCGAACTGCACATCCACCCGGGCGAGTCGATGGCACTGGTCGGCGCGACCGGCACCGGCAAGACCACCCTCACCGCTCTCGTACCCCGGCTCCACGAGGTGACGTCCGGCCGGATCACGCTGGACGGCGAGGACATCACGGCGATGCCGCGCGAGGAGCTCCGCGCCCGGGTGGCCGTCGCCTTCGAGGAACCCACCCTGTTCTCCGCCAGCGTCGGCGAGAACGTGCTCATGGGAGCCGGGGAAGGCGCGGGAGAAGCGGAGCTGGACCGGGCGCTCGGCGTCGCGCAGGCGGACTTCGCGCACGCGCTGCCGCAGGGCACGGCGACGCAGGTCGGCGAGCAGGGCCTGAGCCTCTCCGGGGGCCAGCGGCAGCGGCTGGCCCTGGCCAGAGCGGTCGTCGGCAGCCCTCGCTTCCTGGTCCTCGACGACCCGCTGTCGGCGCTGGACGTCCACACCGAGGCCGCGGTCGAGGCGGCCCTGCGCCGCGTACTGGCGGAGACGACCGCGCTGATCGTGGCGCACCGTCCGTCCACGGTCCTGCTCGCCGACCGGGTCGCCCTGCTCTCCGGCGGCCGGATCGCCGCGGTGGGCACCCACCACGAACTGCTGCGCACGAACACCGAGTACGCCCATCTGATGTCGGGCATCGAGGAGGACGACCGATGACGGCGCCGACGACGACCGCGCCGGGCAGAGGCAGCGGCGAGGGAGAGGGAGAGGGCAAGGGCAGGAGCCCGCGAGAATCCTCTCGGCACGCGGACCCCTTCGACCACGACGACCTGCCCACGCCCCCGGGCGCGACGGGCGCGCTGCTGCGCTCGCTGCTCGCCCCGCTCAGGTCACGGGTGGTCCTGGCCGCCGTCCTGCTCCTGCTCCAGCAGGCCGCCGTCCAGGCCGGTCCGCTCCTCGTCGCGTACGCCATCGACCGCGCCGTACCGGCGTTCAGGCACCACGACAACGGGCCGCTCATCGCGGTGGCCGTCGCGTACCTGTTCTGCTCGGTGGCCTCCGGCAGCCTCCAGTACGCGTTCATACGCGCCTCCTCCCGCGTCAACCAGGACGTGCTGCTGGACCTGCGCGGCCGTATCTTCCGGCACGCGCAGGCGCTCAGCATCGACTTCCACGAGCGCTACACCTCGGGCCGGCTGATCTCGCGTTCCACGACCGACGTCGAGTCGCTGCGCGAACTGCTCAGCGAGGGGCTGCAGGAGCTCCTCATGGTCATCCTGTCCTTCGTCTACATCTCGGCGATGCTGCTCTGGCTCGACCTGGGGCTCGGCGCGGTGGCGGTGGCGTCCTTCGTGCCGCTGTATCTGCTCATCCGTATCTACCAGCGCCGCGCGGGCCGCGTCTTCGCGAACCGTTCCACCGCGATCGCCTCCGTCATCGTGAAGTTCGCGGAGACCATGAACGGCATCCGCCCGGTGCGCGCGTTCCGCCGCGAGGCCGCCAACGACGCGGAGTTCCGGGAGCTCAACCGGCGCCATGAGCGGACGAACGGCGACGCCCTCGTGGAGATGGCCCGCTATGTCGTCGGCTCGCGTCTGGTCGCCAACACGGCGGTGGCCGGGATCGTGCTGTGGGGCGCGTCCCGGGTGGTCTCGGGCTCGCTGGCGCTGGGTGTGCTGGCCGCGGCGGTGCTGTATCTGCGCCGGCTGTACGACCCGATAGACCGCCTGGGCATGTTCCTCAACTCCTACCAGTCGGCGGCGGCCTCGCTGGAGAAGATCGCGGGTCTGCTGGCCCAGGTCCCCTCCGTGCCGGAGCCTGCCGCGCCGAGGCCGCTGCCCGCCCTCGCCTCCGAACACCCGGGCCGCGAGGTCGTCTTCGACGGAGTCCGCTTCGGGTACCGCACGGGCGGCGAGATCCTCCCCGCCTTCGACCTCACGCTGCCGGCCGGCCAGACGGTGGCGGTCGTCGGCTCGACGGGCGCGGGCAAGTCGACCCTCGCCAAGCTGGTGGCCCGTTTCTACGACCCCACCGGCGGCCGGGTCCTCCTCGACGGCGTCGACCTGCGCGAGCTGTCCGTGCCCGAACTGCGGCGCGGGGTGGTGATGGTGACGCAGGAGGCGTTCCTGTTCTCCGGCACGGTCGCGGAGAACATCGCCATCGGCCGCCCCGACGCGACCCGTGCGGACATCGAGGGCGCCGCGAAGGCCATCGGCGCCCACGACTTCATCAGCTCCCTGCCCGACGGCTACGACACGGACGTACGCAAGCGCGGCGGTCGCATCTCGGCGGGCCAGCGCCAACTGGTCGCCTTCGCGCGGGCGTTGCTCGCCGACCCGGCCGTCCTCATCCTCGACGAGGCGACCAGCTCACTGGACGTGCCTGGTGAACGGGCTGTCCAGCGTGCCATGTCGACGGTGCTGCGGGGCCGTACGGCGGTGGTCATCGCGCACCGGCTCTCCACCGTGGAGATCGCCGACCGGGTGCTGGTGATGGAGGGGGGCCGGGTGGTCGAGGACGGCACGCCGGACCAACTCGTCGCCGGTACGGGCAGGTTCGCGGATCTGCACCGGGCGTGGCAGGACAGCCTCGTCTAGCGCGTCGGACAGTTCGAGTCAGGGAGGGGGAGCGGGAGCGGATGATCGACGCGTACGAGGACCCGGGCACGCCCGACTGCCGTAGCGGCGGCCGGTATCTGTGGTGGCTGTGCACCCGGCAGGCGCGCCGGGCGGTGGCGGGGGCGCTGCTGGCGAGTGTCTGGATGGGGCTCCTGGCCCTGACGCCGTACATGCTGTCGCGGGCGATCGACGACGGCCTGGAGCCGGGTGACCAGAGGGCGCTGTTCGGCTGGGCCGCCGCCCTGCTGGGCGCGGGGGCGTTCAACGCTTTCCTGGGCGTGCTGCGGCACCGCACGATGACCAAGCTCCGGATGGACGGCCACTTCCGTACGGTCAAGGTCGTGGTGGGGCAGGCGACCCGGCTGGGGGCCGCGCTGTCGCGCCAGGTGGGGGCGGGCGAGGTCGTCACCATCGGGGTCGGCGACGTCCAGACGATCGCCACGTCCCTGACCGTCGTCGGCCCCGGCGTGGCCGCGGTCCTCACCTACGGCGTCGTGGCCGCGCTGCTGCTGTCGGTCTCGGTCCAGCTGTCCGTCGTGATCCTGCTCGGGGTGCCGGTGATCGCCGTGCTCCTCGGCCCGATGCTGGGGCGGCTCCAGGGCGCGGAGACCGGGTACCGCGAGCGGCAGGGTGTGCTGACCGCCCGGATCGGCGACCTCGCGGGCGGCCTGCGGGTCCTCAACGGCCTGGGTGGCAAAGGGCTGTTCGCCGACGCCTTCCGCCGTGACTCGCAGGAGTTGCGGGCGCAGGGGTACCGGGTCGGGGCGGTGACCAGCTGGGTGCAGGCACTCGGCCTCGGGCTGCCGACGGTGTTCCTCGCCGTGGTGACGTGGCTGGCGGCCCGGCTGGCCGCCCAGGGGTCCATCACCATCGGCGAGTTGGTGTCCGTGTACGGCTATGTCGCCGTCCTGGTGATGCCGGTGGCGTTCTTCATCGAGTGCGGCTATCAGGTCAGCCGGGGGCTGGTGGCCGCCCGGCGGGTGGTGCGGTTCCTGGCGCTGGAGCCGATGGAGTTCGTGGAGCCCTCGGACTCTCCGGGCGTGGCCGTCGGCGCCGTCGGCACCCGTGACGCCCCGGCGGAACCGTCCACGCTCCGCGACCCGGAGTCGGGCGTCCAGGTGGCGCCCGGCAGGCTGACGGCGCTGGTCGGCGCCCGTCCCGCGGACTCGGCCGGCGTGGTCGACCGGCTGGGGCGGTACGCGGAGTCGGCGGCGACCTGGGGCGGCGTACGGCTGTCCGAGGTCCCCCTGTCGCAGGTGCGGAGGCGGATCCTGGTCGCGGACAACGAGGCGGACCTGTTCGCGGGCACCCTGCGCGAGCTGGTCTCCGGCCGTGGCGACCACGACGAGCGGGCCGTCTCGCGGGCCGTGCACGCGGCCGTCGCGGACGACATCGTCCGCGGGCTGCCGGACGGGCTCGACTCGGCCGTCGACGCGCAGGGCCGCAGCCTCTCCGGAGGCCAGCGGCAGCGGGTACGCCTGGTGCGGGCGCTGCTGGCCGATCCCGAGGTGCTGCTCGCGGTGGAGCCCACCTCGGCCCTCGACGCCCACACCGAGGCGACCGTCGCCACCCGGCTGCGGGTCGCGCGCAGCGGCCGTACGACCGTGGTGACCAGCACGTCACCGCTGCTGCTCGACCAGGTGGACACCGTGTCCTACCTGGTGGACGGCAAGCTCGCCGCCGTGGGCAGCCACCGTGAACTCCTCGACGGGGAGCCTGGATACCGCGCGCTGGTGGCCCGCGGCGCGGACGCGACGGACGACGGCGGGGAGGCGACGGGCGTCGGGGCGGGCTCGATGGGCGTCAGCGCGCACGCGACGGACGACGGCGCGGACGCGACAGATGGCGGGGCGGATCGCGGCGCCGGTCTGGGGCGGGCGGGCGGCGTGGGCGCGGAGGGGGCTGTGCGATGAGTGGGCATCTGCCGGTGGCCGAGCAGGCCGATGTGCGCCGGGCGTCCGTCCGGCTGGTCCGGGCGGACCGGCGGGCCTTCGCCGTCCTTCTCGGCCTCAACTCGCTGGCCGCCGCGGCGGGACTGGTCGGGCCCTGGCTGCTCGGCCGGATCATCGACGACGTGCGGGCCGGAGGCGGGGTCGACGTCGTGGACCGGCTCGCGCTCGTCATCCTGGTGTGCGCGCTGGCGCAGTTGGTGCTGGCGCGCACCGCCCGGTATGTGGGACACCGTTTCGGGGAGCGAACGCTGGCGCGGGTGCGCGAGGAGTTCGTCGAGCGGGCGCTCGCGCTGCCCGCCTCGGTCGTGGAGCGGGCCGGGACGGGCGACCTGACGGCGCGCGGCACCGCGGACGTCGCGATGGTGGGCACCACCCTGCGCGACGCGGGTCCCGAACTGCTCATCTGCTCGGTCCAGTCGCTGTTCATCCTCGGCGCGGTCTTCGTCCTCGACCCGCTGCTCGGTGCCTGCGGTGTGCTGGGCCTGACCGGCATCTGGTTCGCCACGCGCTGGTATCTGCGCCGGGGCCGCACCGCCTATCTCGCCGAGGGTGCCGCGACCTCGGAGGTCGCGGAGATCCTCGCGGCCACCGCCGCGGGCGCCCGCACGGTCGAGGCGTTCGGGCTCCAGCGGCGCCGGACCGCCGCGAGCCGGGACGCGATCGAGACACTGCGCCGTACCCGGATGCGGACCCTGTTCCTGCGCAACGTGTTCTTCCCGCTGGTGGAGGTCTCCTACGTCGTCCCCGTGGCCGCCGTTCTGCTGGTGGGCGGCGCGCTGCACGCGCGGGGTGCGATGAGCCTGGGTGCGGTGGTCGCGGCGGCGCTGTACCTGAACCAGCTCGTCGATCCGCTGGACACGATCCTGAACCGGGTCGAGCAGTTGCAGAGCAGCAGCGCCTCCTTCGCCCGGGTGGAGGGGCTCGCCCGGGCCCCGCGGGCCACTTCGAAGGCCGGCTCGCCCCTGCCGGCGGACGACCGGATCGACGTGACGGACGTGCGCTACTCCTACGACCGCGGGGGTGAGGTGCTGCGCGGGGTCGACCTGATTGTGCGTCCCGGGGAACGGCTGGCCGTGGTCGGGCCGTCGGGCGCCGGGAAGACCACCCTGAGCAGGCTGCTCGCCGGGGTCGACGCGCCGCGCTCGGGCTCGGTGACGGTGGGCGGGGTGCCGATCGTGGGCCTCGATCCCGAACTGCTGCGACGGCAGGTCGTCCTGGTCACCCAGGAGCACCACGTGTTCCTCGGCACGGTCCGGGACAATCTGCTGATCGCCGAACCGGCCGCCACGGACGAGGAGTTGTGGGCGGCCCTCGCGGCGGTCGGCGCCGACGACTGGGCGGGTGAACTGCCGGACGGGCTGGACACCGAGCTGGGCGCCCACGGACACCCCACGGACGGTTCGCGGGCCCAGCAACTCGCCCTCGCCCGCGTCGTCCTGGCGGACCCGCACACGCTGATCCTCGACGAGGCCACGGCGCTCCTCGACCCGACGACCGCCCGCCACACGGAGCGCGCGCTGGCCGCCGTACTCAAGGGACGCACTGTCATCGCGATCGCGCACCGGCTGCACACCGCGCACGACGCGGACCGGGTGGCCGTCATGGAGGACGGCCGACTGACCGAACTCGGCACACACGAGGACCTGGTGGCCGCCGGGGGCGCGTACGCGGAGCTGTGGCATTCGTGGCACGGAGAGAGCCCGTCCGCCATGTGACCCGCTTCGCCGTGCGCGGAACGCGGGCGGTCAGTTGCCCGGCCGGCAAGGGGAGTCGGGCGGCTGCCGTCGGCCGCCGTGCCGAGGCCGGCCCTCCAGTACGGCGAACTTGTCAGCACGGCGACGGGGCGCGACCAGGCGTCCGGCCGCGCGACGCGCCGGGCGGGCGGCGGGCCAGGCGTCCGGCGGCTGGCGGATGGCGGCTGGCGGCTGGCGGGGCCAAGCGGTCAGCCCGACGGACGACCACCCTGGGCAGCGCGTCGGGCGGGCAGCGCGTCGGGCGACCAGCCCATCGGCCGGACAGACAGCCGGCCAGCCGCTGCGGCGGTCAGCCGGCCAGCGGCTGGACGGTCAGCGGCCACACATCCAACGCGCCAGGCGGACAGCCCGTCGGCTGGTCAAGCACACAGCCGGTGAGCCGACCAGCCCCCCGGCCACGCCGCACCCACCCCCCACCACCCACACACGCTCAACCAACGCTCCGTATACCGAACATGACCATCCGGACAACGAACTATTTCCGGCCAACTTGTTGACACGCTCCTGACAGACAGCGCATTCCCCTGCCACTCTTCCCACGGCTACTTCACAGCAACCCCACAGCTTCACCGGCAACAGCGCCGTGAAGTGCCGCAACACCTCCGCACCTGCACCCGCACCTGGTTCCGCGCACCGCCCTGTTCTGCCCGGACGGTCACCCTTCGTCCGGTCTCCCCTGGCCGCGCGACCCGCGGCCACGCAGAAGGAGTCAGTGTTGAGAAGCAGCTCCCCTCACAGACGCACCTCCCACAGCCCCGCCTCCGGCGCCACCCGGCGCCGCGCCGCGGCCGTCGCCCTCGCCGGCGTCGCCGCGCTGATCGCCACGGCCGTCCAGTCGGGCGCCGCCACCGCGGCCCCGGAGAAGGCACCGTCGGCCGCCGGCAAGGTCAACCCCGGCGCCGTCGGCGTGAAGCTCTCCCCCGCCCAGCGCGCCGCGCTGATACGCGACGCCGACGCGGCCAAGGCGGACACCGCCGACGACCTGAACCTCGGCGCCAAGGAGAAGCTCGTCGTCCGCGACATCGCCAAGGACGCGGACGGCACGCTCCACACCCGCTACGAGCGCACCTACGCCGGACTCCCCGTCCTCGGCGGCGACTTGGTGGTCGAGACCGCCAAGTCGGGCGCGACCGAGGGCGTCGTCAAGGCGACCCGGTCGCCCATCGAGCCGGCGACGACCACCGCGGCGCTGCCCGCCGCCAGGGCCGAGACCCAGGCGCTGGCCGCCGCGAAGGCGGAGAAGGCCAAGAGCCCCGACGTCAACCGGGCGCCCCGCAAGGTCGTCTGGGCCGCGAGCGGCACGCCCACCGTGGCGTGGGAGACGGTCGTCGGCGGCTTCCAGCACGACGGCACCCCGCAGGAACTGCACGTCGTCACGGACGCCACCACCGGCGCGAAGCTGTACGAGTGGGAGGCGATCGAGACCGGCACCGGCAACACGGTGTACTCGGGCACGGTCAACCTCGGCACCACACAGGCGGGTTCGGCCTACAACCTCACCGACGGAACACGCGGCGGCCACAAGACGTACAACCTCAACCGCGGCACCTCCGGGACCGGCACCCTCTTCTCGGGCTCCGACGACGTGTGGGGCAACGGACTGGCGTCCAACCTGGAGTCGGCCGGCGCCGACGCCCACTACGGCGCGGCACTGACCTGGGACTACTACAAGAACGTGCACGGCCGTTCGGGCATCAGGGGCGACGGTGTCGGCGCGTACTCCCGCGTCCACTACGGCAACAACTACGTCAACGCCTTCTGGTCGGACAGCTGCTTCTGCATGACGTACGGCGACGGTTCGGGCAACGCCAACCCGCTGACGTCGATCGACGTGGCCGCCCACGAGATGTCGCACGGCCTCACCTCCGCCACCGCGGGCCTCGTCTACAGCGGCGAGTCCGGCGGCCTGAACGAGGCGACCTCCGACATCTTCGGCTCCACGGTCGAGTTCTACGCGGCCAACTCCTCCGACGTCGGTGACTACCTCATCGGCGAGGAGATCAACATCAACGGCAACGGCACGCCGTTGCGTTACATGGACAAGCCGAGCAAGGACGGCGCGTCCAAGGACAGTTGGTACTCCGGGATCGGCTCGATCGACGTCCACTACTCCTCGGGCCCGGCGAACCACTTCTTCTACCTGCTGAGCGAGGGCAGCGGCACCAAGACCATCAACGGCGTCTCCTACGACTCGCCCACCGCCGACGGACTCCCGGTCACCGGGATCGGCCGCGCGAAGGCGGAGCAGATCTGGTTCAAGGCGCTCACCACGAAGTTCACCTCGACGACCAACTACGCGGCGGCCCGTACCGGCACGCTCGCGGTCGCCGGTGAGCTGTACGGCACCACCAGCACCGAGTACAAGGCGGTGCAGGACGCGTGGGCCGGTGTCGCCGTCGGAGCGCGCTCCGGTGGTGGCGGCGGTGGCGGTACGTCGTTCGAGAGCACGGCCGACGTATCGATTCCGGACAACGGCGCGGCGGTCACCTCGCCGATCTCCGTCACCGGGCGTACCGGCAACGCGCCGACGAACCTCGCGGTCGCCGTGGACATCGTGCACACCTACATCGGTGACCTCCAGGTGCAGCTGGTCGCGCCCGACGGCACGGCGTACACGCTGAAGGCGTACGGCACCGGCGGAAGCGCGGACAACCTCAACACCACCTACACGGTGAACGCCTCCTCCGAAGTCGCGAACGGGACCTGGCTGTTGAGGGTCCAGGACAACGCGGCCGTGGACACCGGCTACATCAACAGCTGGAAACTGACGTTCCCGTAGGGGTTCACCGCAGACAGGGCGCCGTCCCGGAGGTTCAACTCCCCGGGGCGGCGCCCTCTTTTGCCTGGTCCGGAGTTTGACTTGACGTCTCCTTTGCGGAGAACGAAGCCGCGTCGCACAGAGTGATCTTCACTCGACCGATGCTTTCCGGCCAAGATACGGAGGCACTCATGACATGTACGCGGCGCAAGTGCCACTCTTCCACCGCACGGCTCACCCGCACCGCAACTTCACCTTCCGTTCGGCCACCCCACGCCGTCCGGTCGCCCCCACCAAGGAGTTCGCGTGACCCACCTCTACGCGCGTCACAAGCGCACCACTCTGGCCATCGCCACCGCCGTGGCCGCCGGCGCCCTGCTCGCCACCGGTATGACCACCGGTGCTTCCGCCGAGTCCTCGGCGGCCCCCACAGCCAGGCCGACCCTCCCGGGCGCCCAGATCCAGCTGTCCCCCGCGGCACGCACCTCCCTGATCAAGGAGGCCGACGCGGCGACCCCGCGAACCGCCGAGGAGATAGGTCTCGGCGCCAAGGAGAAGCTGGTCGTCAGAGACGTCAGCAAGGACGCGGACGGCACGGTCCACACGCGCTACGAGCGCACGTACGCCGGACTCCCGGTCCTCGGCGGCGACCTGGTCGTCCACGAGAGCGCGTCCGGGAAGACCGAGGGCGTCACCAAGGCGACGAAGGCGACCATCAAGGTGGCCTCCCTCACCCCGTCCGTCACCTCCGCGAAGGCCGAGAAGCAGGCCCTGACCGCCGCCAAGGCCGCCGGCTCGGAGAAGACCACGGCCGACCAGGCGCCCCGCAAGGTGATCTGGGCGGCGGACGGCACCCCGGTCCTCGCGTACGAGACGGTGGTCGGCGGGCTCCAGGACGACGGCACCCCGAACGAGCTGCACGTCATCACCGACGCGGCCACCGGCGCGAAGCTCTACGAGTACCAGGGCATCGAGACCGGCACCGGCAAGAGCCTGTACTCGGGCACGGTCACCCTCGGCACCACGCTGTCGGGCTCGACCTACCAGCTGACCGACACCTCGCGCGGCAGCCACAAGACGTACAACAAGTCGCACACCACCAGCTCGACCGCGGGCACCCTGTTCACCGACGCGGACGACACCTGGGGCACCGGCGCGGCCTCCAGCTCGACCACCGACCAGACCGCGGCCGTCGACGCCGCGTACGGCGCGCAGGTCACCTGGGACTTCTACAAGAACACCTTCGGCCGCTCCGGCATCAAGAACAACGGCGTCGCGGCGTACTCCCGGGTCCACTACGGCAACGCGTACGTCAACGCCTTCTGGGACGACAGCTGCTTCTGCATGACGTACGGCGACGGTTCGGGCAACGTCAAGCCGCTCACCTCGCTGGACGTCGCGGGCCACGAGATGAGCCACGGCGTCACCTCCAACACCGCGGGCCTCAACTACAGCGGTGAGTCCGGCGGCCTGAACGAGGCCACCTCCGACATCTTCGGCACGGCGGTCGAGTTCTACGCGGCCAACTCCTCCGACGTCGGCGACTACCTCATCGGCGAGAAGATCAACATCAACGGCAACGGCACCCCGTTGCGCTACATGGACCAGCCGAGCAAGGACGGCGCGTCGGCCAACTACTGGTCCTCGTCGCTGAAGAACCTGGACGTGCACTACTCGTCCGGTCCCGCCAACCACTTCTTCTTCCTGCTGAGCGAGGGCAGCGGCGCGCGGACGGTCAACGGGGTGAGCTACAACTCCCCGACGTACAACGGCTCCACGATCACCGGCATCGGCCGGGCCAAGGCCGTACAGATCTGGTACAAGGCCCTGACCCAGTACATGACGTCGACGACCACGTACGCGGGCGCCCGCACGGCGACGCTGAGCGCGGCTTCGTCGCTGTACGGCTCCGGCAGCACGGAGTACGCGACCGTCGCGGCCGCCTGGAGCGCGATCAACGTGAGCTAGTCGGCACATAGCAGACTGGGCGGCACCCGGAGAGAAGGCGACTCCGGGTGCCGCCCTACGCTGTGCCCCATGCCGTACACGTACGAGGACGTGGGCGCGACCCGCGAGGACCGCTGCCCCCCGGGCTTTCACCGACTGCACGTGCGCACCCGCGTCGGCGAAGGCGAGGCCGTCTTCCGCCGAGCGTCCGAAGCCCTGATGACCTGGGAGATGCACCGGGAGCTCGGCGGCGTCACCATCACGACCGACGCCGACAGGGCCGCACCCGGTGTCGACGTCACGGTCGGCCTCGGCCCCATCAAGGCGCCCTGCCGTGTCGTGTGGACGGTGGAGGAGTACCGCCGCACCGCCTGGGCGTACGGCACCCTCACCGGCCACCCGGAGTGCGGCGAGGAGGCCTTCGAGATAACCCGTACCGGCGACGGCACCGTCTGGCTCACCATCACCGCCTTCAGCCGCGCCGCCAAGTGGTACACGAAGGCGGGCGGCGCCGCGGCCCGGGGAGTGCAGCACGCCTACGCGCAGCGGTGCGGGAAGGTCCTGCGGAGGCTGTGCGCCCCCTACGAACCGGCCTGACCCGCACCGCCACGAACGCCCGGCGCCCGCGCCCCTCCCGACCGACGGTCACGGGCTCACCGCATCAGCACGCCCGCCCCCTCCACCAGACCCTCCGAAGGCACCGCGACCAGCCCCAGTTCCGCCGCCGAGGCCAGCAGCCGGTGCGCGGGCAGGATCCGCACGGTGTAGCCGAACGGCCCGGTCCGGTCCAGGGACAGCGGGCCCTCGTACGCCCAGCAGCCGTCCGGGTCGGGCCCGCCCACCGGTTTCAGCGGGACGCACAGCGCGTCGGCGATGCGGTCGTCGGAGTCGACGCGGCCCGCGACCGCCTGCACCTCGACGTCGTCGGGGGCGAGGCCTCCGAGAGCGACGCGGACGCGCAGCGAGAGCGTGGTGCCCAGTTCCGCGGAGGTCGTGGCGGAGGAGGCCTCGACGTGGTCGACGGTGACGTGCGGCCAGGCCGAGCGGACGCGTGACTTCCAGGCTGCCAGTTCGCGGGCGGTGTCCGCGTCGAGGGCGCGGTGGGCGCGGGCGGCGGGCGCGTAGAGACGCTCCACGTACTCACGGACCATCCGCCCGGCCAGCACCTTGGGTCCGAGGTGGGTCAGGGTCTGGCGGACCATCTCGATCCAGCGGTCGGGCAGGCCGCCCTGGCCGCGCTCGTAGAAGCGCGGTGTGACGCGCTGCTCCAGCAGGTCGTAGAGCGCCGCCGCCTCCAGGTCGTCACGCCGGTCGTCGTCGGTCGCGGTGCCGTCGGCCGTCGGGATCGCCCAGCCGAAGTCGGGCCGGAACCACTCGTCCCACCAGCCGTCCAGGACGGACAGGTTGAGACAGCCGTTCAGCGCGGCCTTCATCCCGGACGTGCCGCACGCCTCCAGCGGACGCAGCGGGTTGTTCAGCCAGATGTCGCAGCCGGGGTAGAGCTTCTGCGCCATCGCCATGCCGTAGTCCGGCAGGAACACGATCCGGTGCCGCACCCGCGGATCGTCCGCGAACCGGACCAGCTCCTGGATCAGCCGCTTGCCCCCGTCGTCGGCGGGGTGCGCCTTGCCCGCGATGACGATCTGGATCGGCCGCTCGGGGTGCAGCAGCAGGTCCATCAGCCGGTCCCGGTCCCGCAGCATCAGGGTCAGCCGCTTGTACGAGGGGACGCGGCGCGCGAATCCGATGGTGAGGACGTCGGGGTCCAGGACGCCGTCGATCCAGCCCAGTTCGGCGCTGCCCGCGCCGCGCTGCCGCCAGGACGCGTGCAGCCGCTCCCGCACCTCCACCACCAGTTGCTCGCGCAGCACGCGCCGCAGGTCGAAGATGTCCTGGTCCGGGATGTCGGCCACGGCGTCCCAGCGTTCCGAGCCACCGGCCGTCATCGCGTCCTCGGCGCGCTGGGCGCCGATCTGCCGTGCCCCGAGCCGGAAGACCTCCGGCGCCACCCAGGTCGGCGCGTGTACGCCGTTGGTCACCGAGGTGATCGGCACCTCGTCCGCGTCGAAGCCCGGCCACAGGCCCGAGAACATCTGGCGGCTGACCTGACCGTGCAACAGCGAGACACCGTTGGCGCGTTGGCCGAGCCGCAGGCCCATCACCGCCATGTTGAAGAGGTTCGGCTCGCCGCCGGGATAGGTCTCCATGCCCAGGCCGAGGACGCGTTCCACGTCGATGCGCGGGAGTTCGGCGTCCGGGCCGAAGTGGCGGGCGACCAGCTCACGGTCGAAGCGGTCGATCCCGGCGGGCACCGGCGTGTGGGTGGTGAAGACGGTGCCGGCCCTGACCGCTTCGAGCGCGGCCTCGAAGTCCAGCCCGCCGTCGGCGAGTTCGGCGATGCGCTCCAGGCCGAGGAACCCCGCGTGCCCCTCGTTGGTGTGGAACACCTCGGGCCGCGCGTGGCCGGTTAGGCGGCAGTACGTCCGTACCGCCCGGACCCCTCCTATGCCCAGCAGCATCTCCTGGAGGAGCCGGTGCTCGCTGCCGCCGCCGTACAGCCGGTCGGTCACCCCGCGTTCGCCGAGGTCGTTCTCCTCGACGTCGGAGTCGAGCAGCAGCAGCGGCACCCGGCCGACCTGGGCCAGCCAGACCCGGGCACGCAGCGCACGGCCGCCCGGCAGGGCCAGCGAGACCTGGGCCGCCGATCCGTCGGCCTCGCGCAGGGGCACCACCGGCAGTTCGTTCGGGTCCAGGACCGGATAGTGCTCCTGCTGCCAGCCGTCCCGTGACAGGGACTGCCGGAAGTAGCCGTGCCGGTACAGCAGGCCCACGCCGATCAGCGGAACGCCCAGATCGCTGGCGGCCTTCAGATGGTCACCCGCGAGGATGCCGAGGCCCCCGGAGTACTGGGGCAGCGCGGCCGTGATGCCGAACTCCGGCGAGAAGTAGGCGATGGCGGCGGGCAGTTCGGGGGCCTGTGTCTGGATCTGGGTCTGGTACCAGCGGTCGCCGGTCACGTAGTCACGCAGATCGTCGGCGGCTGCGGCGAGCCGGCGCAGGAAACGCCGGTCCTCCGTGAGTTCGGCGAGCCGCGCGGGAGCCACGCTGCCGAGCAGGCGTACGGGATCGCCGTCGGAGGCGGCCCAGCGCTCGGGGTCCACGGACTGGAAGAGGTCACGGGTCTCGGCATGCCAGGACCAGCGCAGGTTGCGCGCCAGGTCACTGAGCGGGTGAAGGGCTTCGGGGAGAACGGGCCGGACGGTGAATCTACGGATTGCCTTCACGAGTTCCACCTTCACGCGGGACGTAAGCGGCAGGGCGTACGCGGCGGAGGAACGCACCTCCTTGTGCGGCCTTCGTCACCCCACGACGGTAGCGGCGAGGGTGCCTCCGCGACACGGCGCATCCGTCGGGCGCACTCGCTCCCGGCGCCCATCTCCGCCGCCGTCCACGCGAGAGCGGCGCCGATTCAGGGGCAAAAAGATATATGGCCGATTCCGCCCTCCTGTGCGGCCTTGTGGCGCTTCACACCGCACGAGAGGCTGCCAAGTGGTGTGCCTCCCGCTCCCGGCCCGCACCGGCCCGGACCGGTCGCGTACACCGTGTCGAGGAGGGGAAACCAAGTCATGGCACGGACGAGAAGACGGCGTCTGCGCTGGGCGGGAGGCCTCACCGCGGTGACGACGGCCGCGGTGCTTTCGGCCATCACCCTGCCCGCGCACGCCGCCCCCCAGGGGCGGGTACTCGGCGCCGGTGCTCCCGGTTCGATAAGCGGAAGCTACATAGTGACGCTCAAGGGGGGATTCCGGACACCGGAGACAGGACCGGAGGGGAGTACGAGCGCGCTGTCCGCGACGGGCAGGAGCATCGCCGGGAAGTACGGGGCGAGAATCAGCCACACCTACGGCACGGCTCTCAACGGCTACGCCGTGCGGGCCGACGAGGAGCAGGCCCGGCGGCTCGCGGCGGACCCCCGTGTGGCGTCGGTCGCGCAGGACACCAGGGTGGCGCTCGAAAGCAGCCGGCCGAGACCGCCCTGGGGACTGGACCGCATCGACCGGCCGAAACTGCCGCTCGACGGCAAGTACACCTATCCCGCGTCGGCCGGCAAGGGCGTGACGGTGTACGTGATCGACACCGGCATCCGGACCTCGCACAAGGACTTCGGCGGCCGGGCGAGCTACGGCTGGGACTTCGTCGGAAACGACAGGACCGCCAAGGACGGCAACGGCCACGGCACCCATGTCGCCGGCACCGTCGCGGGCAGCGCGTACGGCGTCGCCAAGAAGGCCAGGGTCGTCGCCGTCCGGGTCCTCGACAACAACGGCTCCGGCACGACCGCGCAGGTCATCGCCGGTATCGACTGGGTGACCAGGCACGCGAGGAAACCGGCGGTCGCCAACATCAGCCTCGGCGGGTACGGCAACGCGCAGTTGGACGCCGCCGTACGCAACTCCATCGCCTCCGGCGTGACCTACACGGTCGCGGCGGGCAACGCCGGACTGCCTGCCGCCCTCTACTCCCCCGCCCGGGTCGCCCAGGCCATCACCGTCGGCGCGAGCGACGTCACGGACGCGCGGGCGGGCTTCTCCAACACCGGCGCCGCCCTCGACCTGTTCGCGCCCGGAGTGGCGATCACCTCGGCGTCGTACGCCAGTGACACGGGGAAGGCGACCTTCTCGGGTACGTCGATGGCGAGCCCGCACGTGGCGGGCGCGGCGGCGCTCTATCTGGGCGGCCATACCAGGGCCACACCGTCCCAGGTGGGCAAAGCCCTGGTTAAGAACGCGGTTCCGGGGAAGATCTGGGGCGCGGGTGCGGGTTCCCCGAACAGGTTGCTCCAGGTCGGTACACGCTGACAAGCTGCGGGAACAGGCACCGGCCTCGCCCTCACCGGTCGAGGCCGGACCTGTGCGCGGACGTACGCGCGAGTAGTTAACAAAGTGCCGGTTGCCCACCCGAATAGGGTGGGAAGGCTCCACCGGTACGCCCCGCAGACCTCACCTCCCCACACCCTCATCCGCCCACCCACGTTGACGCGGACAGGAGCGGTCATGCCCGCCACGCACCACACGTCGCCACCCCCGACGTCCACCCCCGACTCACCGCCCACACACGGCGCCGACGCGGACGCCGGCCCCCCGGAGAAACCCTCCACGGCCACCACCGCGGGAACGGCCCCGGAGCCGGGGAAGCCCTCGGCCGCGGCGGAGACCCTGGAACCCGGGAAGCCCACGGTCGCTGCGGAGTCCCCGGAACCCGCGAAGCCCACGGTGCCGGCGAAACCCGCGGAGCCCTCGGCCACCGCGGAGTCCCCGGAACCGGCAATGCCCACGGTCGCGGCGGAAACCCCGGAACCCGCGAAGCCCGCGAAGCCCGCGACCGCGGCGAAGCCCGCGAAAACCGCCGAGCCCACGGTGTCGGCGAAACCCGCGGAACCCGCCAAGCCCACGGGGGCGGCGAAGCCCGCGGCGTCCGCGACTTCGGCGGCTCCGGTGGCTTCGACCACACCCACGGCCCCCGTGACGTCCGCGGCTCCCGCAGGACCCGCGGCTTCGCCGGAACCCTCGGTCCCAGCGGGTCCAGCGGCTTCGGCGGCTTCGGCCGGTCCGGCCACACCCACGGGCCCCGTGACATCCGCGGCTCCCGCAGGACCCGCGGCTTCGCCGGAACCCTCGGTCCCAGCGGGTCCAGCGGGTCCAGCGGCTTCGGCGGCTTCCGCGGCTTCGGCCGGTCCGGTCACCCCAGCGGCTTCGGCCAGTTCAGCGGCTCCAGCCACTCCGGCCACACCCACAGGACCGGCGGAGCCCCCCGTGGCCATCGGGCGGATTCCGCTTCTCGACGTGCGGCCGGTCGTCGATCGCGGGCGGTGGCCGGCCAAGGCGGTGGTCGGGGAGGTGTTCGAGGTCTCGGCGACGGTGTTCCGCGAGGGACATGACGCGGTCGCGGCGAACGTCGTCCTGCGGGACCCGGAGGGCCGCACCGGCCCCTGGACGCCCATGCGAGAGCTGGCGCCCGGCACCGACCGGTGGGGCGCCACGGTGTCCGCCGGGAAGGCGGGGCACTGGACGTACACGGTGGAGGCGTGGGGAGATCCCATCTCCACCTGGCGCCGGCACGCGGGGATCAAGATCCCGGCCGGCATCGACACCGAACTGGTCCTGGAGGAGGGCGCCCGGCTTTACGAGCGCGCGGCCACCGGCGTACCGAAGAGCAAGGGCCGCCGCGACGTCCTCCTCGCGGCCGCCGACGCGCTGCGCGACACGGCTCGCCCCGCCCCGGCCCGCCTGGCCGCCGCGCTCACCCCCGAGGTGGACGGGATTCTCGCCCGCCACCCGCTGCGCGAACTCGTCACGTCCTCCGAGCCGTTGCCCCTGAAGGTGGAGCGGGAACGGGCCCTGTACGGCTCCTGGTACGAGTTCTTCCCGCGCTCCGAGGGCACCCCCGACCAGCCGCACGGCACCTTCCGTACCGCCGCCGAGCGGCTGCCCGCCATCGCGCGGATGGGCTTCGACGTCGTCTACCTCCCACCGATCCACCCCATCGGCGGCACCTTCCGCAAGGGCCCGAACAACACGCTGTCCGCGGGCCCGCAGGACGTCGGCGTGCCCTGGGCGATCGGCTCCGCGGAGGGCGGCCACGACGCCGTCCACCCGGACCTCGGCACGATCGACGACTTCGACGCGTTCGTCAGCCGGGCGGCTCGCGAGGGCATGGAGATCGCCCTCGACTTCGCGCTCCAGTGCTCCCCGGACCACCCGTGGGTCCAGAAGCACCCGGACTGGTTCCACCACCGCCCGGACGGCACGATCGCGTACGCGGAGAACCCGCCGAAGAAGTACCAGGACATCTACCCGATCGCCTTCGACAAGGACATGCCGGGCCTGGTCCAGGAGACGCTGCGGGTGCTGCGGTACTGGATGAGCCACGGCGTACGGATCTTCCGCGTCGACAACCCGCACACGAAGCCGGTGGTGTTCTGGGAGCGGGTCATCGCGGACATCAACCGCACCGACCCGGACGTGATCTTCCTCGCGGAGGCGTTCACCCGGCCCGCGATGATGCACACGCTGGCGAAGACCGGCTTCCAGCAGTCGTACACCTACTTCACCTGGCGCAACACCAAACAGGAGCTGACCGAGTACCTGACGGAGCTCTCGGGCGAGGCAGCCGCGTACATGCGGCCCAACTTCTTCGTCAACACCCCGGACATCCTGCACGAGTTCCTCCAGCACGGCGGCCGTCCGGCCTTCGAACTGCGGGCGGTGCTCGCGGCGACCCTGTCGCCGACGTGGGGCGTCTACAGCGGCTTCGAACTCTGCGAGAACGCTCCGGTGCGGCCCGGCAGCGAGGAGTACCTGGACTCGGAGAAGTACCAGCTCCGGCCGCGTGACTGGGAGTCGGCGGAGCGTGAGGGACGTAGCCTCGCACCCCTGCTGGGCAGGCTCAACGCGATCAGGCGCCGCAGTCCGGCCCTGCGCCAGTTGCGCGACATCCACTTCCACCACACGGACCAGGAGTCGGTCATCGCGTACTCGAAGTCGGTTCCGGACAGCGGCGAGGACAAAAGCACCACGGACGGACGCGGTTCGAACACGGTTGTGGTGGTAGTCAACCTCGACCCCCACCACACCCAGGAGGCGACGGTCTCGTTGGACATGCCACAACTCGGCCTGGACTGGCACGAGTCCGTGCCGGTGCGCGACGAGCTCACCGGCGAAACCTTCTACTGGGGCAGGGCGAATTATGTGCGTCTTGAGCCAGGGCATCGTCCCGCGCACATCCTCACCGTCCTGCGACCGTCCTCACCGCAGATCGGAGGGTCACCCACCATATGATCGTCAACGAGCCCGTCCCGGATACGTTCGAGGACACCCCGGCCAAGGACCGCGATCCCGAGTGGTTCAAACGCGCCGTCTTCTACGAGGTCCTGGTCCGCTCCTTCCAGGACAGCAACGGCGACGGAGTCGGCGACCTCAAGGGCCTGACCGCGAAACTCGACTACCTGCAATGGCTGGGCGTCGACTGCCTGTGGCTGCCCCCGTTCTTCAAGTCACCCCTGCGCGACGGCGGCTACGACGTCTCCGACTACACCGCCGTCCTGCCCGAATTCGGTGACCTCGCCGACTTCGTCGAATTCGTCGACGCCGCCCACCAACGCGGCATGCGCGTGATCATCGACTTCGTCATGAACCACACCAGCGACCAGCACCCCTGGTTCCAGGAATCACGCGCCAACCCCGACGGCCCCTACGGCGACTACTACGTCTGGGCCGACGACGACAAGCAGTACCAGGACGCCCGCATCATCTTCGTCGACACCGAAGCC